>CAYTIW010000049.1:3812-13348 GCA_964438075.1 uncultured Planctomycetales bacterium
GCTTCCCGGACAAAATTCGGGTTGCACTTGGCGGCCGGGATGTTACAATCGGGCATGCTCAGAGGGGGACCGATGACCTTAGACGAGAAATACGGACGGCTGCGCGGTATCCTGTCCCGGATGGGGCCCGTTCTGGTGGCCTTTTCCGGCGGGACCGACAGCACTTTCCTGGCCCGGGCCGCGGCGGAAGTCCTGGGCAGCCGCGTCCTGGCGGTCACCGTGGTCTCCAGCCTGATGCCGGAGGCGGAGATCAAGGAAGCCGTCCTACTGGCGAGAAGGATCAAGGTCCGGCACCGTTCTGTCCGCCAGCGGCTGGGGAAGGCGGTGCGGAACAATGCCCCGGACCGCTGCTACCGCTGCAAGAAGGAGATCTTTTCCGCGCTGCTCCAACTTGCCCGGAGGCTGGGTTTCGTCTGTGTCGTCGACGGGTCCAATACCGACGACCTGGCCGATTACCGCCCCGGGACGCGCGCGCTCCGGGAGCTCGGCATACGCAGCCCGCTCCGGGAGGCCGGCCTGGGCAAGCGCGATATCCGCCGGTTGTCCCGCCGCATGGGACTGCCGACGTGGGACAAGCCGGCCCTGGCCTGCCTGGCCTCGAGGTTCCCTTACGGCGAGGGGTTGACCGACCGTAAACTGAGGACGGTGGAGAGGGCGGAGGCCGCCCTGCGCGCGCTCGGGCTGTCGCAGCTGCGCGTGCGCCACCACGGCGAGCTCTGCCGGATCGAAACGCCCGCCGGGGATATCCCGAAGGTGCTGAAGAAAAGCCGACGCATCGCCCGGGAGCTGCGGGCGCTCGGCTACATTTATGTGACAGTGGACATCGAAGGCTACCGCAGAGGGGCCATGAACGAGACGATAGCATGGAAAAAGAAAAGATAGTACGCCTGCTGGCCCGGGTCAGGGCCAAACGCATTTCCGTCGACGAAGCCTTCGAGGAGCTGCGCCACCTGCCCTACGAGGACCTGGGCTTCGCCAAGGTCGACCACCACCGCAATGTGCGGGCAGGATTTCCCGAGGTGGTCTTCTGCCAGGGGAAGACCGTGGAGCAGGTGGAGGCGATCTTCCGGTCGCTGGCCCGCAGGAACCGGCGGATCCTCCTGACCCGCGCGGAGCCGGCGGTCTTCGAGCGCGTGCGGCAGGTCCGGCCCGGGGCGGTCTACCACCCGCTGGCGCGGACGATCACGCTGGAGGAACGCAAGCCGCGGCGGAAAGGCCTGGTGGCGGTGGTCTGCGCCGGGACGTCGGACACGCCGGTGGCCGAGGAGGCCGCGGTCACGGCCGAGGTCTCGGGGAGCCGGGTCGAGCGCGTGTACGACGTGGGCGTGGCCGGCATACACCGCGTGCTGGACTGTTTCCGGCGGATCGCGGAGAGCCGCTGCATCGTGGTCGCCGCCGGGATGGACGGGGCCCTGCCTTCGGTCATCGGCGGTCTGGCGTCCTGCCCGGTGATAGCGGTCCCGACCTCGGTGGGGTACGGGGCCAACTTCAAGGGGGTGGCGCCGCTTCTGACCATGCTCAACAGCTGCGCGTCCAACGTGACAGTGGTCAATATCAACAACGGTTTTGGCGCCGGCTACGTGGCGTCCATGATAAACAGGATGGCCTTATGAACGACCTGAGACCGCAGTCAGTTAAATTGTCCGGGGCGGAGAAGTTCACCCGCCTTCTGGCCGGGACCCCGTCCACGGCCGGGATGAAGTCCGGTTATGTGACCCTCAAGCCGGGGGAGAACGTGGGGGCCCACAGCACCCACGGCCGGGAGGAAGCGATCGTCCTCCTGGAAGGGACGGCCGCGGTCTACAGCGGGCAAAGGCTGGAGTTCACGGCCGAGGCCCCGGGACTGGTCTACATCCCGCCCGAGACCGAGCACGATATCCGCAACGAGTCGGCCGGGATCCTGCGTTACGTTTACGTGGTCGCGCCTGTCCCCATCCCGCACTGACGGGTTAAAAGTGACTTTATCTCAATAACTTTTGTCCGGCGTTTTTTCCCTGTTATGGCAGCGGTTTTTTCGATGTCCTTACATCTTTTTGCCTCCCGGTAGAAAACGTTCTCTCCAAGGCCCGACCGCGCCCCCCAGAATTTTACTTTCATAAAAACAGAAAAGTGTGCTACATTATCTTCCTAATACATATACTACCATTCCTTACATCTGAATAGTGCCTGAAGGCAGCATTATCGGCTCGGTCCCGGGCAAAAGAAGGCCGCAAAAATACCTTGTTTTGGGCCGTAATACTTCTAACTGTGCTCCGACAAAATGATAAAATGAACAGCACAATCAGCCAAGGTGGATAAAAAATGGGATGGACCAGGAACAACCTCAACCGGGCAATGTCCCCGTATCTTCGCCAGCACGCGGATAACCCCATCTGGTGGCAGGAATGGAGCCAGGAGGTCCTGGACTATGCCCGCAAGGAGAACAAGCTGATCTTTGTCTCGGTCGGCTACTCGACCTGCCACTGGTGCCATGTCATGGCCTCCGAGTCTTTCCAGGACCCGGAAGTGGCCCTTTTCCTTAATAACCATTTCGTTTCGATCAAGGTGGACCGCGAACAGCGCCCCGACATCGACCAGTACCTCATGGCCTTCATCGCCTCCACCGGGAGGCACGGCGGCTGGCCGCTGAACTGTTTCCTCACCCCCGACCTCAAGCCTTTCTTCGCTTTGACCTACGTCCCCATCAAGGCCAGATACGGGATGCCCGGCTTCCTGGCCATACTCAAGGAGGTGCAGAACCAGTACAGCCGCTTCAGCGGACAGGTCCAGCCGTTCTCCCTGCAGGCAGACCAGGCCGGGACAGCCGGGGACCCGGATTTTGTCAGCGGGCTGCGGGACGCCTTTGACGACGTTTTCGGCGGTTTCGGCGGGGGCCCGAAGTTCCCTTCCCACAGCACCCTGCTCTTCATGCTTTACTATTACGCTTATTCAAAAGACGAAGACCTGAAGGCCATGCTGGAAAAGACCCTGGACCGCATGCTGCGGGGGGGCCTGCACGACCACCTGCAGGGCGGGTTCTTCCGTTACTGTGTCGACCGCGCCTGGACCATCCCGCATTTCGAGAAGATGCTCTACGACCAGGGGATGCTGATGTGGGTCTACAGCCTGGCGTACCAGGTCCTGCGCAAGGACGCCTACCGACGCGCGGTGGAGAAGTCGTTCCAGTGCCTGCAGGAGACCTTCGCGGAAGAGGGGCAGGGACTGTATTATTCCGCCCATGACGCGGACAGCGGCCACGAGGAGGGCTCTGCCTACCTCTGGAGCCAGGAGGAGCTGGCGCGGGTCCTTTTGCCGGAGGAGTACAACCAGTTCAAGGAGGTCTACCGGGTATCCCAGGAGGGGAACTTTTCCGGGCTTAACCACCTCGTGCGCGACCGGGACTCCTCCCTGGACCGGATCGAGAAGAAGCTGCTTTCCGTCCGCCGGAAGAGGCGGCAGCCGTTCGTGGACCGCAAGATCATCACCTCCTGGAACTGCCTGGCGGGCGTGGGCCTGCTGCATGCCTACCGGCACGTGGGCGTGCCGGGGGCGCTGGAAAGGGCCGAGGCCTTGGCGCAGGGGTTGCTGCGGCGGCATTATGTCGACGGGGTCCTGGCCCACAGTTCTTTCGAGGGGGTGGCCCCGAAACAGGCCTTCCTCCAGGACCATGCCGCCCTGTTGTTGCTTTTGACTTACCTGAACGAGGACACCGGGCGGTTCGGCCCCGAGATGGAGGAGTTCAGCCGCAAGATCCGCGTTTTCTGGCAGATGCGCGGCTGGATAGAGGCCTTCAGCGATGACTTTTTTCCGATCTTCGCCGAATCCTTCGACCATCCGGTGCCGTCCAGCATCTCCCTGGCGGAGTTCGCTCTCCTCAGGGCGGAGATCCTGCTGGGCCGGGAGTACTCTCCGCTGCCTTACCGGAACCCGCTGGACAACGATTTCTATAACGTGGCCGGCATGCTGGCCAACGGCCTGTTCCACATCGTGGAAGCCCCCGGGATGATCCCCTGGAACCGCCTGCCGGTCAACTCCTTGCAGAAAAAGGGCGGGGCGGAGGTCCGGGACTGTTTCAACGGGATGTGCCGTGAACTGGTCATTGCGCGGAAGGCGCCGTTCAGCCGGTGAGGCGGTCCCCGAGGTCAGCGGCAGCCGCGCGTTGTGGTAACGGCCGCCCCGTGTTATAATCCCCCAAAACGAGAGACGGCGGTCAGGCCGCGGGCGCGGCCCGCCGGACCATCACGGCCACGACGAGGCAGAGAGTAAAAAAATGATCCCCCCCAGCCGTTTACAGGAATTCGGTTTCAATGACGCGGAGAAGTTCCCCCAGCACTTGTGCCGGCACGCCGTCACCCTGACCCTCCCGACGGCCATCGAGCACGGTGTGGCACCGCTGGAAGTGGTCATCGAGGACGGGCTGGTGATCCCGGTCCAGTCCTCGGGCACCGGCGGCATGATCATCCTTGCCGACGGCAGCATGCTCTACGTTTCCCACCGGGATGTCTCCGACCCCGCCTCGCCGCTCGAGTCCCGTTTCACCCGGGAGATACCCTACGAGCTCAGGAGCTCGGCCAGCAACATCATGCGCCGGGCCGTGCTGGCCGACCCGTCCCTGGCCGCGATGTGGGGGCGGATCACCGAGGTCTGGCAGGCCTGGTTCCCTCCGCTGGAGGGAGGCCCCGCGGTGCGGTCCGCCGGGGAATTCGGCCGCATCGAGGCCGCCTGGCACGGGATGGCCGCCATCCTGGAAGGCTGGACCGCCCGGCCGGCCCCTTTCGCCGCCGACCCCGGCCTTGTCCGGGTAAGGTTCGTGGTGCAGAGCGACGCGGAGTTCCGGCAGGGCTGGATGGGGGAGGAGCTGGCCGTGGATGAGACCTCCCTCGGTTCGGTCCTGCGGCAGGGCAAGGTGCGGTATATGATGCAGAACCTTTTTCCCCGGATGCAGGCGGTCCTGCGCAGCCCGATGTTCTCTTCCGGTTCGGTGTTCCGGCTGTACTACGGTTCCCGCGGCGTGCATCTGGTCTGCCTGGTCGTCGTGCCGCCCCCGGGGCGGGACAACGACGCGGCGGGGATAGAGCTCACCCTGGAAGCCATCGACGGGTTCCTCCCTCCGGAGGGATGATACCCCGCGGGCAAGGCCGCCCCGTTTTTGAGCGGCCGAAAAAACCATTCATTCAAGGAGACCCATGCGAAAGATATTGTTCCTGGCCCTGTTCCTTTTCCTGGCCGCGGTGCCGCCCGCCCCGGCCCAGGTCGAAAGCCCGGCGGCCACGGCCGCGGGACCCGCTGCCGAACCCGCTGCCGGACCCGCTGCCCAACCCGCGGTCCCTTTCGAAGAGGCCCACCGCGACAAGGCCTACATCGTGCTCCTCAGTTCCGAGGAGATCGTTGTCAAGCCGGACTGGTCGTTCACCCGCAAGATCCACCGCAGGATCAAGCTCCAGAAGGACGAGGCCAAGAACCTCGGCGAGGTCCCGATCTCCTACGACAAGAAGCTGGACCGCATCACGGAGCAGAAGGGGCTGACCGTAACGCCGGACGGCGCGGAGCATGAGGTCGTCAAGACCCAGGACATCTCGCGCTACTACGGCGAGCCGATGTATTCGGACGCCATGGTGCGCATCCTGTCCATGCCGGCCGTCGGCATCGGTGCGGTCCTGGACGTGAGCTACACGCTGGAATCCCAGGGGCTGTCGATGAAGAACGCCTTCTGGGACACCCAGTTCATGCGGCCCCGGCACCCGGTCAAGGAGTTCCGCTATTCGCTGACCTTCCCCAAGGAGCTCGGCATCCGCTACCGCGAGTTCGGGCTGACCCAAAAACCCGAGGTGGAGGAGAAGGACGGGATGGTGACCTACCGCTGGGTCCTGCACGACCTCTACGACGACCGGCAGGAGGAGCGGTACCTGCCGCCCCCGGCCCCCGACGACGACTGGGAGGCCTGCGAGTTCTCCTCCATCCAGAGCTGGGAGGACCTGGCCCGCTGGTATTACGAGCTCAGCGAGAAGAACGTGCGGATGACCCCCGAGATGGAGGCCGAGGCCGTGCGCGTGGCCGGGGGGCTGGCTTCGGCGCGCGACAAAACCCGCGCCGTGCTGGAATATGTCCAGGACAATTTCCGCTACGTCTCCATGAGCTTCGGCGAGAACGCCTTCGAGCCGCACCCGACGGACGAGGTCTTCCGCAACAAGTACGGCGACTGCAAGGACCTGTCGCTCCTGACCCGGGCCATGCTGCGGGCCGTGGGCGTCACCGCGCACCTGGCCCTCTTCAACGTCGAGATGGCCATCACCGACCCGTCCGGCGACCTGCCCATCCCCAACCTTTTCAACCATGTCATGCTGCGGGTGGAGGACCCGCCGAACGGCGATTTCTACGCCGACCCGCTCCTCAAGGGCTACGACATCGGCGAGTACCCCCCGAACTGCCAGCGGGCGTACACCTTCGTCATCGACGGGAAGAACGGCTATTTCGGGCGCCTGCCGGAGTTCAGCGCGGAGAGCGCCGCCGTCCGCAACCGGGTGGAGGTGGACATCCACGACGACTGGTCGGGGACCTTCGACGAGACCCGGACCCTGGGCCTGGATGATTCCATCGCCCTGCGGCTGCGCTGGAAGTCCATGAGCGAGAAGGAGCGCAAGGAATATATCGAAGAGGTCGAGTTCTCCCTGGCCAAGGGCGGCGAGGTCATGGACAACAAACTGGAGGGGCTGGAGGAGCCTTACGGCCACGTGCGCATGCGGATCAAGTACCGCTGCCCGGAGGAGTTCCCTTCCGCCGACGGGCTGATCGTCATCAGCCTGAACTACATGGAGCGGGACGAGGCCTCCGAGAAGAAGCAGCGCCGCGAGCCCTTCTTCTTCCCGGTGAACAAGCTCCTGGAGACCGAGATCGTGTACCGGATGCCCGCCGGCTTCGAGGTCTTCTACCTGCCGCCGGATATCGACGTGGACGGGCCGAACCTGAGGTTCACGCGCAAGTTCACCCGGACGGACAAGGGCGTGACGGTGACGGAGACCATTGTGACCAAGCGGGCGCTCCTGCCCAAGGAGGCCCTGGCAGACCTGCGCAAGTTCGGGGAGGACCTCTCCCGGCAGACCCGGCAGCGGCTGGTGTTCCGCAAGGCACCGTTGGCCGGCCAGGAATAACATCAGGAGGAAAGACATGGACATATCCTTTGCGACAAATTCCGGGCTGTTGGCCGCGGCCGTGCTGTGCGCGGCCGCGATCCCGCCGGCTTCCGCCGCCGAAAGCCCGGCGGCCAAAGCGGACGCCCTGTCGGTCATACACAGCCGCAAGAGCGTCCGCCATTTCACCGGCGAGCCGGTGGACCGGGAGGCCCTGGAGACGATCGTCAAGGCCGGCATGGCCGCCCCGACGGCGGTCAACAAGCAGCCCTGGGCCTTCGTGGTGGTGACGGACAAGGCCCAACTGGAGGCCCTGGCCGCGGGCCTGCCTTACGCCAAGATGCTGGACAAGGCCGGCGCCGCCATCGTGGTCTGCGCCCTGCCCGGCAAGGCCTTCCAGCAGAAGGCCGAGTTCGCCGTCCTGGACGCGGCCTGCGCCAGCGAGAACATCCTTCTGGCAGTCGAGGCGCTGGGCCTGGGCGGCGTCTGGACCGCGGCCTATCCCGAGGCGGAACGGATGGACCACGTGCGTTCGGTCTTGGGCATACCGGCGGAGGTGGTCCCGCTTAACGTGATACCCGTGGGCCATCCGGACGGCAGCGACCGGCCGAAGGACAAGTTCAAGCCCGATAATATCCACTGGGAGAGATGGTGACGCGCGGGCGGGGAGGTTGCGGTGAGGACTCTGGTGGTCGGCGATATCCACGGGGCGCACAAGGCCCTGCGGCAGTGCTTCGAGCGCTCCGGCTTCGACGCCCGTAAGGACCGGCTGGTCGTCATCGGCGACGTCTGCGACGGCTACCCGGAGGTACGCCAGTGCATCGACGAACTGCTGCAGGTCAGGCACTGCGAGATGATCCTCGGCAACCACGACGCCTGGGCCCTGGACTGGGCCCGCAAGGGGGAAAGGCCCTGGCTCTGGACCTCTCAGGGCGGGGATAACACCATCCGGTCCTACGGCGGAGGTCCGATGCCGGAGGAGCACATCGAGTTCCTGGCCGGGGCCCGCCCGTGGCTCAAGCTCGGCGGCCAGGCCTTCGTGCACGGCGGTTTCGACCCCGGCCTGCCGCTGGACGTTCAGCCTGCCGGTTTCTTGATGTGGGACCGGGACCTCCTGGCCCGGGCGCGCTGGGCCCACCTGGCCGGGAGCCGGGAGCGGTTCGGCGGGTTCCGCGACATCTTCCTCGGCCATACCCCTACCGATATGTACGGCGCGAAAGAGCCTCTGCACTTCTGCAATGTCTGGGCCATCGACACGGGCGCCGGCTGGAACGGACAGCTGACCATCATGGACATAAAGACCAAGGGATACTGGCAGTCCGACCCGAGCCCGGAGCTCTACGGCAGGCCCGGGCGTTGACCTTCATCCACCCGACCTCCACCCTACCGGAGAGGGTGAGAACCCTCACCCTCTCCGGTAGGGTGGAGGTCAAAAGTAACTTTTTGGCAGGGGGCCTTGTCTAATATGGTGAAAGCGACAAGTCCCAACATTGCCAACAAAGGAGATGTTATGAGAACCTCCGGCCTTCAATACCAGTTAGTTGCATTCTTTACCATTTCAGCGCTTTTACTCCAACCGGCCTTGTCTTATGCCAGGGGAGACAGTGACCGCGGACGTGAACGCCGCCGCGAGGACGTCGGCCGTCGCCATGAGGCGCCAGACCGCCGTCCTGATATCGGCCGCGGCCATGACCGCTCGCGCTTCAGCATGCATATCGACCTGGGGGGGCCCCGGCTGTACCGGCCGTTGCTCGCCCGGGGGGTGCGCTATTATTACTCTGACGGGATGTTCTACCGGACCCTGGGCGGCAGGTATGTCCTGGTCTCTCCTCCTTTTGGCGCGGTGGTGAGCTCGATCCCTTCCTATTATTATCCGGTGGTCGTGAACGGCGTCACCTATTTCACCGGCAACGGTGTTTATTATATCTACACCGGTTACGGGTACCAGGTGGTCCCGCCGCCGCAGGTGGCGGTGGTCCAGGCGGTCCCGGAGCCGATGGTCGTGGACAGCGTGTGGTCGGAGCCCCCGACCAAGTCCGGTGAAGGCGCCTTGTTAGGCGGCCTTCTCGGCGCGGTGGCCGGGGGGATCATCGGGCATCAGATGAAAGGACGCCACGATGTGGGCGGGGCCCTGATCGGGGCGGCCGTGGGCGCCACGGCGGGCAGCGTGATAGGCGACCAGGTCCCGAACCGCAACTCCGCGGCCTACGCGGCGGCGCCGGCCCCGGCGGCAGTAGTGGAAGCCCCGGCGGCGGTCAGCCCGGTAGCCATAACCAGCGCGTCCCCGGCGGCCGATCCGTCCGCCGGCCCGTTCGCCCTCAACATCCCCAAGGCGCAGGGCGGGTACACGACCGTGGTCATCAAGCGCTCCGGCACCGGATTCACCGGGCCGCAGGGCGAATACTACGCGGAGTTCCCGAAGGTGGCGCA
>CAYTIW010000050.1:0-1922 GCA_964438075.1 uncultured Planctomycetales bacterium
CTCATGCTTGACCACTACACCATAGCAGTATACTGTAACAAAAGGAAGACTTAGTTGCCTTCCTTCTTCTGAGCCTGTGCTCTCTCGATAGCCTTAAGCCTGTCCATTTCTTTGATCATGCTAGCTTCTTTCTCAGCATTTGTCTTGTATCCCATGTCTCTCACCTCCTATTAGGAACCACATAGCTAGTCCGGTCACTACTCCATTGTACACTACGAGTCCGGTGGTGCCAGCTACCATCATCACAATATGTGCTAACATACCTACACCCCCAACAATGAGCACAGCACTGATAGTACTATTGCAAACAATACTATTAAGGCTATTCCCACTATAAATACTATCACACACAAGCATGGGAACCACACCACCCACCAAGGCAGGGTGGCCCAGGTGATTCCAAGAAGGTCAGCATCTCCATAGTGTAGCACTAGTAGACATACTTGTAGAACAACTACAATAGATTCTCCAAACACTCACTCACCCCACTCCATCCAGAAGATATGCTGGGTACCGGTAATCTTCTGACCATGACCGATCAGCGTCCAGAAGTGTTCGTAGTAGGTGTCCCCAAATAACATCTCTCCCTGGACACACTCAATGAACTTCTTAAGATCTACCTCCACAGGACCAGTAGTCTCAACATGTTGCATGAAGTACTTCATCATTTACCTCATTGACTGACAACACTCTTGCAAGAACAGAATGTTGTCCAAGGCAACAGTCTTGACCTCATCAGAGAAGTCCTCGTCAGTGATCTTCGCCCTAGTACTAGCTTTCACTCCAGCTTTTCCAGGATCCCTAGTCACTTGCCAGTCGTCCTTGAGTTCGATGCCATTGATAGCTGCTGTGACTGCCAAACTACTATCCACAGATCGGAAGCCAGTACCATTCAGAGCATACAGTTCCAAGATGTTGTCCCATCCGAATGCGTGCATGTAGTACTTGGACCTGTCGATCCCAACGAATCTTGCGAGGTCACCTCTGTTGTACCCAAGACGATAGGAAAAGATGGACACACCGAGTGCGAGTGGACGAGATGCTTGCTGAAGTACCTTATACTGCAACTTCATCTCGTTCGGCTTCTCGTGCAGGATGACCATCATCTGGGTGTTGTGAGGAAGATCGTAGGAAGGTACCTCTTTCAGGGCCTTTAGGCACAGTTGAGCAGTACGAATGCCACTCTTAAGATCTTCAGGACCCACCGCAAAGATCCTGTTAGCGTGGATTTGTCTCGCAATATCAAGGACATCTTGGAACTCAACTGCCACATCGTCCTCGTACAAAGCGTTGTCAATGATCACAGTGTCCCATGTTCGTGATGAATAGTACTGTCTGTATTCTTTGGTGTCCCAAAACTGGGAAAGTAAGAATACGTTTTTCAACCCGCTGAGATCAAGTACATCGAACATCCCAATGGGCACAATTGGCATATAGTTCATTTTTGGTGGCTCCGGTATGGAAACTGGTGAGCAGTACGTATAGGTGACTGTCGCCTGCCAAGGGTCGGGAATGTACACCTGGGGCAGTGTGCCTGTGGAGGTGTTGTCGGTAGTGATTGTAGTAGGACAACTTATTCCATTACTGACCAGTGTTACCATCGTGGTCCTCCTTTGCTACTTTGAATAACTCCTCCTTCAGTTTGTCCTTGGCCACCCTGGCATTGATGGTTGGTTTACCCTTCTTTGTAGTCTCCTTTGCTTCCTGCTCAAGAATCTTCGCTAACGCAAGTATACTATACACAGCAGTATCTACAAGTTCATCTTTGAGCTTCTTAGTCCTAATGGCCCTCCTAGCACGAGTCGCCTTAATCTGGATTTGGGCAAGTAGTAAGTCCATGTCAAACTCATCAACAGGCTCTTCGTGGTACTCACCACCCTTCGCCTCCATCTTGTTCAAGACTTCTCTGCTTGCAGCTCGCT
>CAYTIW010000050.1:2022-9139 GCA_964438075.1 uncultured Planctomycetales bacterium
TCATCCTATTCTCACCCCACTCTTCTTCTTCAAGTAGTCAGCAAGCGACGCCCACGTTGGATTTCTCAGGTCTTCTGTTAAGCGACCAAACCTATCGCCCCTGAACTTCATCACTGTCTCAATGCCATCCATCTTCAACTCTGTAATGAGGTCCAGCCAATACGGTGTATTCTTCTGCCACTTCGGTTGATCGTACCCTAACGACTGTCCCTTGTCACTCACAGCCTCAAAAGCCCTGAATGTCATCACAACATTCCATCTCGACCTCAGCAACATGTACATGAACTCAGTGTAGCGCCTATTCGCCTTACCCCACTCCAGTCGACTAATGTTGCCTCCTTTCGTACGCACGGTGTCCGCAGACAACTCCAACCACTGATTCAACCAGTCCCAGATATCACTAGCACTATCAATCACAATGGTCCCCTCAGCGTCAGGACTATCTACTATCATATCAGTCAAGACATCAATGGAGTCCATCACAGCGTCAAGTGATGCCATCAAATCGACCTTCTTCTCCTTCTTGTCGGCCCAATTAATCACCTCACTTATAAACACTTGGTCTTGACGCTCCTTAGGAAACAGCTTCACATTAGTCCTAGCACTCCCTTCAGTATCCACAACATACACAGGCACAGGGGCAGTAAGAGCGAAGTGGGTCTTGCCAACCTTCCATCTGCCATATACACCGATCTTCAAGCCAGCGACCACTTCCAGTTCCACACTGGGCTTAAACAATTCCTTTATCGACTTCTTCTCAGCCTCGCTGGTCTTAGCCAAGGGCTTACTTCCAAACGCCATTAGAACGCACACCCCTCCAGGTAGTTCCAAGCTGCCTCGCTATCTTCAAACCACACATAGAGATCAAGAAACCTAGTAGCTTCACTCTCCGACATGAACCCAAAGTCCTGCAAGGCAGCCACATACCCATAGGTCTGATCGGGTGTACTCACTTCCGTACAGTACCGTTTCAATTTTTCTATTACATTTCTGCTGATCACTTTGCTCCCTCCTTCAGCTT
The DNA here is from genome assembly GCA_964438075.1 of uncultured Planctomycetales bacterium. GTDB lineage: Bacteria > Omnitrophota > Gorgyraeia > Zapsychrales > Fredricksoniimonadaceae > JAAXVU01. The sequence continues at coordinate 3,044 of CAYTIW010000050.1, forward strand.
CACACACCCTCTGCATGACGGCTTGTACTCAATGTCAGGTCTAGCAAATGCAGGCATAGCCCAGAACTGATACACCTGACACTCTCTACAAGTCACCCCTACACCCTTCTGGTTATTTTGTGTGAATTGCACTTCGGGCAAAGATACATCTTCCCTGGCACGTACTCGTCCTTCCATGTATGATCACACCTCCAGCAGGTGAACTCTGATGGGCCTTCAGCCGGTTGCTTTTGTTTCCTTATTGGTCTCATCAGCGACCTCCAAAGAAAAGTGAGGGCTGCTCACTCATCATACAGGAGGTCGTCCATGCCGTCGGCGATCCCAGCACACTTTGCAGACTCCGGGTTAGACACTACACCGGTCAGTATGAGCGAGAACCTTGGCTCCCCAGTCTCTTTGTTAACTGTATTGCTTGGGCGCCCAAACGCAAGAATCTCAGTTCCCACTGCGAGCTTGGCCATAGCATCCCTGGCTGCCTCCGACCCAGAGAAGCACACAACCCCATCGGGGACGCTGTCGTCGTCCATCACAACCATGTGGCCATTGGAGGTTTCCTTCTCGAACCTTATGAACCCAGTGGTCACGATGGCCCCCTTGGCCTCCTTGACCCCATCGAGCGATACAGCCATGGGGCTCTTCTCCACAGAGTAGTATGCGTCCTTAAAGGTACTCGCTGGCCCTTCACCAGAAAGTTTGACCCCTGGCTTCCTTATGGAAATGATCCCACTCTTGGGGCTCTTCTTCCCATAGATTTCATACTCCATGCCAATGACTGCATCATAGTTCCCAAAGACCCTAGTGATCTCTCCCCCAACAAGGAACACACCTTCCCTCTGCAAGATCTCCCTGAGCGGCTTTCCATACTCCCTGTTCTCCATTGTCTGTGCAGCGTCGACATACTTTCGGTTGTCCAACGGTATTACTTTCCCGTCCTTAACCTCCACCATCTTCTCTTGCACAGCCACTACCGGATTCTGCTCATATGCCTTCAGGGCATTCCTCTTTGCAAAGGCATTCCTGTCTGTCTTATCAGACACTGCAAGACACACGCCCACATACTTCTCAGCAGCCGCGGTAGCCAGCAACCTATCAATTGCCATCCCGACAGCACTCTGGATCGTCTCATCCTTCTCGCCAGGCGCCAACTCCTTAGCCTTCTTCACCAGCTGGGCAACCTTACCATCAGCCTTTTTCTGATCCCACCCAGCATCCATCAGTTTCTTTGTTAACTTCTTCATGTCGACCATACTTAGGCCTCCTTCATTGTACTCGCTCCACTAACAGTTCCTAGTCCGAAGAAAATTGTTAGTGCAGTCCCTGCGACAACCAGCACCAACGATGGTACTGTATTCCCCAGCGCAACATAAGTAGTGCCGAGTCCACAGACAATAGCCACTACTCCCATTCCAATAGTTACTCCATTCATAATAGTCTAACCCCAATATGGGTAAATCTACTAAATGGTCTTTTCCATTCTCGTTTCAGATAATAAGTATTCTTCTCCCACTTTACCTGGCAGAGAATCCCACTATCCACATTCTTCATCAAATGATACCTGGCAAGGCGAATGTCAATGCCAAACATCCTTGCCAAGTCTCCAATAACATATACTTCACCAAGATCCCACTCGTGCGTAATAAAATACGCCACTCGCTCACTGAGTGTCTCGGTATAGCACAATTCTTCCATCCACCAATCGAACCTCCACACCCAGATCAGGATGCCTTTGTACATACGTGAGCAGAGACGTGTACACATTGTTGATTGGTCGGTTGGTGGATTGAATGTCAACTTCCCCACTGGTTGTACCTGACAGTAGGAAGGTCTCAACAATTTCCTTACTTCCCACCTTCTTCGGTGCCTCCCCTAGGGGCTTGATCACTCCCATACACTATCACATCCTTGTCATGGATCAACCCACATCCTACCAGCAACTGCTCTGGTACGGCTGCTCCCTCACCGATTGGTGGCACAACATACACTTGCTTGAAATCCACGAAGTGGTCCCTAGCCTCTTTCACCAACTCACTTTTCCACATGCAGACCTTATCCGCTATGGACACAAAAAGTATGGAATCGAGTGCATCCCAAGGCACACTGGCAGGCTTCGATTTCCAAGTGTCTGCAACCACCATCAGCATGGAGGTTACTCCTTGCGGACTTTTTCTCTTCCAATCTCAACAAGGACGTTTCCATTGTCGTCCTTGCTAGTTTCCCACGTCTTCTGGACAATCGAAACGAAGTAGCTCCTATCGATTTTATCCTCGGGGAACTGCCTCTTGGTCAGTTTGTACAGAGCTGCAAGCGACAGGTGAGGCTTCTTAACCTGAGTCGCGACTTCACGGATGAACCCGCGGATCTTTTCAGCCTTCTCTCCCTTAGCAGACCTAGACTGGCTCTCTTTCTCAAGTTCCAGATAGAGTTCTTTTACATCCATTTCTGTACCTCGTGCACGTAAAGTGCAATACAGTATTGGATTTTAAAATATATAAATGTTTTGATTTGTTTGATTATTCCTAAAAGTTAGGAATATACAAGGCACCGTTTTCATTGTCCTCGGACACTTCGACGGGGCAATGTAGGTGGTAGAGAGTATGGACCATGTGAGAGATCCTACGGCAAATATCCTCACATGACCCAGTGTCGTTGATGTTGACGAAGACTGGAACTTTGGCAAGTAGGGCCTGCTTGACCATTATGAATTCCAGTTCTCGTGAACTCAAGTCATCCACTGGGATGTAGACTTTGACGTGGAAGATGTGACGGTGGAGGGAGCGGAGGTAGGAGACTGGGGTGGGGGCTTCCGGGTATTGGTGGAAACCTTCAAATGTAAATGTGACATACAGGTACATCATGGGCCCACTTCCTGGCGGTACTTGATAGGGAAGGTTTCCTCGTAGTAGTTGAGGACGAATTGTCGATCAGCAAACATTAAATAGATGATGTCAGTGAGGGGGTGATCCAGGGGTAGTGAATTATTCCAACAGCTGTACGCTAGCAGCATCAGCTTGTGCCTCCAGACGAGTGAGTTTCCCTTTCCACCCTCGTTCCTTAACTTCACCCTCGGATCGCCCCACTGCCTGGATGAATGCCGACCCCACTAACTCTGATCCAAACTCTATGATTAGAACCTCAAGAGTATCATCGAGTACCTTCATCCTTTTGTCTCCTTGCACGTAACTCTACCTCCTTGTTGAACTTATCCTTATTGAAGATTTCCTCATCAATAACTTGACTGGTCAGTTGGTTCCAGAGACAAGGATGCTCCTGTGAGACGTCTCGTAGTTCATACGTTATCTTGTACTTCTTAGGGTCAGATGATACCCGTCCATTAGCTAGGATCGGTACTTGTACCTGTACAAAAACTGCTCGAGTAATTCTGTACACATACATGTCAGGCGCAATTGGTACATTGTGGTCCCGGTATAACTGATGGATACAACTATCATACACACCTACATACCTAAGATGAGATAGGTCCTTGTATCGCTTCCCTGCGACATAGGTGTTAAGACGACAAGGCCCATCTTTAGATTGAAAATCAGTCAGTTGGGTACCACACAAGGGGCACACTATTCCTTTTAGGATGTATACATCAAACATTCCCATGGAGTTCCTCCTCCTACTACCCAGATGCTTTCTGGCAAATCCGCTGACCACCCACAGTAACAAGTGGTTGTACATTCACACTATCTATCTTATCTACTGTTATCATATCTGTAATAAGAACAGAGGCATCCTGCTCTTTTCCAGCCATGGTTTCAATTATCAAGAATCCCTCATAGATATGACACCTATCAGCATGGTAAGTCTCGATACACCCATCTCTCAGTTTCAGAGTAATAGTTAATTCAACCATTCAGTTCCTCCTCAGCAAGCATAGTTAGTTGGTGTAAGTAGTCTGTTTTGGTCATTCCATTTAAGTCCCGTAGAGCCCAATGAGCCATCAGGGCTAGTACTTTGGAACATTGTACCGGAGGGTCCTCCAGGTCTTCTTCAGTCTTAAGAGTCACGAACCCACCAGGGATTAGTACATCATAGCAGTTGGGGACACCGCTACACCGTAGGATGATCCCCAACGACTTACCTGCTCCAATACCACCCACGAGTACAAAGTCTCCCACTTCTCTCATTTTGTTACCTCCACGACCTCCCCCACTTTCTTCAAATACTCAAAGACCGCCTTAGTAGCTCGCTCTACAGTCTTATACTCTCCCACAACTACTACATCACCATCTCTCCTCACAACTGTCACTGCCCACCGTGTCCGCTTAACTGGGAAGATCCGAAACCACATAGGGTCCTGTGGATCCCAGGTATCTTCATCTCCATACTCAATCTTGATCAGAGTCATCCTAACACCTCTTCTGTCTAAGCCAGTTAACCCGTCCGCACTCTGGGCATTTGAAGTTCCACATCGCCCGTGTTTCCACCTGGACGCCACAGAACTTACATTCACGTACTACCCATGGGCGGCTGTGCCCAAGCTCCTGGGGAGTGGGGTGTCGATGACTAGACGTTGGGTACTTTAAGCAATCAATGGCATCCACTCATTCCACTCCCACATACTCCACGGATGTAATCTCGATGTTGTCAATCCCATAGTCACCATCATGCAATGCCATCTTTCGAAGATCCTTGTCAGTCACATGTTCGGCCCAATTGCGATCAGGAGAGGACACCAGTACCTCTCCTTCGGCAATAAAGGATACTCTAAACACGTAATCATTGTGCATGCTTATCCACTCTCAACTCCATAAGTAAATACAAAATCACACTCATACTCACCATCCTTCACTCTCCACACAGATGTCCCATTCAATCGTTGATCATACTGCATATATTCTACAATCCCCCAAGTGTGCTTCCTGCACACCTTTGCCAAGTCCCTAAACTCTTTAGGGATCCTGCTAGCAAGCGGTTCCTTCCAACTTACATGCACATATTGGGTACTCGGGGACAAGAACCCATTCGGGAAGATAGAACAATCTTTAATCGACGGATACAATACTTTCCACTCGCTGAGGATAGTTTGGACTATTTCGTCAAATTGATCCATAGTTGTCACTCCTAGGATGCTTTCACACCCAGAAAAGAAAGGAAGCCTAGGCTTCCTCTGTGAGGTCCCTACTAAGGGTCCCCAAGTTCGTCACACTATACGAGAACTGGTGGACCAGCTGGAATTTACCATTCCAATACGTGTTATCCTGCATGGTCATACCAGCGCCCAGAGTCGGTGCCAGGACTGCTCCATCACCCACTAGGGTACCAATACTACTCCTAGTGTAGAAGGACCCACTGGCAAGTGGGAGCGAGGCCATACTGCTGGGGCCGACACCTGTTTGTACCTGCAGGGACATCATGGACTCAGGATAATTCACTACACTCACTTGGGTGCCTACAAGCCCCTGGGTGATTACTCCCCCAACTTCATCGTAGGCATGGACACACACAGGAGTAGTATTTGCTAGGTCCCCATCTACTGGTGCCATAACCTCGGTAAGAGCACTCTCTTGATAGGCAGCTCTTCCTACTACGTCAACTCCGCTCACACCATCATAGTGCATTCCAAGTTCGGATGTCCCATACTCTACCTGCTTTACATACTGAGTACTACCCACTGACAGTAAGCTACTCGCCATACTAGCAGTGCCTCGCACCCCTTCACTCACATGCTCAAAGCCTGTAAAGTGAGAAGCCCCTATGACTCCTTCACAAACTCCCAGTGTGCTAGCTCCCATCTCCGTGTGCACAGGAGGGATCATCTCCTCTGGATTACTATCCAGTGGACACATACTAGCAGCTGTGGTCATTCCTACAAGCAAGCATGCGAGGATAATAACTGCAGCTATTTTTCGCATACAATAGGGGGGTATGAATTTTCCCAGTATTATAAATAAGTATTAGAATTCAAGCTTCCAGCACACTGATGACAGCCTCCAGAACAACTTTGGTGTTCCCTACTCTCCATTCCTTCCTGTACCAGAGGTCCAAGATGTTGTCAGTATTCTCATACTTCAATGTGCCCCCGGGGAATACTTCCATTGCCCCACACGTGATGTCCAGTGCGCGGCGAATACCCTCCTCGAGGCCTTT
>CAYTIW010000050.1:9239-10743 GCA_964438075.1 uncultured Planctomycetales bacterium
GCTGCCTGGTAGAACGCCTGAGACATGATGTTGAACACCACATACACACCTAACAGATAGTAACTTTCAATGTGAGCTCCTACCATCTGGAACAATGTGTAGATGATAACAATCCATGTTACCAAAGCTACTACACCTACTACTAATGATGCCTTCTTGAACGGATGCATCAGTAATCATCTCCTCGTACTAGTTCGATGTACCCGCACACATGGCACTCCCACTGCGAGTGGTAAGCAAGGTCATGGGCACATCCAAGAGACATTGAAGCCCCACATCGTGGACATTCCATAGTTACACACACTTCCCAGTATCATCTAGGGACTCAAAGATCCCCTGAGCCTCGTCGTGTGTCATTAGTTCGAACCTCTCACAGCATTGTAGCCATCCAGCAAGAAGGTTAAGTCGCCCATTCTCAGAGAATGGGGGCTCACTGCACTCATCCCAAAAAGCTTGGGTTTTCTTCCTCACACCTTCCGCTACCATAAAACACTCCTTAGCCCCACCTGGCCAGCATCATGCCCAGCACAACAAGCTCAATTGGGTTATTTGTGTACCCAATTGCCTTCTCAATATCTTCGGACATGTAGTCTGACATCTCGCTAATGTCTTTCGCCTTCCTCTCAAGCTCGTTCCACCTGTCCTCAGTCAGCCCTACTGCCTCCCAGATGGATAATGCATCGTGGTCAAATGTGTACTTTGTCATACTACTCACACTTCCTAATCCCTACTTTCGTCTCGGAATCGTTCTCCATCACAACTATCACAGTAGCCGTAGCCACTGTCACTAGCCCAATCGTCAGCATCTTGTCCGTACTCATCTAGGAGGTTCTCAAGGGCCCCTAACGCTTCCCTATCTAGGGCATCGTATGTAGTATCCTTAAGGTCTGCAATGAGTACCTTCATCTGCCTGATTGTTTCATCATCGTACACTACTGGCATCCATTCATCCTCTGAATCTGGGTGACAAGGATATCATAGTTGTCGACCATCCCTTGCACAAAGTGCCTACAGGGTATCTGCAACTCGCTATCTTCCCCCACAAACAAGTCATTCACTTCAACATCCAGTGCCCTCATTAGGTCTACCATAGCCACATGTGAGCATATCTGGGCAGAACTTATCCTTGTAGCCTTTCCAGTGATAATATCTCCCACAATGAACACAGTATACCCTTCCACTACTTTGATTGCCAACTCTCTGTCCATGTTTACTTCCTCCTTAGAATCCAAACACTCCCTTTAGCACCAGGTATCCAACAACAACCATGAGCCCCAAGGCTATCAGCGCTGTTGGGTCAAATTCGGGAGAGTCACCTCCATGGTGACCCCCTCCCTTCATTTGACGATCCATGTGCCTACCTAGTCCCATTTCCCACCTTCTTGTACACATTGAGGCCAATTTTGGTGCCAGGGAGCCCAGGGACATCCTGGTTACCCTCAGTACTGGCGATGATCACCGACTTACCAGACGATGATGTACCAAACGACTTCGTGCAGTCCAC
>CAYTIW010000050.1:10843-12952 GCA_964438075.1 uncultured Planctomycetales bacterium
GTATTCGGGCACATTACATCTGGTCTCTTCACTATCTGTGCTACAACACCAGATGTCAGGAAGATCACCCCATCCTCGGGATCAGGGAGCTCCTTAACATTAGAACTCCCCCACTCGTACACAGGTACCTCATAGCCTTCGTAGGTGATCACATCGACAAGCTCTTGGTTTTCGCCAGTCGTGCGAGCTACATGGCCACTCGGGGGGACAGTGAGCATGGTAGACCCAAAGACCAACCGAATATCATGCTTGGTCAGATTCTTCAGTGTCACCGCTGTCATCTTCTCTCACGTCCTTAATTGCATCTATTAACGCAAGCTTCTCCTGCTTCCTTCTAGCAGCTGTGAGGCCACCATCCACGTTCTGGACGATGGCTCTCCAGCACTCCTCGCATACATAGATGTCAAGCATCCCAATTTTGTCTTTTGTCTCTGCTGTGCCCTGTATCCTGGCACCAAACTGTGCGTACTTGATTGGTAATCCGTGTATTGCACAGAACGTTTCATCGCTAGTTGCTTCTGCCATCATAGGGCACCTCGTGGGAGTAGTCACCCAAACATGCCATCGTCACTAGAGGACCATGTGTTGAGGGCCCCAAGTTGGTTAAGAGCCCCCACAGTACACTCTACAGCATGCATGCCACCAATGTAATACCCTACCATGTACCATGCAAATCGCTTGGCACTCTCACTCCCAGGTACCCGCATCTCCACACAAGCAGACACTACATCTAGGATGTCGTCAATACCTTCCACATCAGGGTCCTTGTACATCTCCACAATAAGATGCTTAAGTTCCATCTCCACTTCCTGGGAGACTCCACAGTCATCTCCAATCCTACCAGTCTTGCTCATTCCTCAGCCTCCCTGGCAAACTCCACGTCCACATCAAGGTCTACCTCACTGAAGAACCTATCAACTGCTGCATCTCTTGCTTCCTGGAAGCTCCTAGCAGTCACCTCAAAGTCCTCAGGCCAGGTGGCCTCAATGTGTACCTTAAACCTACTCATGGACAATCACCCATTATACTTTTCTCACCCATTCATCACTTACCACGTAGCCCCACTTCTCCAAGTCTCCCTTGGACACTCCACGAACGCCCACTCCGTATCTCATTTTCGACACTTGGTGCACAGTTCGTAGAAAGGGCTGTAGGCGAACCTCCCTTTTGTGTAGGCTCTTGAACACTTCATCGACAAGAAGCTGCACGTACTTCTTACTGAGGGTCATAGCCACAGACTTCTGCAAGTTGACTTGCCCACAACCTGTACAGTAAGTTTCTCTAGCAGCCTTGCAAGACCATTTGATGCGGATCGCGCTCCGACAGTAGGGACATTGGCCCACAATGGGGCCTTTCCCTATTGGCCACGATGGCATATGGTACCCCCTGTGACAGTGAGGCACTTGGTGCTAGTAGGCGCGGGTAATATACGACCACTCTTCATGTGTCCACCCACAGTCCTCACACACCAGTACCCTTCTGTAGTCGATGTATACTTCTTCAAGGGTTGCCCCACACACAGGGCACGTGTCTGGGTCCATAAGGCTCCCACCTTGGAGCCCTAGGACTTCTTGACGATATAGACGGTGTCACCCTTCTTCACCAGGTCGAACTCTTTATGTACGGCACTCCGCACACTTCCATTCTCGACCTTTCCGATCGCTTTTGTGATTGCCCTAACCACAGCTGCGAGGACAACTTCATCCTTCCCAGTAGCATCCATGATATCATGGACAAACTGTCGCACCTGCTCAGCGGGTACAGTTGCACCCCTGCGCCTATTTACCGTCTCCTGCTCGTACAGCTCGTACATCTCGACGAGGCTACCAGGCTGTTCTTCCTTCGGTGCATCAACGGGCGTAAACTCTCCAGCTTCGCCCTCCTTCTTTGGCTTGTGGATTTTCATTCCATTCACCTACTTGCTCCCACAAGTAACATTTCCATACTGTGTGCTAGGGACCATGGAGCTCTCCTAGCAGTCCACGTAGAAAATATTAGAGGGGTCGTGCATTACTACTTTTGGCGACGTAGATGTACCGCAACCTCCATAGCGTGCCCTAGTTTGGTCATTGCTGACTCCAGGGTCCCGTCATTCATGCTGTGGGCAAC
>CAYTIW010000051.1:0-10885 GCA_964438075.1 uncultured Planctomycetales bacterium
GGGCTTTTCAGGAACCGCTCGATAACGTTCTGCAGTTTTCCTTTTTCATTGAAAGCGATCGGAGAGACCAGGACCTTAGGCATGCGGGTGACCTTCGACCAGTTCCAGGCCTTTATCGGAAAGGCGGTACTGCTGGCCCGATGGACTCTGTAAATGTTCATTGAGGCGGTGGCCGTCGTGCCCAGCCCAGCCGACCTGCCGGGCGGGGTTGCCGACCATGATGGCATGCGCCGGGACATCTGCCGTGACCACGCTGCCGGCCCCGATCAGGGCATACTCTCCGATATTCAACCCGCACATGACAGTGCAATTGGCCCCCAGCGACGCGCCTTTCCGAACGGTCGTGGGCTCCATCTTCCATCGTCCCTGGTGATGGCTGCGCGGGCAGCGGTCGTTGATAAAAGTCGCGTTAGGTCCCACGAACACGTCATCCTCCAGCGTGATGCCGACATAGACCGAGACGTTGTTCTTGATGGTGACATTATCGCCTATGGTGACGCCCGACTCGATGAAGCAACCGTCGCAGATATTACAATTCTTGCCCACCGTGACATCGTCCATCACGTTGCTGAAAGCCCAGATACGCGTCCCTTCGCCTATCCGGGCCTTGGGGCCTACCAAAGCGTTATCATGTTTGAAATAAGACATATGCTTTATCTCAGGTTTTTACCAGCGTGCCGGCCTGGTCCATGGACTTTTGTATGGCATCCAGTGAACGGACCACCGCAGCGGCCTTCTGCGCGTCGGCTACCGTCGGGGCCTGGCCCTTCTCCAGGCAATCGATAAAATATTGTCCCTGCGCCTTCAGCGGCTCCTGGGCCGATATCTTCGGGATCATTATGGACCCTTCGCGGGAAAGCAGCTGGAACTCGCCGTAGCTTTCATAGAACTTGGTGGTGCGCTCGACGTGCTTGTCGTAAAGCTTGACCGACCCCAGCGCGTCCAGGTCGTCCCAGACGATCATCTTCTTCTCGCCGACGATCGTTATCTGCCGGACCTTGCGCGGGTCGGCCCAGCTCACGTGTATGTTGACCAGCCGGCCTTCGGGATAGTCCAGCGTGGCAAAGGCCAGGTCCTCCAGATTGTTCCCCAGGCACTTCAGCCCGCGCGCCGAAGCGCTGACCGCCCCTCCGCCCAGCAGGTAGTCAAAGATCGAAATATCGTGCGGCGCCAGGTCCCACATGGCGTTGACATCATAACGGAAAGGCCCCAGATTGGTGCGCTCGGAATGGGCGTAATATATGCGCCCCATTTCGCCGGAATCGAGGTACTCTTTCACCCAGCGGATGGCGGAGTTGAACAAAAAGACATGCCCGACCATGAGGGACTTCCCGCACTTCTCGGCCAGCGCTCCCAGATCAGCGCATTCCCCCGCGGTCGTGGCCAGCGGCTTCTCGCAAAGGACGTTCTTGCCCGCCAGAAGGGCCTCCCTGGTGAACTGGTAATGGTATTTGGTCGGAGCGGCTATGCAGACCGCGTCGATATCCTTGCGGTCCAAAAGCCGGTGATAGTCCGTTGTGGTTTCGATCGAAGGATACATGGCCTTAACGGCCTTGAGGCGCGCCTCATCGAGGTCGGCGCACATGATCACTTTAGAATTGGCCAGCTGGGAGAATACACGGATGTGGTTGGGGCCCCAATGCCCGCAACCGATAACTCCGATAGAAACCACATGACCTCCTTTTTGCTGAAAAATACTGCCCTATTATATAAACGAACCCCTGAATCCCCAAGTTTTTATTTGCTAATCTACTTTTCCGCCGTTAGAATGCCCTCATTCCAATTCCATGGACATCTCTAACTTCATAAAAATCAATCTGCCGCGCGCGCTGTTCCTGTCCCTCGTATCTCTGGCCGTCATGGCCGGCCTGGTCCAATCGGCGCTGGAACTCAACAAATACTGGGAAGTGCGTCACCGGGTGCCCTTTTACTTCTACGGCGACGGCTTTGCCGGGCTTAGCCCGGTCCTGGCCGGTGAAAAATATCTGGGATATTACACCGACAAGGACATACAGGACCCCAAGTATAGCTCCCAATTCGAGCAAGTGCAATTAACTCTCGCGCCCGTGATACTGGACCGGATCGAGATCTCCTACCAGAAAAAGATGGAAGAGGTCCTACAGGGCCGGGCCGGGCACCGTTATATCCTCTTTGATTGCAGGGATGAAAAAGAATGCTGGCGGAAGATCTCCGAGATCAAGGCCCGTCCCCTGAAGCGTAACAACCTGGGCGCCGTGCTGGCCATAACAAAGCCCAACTGAACTTATGGTATATATAATCCCCGTCCTTCTATCCTTTGCCGTCGGCTACCTGGCTCTGCGGCTGCTCCTGCGCAAATACTGCCCGCCGCTGGCATTGCTTCTTTTTCTGGGAGCCAGCGCGGGCATGGGTTTGAGCGCGGCCATCGTCTTTTCCAGCCTGGTGTTCCTGGGAAAGCTGGCAGCCTGGTACGCGATAGGGATTCACATCCTCCTGCTGGTCGCCCTGGCCGCACTGACCGGCAAACTGTTGCCCCCGGGCCAGCGGTTCCCCCTGGGGGAAGTCAAAGGTTCCGACCTGGTCGGCCTGAGCCTACTCGGCCTCTGCATGATCCCGGTCGTATCCCACGCGCTGCTCTACCCTCAGGGAGGCTGGGACGCCTGGTCATGCTGGAACCTGAAAGCACGTTTCATCTTTCTGGGCGGCGAAGACTGGAAGAACATGTTCGACCCGCTCTTGTGGCGGTCCAACATCGCCTACCCGCTTTTGCTGCCGTGCCTGAACGTATGGAGCTGGTGTTTCGGCAAGGACCCGGCCGGGGCCGTGCCGCTGGCGAACTCCTGCCTCATAACCTTCGTCACCGCCGGCACCCTTTTGTTCTCCATCAAGAAACTGGCCGGCCGCCTCCACGCCATCCTGGCACCGGTCTGGCTCTTGTCGATCCTGTTCGCGGTCAAGCTGGCCTCCAGCCAGTACAGCGACCTCATGGTCGGGAACTATTACCTGGCCGCGGCGGTCGCTTACCTGTATTTCGAAAAGACCGGCGCCCGTGCCTGGCTCGCCGTGACAGCGCTGATGCTCGGCTTCTTGAGCTTCACCAAAAGCGAGGGCCTGGTCCTGGCCCTGGTCACGGCCTTTACGGTTATCGCCATCCGGGCGGTCCGATCCCCGGATAGAAAGGAACTGCGCCGGGACGCAGCGGCCTTCTTTGTCACGCTCATAGCGGCCTCCCTGCCGACCATCATCTTCCTGCTGGGCTTTGCCCCCGACAGCCACACGTTCATCAACGGGTTTACCTCGTCGGCCAAGCCCACCGGCCTGGAGCGCTTGCAGTTCATCTTCGCCTTCTGGGGGGTCGAATTGATCAGCTGGAAATGGAACGGGTTCTGGATCCTGTCCGCGGCCGGCCTTTTGTTGAGCCGGGGGAAATGCCTGAGAAAAAGCCTGTGGATCTTCCCGGCCACATTGTTGATCTACTGCCTGGCGGTCATCGGGGTCTACTGGACCAACACCTTCTTCGAGATCGGCTGGTGGCTCTCCACCACCCTCAACCGCATACTCTTCGCCCTCGCCCCGTCGATCATCCTCTGGGTCTTCCTCGCGCTGGAATAAAAGACTGAATATTAATTTCCGAGCCGATCCTCTTCAGGAGGGGAACGCAAAAAAGGCACCGGCCTTTTTGAGACCGGTGCCGCTGCTTCGATATAGTCCTGAGCCTTAAACCTCGTTACGTGCGCTCTATCGATAAAACCTTGTAGCGCTTGCTGCCCGCCGGGACGGCGATGGTCACTTCATCGCCGACCTTCTTGGTCAAAAGACCTTTCCCGATGGGGGAAAAGACCGAAAGCCCTTTGGGGTGGAATTCGACCTCTTCGGGCGAAACCAGCTTGTAGGTCACGTTCTCCTTGGTATCAAGGTCCGTAAGTCCGATCGTGGCCCCGATAAAGACCTTGTCCGCGGGGATATTCAGGTCCTCGATGAAGGAAACATTGACCAGCTTGCCCTCGATCTCGGCGATACGGGCCTCATTGTGCGCCTGGGCGTCTTTCGCCGCGTCGTATTCGGCGTTCTCGGAAATATCGCCCTGCGCGCGGGCCTCGCCAATGGCCTTGGCGATGCGCTGGCGCTCGCTGACCTTCAAGAACTCCAGTTGCTCGATCAATTTCTGGTACCCGAAACGAGATAAATAGACCTGCCCGGCCATAAACCCCCTGTCTTTCCGATCGGGATCTCCGATCTTCATATAAGCTGAATAAAACAAAAACACGGGAATACCGGAAGGATCCCCTTCTTCCCGCGCCCTGCCCTATTCATCCCAAAGCTATTTATTGAAAAACTCAATGAACTGACGGATATAAAAACCTTGGCCAAACACTGCCCTTACAGCCTGAAGATGCTTGCTTTCAGGGCCCGTGATGAAATAACTATCACATGCTATCTACGGCCTTCTTCATGACCGGGATCACGGCCTGGGCTTCATCCTTGGTCATGCGTCCCAGCTTGCTGAAACGCCACTCTCCCGATGCGTCCTGGTTCTCGCGTCCCACCTGCAGCTTCTTCTCGCCGCCATTATAGGAAAAGACGCCGACGGTGATACGGGTCCCGTCCATTTCCATTACTTCCTTGAAAACTTCCACATCCAATGACTTGTCGTAAGGCATTTCCCCCCCCTTGTATTTTAAGCCTCTATCCCGTTAAACCCGGTATGTTGAGGTTGCCGGACTTCTGCATCTGTACAGCAGCCTCTTTCTGGGATTTCTTTATCGACATATTAAGGGCCTTTATGAGTTCAACCTGGAAACGGGACTTCTGCTTGGGATCCATCCAGCTATCATCAATTTCTATGGACTGGAACATCTGCACTCCGTTCAGCTTGATCTTCACGCCGCGCACTTCGTTATACTCGATGATGACCTTCTCCATCTCTTTCTTGAAAGTCTCAGCCTGTTTCCTCAACTCCATCACTTTCTTGACCTGATCGAACATATTTTGACTCCTTTAAAGCCTGCCTTTGCCTTGTTGTTGACTTTGGCCAAAGCCCCAAAACCTTGATCCGGGCGCGATCTGTCCCTGCCAACGCCAATAATGCCACTTTCTTATACTCTAAAAGATAATAATTGGCAAGTGTGAAATCCTCTATCCGTTCCAGTTATACGCGATACTGCTTTTATTCTATTAATACCCTCACCGAGGCCGGAATGGACTAATGAGAACGCATCGACTGGGCGATGTCCAAAAGTGTCTGGATCAGGAACGATCTCAGGAATATCACGATCATAAAAGCGATTATCGGCGATACGTCGATGGCCATCGGAGGCAAGAACCTGCGGATAGGTGCCAATACCGGCTCGGTAGCCCGCTCCAGGAACTGGACGATCGGATTATAAGGATCCGGGTTGACCCAGGTCAACAAGGCCCGGATCAGTATCAGCCAGTAGTAGATCGTCAGCCCCACGTCGCAAACGTTGGCAAGGGCCGTAAAAAGATTCGAGAATATGAACATTATTTCTCCTGTACTATGGTCCTGGTTGGGAACGGTATGGTGATGCCTTCCTTTATAAATCGTTTCTGCAGGCGCTTGATGAACTCGTGCTTCACGAGGTGGCTGTTGCCCAGGTCCTGGGCCCGCATTATCACGTTCAAGCTTATGCTGTAATCGGCGAAATTGTAATAACGGACGAACGGCTCAAACGGCTTGACTCCGCCGGGACATTCCCGGAGGGTCTCCCGGGCCACCTCGATCGCCACCCTTTCCACCTTCTCCAGGTCCGAAGAATAATGAACCCCCACTGGGACGACGACCACCACCTCCGGGTCAGGATAATGGAAGTTCATGACCCGGGAGTTCACCAGTGTCTTATTGGGCACGATGACCGTGTTGTTGTTAGGTTGCAGGATCCACGTCGACCTCCATCCTATCTTGGCGACCGTGCCCTCCTCGCCGGACTCCAGCCGGATGAACTGCCCGACCTTGATGGGCTTGTCCGTCACGAGCTGTATCCCGGAAAAAAAGTTCTCCAGGGTCGGCTGCAACGCCAGCGCGACCGCCAGCGAACCAATACCCAAAGAGGCGATGATCGGGGTTATGGATATGCCGAAAGTGTCCAGCAAGATGAGAACGCCCAGCCCCAGCACAACGACACGCACAAAACCCTGCGCGATACCGCCGGAAGTGCGTAAAATGTCCACGCTCCTGGCGTAAAGTTTTATCAGCCCCTCCATGAACTTGTCTACGAAGAGCACCCCGGCCAGGATGGCCACGATCTTGAACCCGTACAAAAAGTACTGCCGCGCCTCAGCCCCGATGCTCACAGGGACCAAATGGCTGACAACCAAAAGGCCGCTGGCGTACACTATCAGCTGTACCGGGAAGTCCAGGGCCGCTAATAAAAGATCGTCCACCTTGTTCTCGGTCCTGGCAGCTATCTTGCGCACAATCGCGAACAAAACCTTCTGGGCCGTTGACCAGGCCAGGACCCAGGCGAGAAAAACCAGCGGCAACAGGAGCCAGGGATTAACATCCGATAAAAAACTGTTCATATGCCGTCCATCCTCTAACAGTTAAGCGATACGACACACCGTAAATTAAAATACTTTGATCAGATTTCCGTCGATTACACGCTGCTCGATGCGGTCCAAGAGGCGCTTGGTCTTGCGGGATATATATTTCACTTCCACCATCATGGCGTTGATGCCCTTGGTGGTCTCTTCCAGTGTCGCGGCGGTGTTCTCGATGATCGCGGCCAGATCATAAACATCCAGCAGAGGTTCGCCCATAACCGGCTGGGTGATGTCGATCGGCATGTCCCCGGGGTTGCGGCCCATCTCTATATACTTGGCCCCCAGCACGCCTTCCGTCTGGATGGAGATCTGGGTGGCCTGGCGCACCTGTTTCTCGTAACGTTTGAGGATATTGAGCGTCACCTTGACCCCGCGTTCCATGACGTCCTCATCCAGGAAATCGATCGACCTTATGGTCCCCACCGTTACCCCGGACAGGCGCACAGCCGCTCCTTCCATCAGCCCTCCCACCTTGTCAAAAAGCACCGTTACCTCGAACTGCGGCTGGGAAAAGCCCTTCTGATAGCCGATGAAAAAAATCGTCCCGCATATTATCACAACACCGACGATAAAGAAGATGCCGGCCCAAACATGTTTTATCATATCGTTCTTTGCCATAGATCCATCAGCCTTCCAGGAATTCCTTCACAAAAGTATCATGGGCCGACCGCAGGTCCTTCTCGGTACCTTGAGCAACGAAGCGGCCGTCGTTGAGCACGAACATCCGGTCCGCGGTGCGGAAAGCGTTAGCCACATCATGCGTCGTTATGACCGTCGTGCAGCCCAGCTTCTTGGACAACCCGCGGATCAGAAGCGAGATGTCCCGGCTGCGGATCGGGTCCAGTCCCGAAGTAGGCTCGTCGCACAGAAGCACCTTGGTACCCAAGATCATGGCCCGGGCCAAAGCCGCGCGCTTTCGCATGCCCCCCGACAGCTGCGTAGGGTATTTATCCCCTTCGCCCGGCATATCCACGTGCGCGAGGAACTCCTCGACCTTGGCCCCTATCTCCTGCCGCTTCATCTTGGTATGCTCCCGGAGGGGGAAGGCCAGGTTCTCGGCCACGGTCATAAAATCATAAAGAGCGCTCTCCTGGAACAGGTAGCCTATACGCCGGCGGAACAGGAGCAGTTCCTTCTCGGAAAGCTTGTTGACCTGTACCCCGTCGATCTCGATCTCGCCGGCGTCCGGGACCATCAACCCCACCATCTGCAGCAAAAGGACGCTCTTGCCGGTCCCGCTCGAACCCATGATCGCCACGACCTCTCCGCTGGCGACCTCAAAAGAAAGCCCTTCCAGCACTTTCTGCTCGCCGAACGACTTGCTAAGACCGGCTACCTTGATCATGGCCCTTCATTCCCGCCTCTCGAACGCGCGGTAGCGGCCTTTGGCGAACCGCGTATAAAGGCGCTCGAACGGCTTCACATCCGCCTTGTCCAGATAGAACACCACCCCGCGATATTCCCCGGCCTTATAGACCTCATTGTCCATAAAACGTTCTATCTCGCGGGTCGGATACCATTTATCTCCCCCGTACTCGATCGGCTCTCCGTCGCGGATCCAGGACGGTTCATCCAGCGGCGCGGCGACCGATAGGGTGTTATCGGACTGCGGGAACTTGCACCCGGCGATGAGCGCCAGGTTCAAGACCAGGAATAGAACGGTTATATTAGCCTTCATATCATTTGCTCCAAATGGTTAAGACCAGCCTGGTCAAAAAGGTGTTGGACACCAGGACGCAAATGTAGCAAAGCGCCACGGCCTTGGTGGTAAAACGGCCGACTCCCAGTGAACCGCCGGAAGTGTAAAAGCCCTGGTAGCAACTTATCCACCCGATCATGACCGCGAAACAACAGATCTTTACGAACCCACAGAAGAAATCCACAAATCCGACAGCGCTCATGGTCTGGTGATAATAATATACTCCCGGAATGTTGGCTTGCGTAGTGGCAATTATATAACCGCCGACTATCCCCACCAGTTCTGATAGAACACCCAGGATCGGCAGAACTATACAGCACGCCAGCATCCTCGGCACGATCAAAAACTCTATGGGGTCCACCCCCAAGGTCCGCGTGGCCTGGATCTGGTTGTTCACGCTCATGGTCCCTAGTTCGGCGGCCATGCCCGCGCCTGCCTTGCCGGAGAAAACCAGCGCCGTGAACACCGGGCTGAGCTCCCGCACCAGTGACAAGGCTACCAGCGAAGCGATGAACTCCTTGGCGCTGAACCGCTCCAGGACGACCTGGCTCTGCATGGCCAGCACCGCTCCGGAGGCGAATGACGTCATCATGACTATCAGCAGAGTCTGCACGCCCTGTTCGTAGATCTGCTTGAAGACCTCGCCCCAACGGACCTTACCGCGCACGATACAGCCCAAGACGTCGCCGAAGAACAAAAAAGCCTGACCGACCGTACGTAGTAATTCACCCAGCGCCACGCCCATAAAATTATCCTTAATACTGATTATATAACAAAGATTTCAAGGCTGATGTTTTGTCGCATTTATTTTTAATGAACAACCGGCGCCACGTTGGAGCAGAACGGCAAATGGATATGAAGAAAAGCTCGGGAGGGCCTGCTAATCCTTCTGGCCGCGCCGGCGGCACCAGATCCTTTCCAGTTCGCGATTGACCCTGTCCTTGAAGACCTCGGAAATCACTTTCCCTTCGGTCTTTGAGGCTGCTCTCCGGGCCTTTTTCTCCCGGGCCATCGGCGTATCCTTGAGCCCTTGCAGAACGAACCGCTCTACGCCCCAAACATCAACAGCATGAGCCCTGGCATGGAACTGAAGGTCGCGGTCATCTGAAACAAGGACCATCTCGCGCGGGTTGGCTGATTCTTCGATCAGCCTTTTGATCAGGTCATCGGCGGTCTCTCCCCGGGAGAAAAGGACCCGGACCTCGCCGGGGACCGGCAAGGCGCATACTGACTCGCTGCCGTCGAAAACGACCGTGATGGAGTTGCGCAGGCTGCCGTGCGGACGCTGCTCGACGATAAAACGGATAAGCCCGTCACGGCTATCCTCCAGCAACTTGCCCGCCTGGGGCACCAGCTCCGGGACCTTGTGAATTACGTTGTAACCGTCGACCAGAAAATGACGTGACATAGATGACCCCGCCGGCCAGTCCGACCAAGATTACGAACAGGAATCCTATCAAACTAAGGCTCATCGCGATGCTGCCCGAGATCCCGACCTTGCCCAATAGATAGACCCAGCCGCCTTCGCGGAACCCCAGTCCGCCTATAGACGGCAGGAACGATACCGCCGCGATGATCGGCGTAAAGATCATAAAATGCAGCAAATGGACCTGCTGGTGCAGCGCTACCGCTATCAGATAATACATGTAGGCGCTCAGGATCTGCACCCCGCAGGATATGAAGATACACCCGATCCCGGTCCGCTTCTTGCCTTTCATCAGGAGCACGTCCGCGTGCATATCCATAAGCGCTTTATGGAAGCGGGGCATCTTGAGAAAGATACGGCAGAAAAAGTTATAGACCGGTTTGTTGAAGAGCATCCCTCCCACCGCCAGCGACAAGACGGTCAATACCGAAATGGGCACTATGACCGACGGGGCGTCAATGATCTTGCCGCCTATGAAATAGGCCACCAGCGCGATGATCACCAGGCCGGCGAATCCGCTCAGCCGGTCCAGCACCACCGAAGCATATACTTTCGGCTTCTGGCCGGCCCCGCGCGACAGGCCGTAAGCCTTGACCAGGTCTCCGCCGATCGAGGTCGGCAGGAACAGGTTGCAAAAAAGCCCGATAAAAAAATAGCGGCAGACCTGCCCTATCGGGGCTTTGAAATTCAGGGCCTTCATGAAAAGGAACCAGCGTATCAGAACGATGAACTGGAGAAAAACATGTATAACGAAAGCCCACAAAATAAGACCCACGTCCGCCTGCTGGACTGCCGCAACGGTATCCCGCCAATTCACCATCTTGAACAGCCAGAACAAAAGGCCGAAACTGATGACCAAACGCCCAAGAAAAGAAAGGGTATCCTTAACTTTTTCTGTCATGCGTTCTTTTCCCTTTAGAGGACAGGACGTCCTCATAACATTTTTCTGCCAAATATGAACTGCGGACCAAAGGGCCGGCGAACACCAGCCCGATCCCTAAACTCATTCCCCCCTCACGATACCTGTCGAAGACCTCCGGGGCCACGTAACGCTGGACCGGCACGTGCCGGCCGCTCGCGGCGGGAGCCAGGTACTGGCCGATCGTTACGACATCGCAACCCGCATCCTTAAGTTCATTCAACGTGCCCAGGACCTCCTCATCGGTCTCGCCGAGGCCGACCATCAGTCCCGACTTGATCAATGCTCCGGTCCCGGCCGC
>CAYTIW010000051.1:10985-12912 GCA_964438075.1 uncultured Planctomycetales bacterium
ATCCCGCTGCCGACCGCGCAAAAACGGCACTGCCGCGTACAGGTATCCCCCAGGAGCATGAAGGTCGCGGTACCCCTGTTCCAGCACCGGCCGAGGTTCGGGCAGCGCGCGCCTTCACAGACCGTATGCAATCCCGACCCGCGCAAAAGACCCCGCATGCGGTCCAGCGATCCGGCGTTCGGCAACGGCTGGCGCAACCACACCGGCAGCCTGTTGGCATTTTCTACGCCAGTGCTTGCCATGATCATTCCCTCGAAGGCTTGGCGCTCAGGCCTTCCAGCTTGGCCAGCTGTTCCTTGTATTTGTTGAGCTCGGCCTTGGTAGCATAGTCCACCAGCATCCGCCCGAAAAGATGATCGGATTCATGCTGAAAGATCCTCGCCATCAATCCGGTCAGCGTCTTCTCTATCCTGCTCCCGTGTTCATTGAGATAACGGACCTTCACTTCTTCCGGACGCTTGACCATGATACGGATCTTGGGCAGACTGAGGCACCCTTCCTCGATCTCGCACTCTTTGGCGGACTTCCTGATGATCTCGGGGTTGATGATCACAAAAGGTCCGTCTCCGGCATCAGCGACGAATATCTGCTGCTCGATCCCTATCTGGGTAGCGGCCAGGCCCGAGCCCTCGAATTCATACATCGCGCGTATCATCTCCTGCGCCAGGAAGCGTTCCGCCGGCCCGACCTCCTTGACCGGCTTGGCCACTTTCCGAAGGACCGGATCCCCAAACAATCTAAGCTTTAATGCGGTTGCCATCGTCGAGCTGAATGGTGCGGGTTTTCATGGTCTTGGCCTCATCCGGCGTGACCAGCGCATAGCTGACGATGATCAGCCGGTCGCCGACATACCCCAGGCGGGCGGCCGGCCCGTTCAGGCATATCTGCCCGGAACGGGGCTTGCCGGCTATGACATATGTCTCCAGACGGGCGCCGTTATTGACATTGAATATCTCCACCTTCTCTCCGGGAAGAATACCGACGGCGTCGGTGAGAGTGCTGTCGATGGTGATGCTCCCCTCGTAATACAGTTCCGCCTGCGTCACGCGGGCATGGGCTATCTTGGCTTTGCAAAAAGAAATTAACATCACTGCACCTCTCGGCCTTCAAACGGTTTTAATCAATTGCCCCCCTTGTCAGGATGACTTGGGAAGACAGCATAAGATATGTTCTCGGTCATTATTACTGTATAGGTTTATATCCCGAAGAACCGGGCGCAATAACGGATCTATAAATGCGCCCTGAGCTTCTCGACTACCTTAGGTTTCGGCATGGCCTGGAGCTGCTCCACTGCCTGACCGTTCTTGAATACGATAAGGGTGGGGATATACATGATATTGTACTCCGCTGCCAGATCCTGACACTCATCGACATTCACCTTGCATATCTTTACCTGTCCGGCCATCTCGGCGGCGACTTCTTCGAGCACCGGCAGGAACTTCTGGCACGGGACACACCATGCGGCCCAAAAGTCCACCAGGACCGGGGTGTTCGCCTTCAGGACCTCGCTTTCGAAATTAGTCGAGTTAACTATCACCACTCCTTGCCCCATGACTTCCTCCTTAGCTGATCAGAATCCTCAAAATTTTGCCCATTATAACGGCTAGGGCCCTGCGCCTGCAAGGGATTTCAGGGCTTCTTGCTGAAAATGCAGGCCGTTTGTTCCCATTTATTCAAACTGCGCCATGAGGAACAAACGTAAAACTCGTAATTTCTGTCGCAGGCAAGTCAATAAGCTTACGTAGCTATCCGGTGTACCGCGTAACCAAGAAATAAGGCTTTTTTAATACGGGCTCCCCGCAGAAGGATATTCCAGTACCCAAGGACACGGCCTCTAACCGAAAACGGCCCTTAGCCGCCCTGGACCCACTATTCACGACCGCAAGGGAACAAACAGATAAGCTCATTTACTCGGATATGATCGGTC
>CAYTIW010000052.1:0-12723 GCA_964438075.1 uncultured Planctomycetales bacterium
CGCCGATGGTGAAGCTCGGCGTCCCTTCCGCCAGCTCGAACTGCACCGCCGCGTCATAGTCCCCCGCGTTCGTATTGGTCATCTTGATATAGGTATCGGCCGCCGCCGCAGACAGCAGATCCAACAGCGAGTCCGGCGAGGCATCGCTGACCCCCAGATTGCCGTTGGCATCGATCACCAGCCGGTCATTCGTCCCCAGGGCCGTGGTCGAGATCTTGAACTTGTCCGCGTCCGAATCGTCCACGCCGATGGTGAAGCTCGGCGTCCCTTCCGCCAGCTCGAACTGCACCGCCGCGTCATAGTCCCCCGCGTTCGTATTGGTCATCTTGATATACGTATTGTTCGCCGTGCTCGAAAGCAGGTCCAGGAACGAGTCCGGCGAGGCGTCCCCCACCCCCACATTGCCGGTAGAGTCGATCACCAGCCGGTCGTTGGTCCCCAAAGCCGTGGTCGAGATCTTGAACTTGTCCGCGTCCGAATCATCCACCCCGATGGTGAAGCTCGGCGTCCCTTCCGCCAGCTCGAACTGCACCGCCGCGTCGTAGTCCCCGGCATTCGTATTGGTCATCTTGATATAGGTATCCGCCGCCGTGCCGGAAAGCAGGTCCAAAAGCGAGTTGGGCGAAGCATCCCCTACTCCCACGTTGCCGCTGCCGAAATATACCGTGCCCTCTACGTCCAGCTTGGCCTGCGGAGAGGACGAGCCGATGCCGACATTGGCCGCGTTATAATAGATCGGCGACCCGGGCGTACCCGACCACTGGCTGGATACTATATTGGTAATGCCTGACCCGTCGCCGTAGATCTTGCCGTCGACCTCCAGGTTGCCGCGGATCAAGGCCCCTGATCCATTGAGACTCACGCCCAAGGCCGAAGCGCCGCTCCCCACCTGCAGGCCGGTCGCCGGCGAGGATGTGCCGATGCCGATGTTCCCGCCCGAACCGACATAAACGCCGCCCTCCACGTCCAGCTTGGCCTGAGGGCTCGAAGAGCCGATCCCGACATTCCCGGCGGAAGTGATCACCAGCCGGTCGCTCGTGCCCAAAGCCGTGGTGGAGATCTTGAACTTGTCCGCGTCCGAATCGTCCACGCCTATTGTGAAGCTCGGCGTCCCTTCCGCCAGCTCGAACTGCACCGCCGCGTCATAGTCGCCGGCGTTGGTGTTGGTCATCTTCAAATAAGTATTGGCCGCCGCGCTGGAAAGCAGGTCCAGAAGCGAGTCGGGAGAAGCATCCCCAACCCCCACGTTGCCGCTGCCAAAGTACACCGTGCCCTCCACGTCCAACTTCTCCTGCGGGCTCGAGGAACCGATACCGACATTCCCGGCGGAAGTGATCACCAGCCGGTCGTTGGTGCCCAGGGCCGTGGTGGAGATCTTGAACTTGTCCGCGTCCGAATCGTCCACGCCTATTGTGAAGCTCGGCGTCCCTTCCGCCAGTTCGAACTGCACCGCCGCGTCGTAGTCGCCGGCATTGGTGTTGGTCATCTTAATATAGGTATTGGACGCCGCGCTGGAAAGCATATCCAGAAGCGAGTCGGGTGAGGCGTCGCCTACACCGATATTACCGCTGCCGAAATAGACCGAGCCTTCCACGTCCAGCTTGGCCTGAGGGCTGGATGAACCGATCCCCACGTTGGCCAGGTTGTAATAGATCGGCGCCCCGGTCGTCCCTGACCACTGGGAGACCACCGGCAGCCCTGTCAACTCCGAACCGTCGCCATAGATCTTGCCGTCCACTTCCAGGTTCCCCTTGATCAAAGCCGCCGTGCCGTTAAGAGTAACGCCCAACGAGGATGTCCCGCTCCCCACCTGCAGACCGGCCCGGGGCGAGGAAGTTCCGATACCGATATTACCGCTCGACCCGACATAGACCGTCCCTTCCACATCCAGCTTGGCCCGCGGGACCGCCGCGCCTATCCCCACGTTGGCCAGATTGTAATAGATAGGCGCCCCGGTCGTCCCCGACCACTGGGTGACTCCCGATATGCCTGTCAAACCCGAACCGTTGCCATAAAGCACACCGTCCACTTCCAGGTTGCCTCTGACCAGCACCCCGGTGCCTCCCAGCGAAACGCCCAGGGCCGATGCCCCCGTCCCCACCTGCAGCGCCGCCCCAGGCTGGTCGGTCCCGATGCCGATATTCGCACCGTTATCGAAGATCTGGGAATCCGTGAGCGCGGCCGCCCCCATCTTGGTGACATAATTTTGCGTCATGCCGCCGATCGACAGCACCCCGGTCAGACTGGAACCGTCGCCGTAGATCTTGCCGTCCACCTCGAGGTTGCCGCGGATCAAGGCCCCGGTCCCATTCAGAGTTGAACCCAGAGCGGACGCACCGCTGCCGATCTGAAGGCCGGCCCGGGGCGAAGTGGTGCCGATACCGATATTACCGTTCGAACCGACATAAACGGTCCCCTCAACATCGAGCTTCTGCTGCGGGCTGACAGATCCGATACCGAGATTCCCCGCGCTGGACCATACCCCTCCCGGCAGGGTGATGGTGCCGGAGAAAGAAGGGTTCAGCGAAGTAACCGCCTTGTTGTCCGTGTCGTTGAAATTCGGACCCGCGGCAAAAGCTGTATGAGAGAAGCCCGACAAAAATACTGCCAGGACTAATGCGCCCAACCAACGCCCGGCAGCCTGGGCCATAAAAAATGCAGGGGCCACGAAAGGCAAAGGCAAAATGACGGCACTGCTGCGTGCCGCGAATTTCTTCTTCATTGGATCTTCTGATTTATGGATCATACCGCCATCACCTCTTGCCTTATTAAACCTCCCCCCTCTCCGGCAGGGGGGAGGTCTATGATTAGAACGTGAACCAGTCCGAACCGTTGGAATACACGCGTACTACGCCGTAATTAGAAGTTATCAGCACCGAATTGTCATCAGAGGTGCCGTCGATATCCTCACTGCCCTCGGTCGCTATGGTGATATTATTGGTGCCCGCGCTGCCGGCCTCGTCCTTGATGATGATGATGCGCCCCGCCACGCAGTCCGCGCTCGCCAGGGTGATGGTGTGCGCCCCGCCGGAGCTGTCCACACCGATAATGACCTGTCCCGCGGTGGTCCCTCCGGCAGAAGAAGTGCGGTAGACCGCGAAAGAACCGTTGAGGTGCAGGGTGGAATTCGGGGACACGGTGCCGATGCCCACGTTCCCGCTGCCGAAATACACCGTACCCTCGACATCCAGCTTCCGCTGCGGGCTCGTCGAGCCTATCCCGACGTTGCCGGCCGAGGTTACGATCAGGAAATTGCCGTCCCCGGCGGCGCCGTTGCTGACCATCAAAGGAACCCGCCCGCCCGCCACCGCGACTTCCAATGTTGCGTCAGGCGAGGTCTCCCCGTTCAGGCCGATATTGCCGTTCGCGTTCATCACCAGCCGCGGCGCACCTGTCAGGTTCGCCCCGTCCGCGATCCGGAACGTGTCGTCCGCCGAATTGTACCCCAGCGCGTAGTCCGAATCGATGCCTGCCAGCAGCACCACGTTGTCGTCCAACCGCGCGTTCAGGTAATGCGTGAACCGAGTCGCGTCCGCGATAAAATTGGTGTTGCCGCTGATCACAAAATCCATCTCCGAGTTCGACCAGTACAGCATGTCCCCGCCGGAAGTAATGGAAATATCGCCATAACTTCCCGACTGGTCGTCGAATCCCCGGACACGCAGGCCGTTGGAGTCCTCCATCTGCCAGATGTCCAGGACCTGCCCCGGAGCGTCGGTCCCTATCCCCACGTTGCCGGCATCATAATAAATGGTGGTACCGTTCTGGTCCCACAAAGTGCCGGTGTAGGTCACCGAACCGCCCACGAACTGTTCCCAGGTAGTACCGTTGAAATATTTGTAATAGTGGCCACCGCTGTCGTAGACCATTTCACCTTCGATACCGGTGGTGCTCGACCCCTTGATGATGGCCGACCCGTTCACCTGCAGCTTCACGTTCGGGGTCGTGGTGCCGATCCCCACATTCCCGCTGGAGGTCACCATTAAAAGGTCGCCGTTAACGGTCGACGAGACCATCAAGGGCGGCACGCTTCCCGTCCGGAGCACCTCCAGGCTCGCCTGCGGGAGCGAAGTCCCCACGCCCACGTTACCGCTGCCGAAGTAGACCGTGCCCTCAACGTCCAGTTTGGTCTGCGGAGTGACCGAACCGATCCCCACGTTGCCGCCGCTCAAGACCGTCAGGCTGCGCCTCACGTCTAAAAGCCCTACCGGCGTCACGGTCCCGATACCAACGTTGCCGCTGCCGAAGTAGGCCGTGCCTTCCACGTCCAGCCTCTGCTGCGGGCTGGATGAGCCTATACCGACGTTACCGGCGGAAGTGATGACCAGCCGGTCGTTCGTTCCCAAAGCCGTGGTCGAGATCTTGAACTTGTCCGCGTCCGAATCGTCCACGCCGATGGTGAAGCTCGGCGTCCCTTCCGCCAGCTCGAACTGCACCGCCGCGTCATAGTCCCCCGCGTTCGTATTGGTCATCTTGATATAGGTATCGGCCGCCGCGGCAGAGAGCATGTCCAAGAGCGAATCGGGCGTGGCGTCGCCGACACCCACGTTGCCGCTGCCGAAATACACCGCGCCCTCCACATCCAGCTTCTGCTGTGGGCTCGAGGAACCGATCCCGACATTGCCGGCGGAAGTGATGACCAGCCGGTCGTTCGTGCCCAGGGCCGTGGTCGAGATCTTGAACTTGTCCGCGTCCGAATCATCCACCCCCACCGTGAAAAGGGGTGTGCCTTCGGCCAGTTCGAACTGCACCGCCGGGTCGTAGTCGCCGGCGTTGGTGTTGGTCATCTTCATATAGGTATTGGACGCCGCGCTGGAAAGCATGTCCAACAGCGAATCGGGAGATGCGTCCCCGACGCCCACGTTGCCGCTGCCGAAGTACACCGTGCCTTCCACGTCCAGTTTCTGCCGCGGGCTGGTGGACCCAATACCGACGTTGGTGCCGTTGTCGAATATCTGCGAATTGACTATCGTTGTCGCCGTGGAGGCTTTGGTCAAATAATTTATCGCCAGCCCGCTGATAGAACCCACCACGTTCGACAGCCCCGAGCCGTCGCCGTAGATCTTGCCGTCGACTTCCAGGTTGCCCTTGATCAAGGCCCCTGTACCATTCAGAGTGGCCCCCAAAGCGGCTGTCCCGCTGCCGACCTGAAGGCCGGCCCGCGGTGAAGAAGTGCCAATACCGATGTTACCGCTTGAACCGACATAAACGGTCCCCTCCACGTCCAGTATCTGCTGCGGGCTCGAAGAGCTTATACCGACGTTGCCCGTGGAAGTGATCACCAGCCGGTCGTTCGTACCCAGGGCCGTGGTCGAGATCTTGAACTTGTCCGAGTCCGAATCGTCCACGCCCACCGTGAACAGGGGGGTGTTTTCGGTCAACTCGAACTGGATGGCCGGATCGTAGTCGCCGGCATTGTTATTGGTGATCTTGAAATAGGTGTTGGCCGCCGTGTTGGAAAGCATGTCCAGGAACGAATCGGGCGTAGTGTCGCCGATACCCACGTTGCCGCTCACATTTATCACCATCCTGGTCTGCAAAGCCCTGGCGCTATCGGCCACAGCGAAATACATCCTCGCGTCAGTATAACCGCCGCCGACCTGGGAATATATCCTGGAGGAAGAGAAGCCGCCGGAGTTGGTGTTGTAGAAATCGACCATCGGATATCCGTTGGCAGAAGAAGCCGTATTGGTAAGACGCAGGCCGTTATAGCCGCTGTCAGGTATACTGCGCGATACCTCCAGCGCGTAGGCCGGACTTGGCGTCCCGATGCCAACATTCCCCGTGCCGAAATACACCGTGCCTTCCACGTCCAGCCTCTGCTGCGGGGCGGAAGAACTTATGCCTATGTTCCCGGCCGAAGTTATCCGCATGCGTTCGACCCCCGAAGTGACGAACGTCTGGGTATTGGCCGCGGTCGGCCGGATATAGCTTCCGCTGGCGTAGCTGTAATTGTTGTCGAAGAACAAAGATCCCCCTGAGCCCAGCACCATATCGCCGCCGCCGCCCACGTGCAGGGTCTGGCCGCCGCCGGTAGCGGGTCCGATGATATCCAGCCTGGCTATGGGAGTGGAACTGTTTATGCCGACGTTGCCTGCCGATGTGACGATCAGGAAATTGCCGTCGCCGGCAGCGCCGTTGCTGACCATCAAAGGAGCGCGCCCGGTGGTACCCGCCACCTCCAGCGTCGCGTCCGGCGTGGTCTCCCCGTTCAGCCCGATGTTCCCGTTCGCGTCCAGCACCAGCCGCGGCGTGCCCGTCAGATTGGAACCGTCCGCTATCCGGAACGTGTCGTCCGCCGAATTGTACCCCAGGGCATAATCCGAATCGATACCGGCCAACAGCACCACGTTGTCGTCCAGCCGGGTGTTCAGGTAATGCGTGAACCGCGTCGCGTCCGCGATGAAGTTGGTGTTGCCGCTGATCATAAAATCCATCTCGGAGTTCGCCCAGTAGAGGATGTCGCCCCCGGATGTCACCGACACATCGACATAGCTGCCCGACTGGTCGTCAAATCCCCGGATGCGAAGACCGTTCGAGTCCTCCATCTGCCAGATGTCCAGCAGCTGTCCGGGGGCGTTGGTGCCAATGCCGACGTTCCCCGCCGTATAGTAAATCGTGGTCCCGTTCTGGTCCCATAACGTCCCGGTATAAGTGACAGAACCGCCCACGAACTGTTCCCAGGTCGAACCGTTGTAGTATTTGTAATAATGCCCGCCGCTGTCATACACCATCTCGCCTTCGATGCCCGACGTGCTCGACCCCTTGATGATGGCCGACCCGTTCACCTGCAACTTGACGTTCGGGGTCGTGCTGCCGATCCCGACATTCCCGCTGGAGGTCACCATCAAATAGTCACCGTTGACCGTGGAGGACACCATAAAGGGCGCCACGCTCCCGGTCCGCATCACCTCCATGGTCGCCTGCGGCAAATAAGTCCCCACGCCCACGTTGCCGCTGCCGAAATACACCGTGCCTTCCACGTCCAGCTTGGCCTGCGGGCTGGAAGTGCCGATCCCGACATTGCCGGACGAGGACGTCTTGTACACATTAGAACCGGAGACGGTCCAACCGGTGAGGTTGGCCATGTTGGTCAACCCGCTGCCGTCGCCGTATATCCGGCCGTCCACTTCCAGGTTGCCGCGGATCAAAGCTCCTGTGCCACTTAGAGTCGCTCCCAGGGCCGAGGCCCCGGTCCCTACCTGCAAACCTGCGACCGGCAAGGCCGTCCCGATACCTATATTCCCGCTCGAGCCGACATAAACGGTCCCTTCCACGTCCAGCTTCTGCCGCGGCACGGCCGAGCCGATGCCCACATTGCCGGTCGGGCTGGCCACCACGAAAAGCGGCGTCCCTATGCTCGCATTGGCAGCGGCATGATGCCCTATGCGGAAATAGGAGGTGGCGTCGTTATTGTTGTCGTCAAGAACGAAGGTCAGATCGCCGTAGCTCCCCATCCGCAGGTCGTCGCTGGCCGTCCCGGTACTGTCCGTGCTGAAGATGCCGTGGTAATAACCTCGGCCATAGCTCTGGTCGTTGGCCCAGTTGAACCTCATGCCGTAAACGCGGTTAATGAAAGAATTGGCATAGGCCGAGGCCGAGAAATCAATATTGCCATCGACTATGGAAAGCCGGTACCCCGGAGAGGCCGTCCCTATTCCGAGGTTGCCACCGGTACCTATGTATATCGTGCCCTCCACGTCCAGCCTCTGCAGAGGCGAAGACGAATTGATACCCACATTGCCGTTGAAAGAAACATTTTTGTAAAATGTGGTGATGCCGCTTTGCTTGATCCCATAGGCCTGCTGATCCGTTGATCCAGCGCCTTCGCTCCATAATTGTAATTCATTGTTATCCCCGCTCCCGCTTCCCAAATATTTCCAGTACCAGCCATACCCGTTGTAACCGATCCGAAGGTTCATATCTGAGCCGCCATCCCCGGTGGTCTGGCTGAATATGACATCTCCGGTAGTAGGGTAAAAAACATCCAGTTTCGCCTGCGGACTGGTCGTGCCGATACCCACATTGCCACGCATATATACACTACCATTGACATCCAGCAGGGCGCGGGAAGATGCGGTCCCTATCCCGACATTGCTGTGGCCATAGATCGTGCCTTCCACGTCCAGCCTTGCCGCCGGCGAAGCCGAATTGATGCCGACATTGCCGGTGCCGAAATAGACCGCGCCTTCCACGTCCAGTTTCTGCTGCGGGCTCGACGATCCTATCCCGACGTTCCCCGACGAGCTGGTCTTGTAAACATCGGAACCGGAGACCGTCCACCCGGTGACACCGCTTATGCCGGTCAGCCCGGAACCGTCGCCGTAGATCTTGCCGTCGACCTCCAGGTTGCCCTTGACCAGGGCCGCCGTACCGTTGAGAGTGGCCCCCAAAGAGGATGTGCCGCTGCCGACCTGCAAGCCGGCCGCCGGGGAGACCGTACCTATACCGACATTGCCCCCGGAGCCGACATACACCGTGCCTTCAACGTCCAGCTTCCGCTGGGGCGTGGCCGAGCCAATGCCGACGTTCCCTGTACTATTAACGACGATCCCTGAATCAGAGGAACCGAACAGGTAGGCATTCCCTCCGGAATTGGCATCGCTCCTCATGCCTATGCCGGACACTCCTCCGGCACCGAGCGAAATATAGCCATAGGTGGTCCCGCCGTAAGTGGACAACACGATGGCGTTATTGTTACCGTAGAAAGTGGCGCCGCGCTGAAAACGAGAATAATCGGCCACATCCAAAATATATCCGGGGTCGGTCGTACCTACCCCGACGTTACCGCGCAGGTATACCGCGCCTTCCACGTCCAGCAGCGAGCGTGCGGCCGCAGTGCCGATGCCCACGTTGCCGTGGCCGTATATCGTGCCGTTCACGTCCAGGTTAGCCCCTGGCTGGACAGAGCCGATACCGACATTACCTCCATTGGGGTTGAGGGTTAAAGGCCTCCAACTGTCAAAAACCCTTGCCGCCTGGATGAATCCTCCGTGGTTCGCGCCGTCGGCCCAGACAGCGACGATGTCATCCCCCATCGCCAGACCTTCACCCACCATCAGGCCTTCCCGGTACATGGCCGAAGTGAGATCACTGCCGTGCTGGATGAAGACCGCCGGAACATTATCACCGCTGCTTTGTTCAGACACCGCGAGTTTCGCCACGGCCAAGGCCGCTGTGCCTATTCCCACATTCCCGCTCCCGAAATACGCCGAGCCTTCCACATCCAGTTTCTGCTGCGGGCTGGCAGACCCTATCCCGATGTTAACGCCGTTGTCAAAGATCTGGGAATTGATTATGGTCGTAGAGTTGGAGGCCTTGGCCAGGTAATTCGTCGTCAGCCCGCTGATAGAACCGACCACGCCCGTCAAGCCAGAACCGTCACCGTAGATCTTGCCATCGACCTCAAGATTACCCTTGACCAAAGCACTGTTGCCGTTCAGCGGGATCCCGGCCAAAGCCCCGGCCCCACTCCCCACCTGCAGACCGGCTGCCGGCGACACTGAACCGATGCCGATGTTACCGCCCGAGCCAACGTAGATGCCGCCCTCGACCTCCAGTTTTTGTTGCGGTATCGCTGAACCGATCCCCACGTTACCGCCGCTCAATACCGTCAACTTTCGGTTCACATCCAGCAATCCCGCCGGTTCAGTGGTACCTATACCGACATTACCGGAAGAGTTAATGTAGAGTCTGGCAGTACTGGCGGCATGTTCGTAAACAAAAAAGTCACTCGTGCCGTTGGCACGCAAATCCATGCCGGCTGACCACATGGCAGTACCCTGGGAGGCAAAGTCCCAAAAAGCATTCATATTGGTCGGCCCGACAGTGTTGTCGATCATCAAACCCACACCGCCGGGGCTGTTGACACTGGCGCTGATCCGGACGGGATAAAAGTCACTCGCTCCTCCTGAGGATCCCACCACTGTCAACAGATTGCCTGGGGAGGATGTGCCGATACCGACGTTGCCTTTCAGGTACACCGCGCCGTCCACGTCCAGTTTCGCAGCCGGCTGGGCCGTGCCGATACCAACGTTGCCGCTATTGTAGTAGATATTTGACCCGACGGTGGTCCACTGGCTGGAAATAATATTGGTCAAGCCCGACCCGTCGCCGTAGATCTTGCCGTCGACCTCGAGGTTGCCCTTGATCAAAGCGGCCGTCCCGTTGAGGGGGGCCCCCAAAGAGCCTGCACCGCTACCGACCTGCAAGCCGGCCCGCGGTAATGAGGTACCTATACCTATGTTCCCGCCGGATCCTACATATACCACGCCCTCCACGTCCAGCTTGGCCTGCGGACTGGCCGAGCCCACCCCCAGGTTGCCGTAGAAAACGGAATCCCCCGAACCGGATATGTTCAGACGGCCGTTCACGTCCAGCGCGGCCGAAGGCGAGGTTGTCCCAATACCGACGTTGCCTGAATTGTAGTAGATAGGGTTCCCCACCGTTCCGACCCACTGCGACCCGGTGAAAAGCGAACCGTTCTGATAGATCGAACCGCTGAAATTGATATCGCCCAGGACATCCAGTTGCCGGGAAGGCGTGGCCGAACCGATCCCCACATTACCGTAGAATACTGAATCCCCCGAGCCGGACAGGTTCAGGCGGCCGTTCACATCCAGGGCGGCCGCGGGTGCGGACGTACCGATACCAACGTTGCCGCGCATATAGACCGATCCTTCCACGTCCAGCAGCGCCCGGGCAGCGGCTGTCCCAATTCCGACGTTGCTGTGTCCGTAGATCGTGCTGTTCACATCCAGCCCGGCGACCGGCGCTGCCGTACCGATGCCGACGTTCCCCGAGCCAAAATAGACCGTCCCCTCCACGTCCAGCTTCTGCTGAGGCACGGAAGAACCGATCCCCACATTGTACGGCAGGATATAGTTGCCTTCCCCGTCGGGTATGGCGTAGGCGGCAGACCCCAGCATCAAGAATATGCCTAACGCTGCCAGGCAGGATATGAACGGCGGCAAACCCCTCGACCTCCGGCCTTCCTGCGCCCCTGACCTAACAAGTAAAGACAATTTGTGTGCTGATAAAATATCGTTCATAAATGTATATCGACCTGCATAAGACCCGTGTCCCTGTTAAAACCTTTCCTAACTACCTCTGCCTTACCACGCCTTCCCCTATTGATTGATGATCGCCCTCCCCAGCGAAGCGTTCTGCAGGGTCATCTTGGAAGCGCCGGCGGGTTTGATCGAAGAGGCGAAGTTGAGCCAAATATCATCGCCTACGCCCCACGACATCTGCACGCTTGAGCCCCCGGCTTTTGTGCTTCCACCTATATTGTCGCAACCATATGCGGAAGAATTGTTCAATACATACTCCTGGTCCTGGCTGGGGGAACCCACGCTGGCGCCATCACAAACGGTATCTACCACCAGGTCTCCGCTGGCGCTGGGGACCGTGACCGAGGCCGTGGTGCTCCAGCCGTTGGCCGTATTGTACCCGCGAACAGGAGCCCCCTGGTCCGCGCCGGTCAGGGAGGTCGCCCCGCTCAAAAGGGCCGGGGCGCCCACGCTCAGTGAGACGACCACATCATGCGTCCCTGTGGACGGAGCAGCCAGCCTCCACTGATCCACACGCGCAATATTTTCATATCCCGGATTTGTATTAAGTACCGAACCTATCTGCGTCAGCGCCACCCCGTTGTAAGTGACGGACGTCACAGTCGGCGCCGGGCTCCCGTTGACCACCACCCCGACCACCAGCAGGCGGTCCATGCCCGAGCTCCCCACGGTCAAAGAGTAAGTCAACGAAGCGCACGAACTACAACGGGAACTAGCACTTGAGTCTATCGCAATTGCGGCATATGCTGCCTCGGGTATTAAGAAAAAACAAAGAAAAAGTCCCAGGAAAAGAAACTGGTAGAACCTGTGCATAAAACCAGCGCCTCTTTTTACACTGGTGCTTCGATCTTTTGATCTGGTCTTCCCGATTATCATAACCATGCCCAAAATCATTAACTACGTAAAATTTAAATTGTTTTACACGATTACGATCGTGTTCCTCAAGTCGCTATCTTGCCCTATTGATCCGTCCTGGCGATCTCCCGCCAACGGCTATTAGAGCCGTCGTAAATAAAAGTAAGCGTGTCCCCTGCCCCCAGGGTAAAGGAAACGCCTTTGTACAAGGAAACGCCGTCTCCATCCTCGATCTTAACGGTATTGCTATTGCTGGTGCCCTGCAGGATCAACTGCTGTCCGTCTGAACCGGTGGCGATCTGCGGATTGGCGGTTATGTTGACCGCCCCACCGGACCCTGCTATCCGTATGAACGAATGGGTGACCGGCGTAATGCCGGTCCCGGCCACGACCGAGATAGTGGCCCCGTAGGGTACGAGCACCACGCGGCCGTTACCGTATATCCCGCCGTCGACCTCGAGGCTCCCCCGCACCAATGCCACCGGAGTGATGCCGGAAACAGTGCCCGAACCGACACCGACCTGCAGGTAGGCGGCTGGCGCCGAGGTCCCGATCCCAACGTTACCGCTGCCGAAATACACCGTCCCTTCCACGTCCAGTCTCTGCTGAGGCTCCGCCGAACCGATACCGACATTGCCGGTATTGTAGTAAATATTCGACCCCACAGTAGTCCACTGGCTGGATACGATATTGGTCAGACCCGACCCGTCGCCGTAGATCTTGCCGTCGACCTCCAGGTTCCCCTTGACCAGGACTCCAATCCCGCCCAAAGGAACGCTCAGGCTGGAAGCCCCAG
>CAYTIW010000053.1:0-12541 GCA_964438075.1 uncultured Planctomycetales bacterium
TCGGAACGGTCCGCAAGAACGGCGCTGCCAGGCGGGGGATATGGGAGCTGACGGAACGAGCGAGGAGGATGCTGGGATGAATCCGGAAGAACACCGGGCCTATATGAAGAAATATAGGGAGGATCATCGCGAAGAAATCAACGCGCGTAAAAGGAAATATCATGCTGATCACAAGGAAGAACAAAACAAAAAGGCTCTAGAGTACTATATGGCCCATAGAGAAGAAATTCTAGCACAAAGAAAGAAATATTATGCTGAACACAAAGAAGAAAATCGAGCACGGCAAAAGAAATATCGAGAAAAACATCCCGAAAACCAGGCACGGCGGCTTTCGCGGGAAACCTGCAACATCCTCAGAGCCCATAAGGATGCTCTGAGCGACGATCCGGAACGGTTGACGACTGATTTTATAATGAAAATAGTTAAGGGGGGATTATGATTTCTCAGGAAGAAGTTAGGTGCTGGCTGGAGGCTAATCCTGGCTGGCACCAGACGCTTGTCGTAGCGAGAGGACTAGGGAAGCGACGGCACCAGGTGGGGCCAATTCTCGCGACCCTGGCGGCCCATGGCGACATCCAGAGGCGGCTATTGGGCAAGGGCCCCAAGGCGGGGCTGGAGTGGTCTGCATAACATTAATATAGTTGTAGTGCTAAAATACATAGCCGTGACCAAGCTTTCCAAGTATCGTGGCCGGCCTGGGCGAGAGGGCAGAAACAGCCGTGTTGGCATGGCCTGGCAACGGCAAGCAGTCGCCGCTAGATATCGGGCGTGTGATTGGCTTTCTGGAAAAGAGATCTGGGTTAACGAGCTTGGTACTGCTTTATGCAATGAGTGTGGTGAAGTTCCTTGGATCGATTCTCGGGGATTTCAAGCGTGTAGGTGCACAATCTGGAATGACGGTGTTCCAAGACCAGAACCACAAGATCCTACAAGACACCGTGGGCTGAGCAAATTTATCGGGAAGTTCTGCAGAACTTCCTTATAGACGCATGTGGTGCGGCTAAAACCACCTTTAATATTATATACCGTATCGACAGGCGATTTCATGATTTTCAGAACAAAAAAACCACAACACGAGAGGGTCAACCGCTCTCCAAATTTCCCATATCTTTTCGATCCAGAGCCCGACGAAGGCAAGAGGTTCGAAAAGCATCACATCCCAATTACTCCCTGAGTAATCGGCGAGGCCCTACTATCTTTCTTTTCGTTCTCTAGCTCATTGATATACCACTGGCGGGGCCCGCCACACATCCCAATCATCCATGCACCGCCTTATTGGCTTGGCGGAAAAAGGTACTACAAAGCTGCCCTCCGGCCTTAAACGGCCAAAGAGGGCTCCTTATTGCCGGAGGATGAACCCAACATGCGCCGAAGTGATATAGATTGGAGGTGCGTCAAGGAATGGAGTAATTACGACTTGGATTTCGTGGAAGAAGTCATCCGAGTAGAAAAGTCGTGCCGTGCCGCCTCGCCGAAAAAAGGTTTCCTAGCTCCAAGATGATCATCCCAAAACGGTGGTCGGGGACTTCTCTATCCCTCCTTCCCCTGGCCACCAACCAGCCACTTTCGCATAGCGGCTATTGCCCTCGGTCTGTAACCGAATGTTCAGGAGTTCGAGTCTCCTAAGTGGCTTTATGCGACAATACACCGAGCGCGAGAGAGCGCTCATCCTGGCCGACAGGAACACGCCGGAGCTGGTCAGGCTGAACTATCAGCATATGACCAAACAGAAAGAATAGATCTCCTGATCATCAGCACCGTGTTGCGAACGGGCGGCAACCACAGATTTGTCGAGAAAGCCTAACTCCTTTGTGCCTGGTGAGAGCAGGCCAATATTCCCTTACCATCCTTAACATTCCCTTAACAACCTTACCAGCTATCGATGTGATCTTATGCCAGGAGCTGGATACTCAGCTAAATGTAAAACATGCAATTCGGCCAGAAGGCTTGAGATTGAAGCATGGCACGAAGCCGGGGACGATCCAAGAGCCATAGAAATTAAGCTCAAGGCATTGGGTGAAGACATATCGCATGTGGCTATCAGAAGCCATCTCAACAACCATTACAACGTTCAAGAGGCCGCAAGAGAGCGATACCATCAGAGCCAACAGCAATTAGACGTCGCTGTTGCAGAACGCTTGTCAGATCTCCAAATTCTCGACGAACTCATTCAGGATAACCATATCATCCATTCCGGCTTGCGATCTCAAATCAGAGATCTCCGAGACAAGTTCTCTGTCCCCATGCCGGCCGTTGCCATGCTTAACGGCGTGGCGACTGAGATTTGCCGGGCCATGAAAACCAAACAAGAGCTATTGGGCGAAGATCCCGAAAGCCACAAGGCCGATACTCTTCTGGAGCTAATCAATGCTGTCTCAGACTCAGAAGAAGGTTAAGGCGGTTCAGAAGATCCGAGAAGACCCGGTGCATTTCGTTCGCGATTACTTAGGCTGCGAACCGTGGCCCAAACAGGAAGAGATCTTAAGGGCGATCCGAGATAACAAAGAGGTTGCGGTCGCCTCCTGTCACGCGGCGGGCAAATCTTGGCTATCCGCTAGGGCGGTTCTGTGGTTCTCATATACCCGAAAGCTTTCCCGTGTCGTTACTACCGCACCAACCTTCGATCAAGTCCGAGATATTCTTTGGCAGGAGATCCGGTCAGCTTATGCCTCTTCCAAAGTAGAACTTGGGGGGAAGCTCCTAGATACGAGACTGGATCTTGGACCTAACTGGTTCGCGACAGGTCGCAGCACAAATGACGCTAACCGCTTCCAGGGCGCACATTC
Source organism: uncultured Planctomycetales bacterium (assembly GCA_964438075.1). Classification (GTDB taxonomy): domain Bacteria; phylum Omnitrophota; class Gorgyraeia; order Zapsychrales; family Fredricksoniimonadaceae; genus JAAXVU01. Next base: position 2,787 of record CAYTIW010000053.1, read on the forward strand.
GGCCAAAGGCCATATTCTGGTGGTGGCCGACGAGGCGGCGGGCATAGAGTCCGATATCTGGATAGGCATTGATGGCATCCTGACGTCTCAGAATTCCCATCTACTTGCGATTGGCAATCCCACCGAAGCCTCCGGGGAATTCTATGAGATGTTTTCCCGGCCCGGCGTGATTAAGATCTATATTTCGGCATTCGATACTCCCAATTTTACAACCTTTGGAATCACAATCGATGACATCAGGACAAACACTTGGAAGGAAAAGATAACTTCTGATCTTCCTGCTCCTTACCTCATAACACCTGAGTGGGTATATGACAAATGGCTGAAATGGGGGGAAGATTCTCCGCTCTGGATCTCCAGAGTCCTGGGACAATTCCCGGAGCATTCCACCGATGCTCTCATCCCACTGTCCTGGATAGTCTATGCCCAGACACATCGTCTGGAGCCGTCCACTCCTAATATCATTGCTTGCGATGTGGCTAGGTTTGGGCAAGACGAAACCGTTCTAGTGCATCGCAGGGGCAACGTGGCCAGACTCTACAAAGCAACTCACCAAGAGGACACAATGGCTACAACTGGCCGAATAATAAGGGCTCTGAGGGACACCAATGCAACTGAGGCTCGGATAGATGCGGATGGTTTGGGCGCGGGGGTATATGACAGGCTACACGAGCAGAAGTTCCCGGCTAAAGAAATGCGATCCGGGTTCAAAGCCATCGATTCTGAGCAATTCCTGAACACCCGTGCAGAATGGTATTGGAACCTTCGCAAACACTTTGAAAACAAAGAAATTGATATAGGCGAAGATGAAGAGCTTGCATCACAATTATCTAAGCTGAAGTATAAAATCACCTCTAAAGGGCAAATTCAGATAGAATCCAAGGAAGAGATGAAGCGCCGGGGCTTGAAATCACCGGATCGCGCTGATGCTCTTATGCTTGCTTTCGCGAATCTGCCTAAGAAAATATCGTATAGCTTCTCAGCGCCTTCGCGGATATCCAGCTCAGGAATCCCGTTACCATGACGACAATTCACCGCAAAATAAGGAATGCCGCCGGCACCGCCGGCAAATCCCAGGTTAACCTGTCGTCTTCGGGGTTCGCTGCAGTTGATCGTAACATCACCGCTTCGGCCATCCTGTCTGCTCTATCGGTTCCGCCGGTCCAAGGGCTCCTCTTGCCCATCAGCAAGATCGCTTTTAATGGATATGATATTGTTCCTAGACCGCCGGAAGATGAGAAGGCAAACGAAACCAAGATAGCCGAAGCCCGCCGGGGATTGCTCATGGCAGATAAGGCAGTCCAGAGCCGGGCCAATATCAGGCAGACGTTCTTTGATACGTTGGGCTTCAGGCATTCGATTTACAATTACAGTCTCAAAACCGAAGAGCAGTGGACTGTGCCGGATGTCTTCAAACATCTTCCGGCAGTCTCTTTCGAAGCCGCGCCAGACGAAGCCCGAGGAAGCGACAGATACTTTTCTGATCCCCTCCTGAAGGGCATAGTCACCGACGCCGAAGACGACAGCACCCACTACTGGCAGTCTCAGAGCCGGTCTGGTAAGCCGGTGGAGATCGACGCAGATCAGATATTCCATATCCAGGATCGGACTCCTGGAGAGCTGTCTTACATAGCCTCCATCATCCCGACCATCCGCCAATGGGGATTTGCTCGTTCGCAGGCGGTCATGAAGTACCTGCAACGGGTAGCGGCTCCCAACGCCGTGGGCGTGATCGACTTCCAGTATGTCACCGCCATGATGGGCGATGGCCAGGGAGACGAAGGCTATCTGGGTTCCAAGACGATGGGCATCCCGTCCGAAATGTGGGACTATCTCGATAAAGTGATAAAAGCCCAGTCTACCGACACGGCCTTCTTAATGCCGCCTGGCACGAAGCTCGATTATCCGACGCTTTCAGCCAGGCCGCCGATAGAGATCGACCAATACCTGATAAGGGAGATCACCAGTCACTTAATCCCGGTTAACATCTTGGATACTTTAGGAAGTGCTATATCCAAATCAAGTGCTCCTGCGTTAGAGCTTTTCCAGCTCATTGTAAACGGCTGGAGGGAGATCTGCGCTCGGCCTTTTGAGGAGTTCTACAGCAAGATCCTGGAGGATAACGGCTTCGCCGGGTGGTCTTGCGAATTCCAGTGGTGGCCGATTGTACCTGTCGATAAAGCACAGGTTCACAGAGAAGCGGTAGACACTTTGATTAATGGAGCCTGTACCATCAACGAATACCGAAGTAAACATGACCTGCCACCGTTGCCCCATCGCGCCGATGTCACGGAAGGATATAAAGGCGAAACCATTGAGGATCTGATGGAGGAACGCGCGTCACTGAATGGTGGGATGCTATAAATTCGCATAGCAGCGACGCGATATATTTAAATAGTTTGCCGCTAAGCATATAATGCTGGATAGGTTCGCTACCGAAAACACGTTTTCCGAGACGTGCTTCCAGCTTGAAAATATCTCGGACGCGATCGGAGGCGAAATATGGAAACTGTTGTATGTGCGAATTGTGGAAAAGAATTCCAACGAGAATCTTATAAGCTTAAGAATGCCAAAATTGTTTTTTGTGGTCAGAAATGCACACAAGAATATAGAGTGGGTCCAAAAAATCCTTCTTGGAAGAATAAAACGAAGACGTTTATATGCGATTATTGCGGCATATCCTATCAAACCAGAGATTGTAATATCAACGGAAAAAACCATTACTGCTCTTATGAGTGTAAAAACAATGCTCGAAGATCGCGCCCGTTGGTAAAATGTGATCATTGCGGCAAAGAATTTAGGTGGAAGCGTGCCACAAAGGGGCTAAAATCGCATTATTGTTCGCAAGAATGTTATTTCAATGCGAGGAGAGCAAATGGAATCGTTGAGTGCGATTGCTGCGGAAAAGCTATCCATAAGCCTCCGTATGCTTTGAAGCACTATGGGCACCATTATTGTTCTAGAGCGTGTTGGACAAAAGCGGCGGACTCGATGGAAAACCATCCGATGTGGAAGGGAGGAATCTCATTTGAGCCGTATTGCGTCGCATTCACGCGCAAGCTGAAAGAAGAAGTCCGAGAAGCATTTGGAAGAAAATGCTTCTTATGCGGCGTTCCTGAAAACGGCAAAAAGCACGCGGTTCACCACGTAGACTACAACAAATCACAAGGCTGTAGCGGTATGCGATGGAGCTTAATACCGTTGTGCTCAAAATGTCATTCGAAAACCAATCATAATAGATGGCATTGGTTCGCTTTGCTTCGTGATTATTGGATCTATGAATATATAAACGAGTACAACCAGCTAGGCGGAGGTATGTTATGATCCACGAATTTCTAGAACCCCAGGATTTCCCCTATTCGCGGTACAATATCGCGGCTATCGTCGGGGCAACCGTTTTCATCTTGCTTATGTGGGTGGTCACAATATGAGGGAGGAGTTCCTGGTTTTGCGGGCCCTCAGAACGCACGGCATCCGGACGCGGGGCTTTGTCCTGGACGTCTCCCCGATGGCCCGACGGCTGAAGAAGATCAGCCAGAGCGCAGCCACACTGGAAACGAAATGCAAAAAGAAAGGGAAGAAGTAGGTGATTCACCATTACAGAAAAACAAGAGAACTCCGAAGCCTCTCCCGAATACCTCAAGGCCTTCCACAAGTTCGTTACCGGCCATCCGCTCATCTATGATCAGGTGAAGGCCGAGATACACAAGAGGGCGCGAGGTTCTGCCGGGGGTCAGGCGAAGGCTCACAAGGCCCAAGAGGAAGAGATCGGGCTGGAGGATATATTGGGGGATCCTCCAGACGAAAGCCCGCTAAAGGTTACTAACGCGGCCCCGACTGGCAAGATCCTCAATGAAACCGATGAAATCATAGAGGTTGAAGTTTTCCCAATTAAGGAGGGGGTCTATTCTGGAACAGATGGAATTCCTACACTGAAGAAGTATGAGGAATTCGCTCCTTATGTTCATTGGCTGGATGGGGTTCCAATAACACCTAACCACGTTTACCCGAAAGAGCCAGAAGTGACAAACCAGACCCCCAAGTTGGGCAAGTTGCTCAACACGACGCTGGACCCTGAAAACCGGCGTGCCCGAAGTGAAGGTAGATATTTCAAAAATTCTATTACGCCTGATCGGTTAGGCCATCTTGCGAATGGTATCCCTCACGATGGTTCTATCGAGTACATGTGCGGATTCGATAACACCCCCGGCGAATTTCAGGGAAAACATTATGACCGGGCCGAAGTGGGCCCGTATTACTTTTATAACTATGCTGAAGTGCCGCGAGGCGCGTGTCGTGTCTCTGACGGTTGTGGAATTCAAGCGAATGCGACTGGTGGCCCCTTCCAGAACGCCGCCGAGCCTGATCTGTTCGAAGAACTGATGAAGGCGCCGTCGAGCCATGTTCTGGTTGACGGGAGATTTGTGAAACGGTGCCCAAAACAAACAAACGAGGCTGACAAAATGGAAGAAATCGAGGCCCTCCGGGCCGATTATGAAAAGCAGCTTAATGCTGCTAATGAGAAGGTGACCTCCCTGGAGGGCATCGTCTCCGAACTGAGCGCCAAGCTGGATGGCCTGGCAACTGAACACAAGCAGCTCAATGAGGCATTCACCAGCAAGGCGACCGCCGAAGCCGCCGCTTCTGAAGCCGCCCACAAGGAGGCCTTCAAGAAGCAGCTCAATGCCGCCGCTGCAACTGAAATTGATGCTCTTTGGGGTGAGGTCCGGGGCATGAACCCCGCGACTTACGAGGCCTGGAAGATCACCAATTCCGCTAAGCTGCTGACCGAAGCCGAAGCCAAGACCCTTGCCGGAAAGAAGACTCTCAATTCTGCTGATGTGGTCGAAGCTGCAAGAGCCAAGGCCGATGCAACCCTGTTCAAGAGGAGATGATTAACAATGGTAGTTCCTAGAAAAGTAGCTGTCTCTGGCAGCAATTATTATGTATCCTATCCCGCCGCGAGCCGGATCGCTTGTGGTGCGGCTGTTGTGCTGAGTTCCGCCACCGCTGGCAGCGAGACCGTCAAAGCTGGTGTAAATGAGAATGCCATCATAGGACTGGCAGGAAACAGGCCGGAGGGGCTGACCAAAGGCAAGTACGACGGATTTTTTGAGCAGTACGAGCAGGTGCCAATCATAGACAATGTGGGCTATGCTCTGGTGAGTCCGAACGGAAGCAACACAAACATAGATCTCGGAGACTTTTTGGATGTGGGAGCCTTCGGCTCTGGCAGCACCTACACTCATGGTGTCCTCGAGGAGCAGGGCAGCACAACCGGCACCACGTTTGCCGTAACCTGCGTCGCCAAAGCCCTCCAGTCGGTCACAATGGGCAGCTCCAGCTACAAGATACCGGCTTCCGATGTCGCTGTGGGTGATACCAGCATCACTATGACCAGCGGCGAACCTACCACGATGGGCATCACGGTAGGCGATTACATCATGCTGGAAGATCTGAATGACGATGTTCAGATCAACCGGGTAGCTTCGGTATCCGCTACCTCCATCGGCCTGGTGATCCCGTCCACGGTAACTCTTGTGAATTCCGACAACGATCTCGTAACGAGGCTTTACCCCTGCCTGGTAAAGTTGATCAAGTGAGGTGCTAAAAATGGCAACTGATATGCTTTACGGTAGTGGTGTAGTTCCTGGACAGTTCACCGCGACCTTCTACGATTATATCAACGATTGGTATGATGTCAATCTTGATAACCAAATGGCCAGGAAATGCACAGTACTGACACAGGTGCCTGCAACTACCGAAGCCTACGAAGTCAACAAGATCGATTTCGCCAGCGACGATGTAGTGCCCAAGGCCAAGAAGACACCGGGCGTCGAGGTCTCTCTCGGAAGCACAACCAGCAACACCCCCCTCTGGCGGTGGGCTGACAGCTTCGTGATGAACGAGGACGACCTGGCCAAAGATCCCATGCTCCAGAGGCGGTATATCGAAGGCTGCATGGCCAAGATATTCCGAGGAGAGGACAAAGTCTGGTTCGCTGGCAGGACTGTAAACAACATCTCTGGAGTCGATGTTTGCGCTGGCTTGAACACCAACGGCAAGGTGGTGGCCTCCGGAGCGTCTGGCAGCGATACCAATAACATTGGCGCATGGCTGACTTCCGACACCAACCGCGACATCTACGAGGATCTGAGAGTCGCCAGGGGCAAGCTGGATAGCAAGTACCGCACCAACCTGCGAAACCTTTACCTGATCGGCAACGCCGCCGCGATGGACGCTCTCTTCCAGAAAGATCCCTACTCAGACAGCTCCAGCCTCATCTATGAGTCCGTTGCTCCTCTCTTTGGCCGGACGAAGAACGAGCCTATGTCCGATTGGGCGGTCATCAACGATTCGGTGACGGCAAACTACGTCTACATCGTCACCAAGAGCCGGGAAGCTGCCGAGCTGGTGCAGGCCAGGGGCATTACTGTTGATGACAGCTATCCACGCAAGGCCATCAAGAACATCGAGGTCCACCTCTATCAGGACGTCGGCATGGTCTTCCACGACACCAACGCATTTGTAGAAGTGGCCATCAGCTAGGCCATTATCTACTTTTTGAGGTGATAACTTTTGACTGGAATACCTAAACCGCCCAACTGGTTTCGGGCGAATGCGTCCGTGGACTCTGCCGCCATCATAGATGATTCGGTGGGCGCGGTCGACGTGGCCAACAGCCTGGTCCATGACATGGATGCCAAAACCACCCCGGTGGGTGCAGACACGTTTCTGATCAACGATTCCGAGGCCAGTAACATCAACAAAAAGGTCTCCCTGACCAACGTGGCAAACACTCTAGCAGGCACCCAGGCAAGCACCGGCCTGAGCAACACTGCCGGCGTCCTGACAGCAGCAATCAAGATCGCCCACCTGGTAGCTGATGAGAAATCGAGCCTCTTCTTTGAAGGCCCTACCGAAGTTGATTTCGGTGTAGCCACGGCAGTCGATGAGAAGATCACCGACTCAGCAGGCGCAAAGGGCAAGCTCCTGATAGCTATCGGAATCGTGACTGAGGCATTCAACGGCGATGCAGATAACACTATCAGCATAAGCAATAACACGTTGCTTGGCGCTAATAAGATGTGCTCTGACATCATCGTCGATAAGGACGCTGCAGCCGCCGGAAACTGGTTAGGGGCGCTGTTCGGCGGACATCGGGTGGCCGGCGCAGACAATACAGTGGCGTCTGGTAACGATATCTACGCATACAGCGCGGCAAACACCAACCGGAGCGCGGGCAAGATGGTATTCTTGCTGATATTCCAGAAGACCGCTTAAGGTCTTCTCAATTATTTTTTAGTAATAATAAACTAGGGTGGTGTAAATGACTTCATCTTATACGAGTCCCACGAATTCGAATACGGATTGGTGCCGCGATAAAATCGGAGACGTGGACAGCGCGGTATTCATCCTCACGGATGAAGAAATCCAGGCTGAGATCACCGCCAACTCCAATCTCTATCTGGCCGCTGCAAACTGTTGTTTCAAGTGCACCACCCGGCTGGGTGAGTACGGTGAACTGGCAGACCGATTTGAGAAGCGAGGCAATCTGCTCCTAAAAGAGGCTAGTCGACACGCTGGGTTCACTTCGGTTATTCCAACCGTTGGCACGGTCTACGACTCCGGCACGCAACCCAATGATTATGCTATTTCCGATGAGAAGCTGCCCGATTGGAGCCTGAATGTTGATGATCAGCCGGACGAGGTAAGGGGCATAGATGTCTAGGTTCTTGCATCTGGCAAAGCGATATACCGAGTCAGTTGCATCAATTTTTGATGGAACGATGGTGGCATCTCCCACAATTGGGGCATGGCCTACAGGAGTTACGGGTCGATGTAAAGTTACCGTTTCGAGTGTAACCGGTCATACTGACTGTGTTGGTACAATCACAATAGGCGGCGAAACGCTTACTTTTTCGGCTGGATTGACACCACCGATCACCAAGCAGACCACAGTCAACCTAACCGCTAAACCAACCGTATCAAGCAGCGACTTAGACTGCCATTGCCACATCACAGTTATCGATTCCGGCGGGGCCGATGTCATGGTCACCACTGAAACCGACCTGCCATGCAAGATCGAGATTAAGACCAAAAGCGTGCCATCGCCAGCCGGGGGATGGACCTCGATATCATCCACCCAAATGCAGGCAAGGGGCATATTCGAGGTTGGAGATCGGATCAAGTTCGATGTGGATTATCCGTTTGATCCGACTAATGGAACTGAGTATTCGGTTGTTTCCGAGAGACCGAAAGTAGCCTACATGGGCAAAGAAAGCATAAAGATTCTTACATTCTAGGGAATAGTAGATGGCATGCCATCTATTAATTAAGATCTAGGTGATATAAATGGCAAAGATATATGGATTTAAAGCGTCGGATGGTGAACCAAAGGGCGTTGCCGTAAACGATGACGGTGAGCTGATTGTCAATGCGGACTCATCTGCCCTGCCCACTGGCGCAGCTACGAGCGCAAAGCAGGACACCGGGAACACGAGCCTGAGTAGCATCGACGGAAAGTTGCCTGCACTGGTCGATGGTAAGATACCAGTTGATGCGTCTGTGTCGATTGATTCATTGGCTAAAGAAGCCACACTAGCCAGCATGTCGGCAGATCTGGGCACCGTCAAGACCGATCTCGCTACAGTGAAGGCGGACATCGCCCTCATGAAAGCTGATCTTGCAGCCATCTTAGCTATCCTGGAGAGCTGATTATGGGATTCTTGAACAGGCTACCCGCTCGCCAGGACGGGTACTACAATCGCAACCGGATGTGGAAGAACAAGGGTAGCGATACAGCGGCCAACCGGAGGACCCTGGTCAGCCCCAGCCACATGTTGGTGAACATAGGCGGAGCCGGTGCTCATGCCTACGAGCGGGCTGCTGCCATGGAGCTGGACCTGAACGAATCTTGGGTCTGGGATACTCAGACTCCGGATGACTATACAGTAGCCGCCAACCGTGCAGGCAAGGACTTCTACATATATGCTTGCATTTATGATATCGCTGCTCAAGGCGATCAAAAACCAGAACATCAGCGGTGATGCCGTGATGCAGTCCAAGGTCGATGACATGACGGCTCTTCTCGAAATAATTGCCGAGGAACTAGACACGGCCTGAGGTATAAATGGCGACCGGATATTATCATTGTCCTGTATGCGGAATTGGTTTTGAGGCAAGCATCCTGGTAGGGGCAGATGTCGTCTGCCCCAATGGCCATACACTGCCTTATGATGTCGATCCGGGCGAAGATACTTCGACTTGTGATTGCCCCATATGCCAAAAAAGGTTCAGTGTCGATCTTGTTCTAGGGCGGCCTGATTGCGATGAAGCAGACGAATTGGCTTGGGCTGAATATTACAACGAATCTGAAGATGGTGATTTTATGACGTTCCTAAACCGCCTCCCAGGGAGGCAAGATGCGTATTACAATCGCAATAGAATGTGGAAGAACAAGGGCAGCAGCCTGGCAGCAGACCGGAGGACGCTCGTATCCCCTAGCCACCTGATCGTGAATGTCGGGGGAGCCGGGAACCATTCCTACGAGCTGGCCGCCGCTGTCGAGCTGGACCTTGACACCGCGGCCAATTGGGACGATTCGCAGTACGCCACTCCGGCCAACCGTGCCGGCAAGGACTTCTATATCTATGCATGCGTCCCAGTAAGTGGCTATACTCCGGTTCTCATCCTTAGCGCCGCCACCACCTACCCGGCTGGCTACACCGCAGATAATAGCCGCAAGATAGGGG
>CAYTIW010000054.1:0-9084 GCA_964438075.1 uncultured Planctomycetales bacterium
TGGACTGCCCGGCGTGCAAACAGGCGCGCAAGGAACAAAAAGGGTTCTTCTTCCTCCTGGTGAAGTTCGTCGAAGGCGGCCTGTGCCCGTACTGCAAGGCGTACGAGAAGGTCTACGGCAAAAAGGCGCACGAGGCGTAAGGGAAGTAAGCAGTAAGCATTCAGCAGACAGCATTCAGCAGGAAAAGAGCAGACGCCGCCAGTGATCAATGCCCCGGCGTTCATTTCGTTGTCTACATCCTGCTGTCCGCTGACTGCCGACTACTAATTGCTAAATGCTAACTGCTAAATGCTGTCTTTTGTCTGCTGCCTTTTGCCTGCTGCCTCTAAAACCCGAAGGCTTATTATGATCGACATCCCGGACTCCATCCTCCCCAAGAACGACCAGGGCCAGACCGTCTGCCCGCGGTGCCGGAACGTGGCGGCCGCGTGCACGTGCCCGGCCCCGGAACCCGCACGGCCGAAAACCTCCGCGGGCCCCGGCTTCGGCGATGTCTACGTCCGCCTGGAGAAGTCCGGCCGCAACGGCAAGGCCGTGACCGTGGTCCGGCGTCTTCCGGCCGACGAAAATCTCCTGGCCTCGCTCGCCCGGGAACTGAAGATGAAGGCCGGGTGCGGCGGCACGTACTACATCGGCGAGGACGGCGGCACGATCGAGCTCCAGGGCGACCGGCAAAGGTCGGCCCGCGACTTTTTTAAAAACAAACGATAGTGTCTTCGGCAGGGAGCCGGGAGGACCTCCACCCTCTCCGGTAGGGAGGCGGTCCCTTGACATGCGCAACGGGGTGTGTATACTTGGTGTGTAGCCAAGGAGGCGCCATGATCCGCATGAACATCGTCATGCCCGAGCAACTGGCCGAGCATCTGAAAAAAGTCCCCAACAAGAGCCGTTACATTGCCGAGGCCCTGGAGGAGAAGATCCGGCGGGAACGTTCGCGCCATCTCCGTACCGTGCTGGCGCAGGCTTATACCGAGTCGGCAGACGAAGACCGCGCCGTTGACCGGGATTGGTCCGGCACGCTAAAAGACGGGAGCTGGAGCGAATGAGCACCATACACCGGGGGGACGTGTGGCTTATCAATCTGGACCCCGCGATCGGGGCGGAGATAAAAAAGACCCGCCCGGCCGTGATCATCTCCAATGACATTGCCAACCAGTGCTCATCCACGGTTACGGTACTGCCGGTCACGGACCGGGGCGATAAGGTGCACCCTTTCGAGGTGGAGGTCCCGGCCAAACAGGGCGGCCTCAGCAAACTGTCCAAGATCAAATGCCAGCAGATAAGAACGGTCGACAAGGCCCGCCTGGTGCGTTTTCTGGGGGTTTTGCCCGAGGAAACCGTCCACGGGGCCGAGCGCGCGCTGTGCCTGCATCTCGGCCTTGATCCCTCGGTACACGAATAGACCTGCCCCCGCCCTGACGCAAAGCGTCGTCGGAGAAGCGCCCCTGGTAGGAAGAGGGATAATTTCCAGGAAATAATCCGTTCCTCCTTCCGGCTTCCGTCCTTATAATAGGAAAAAAGGTCCGGGACAAGGACCGCTTAACAGGATCGAGGACACAATGGCCACGCCACGCAAAGCAGTTCCAGCTTTTATTATTTTATCCGCCGTGCTCCTTTCGGCCTTCTTAACCGGCCAGCCCGCGGCCCTCGCGGCTGAGCCCAAGGCCCGGGAGGCGAAGCCCCCGGCCGTTGCTCCGGCGCCGGAGGACAAGCTCCCCTGGTGGCCGACGGACGCCCAGCCCGGCCCTGTCAAGGACGGGGCCAAGGGCGGTTACTGGTGGTGGCCCAGCCAACCGGGGACGGTCAAGGACCTCTGGGGCAACCGGGGCTACGCCTACGTCAACAAGATCATCTACAACTGGCACGGCGGCCAGGGCGGGGTCGCGAAGTACGTCCACGTGACCGTGGACCAGGTCACCGGCGTCAAGATGGACATGAAGCCGTCCCTCATCATCAAAAGGACGGTCCGGGAACTGAAGCTGCCCTTCCAGGCCGGCCAGACCGAGCTCGGGGAAGACCAGGCGCCCGTCCTCAAGAAAGCGGTCTCCAGCCTTCTGCACAACAACAAGGCCAGTGTCCTCATCTCCAGCGACCCGCCGGCTGATGACGCGCTGGGGCTTTGGCGGGGCGAGCGGCGCGCGGAAGCGGTCGAGAAGTACCTGCTGGAGGAAGGGATCGATCAAAAACGGATCCTGCTCGTGGACCCGGGGAAATTCCAGGAAGCGGGCCTGCGGTCCAAAAAAGACACGGCCCCCGACGTCCTCCTGCTGCTGGTCGCGGAAGTGGCGGAAGTGATGATCCCCGGGCCGGCGGAGCAGGGGAGCCCCGGCCCGCTTCGGTGACCGCTACCGCTGATCTCCAGTTAAACCTCCACCCTACCGGAGAGGGTGGAGGTCTTCAAGGAGCGCTATGAAGTGGGGTCTGATCACGGACACGCATGACAAGCTCGGGCTGGCCAGGGCCGCGGCCGGGGTCTTTGAAAGCACGGGCTGCGGGCAGGTCTTCCACGGCGGCGACTTCAACTCCGACGATATCGCCGACGTCTTCACGGGCCGGCAGTTCGCCTTCCATTACGTCACCGACCACAACAGCCACGACCGGGGGATGAAGAAGTACCGGGCAGAAGCCCTGGACAAGCGTGTCGACGGCAACCGGGTGTTCATGTTCCACGACACCTATCCCTGCCAGCGGGCCGGACGGGCGGACAAGGCGCGGGTGGTCGACGAGGCCATTGCCCGGCGCCGCCACGATTTCGTGTTCTACGGCCACCTCCATTACTTCAACCTCAAACTGCCGAGCCCGGCCAACGAGACCATCGCGGTCAACGCCGGCGGCCTTTACCATGAGACGCTTTCCACCTGCTGCGTCCTGGACCTGGAAGAACCCTCCCTCGACCTTTATTACTGGACCCAAGGGGCCTTCGCGCCGGTCCTGCGCTTCCACTTATTGAAGGACCTCGCCAGCGCCCGGATACTGGACGAGACGCGGGCGCGCGCCTTCTTCTCGGCCCTGCGGGACCTGAGGTGGGGACATTCCGACCGCATGGAACATGTCCTGTCCGACGGAGAAGACCCGTGGTGGTTCGCCCGGAACTATGGACCGTTCTTCGAACGGCTGGGGATAGCGGACCGGCCGGCTTTTTTCAGCCGAGAGCAGGGGATAGACGCCCTCTGATCATCTATCCGATGGCTACGCTCCCCGTCTCCTCGGTCCGGATACGGATACATTCTTTCAGGTCCAGGATGAAGATCTTGCCGTCCCCGAGATGCCCGGTCCAGGCGCCTTTCTTGATCGCTTTGACCGTCGGCTCGACGAAATTCTCGTTCACCGCGATCTCGAGCCGGATCTTGCGCAGGAGATTGCCCGTTTCCTTGGCGCCGCGGTATACCTCGGTGACACCCTTCTGCCGGCCATGGCCCAGGACCTCGCTTACGGTGATAAGATTGACCTGCGCCTTATACAGTTCCTCCTTGACCTCTTCCAGTTTGTGCGGCTGTATGATGGCAATGACCAATTTCATGCGACCCTCCTTCTGGACACGATAATGCCCTCAACAATAGTGATCTCCCGATAAAAAGCCCGATGGCCTCATTCCAGTATGGTATATGCCCGTTCCCGGTGCTGCGTCAGATCGAGGCCCATCAGTTCGTCCATCTCGCCAACGCGGACCTTCATAAAAAAGTTGATCAACCAGTAGAGCACGAAAGATACCACCAGGGTATAGAGCAAGGTCACGGCCACCGCAAGGACCTGGACAAAGAACTGGTACGAGTTCCCGTTAAAAAGCCCGTCGGCCCCGGCCGGATTGACGGTCTTGGTGGCAAAAAGGCCGACCAGAAGCGTGCCCAACATGCCGCCTATGCCATGGACGCCGAAGGCATCCAGAGAGTCGTCGTATCCCAGTCTGGGCTTGACCATGCTTATGGCGATGTAACAGCAGATGCTGGCCAGGATCCCCTCCGCCATGGCCGAAAGCGGGGTTATGAATCCGGCGCCGGGCGTTACCGTGGCCAGACCGGCGATAACTCCCGTCAGTGTCCCGAATATCGTCGGTTTGCCGTTGCGCATCCATTCCAGGAGCGCCCAGCAGAGCCCGGCGGTAGCGGCTGCCGTATTGGTCACAATAAAGGCGTTGGCCGCGACGCCGTTGGCAGCCAGGGCGCTGCCGGCATTAAAACCGAACCAGCCGAACCACAGCAACCCGGTACCCAATGCCACGAAAGGCAGATTGTGCGGAGCCGGGACATGCCTTTCCACATTCTTGCGTTGCCCGATGACCACGGTCGTCACCAGGGCAGCCATGCCCGCCGTGGTGTGAACGACCAGGCCGCCGGCAAAATCGAGCACGCCCAACTTCTTGAGCCACCCGCCCATACCCCAGATCCAGTGGCAGACCGGATAATAGACGAACAGCGACCAGAGGATAATGAACACCAGAAAAGCGGAAAATTTCATCCGTTCGGCAAAGGCCCCGATGATCAGGGCCGGCGTTATGACCGCGAACATCAGCTGAAACGACACAAACGCCAAATGCGGGATCGTCGCGGCATAATCAGGGTAGGGTTCAAGACCGATATTCCGCAGCCCGAACCACTGCATGCCGCCGGTGAATCTTTCCGATGGCGCAAATGACAGACTGTAGCCGCAAAGGACCCACATCACGCTCAGGGCGCAGATAGCGATAAAACACTGCATCAGAACCCCCAGGATATTCTTGCGCCTTACCATCCCGCCGTAAAAGAATGCCAGCCCCGGTGTCATCAACATCACCAGCGCAGATGAAACCAAGACCCAAGCCGTATCTCCGGCATTGATCATGTCCATTTTTTCCCCCTTGAGTAAGTTTTTGTATTGAAACGGCCCTATAAATAAAAAAGTCCCCAGAAGCCATTGCTGGCTTTTGAGGACTTCTTCGCCCTGGATCAAGGTATGCCCCGCTAACCTGCGGGGTCTGGGGATAAGAGCTTCGTCGCTCTTATTTTTCTGGCAAAAATTATGGAGAAAGTGGGACCCCTTGTCAAGATTTCTTTTCCCTAATGCCTGATGTCAGAAGAAACAGCCCTCGGGGCCGCCGTTGGCTATTCAAACCTCCCCCCTACCGGAGAGGGGGGAGGTCCTCACGCGCAAATCCCGGCTTGTCCCTTCGGCCTTCTGCCGTTATAATCCGTCATCATGTCCTCTGAGACCAGACAGCGTTTACGACTGACCATCCGCGGGGCGGTGCAGGGCGTGGGGTTCCGGCCTTTCCTCTACCGCCTGGCCGAGGAACTGTGCCTGGACGGCTGGGTGGCCAACACCGCCAGCGGTGTGATCGTCGAGGCCGAAGGGCCTTCCGCCGTCCTGCAGGAGTTCCTCCTGAGGGCCGGCCGCGACCACCCCGAGCGGGCGAGGATGCACAGCCTGGAGCCTTCTTTCCTGGACCCCGCGGGCTATTCCGGCTTCGAGATCCGCGAAAGCCAGGGCGGCGAGACCGGGGCCTGGATATCGCCTGACATCGCTACCTGCGCCGACTGCCGGTGCGATCTCTTCGACCCGGCCGACCGGCGCTACCGTTACCCCTTCATCAACTGCACGAACTGCGGGCCGCGTTATTCCATCATCGAGCGCCTGCCGTACGACCGGGCCCACACGAGCATGCGCAAATTTACGATGTGCCCGGCCTGCCAGGCGGAATACGATGAGCCGCGGGACCGGCGCTTCCACGCCCAGCCCAACGCCTGCCCGGTGTGCGGCCCCCAGCTGCAGCTCTGGGACCGCGGCGGCAAGGCGCTGGCCGGACGCGACGAGGCCTTGCGCCAGGCCGCGGAAAGCGTGCGCGCGGGCCAGGTCCTCGCGCTGAAGGGCCTGGGCGGGTTCCATCTCATAGCCGACGCCACGAACGCCGGAGCCGTGCGGACCCTGCGCGAAAGGAAACAGCGACAGGGAAAGCCCCTGGCTCTCATGTTCCCGGACCTCGCGTCCGTCAAGGCCGCCTGCGGCGTGTCGCCGCTGGAGGAAAGGCTCCTGGCCTCGCCCGAGTCGCCGATCGTGCTCCTGCGCCGGGCCGCTCCCGCCGGTATCGCGGAGGACGTGGCACCCGGCAACCCTTACCTTGGCGCGATGCTGCCTTACTCGCCGCTGCACATCCTCCTCCTGCAGGAACTCGGCCGGCCCGTGGTGGCCACCAGCGGCAATCTGTCCGAAGAGACCATCTGTTACGACGAGCACGAGGCCCTGCGCCGGCTGGGCGGGCTGGCGGACCTCTTTCTGGTGCACGACCGGCCGATCGTGCGGGCGGTCGACGATACCGTGGCGCGGGTCATTTTGGGCACGGAACAGCTCATCCGCCGGGCCCGCGGCTACGCGCCCTTGCCGCTCCTGGCCCCGCGCGACCTGCCGCCGGCCCTGGCCGTGGGCGGGCACCTCAAGAACTGCGTGGCCGTTTCCAAGGGCCGCGGCGTCTTCCTCAGCCAGCATATCGGCGACATCGAGACCGCGCAGTCCTGCAACGCCTTCCACAAGGTGGTCGCGGACCTGCGGGCCCTGTACCAGGTGGACCCGAAGATCGTGGTCTGCGACCGGCACCCGGGCTATTACTCAACCCAGGCCGCCCGGTCCCTGGGCCTCCCGGTCCGTGAAGTCCAGCACCACGAGGCGCACGTCCTGGCCTGCCTGGCCGAGAACGAGGTGACGCTGCCGGCCCTGGGCGTGAGCTGGGACGGCTCGGGCTACGGCACCGACGGCACGGTCTGGGGAGGCGAGTTCATCCTGGCGACGGAGGAGGGCTGCCGCCGTTTCGCGCATTTCGAAAATTTCCCTCTGCCGGGCGGGGAGGCGGCCGTGCGCGAGCCCCGGCGTTCGCTCCTGGGCGCGCTCTACGCCGCGTTCGGCGAAGAGGCCTTCGCTCCGGGGCTGTCCCGGTACCTGCCGCCGTTCACCCCGGCCGAACTGGAGGCCCTGCGGCAGATGCTGGTCAAAAGGATCAATTCGCCCCTGACCTCGAGTGTGGGCCGGCGCTTCGACGCCGTCTCCGCCCTTTCCGGATTGTGCGGGGTGAGCAGCTTCGAAGGCCAGGCCGCCATGGCCCTGGAGTTCGCCCTGCCCGCTGACACTTCGGACAAAGCCTACACTTTCCAGATCAACGGCCAGGGGGACGACCGGCCCCTCATCATCCGGGCGCCCTTGTGGGATGAGGTCTTGGCCGACGTCAAGGCCGAGGCCGGGCCAGCCGTGATCTCTGCCAAATTCCACAACATGCTCATCGATATTATCGTATCCTGTGCCAAGCTCAGCGGCAGCTCCCGGGCGGCGCTCACCGGCGGATGCTTCCAGAACCGCTGCCTCACCGAACGCGCGGCGGTACGGCTCCGCGAGGCCGGGGTCCAGCCGTACTGGCACCAGCGGGTGCCGGCCAACGACGGCGGCCTGGCCCTGGGGCAGATCATGGCCCTGACCATGGGGAGCCGCGGGGCATGATGCCCAGGCAGCCCCGGGGAATATCAAATATCCGCAGCGCGAAATTTTTCAGAAAGATGCTCCACGCTTTTTGAACAATGCTAATATGAAAATGGTTTTTAATTTTA
This sequence comes from uncultured Planctomycetales bacterium, assembly GCA_964438075.1. Taxonomy (GTDB): domain Bacteria; phylum Omnitrophota; class Gorgyraeia; order Zapsychrales; family Fredricksoniimonadaceae; genus JAAXVU01. The sequence continues at coordinate 7,563 of CAYTIW010000054.1, forward strand.
TGGTCCACTCTCGCAAGAGTGACCGACCCGTCGTACCCGTTGAGGGAAACGGTATGCCTCAGAAGAACATAAAGGTCATCGCATTGGGGCTGGCCCTGGTGGCCGTCCAAGCTCCGGGCTTGTCGGGCGCCGCCGGCCTGGAGGACCTCTACGGGGACCTCGTTCCGGCAGGGAAGATGCTGTTCGTCTCGAAAGGCTCGGCCTACTTGATGCATGAGACCGGCATCCACGGCAGCGCATCCTTCGGCGGTTTCGAGTCCCAGCCTGACACCTATTCCATCACCAACGGGGTCGTCCTGCCCTTGGTCCCGGGGAGCGAACTGGCCGTTTCCCTGGGCAACGACCTCCCGTCCCGCTACGACCGTTCCACCAAGAACAATTCCGACGTGGTCTCGGCCCTCCAGCGCTACCATCTGGTCCAGGGCCAGGAGGTGGATATTTCCGGACGCCTGCGCCGGGGCCGGGTGGAATGGGCAGCCCGGGCCGTGCTCAAACACCAGGAGACGGACTGGAACTACGCCACGGGCCTCGATACCGAACCGATCTATTTCAATTATTTCGAGTCCGCATACCAGGACTTCGGCCTCGAGATACGCTATCTGTCGCCCGAGGACGTCCCGCGCCGCTCCGGCGGGATTTCGCTCCTGGACCGGCCCCTGCTCGAAAAGGGGCAGTTCGCCCTGGAAGGAACAGTTGCCGCCCAGGGAGGTCGCCTGACCCGGGACGCCGATTTCTACCTGGCGAACAAACAGGACATCCATTATTCTTTCCGGACCGACCTCAAGCCAGCGCCGGGGATCCTGTGGCGTTACGGCCTGACACCATCGGCCGAGGCGGGTATCGGCCTCGCCTGCAAGCTCCCGTTCCGTTACCAATATTTCTACGAGCTCTACAAGGCGTCGGGCAAGACCCAGTTCCTCAACGGGGTCTTTTCCTACGACCGCTGGCTGGAAGTGCCTGTGGCTCTACGTTTCCGGCCGTCAGACCGTTGGGAATGGCAAGGTTCGGCGAACGCCCGGTATGTGCGCCAGGACCTGGATATCTGGGAGAAGAAGGAGAGCGGCGCCTACTTGGACCATGAGCGTAAGCGATTGGGGTATTACAATTTTCAACCCGCCCTGGGAGTGAAATATCTCACCGGCCCGGACGGAGAAGGGGCGTACGCGGACGCGGGCGGCCGGAGGCTGCTTCCGCGCGGCCAGTTCCTCTACGGCCTGGAATGGAAAGCGGATATCACCGCGCTGCGCAAAAACTCGAGCACCGGCACGATGAATTTCACAGACCCGTTCAGCCTTTACCGGTACCCGGTGGACTTCTTTGTGGGGGGCACGGAATACGCGGCCTTTTTTTCCGGGAACAGTTCGTCGACCCCGGCGCAGGTCGATCCCCAGAACTACCACGAGTTCCGCTTCCGTACCGCCCAGGGCTGGAGCGGGTGGCTTAACACCCGCCTGGCTTTCGGTTACCGGAGCCGGGCCACGGCCCACCAGTTCTCCCTGAACGATATGGGGGACCGGGCCTT
>CAYTIW010000054.1:9184-12335 GCA_964438075.1 uncultured Planctomycetales bacterium
TGGCGCTCCTTGCGGTCATCCCGGGCATGGCCCCAGGGGTCGAGCATGTCCGGTCTGTTGCCGTGATGTCTTTTGTCCTTATAATGGCCATAAGCATGGCCGGCCGGGTGATGTTCCCCGTGATCTTTCTTATCCTGAAAATTTTGAGCATGATGCCGGTGCTCATTGTGAAGCTGGGCTGGATGATGGTCCTTGTCATGGCTGATCGCCTGATGGTCGTTGTTCTTTTCATTTGCCTTGGCATAGGAAGGACAACACCATACCAGCAAGATCATGCAGGAAAGGATCAATATAACTTGGGTGTATTTGCGGTCCATAACTGCCTCCTCCGCGTCAGCGGAAATTTATGCTACGCAAGAGAGAGGCGCAAGAACCTGGTGGGCGTTACTGGTGCTTCGGCAACCCGGCTGTCCTTGTGTGAAGGACCCGCAGCTTTGCGTCACTCCCTTACGAGAGTTTTGCCTTTTCCCCGCCCCGATATATGGGGGCAGGGGTGCTTTCCAAGATACGGGAAGCACACCACACGGCTATCTAATTAAAGTATGCCATATGAATAAACACTTAAACAAATATATTTCATATGCGGTTGTTTTCCAGATCCTTTGGGCCCTCTTCTTAAGGTTACCGTCCGATTCCGAAGCGGCTGGGACGGAAACATCCAGGAGGGTCGAAGAGGCCAAACGCCAGGCGGCCGATGAGGCCTCAGCTTCCCTGGCCCCGCGGCCGGAAGATATCTCTTTCGACTCCGGCTTATGGGCCAATTTCCGCTTTTTCAATCACCGCAATTATGACCACGACAAATCACAGGAGGACCTGTTAACGCATTCTGTCTGGTCCGATACGAGGGTATGGGGCCGCTGGACCTATCAGACCGGCGAGATGAAAAAGGATAAACGGCGGCATTTCGTTTTCGTGCGTTTGAAAAACATCTACGTGACCCGCGGCGGGCTGGCGCCCGGCGAACGCTTCGACAACCGGGGGCCTTTGCTCGATTACGGCTACACGGCCCTGGACCTCAACCCCTGGAAGATCGAGGCCGGCCGGCGTTATTTTAATATTGGGCGCGGGTTCGTCTTCAGCGGGGTGCAGGACGGGGTCCAGATCAACTACCAGGTCCCGGGATGGAATATCGGCGCCTTCGCCTCCAGATCGCTCCCGCGCGCGGACAACATCGATACCAGCGTGCCTGGCTACGACAAGTACGGCCGGCGGTATTTCTCCGGCCTGGGGATCGGTTACGCCGGGATCAGGGATCACCATCTTTACGGTTACGCTGTGGTGGAGCGCGACCGGAGCCGGGAAAGGCCGGAGGACCCGGCGCAGGATTACGGCTACCAGGCTGAATATTTCGCCCTGGGCGCCAAGGGGCAATGGGGCAAGAACTGGCCTTACTGGGTGGAAGCGGTCCGGCAGACCGGGCACTCCCGGGAATACCCTTCCAATGCCCTGAGCGATATCTCGGCCTGGGCCGTGGACGCGGAACAGAAATACCTGACCATGACCCGCTCCGGCCTGGCCTGGAGCCTGGAATATGCTGCGGCTTCGGGGGACCCTGACCGGGGGAGCGTCAACGACACGCTTTACGGAAATTATTCCGGCCGCGATACCGGTTTCCTTTACTTCGGTTATATCCCGACGGGTATCGCCTTGAGCCCGCTCCTTTCCAACCTCCATATGCTGCGTCTGGGGCTGGACTTCTATCCTTTCTACGCCTGGCGGGGCTGGCACAAGATATTGCTGGGACTGGATTATTTCCGCTACTGGAAGAACCGCGCGGCCGGGGCGGTCTATGACCCGGATGCCGCGCAAGTGTCGCATGACGTCGGACAGGAAATTGACGTGCGGTTGGATTGGAAGGCCGCCCGGAACCTCGCCCTGTCGCTGGAATGGGGTTATTTCATTCCGGGGGACGCGTACTGGGAAGAAACGCGCACCTCCGAACAGGTCCTGTCGCTGAGCGTGAGCCTTACTTTCTGAACCAGCCGTCCTCTTCGGGCTGCCCAGGATTGTGGTATAATCGGTCCATTTAAAGGAGATGATCAGCATGTGTCTGGCCGTGCCGGGATTGGTTGAGAGCGTACAGGGCGGCGAACCCGCCAAGCGGACCGCCAAGGTGAGTTTCGACGGGGTGGTGCGCGAGGTCAACCTGGCCTTCCTGCCCGACGTGCAGCCCGGCGAATACGTCCTGGTGCACGTGGGCATGGCCCTGAGCAGGGTCGACCCCGTGGAAGCGCAGAAGACCATCGAAGACCTGCGCCTGATCCAGGAGCTGAGCCAGGAGGGCGGATGAGATACGTCGACGAATACCGCGACGTCTCGGCGGTGCGGCAGCTGGCGGAGGGCATCCGGAAGCGCGTGACGCGGCCGTGGAAGATCATGGAAATCTGCGGCGGCCAGACCCACTCGATCGTCAGGTTCGGCCTGGACACGATTCTTCCCCAGCAGATATCCCTCATACACGGCCCGGGCTGTCCGGTCTGCGTGACGCCCCTCGAGTCCATCGACCGCGCCATTGCCATTGCCGGCCGGCCGGAAGTGATCTTCTGCACCTTCGGGGACATGGCGCGGGTCCCCGGCTCCTCGCGGGATCTCCTGACCGCCAAGGCCGAAGGAGCTGACGTACGCATCGTCTATTCGCCGCTCGACGCGCTCGAACTGGCCCGGCAGAACCCGGACCGGAAAGTGGTCTTCTTCGCGGTCGGTTTCGAAACCACCGCGCCGGCCACGGCCCTGGCCGTCCGCCAGGCCCGTGAGGGAGGCTTAAAGAATTTCTTTTTGCTGTCTGCCCATGTACTGGTCCCGCCGGCCATGCGCCTCATCCTCGGCAAGGCCGCCACCGGCATCCAGGGTTTTCTCGCCGCCGGGCATGTGTGCGCGGTCATGGGCTGGCGTCCGTACGAGGAGATCGCCCGGGAATTCCGCGTCCCCGTCGTTGTGACCGGGTTTGAGCCGCTGGACATACTACAGGGAATAGACCGCTGTGTCTCGCAGCTGGAAGCCGGCACATGCAAAGTGGAGAACGCCTACGCCCGCGTGGTCAGCCGCGATGGGAATCTATTGGCCCAGGAGGTCGTCTCCCGGGTCTTCCAGGTGGTTGACCGGCAGTGGCGCGGGATCGGCCTGATCCCCGCCAGCGGCCTGGGGCTGCGGG
>CAYTIW010000055.1:0-12316 GCA_964438075.1 uncultured Planctomycetales bacterium
CCTTCCTCGTAGCATTTACGCAAAAGGGCGGTCAGGTTCCTCTTGACCAGCCCGATCGAATCGATGGTTTTCAGGGTATACCGGACAGACTTCCGCATCTTTTCAGCGAAGCCCTTCGGGGTGAGGATATATTCGACTTTCTTCTTGTTAAGCTGCCGGATACGGATGTATCCCTTGGAAAGGAGGCGGCGGATGAGCATGTTGGTCATGCCCAGGGACAGGTCCATGTGACGCGACAGGTCGCGCTGGTTGGCCCCCAGCTGTCCACCGATGATATTTATCAGTTCAAACTCTCGCTCGTCCATGAACCCCCGGGATATTCATTTAAAACATTTATTCCCCAGATGCCCCTGTGCGTTAAGGAACAAACACGGGATAGGCCAGCTGCCCTGGATCGCTGGCTTACATAGTATTCCGTCAATTGTTCATTTAGTGAACAATTATAATATATCCAGTACGTATGTCAATGAAATAAAAGGAGATTCTGTAACAGGATGGTCGATGATAAATATTCAGAGGGAATTATATAAGGAATGAATTTGCCTGCGCTAAAGACGCTGATAAATGTCCGCCAGGCTCAGAATTTGAGCAGCGATAATCTTGGGGATCCTCGTTGAGACCACCCTCCACCGGAAAGGGCTCTGTAGATCCTAGGCCTTTATACCAGCTAATTTCTTTTCCCAGGCCCAGGCCGAGGCGAGGATCTCCTCCAGGCTCCGTTTAGGCTGCCAGCCCAGGACCCGTTTGGCCTTGGCATAGGAAGCGACCACGGTGGAACAGTCGCCGGGCCTGCGAGGGTAGGTCTTGAAGGGGACCTTACGGCCGGTCACCTGCTCGGCTTTGCGGATTATCTCCATGACCGAGAAACCTTTGCCGTTGCCCAGGTTGATCATCTCCCGGCATTCCCTGCGCTTTGAGAGGAGTTTGAGCGCCAAGAAGTGGGCGTCGCACAGGTCCAGGACGTGGATGTAATCCCGGACCCCGGTGCCGTCCTTGGTCGGATAATCCGTGCCGAACACTTTCATTCTGTCCAGCCGGCCCAGGGCCGCGCGCATGACATTCGGGATCAGATGGGTCGGCTTGTCCATTTTGATGCCGATCTCGCAAGAGGGATGCGCTCCGGCCACGTTGAAATAACGCAAGGCGACATATTTCATCTGCCCCGCCGCGGCCAGGTCGCTCAGGATCTGCTCTCCGATGACCTTGGTCGCCCCGTAGGGGCTGGCGACCTTGAGCGGTTCGTCCTCCCGGATGGGGTTTCTCAAAGGCTGCCCGTACACGCAGGCCGAGGACGAGAAGACCGCCTTGTTCACGCCGGCCCGGACCATCTCGCTGAACAGGTTGATGGAGCCGGTGATATTGTTCTGATAATATTTCAGCGGCTCCGATACCGACTCCGGCACCACGATCAACGCCGCGTAGTGGATCACGGCCTCGACGGGGTATTTCTCGAAGACCCGCCGGATATCGGCCGGACGGAGCAGGTCGCCCTTCACAAAAGGGACCCCCGCCGGGATGAAATCGCGATGCCCTTTGGACAGATTGTCGAACACGACCGGACGGCACCCCTTGTCTAGCAGCACGCGCACCATGTGCGACCCGATATAACCGGCCCCGCCGGTGACCAAGATATGTTTTGTTTTCATAACCCTCTGCGGCCCCGGAAAAATGCCGGCGCCTATGCCTTGATAGAATTGATAATGGTCTTGACCGGTTCCACTTTATTCAGAGTGTAGAAATGGATCCCCGGCGCTCCTCCGGACAAAAGCTCCCGGCACTGCTCAATGGCCAACTCGGTACCCGCCGCCAGCACCTTGTCCTTATCGTCCGCGATCGGACGGAAGATATCGTGCACCCTCTGCGGGATATTCGCCCCGCAGCCTCGGCAGAAATTGACGGTACCTTCGTAATTGGTAACCGGAAGTATACCCGGTATAACCCGCACATTCAAGCCGAGGGAGCGCAGGCGCCTGACATAGTCGAAATAATCCCTGTTCTCGAAAAAGAGCTGGGAGATAACAAAGTCCCCGCCGGCCTCGATCTTTTTCTTCATGATATCGGCATCAAATTCCAGGCTGGGGGCCAGGATATGTCCTTCGGGGAACCCGGCCACGCCGATAGAAAAGAAATCACCGTAATTCTGGCGGATGAACGAAACCAGATCGGCGCTGTGCTGGAAGTTCTCCGGCCCCGGCTTCCAGTCCGGCGCCTCTTTGGGCGGATCTCCCCTCAAAGCCAGAAGGTTGCAGATGCCAAGCACTTTCAGCTGGTCCAGAATGGCTTTTATTTCGCTCTTGGTGTGCACCACGCAGGTGAAATGATGCAACGCGGTCAAACTGTACCCATCCTGTATGAGGCAGACGATGCCCATGGTCTTGTCGCGGCTCGAACCGCCGGCGCCGTAGGTGACGGAAATAAAGTCCGGGGACAACTTGGCCAACTCGGCCAGAGTGGAAAGAAGCGATTGGTACCCCTGATCGGTCCGGGGCGGGAATATCTCGAAGGAGAAAGTCCTGGACTTGCTTTTGAATATGTCGGTGACCTTGAGCATGACGGCGTATTATAGCATAGAGAAAAGAAACGTGATGGCGCGCGCCATTATTTTGATGCCGGCCCGCTCCTTCATGCGACCCGCTTTATTTGCCGTCGCGGGCCGCGCCTGGCTACGCGAATATCTTCGAGACCATAAAGGCCTCGGCAAAATAGAACCCCGCCTCTGAGCCCCTCACCTTCGCCAATGCCCTGAGGACCTCCCCTGACCGCGGGTGGGGATCAGGCCGCGCCTCCCCTTTATATGTCCCCATGGCCTTGATCTTCGACTCGACATCATGCTCCGAGACCTCGACATAGACAACGGGTTCCCATTGGACGGGCCTGAGATAACCTGTGCTGCTGGGGACTTCTCCAAATAACACGGTCACGTGATCATTCAGCCCCGGCCTGGTCGCCACCACCGCGGCCTCATGGCAGTAGCGATGATCGATATTCGTGCAATACCTGTGGTGCGTGAGGACCAGGTCGGGCTTCACTTTATTTATGACGGCCTCCAGCCAATGGACCACCTCCAACAGGGAATGCTTGTCCATCTCATTATCAGGGAAATCCCCCAGATAGATATTCCCCGGCCTTACGCCGAGCACAGCCATCGCTTTTTCACAATCCCGACGCAACTCGACCATATCGCTATCCCGTTCGTCCTGCCCTTGTTTGTTGCGCCGGCTATGGATGCCGGTGGCGGGTATCGCGACATGCACCTCAGAACCGAGACCGGCGAGTTTGCTTATGGTCGCCCCTGCCGCTAATGTTTCGTCATCCGGGTGAGCGAAGAAAGCCAGGACCCGTTTATAATTTCTTAAGTCGATCATCGCCATCCCCTTTTATCCTGGTGATGCGGACGTCCGCCTGTATCTCGTCGGTCCTCAAGGCCGGCCTGGATATCTCGTATCTAAAACCTCCGCTTTCCAAGAAGGCTTTGGGATAACCCTCCGCATCCAGCATCCTTAAGTGATCGAAGAGCTCTTGCAGACGGTCCTTTTCATCCGTGATCCGGCTTTCGACCGGTTTTCTCCTCTTAAAGAAAGTCGGTTCTCCGGCCTGCGCGACCGGAACGGGGTTCTCCTCCACCATCGTTCTGATCATTCCTGCCACAACATAGGCGGCCCGGAGAAAGATCTCTTCCGCTAAGCCTTCCAACGACAACGGCCTCTTCAGATAGATCGGGCCGGCGTCCAGCTTTTCCGACATCTTGAAAGCGCTTATCACGGTCTCTTTCTCCCCGCGGGAGATCAGGTTCTGCAGAGGGCTGCCGCCCCGGCCGTACGGCAAGTCTGTTTCATGGAAACAAACGCACGTGGAAATATTCAATATTTCATCAGGGACTATATCGCTCCAGTGCGGGAAAAAGATGTACTTCGGGTTAATGGACCTCACCTTCTCCGGCGTCAGATCTTCCGGGGAGGTGATCAAATGCCACTCGCCTGGATAGTGTTTAATGACCTCATTATAAACTTTGATATTCCATGGTTTTATGGTCGCCACAATATAAACCTTATTATCCACTTAAGGCCTCCTTTCTCAGACGAAGATCTTGTGCCGCTGGCCGTTGGCGGGCTTTCTGCCGAGAACTGCCCGCTCATATAAATATAAAGAAATTAACCGAATATTCCTACAACAAAAGATCGTACCATTTTCATCTCCCATAATGACAGAAAAGGCAGTACATTGTAGCAAACCTTGATCTTTCTTCGCCCTGAACGTGACCCGCGCTGCCGTGCGGCCGTCATATCCCCTTTCAGCGCATACCCTCTGGCGACCTTAAAGAACCGCTTCTCGCCTTGCCCCCGGCCATCCCCCGCTCCATCACCTGGCCGGGGCAGGGCGGCCTTTCCCCGGCATCCGTTGCACGACCGCCCGGGCCACATTCTCCGCCAGTATGCGGTTCCCTTCCCGGGTGCCGTGGCCAAAATTGCCGTTTGCCCGGTCCTTAAAGATCTCCTCGTAACTTCTCTCGCTCACCGCCCTGCGGAAGACCGGTCCGTTATCGACGAAAATGATCTTGTCCCGGTCAAGATCATCCGCGAAGACCGCCTGCAGTGCCCGGATATCCCGCATGGGGTACTGAACAAAGACCAACTGTAGGCCTTTATCCAGAACGATCTTCTTGAGCGCCTTAAGATTGCTCCGCGCCAACGGAGAGTAGGCGTCGACGCTGCAGGCCTCGACCTTCTTGAGATAAGGCGCGGCCAGGTCTTTCCTTCCTCCTTCTTCGTAACAAGAAGCGACATAACCGTAGACCAGCGGGTCGACACCGGAGGCGACCATTCTCTCGACGATCCCTTTGACCTCGGCCATATTCTCTGCATTATGGCAATAGCCCCTGACCCACTCGAAATCCCAGGCATCGAACGGGATCTTTTCCATCACCTTGACGAATTTTCCGTACTTCTTCTCTTTGGTCAGCAATACTCCGTACTTCTTTACGACCCAGCCGTTGATCACCCGGCTGGTGCACCTCTTCAAAAACAGTTCATAAAGGAGCTCCGCCATATCATAGCGCCCGCTCCCTTCGGCGATCTGGGTCAACATAAACAACTTCTTTATATCCTCGGGCTGTCTGGATAATTCCGCCGTGAAATGATCGTACTCAGAGATCGGGACCACCGGGGCTTTCGGGGCCGGAACGACTTTTTCCTTCCGGGCCGGCACCTTCTTCTTCAACGCGGTCAATGCCGTTTCACGCCACTGCAGGAACAGCCGGTAAGTTTTGATTTCGTTCAAGAAGACCCGCCAGCGGCTGCGGTGGCCATCCTGTTTATCCGGACGCCCGTCCATAATCCCCAGCATGGCCACGACCATGTCCGGCTGATACTGGCTGATCCATTGCGGCAGGGCCTGCCGGGTCACCGACGAGCCTTCCCCGGCAGTGGCCTGGTTCAACACCTGGTAGCGCACCCCGCCGGACAGGGAATTCAGCACCTGTTCCAATTGAGCCGGATAGGAATCTTTACCGCCCGCGAAAGTGATCGAATCGCCTATGCACATTATCCGGTAGACGCCTTTCTTCTGCGCCAAGATGGCATTACCCCAGACCTGCGTCCCCTGGGCCACCCAGCTGCCGATCCAGAAGAAAAGCTCCAGAAAGGCCAGGAACAAAACTGTGCGGATAATAAATCGTTTCATAATCAGAATTGAAAATATATAAATTGTTCGGGCTTCATCATCCCCAAGCCGACGAACAAATAGGCCATCAAGGCATAAACCGCCGTCCTCACGACCCAGTTCTTCCGAAAAACCATCAGATAATGCATCCGGCCTTCCCGAGAGAACTGCCCAAAATTACGGTCGACATATTCGACCACAAATAAGAAAGATATCACAAAGATCGCCATTAGGAGTTCAGGCACAGAATAGACCGCAAATAATGCGCTGGTCTGGCCTTCGCCACCGGAAGAAATAAATAAATGTTTTACAATTTTTAACGCATCCGCAAAAGTCGCCGCTTTTAAAAAAATCAAAGCAAAACTAAAGAAAGAAAAAGTACAGACCACTCCCAAACAATCGTTTACCGCCTCCGGCAGTTTACGCCCGATCTCTTTCCTCAATCTCCTGGTCAGGAACTCGACGGACAACGCCACTCCCTGCAAGAAGCCCAACATAACAAATTTCCAGCTAGCGCCATGCCAAAGGCCCAGGATCAAAAAAGTTAGTAACGAGGCATATACAACGGCCCACTTGTCCCAATCTCTCTTCGCAATAGCTAGAGGATTATAGACATAATCAAAAAACCAAGTGGACAAAGATATATGCCAACGCCTCCACAGTTCGGTAGTAGAACGGGCTATAAAAGGAAAATCGAAGTTCTTCATCAGCTGATAACCTAAAACATTGGCTGATCCAATAGCAATATCTGTATATCCTGAGAAATCTGCATATAACTGAACAGTAAAGAACAATACCGCCAGCACGACCGGCAGACCGATGTACCCATCTGGCTGGCTGAATACGACATTGGTGATCTTCGCGATCTGCTGGGCGATCACCAGTTTCTTGAACAGCCCCCACGCGATGAGCTTGAGCCCCTCCTTGACCCGGGCCAGATCGAACGGCCGCCGCTCCCGTAACTGCGGCAGGAAATTGTGGGCCCTTTCTATCGGGCCGGCGAACAATTTCGGAAAGAACAGCAAATATGTAAAGAAGAACCCCATATGCCTTTCCGCCGACCGGCTCCCGCGGTAAATCTCGATCACATATCCGATCGACTGAAAAGTGACATAGGAAATCCCCAGCGGGACCAGGATCTGCGTCACCCAAGGAGCGGCAAAAAGATCTTTCGAAGCGAATAGATGGCCGCGGATAAAATTCGAAACCGCCAAAAGAGAGTCCGTCAGGAACGCCAGGTATTTAAAGAAGGTCAGTACTCCGATGTTGGCCACCAGACTTGCGATCAAGACCGTTTTCCTGAAGGCCGGGCTTTGCGTCCGCTCGATCAACAGACCCGCACCATAACCGACGAGACCGATGAACAGAGGGACAATGATATGCCAAGGGCCGCCGGCCATATAAAATAAAAGGCTTGCCGCCAAGAGCCATTTCCACTGATGCCTGTGCGGCAAGAAATAGAACGATACAGAAACAACCAAAAAGAAAAACACATACTGTAACGAAACAAAATTCATACTAAATACCAATAGATAACTAATTATAAAATGGCGATGATTTTTTAGAAAAAAATGAATCTTTACCGACTTATGCCGGCAGTCTTAACTGAGTCACGCTGAGCACAGCCTTGGCCCAAGAAATAATTTCGCAAGCTCTCAACAGCCCAATGCTCGCGGATAAAGCGACCGGACGCAAGATAAAAACATAGAAAGGTTCAAACCTCTATAATTTCGACCAATTGAGATTCCGGCGAAATAAAAAAGACACAACGTTTACATCCAAAAGCTTCAGATTCGAATGTCGGCATTTGTTTATACTGAAGGCTCTGAAGCTTAAGAAGCTCGTCTTCAAAATTATTCGTTTCAAATCCTAAATGATAATAGTTAATACCTTTAGACAGCATCTTTTTAAGACGCACCGCTTTGTCTGTCGGCTCGATGAGCTCCAGGAAAGTATTGCCATTTAGCGGAACCATGCAGACATGGACTTCTTGAGAAGCAATGAAGGTCTTTTGAATACCCTCTCTAGAAGACAAAAAGGGCAAAAAAAGTCCGCAGGACACCTCAATATTCTCTACCAAACAGCCGATATGATGTAGCGTAAGCATATTTTTGTCCCCAGCGCCGCAATTCTCATGACATCTGATTTATTATTAGAAAATCGCTCCCCAAACTATCCTGCATCGCTCCACATATAGAAGAACAGCAAAATCGCTACACCAGCTTACTCTGAATCCTCTGGCAAATATCCCCGACATTCTTGAATTGTTGAATCTCAGGTGCGGTAAAACGGATCTTAAAAGATTTCTCAATGGCGACAATCAACTGCACGTGCGTCAACGAATCCCACTCTTCGATATCTTTGGCAGTTGTTTCGTCCTTAAGAACGATGTCCGGGTTATCGAGAACGTCGATAAAAATACCATTGAGCTTCTTATTAATTTCTGAAATATCCATGCGGCACCTTTCCTAGGATCTTTTCCTAACAAATGCTCCGTACATTGATGATACTTTTAATTTATCCGCCAATTTCTCATCAACATCCTCCGTGTACATGTGGATATCACGGATAATGTCAAATCCTGATGAAATAATCATATTTTTTATGTTTTCGGCACTGTGGAAAAGATAAATATGATCAACTGCGGGAGAATTCGACGGCACCGTTAAGAACGCAATACCTTTATCCTTCAACAAACAGTGTATTTTCTTTAAAAGTTCTTCCGGGACCTCAACATGCTCTAAAACCTCTCCCAAAGTAATAAAATCATAAGCGCCGGCTTCTTTAAAATCAAAAATATTGTTCAAAACAAAATCGACGCGTTCATCATCGACAAAATGTCTGGCCATCGCAAGAGCGGTTTCGCTAATATCGACGGCTTTGATGCGTGCGCACGGAAAAACACGTAGCGCTTCTGAGACGTAAAGCCCGTGGCCTGCCCCGATCTCCAAATAATTCTGAACAGCCCCCGCCGTCCCGCGAAGATGCTGAGTAAAGAACGAAAAAATTTCGTAGTGATGTCGCCAAAGAAATTGTGATAATAAAAGCCCGTTCATATGATATTCCATAATCTCGGGCTGATCGTAGACATTCTTTTTGACTTCATCGAAAGATTTACATGAATAATGGCCGGTTTCCAAAAACCGAGCTGCCTCCAGGGTCATATCGGAAACCATGCGCAAATAACAATTGACCGCATAGGAAAGATCTTTGTTTTTAATCTTTAAATAATTTTTATAACGCGCCAAAAAAACGGTTGCTCTATCGAAGAAGGCCTCATCTTGGCCCTTAAGATATTTTCTGAGCTTCTTGGCGTGAAGAGGATTAGCCTCCTCAATGCGCGATATGATTATATTTAGTTCTTCGTGGCTGGACATTCAACAAATCGAAATAAAATGTTGTTTTAATTTATATAAAGAAGGATTTAATCGCCAAAAAGATCCTTCCGCGCAAAACCCAAGATCCCGGTACAAATCCTTGACGATTTTGTTCTTTGCCGTAGGAAGATATTCCCCCACGATGGCCCTAAAATTGTACTGTTGAGCCGAACGAACAATTTCATTTAAAACGAGACACTCCACACCTCTCGCCAGCACCCGGCAGCTCATGATCCAGGTGTCGATGAAAAGCGCCGGGAAACGCTTCTCCAAAATGACCGCGCTGATCAGCCCGTAATCCCCGAACCTGTCCTCCAGAGAGAAAGACAAGGTCACAAAAGCGTCATCCCGGGCGATCCGGCCGATATCCTCGGCGGTATACCTGACCGTCCGTAAATTGAACTGGTTGGACCGCTGGGTCAGCTGGGCCACGCGGGGCGCACTGAATCTATCAAAAGGTCTCACGACGCAGCGCATGGCCAAGGCGGAAAGGAAATCATCCTCACTGGCGCTTTTCCTCTTCACCACGGCCCGCTGGGCCTCCTGCCGGTACTGGGCCGTCCGCTGGCCGTCATCGGCGGTGAAAGAAGCTGTCTCAAACAGGTTTAGCGCCCTCAGACAGGGCAGGTATTCCGCCGGGTCTTCCGGCAGTTCCGGGACCGTGATGCCGGGTATGCGGGTCCGCACCATCTCCCGCTCGAACGGGCTGTCATCCAGGAAGACCATCGAATCGAACCCGATATTGAGAACGCTCTGGATATAGTTGATATTGTCCGCCTTGTTCTCCCAGTTAGCGACGAACACCGCGATATCTTCCAGCCTGAGGACCATGTCCGGATGTTTCAGGAAAGGCTCCCGGGCCGCGTCCTCGTCATTCTTGCTGCAGACGGCCAGGATGATCCCCCGCTCCTTCAGCTGCTTCAACCATGACTGCAGTTCGGTAAAGATCTTCCCCGTTCCCAGGTCCCCTATCTGGATATTCTCCACGCCGTCATCCCCGATCACGCCTCCCCACAGCGTATTATCGAGGTCCAGAATGACGCACTTCTTGATATCGCCCAGGATAGCCGTTATCACATCGGCCAGGTTCTTCGCCGCTGCCGGCAGAAAATCCAGGCTGAAAACAATATCCGTGTTGAACAGGACCTTGCGGTCGGTCAGGGCTCCGGCGCCGTAAAGTCCCTGTTGCCAAGCGAGGTCGGCGATGAACATATTGTCGGACTTGCGGGCCAGGTCCATCAGCCCCAGGTTGATCCGGCGGAGCTGGTAAAGGAACGAGAGCTCGGTCTTGTTGGCGTAGTTCCCGAAGACCGCATCATCGATCTCGGGATAATTCAGGCAGACGACCCGGCCCTGAAGCCGGGAAGAGATCGTCCCATAGAGGGCGGCCACATGCTCCAGGTGGCTGTTCGCGAAATGCGCCTTGCCCTCATTGTCGAGACGCCAGAACTCCGCCAGCAGCTTCCAGACCGAATGGAAAACGACCACAAACTCCGGCTTGAAACGGTATAGCTCGGATCCGGCATTGAATATCTGGCTATCGATCTGGTCATAGTCGGCCTCCAGGATCTCGAAGTTATAGCCGATCTCATAGCCGTAGCCCTGGACGGCCTGCACCAGCAACTGGGTCGCCGAGTCGCCCAGGACGGCCAGCTTGACCGCCTTCAGACGGGAACGGTCTTTCTTCAAATTCTTCCTTAATTCAGTGAACGACTTCATCCCTAAAGCAATCCTTATTTAACATACAGGACCTGGTCAGCGGATCGCGTGCCGGTTCGGTAAATTGCTTCCCCCGGGAAGAACCTGCCGCCTATTTAACGAACCGCAGATTTTTAAGAAAATCATAGATCCCCTCCGCGACGATCCTGTTCTCCCGGGGCGAGAAATGGCCGTATTCCCGTTTCATGATCAGTCTGTCCTTGCCCAGCTGCTTCAAGAACTCCTGGTCCGACTTGACCCGGTACGGGTACAGGAAGATGCACGGCACGCCGTTGCTCTGCCAGTAGCGGAAGAACTCCCGTTCCTTCTCCCCGATCTCAAAAGGCTTGTATTCCGAACGTACTCCGTCGAGATAGGCGAAGACGGGAACGGCACCTATAGCGCGGGCGGCGCGGACCAGCTCGGTCAAAAGGACCCGGTTCACCTTATCCTCATCCTTGTAATAATCTCCGGCCTTGACGTCGATCATGCGCTTGGCCAGCGCCAGCAAGTCCAGAAACCTTAACCGCCACGGCTCGCGGCTCAGCACCTGGTCCGGCGACGGAACCGGGACATGCCGCAAGACCAGCTCGCCTTTCTTGAAAACGAACTGCGGCTTGGCGAAATCACGGAACGACAAGAGCGACCGCCCGCTATCGATGGGCAGATAGCCCAGCATGACAATATCCGGACGATATTTAACGCCTTCCTGCCTCAGGTAAAGCAGCATCTGGTCGAATCCGTACCCGAAAACCCCCATGTTGATCACTTCGACGTCCGGCATCAGTTCCTGCAAATACCACGCGTACGTTTCGCTGTCGCTGACCTCCGTGCCGAACGTGAACGAGTCCCCCAGAAGGACGATCCGCCTCTTGCCCGGCACCCGCTCGTACGGGAATTCCCTCTTGCCGCGGATGCCTTTGGAATTCGAGCTGATGACCTTGTTCTTGAAGGCCGGCAGGTCTTTCAGGCCGGGTTTGAGGCGCCAGCCGAGGATAGGGTCGTGCCTGGCGTAGTCGAATCCGAGCGCGGCCTCCCCCCGAGCGCCCCGGTGACGCTGGGCCCACTCCTTGCGCCACAATATGTCGGAGACATAGTCGCCGTTGGGGAAACGCGCCTGGATCGGCAGGAAGGCCAGGACACACCGCGCGACCACCTCGAGGAACACCAGAAGCCCGACGAACAAAAGAACGTAAAAAAGAAGCCCCTTCCACCATCCTTTGGACCAAGCCATCGGGCCATCTCCTTTGCCTGAGCGAAGATGAAAAGGGCGCCCCCATCACTGAAAGCGCCCTTTTGCAGATCCGGTCAGACAGTTATTTTTTTGCCATATACTTCAGCAGGTCCACCACGCGGTTGGAATACCCCCACTCATTGTCGTACCAGCTGACGATCTTGAAGAACCGCTTCTCGCCCTTGAGGTTGTTCTGCAAAGTGGCGAGCGAATCATAGATCGATGAACGCGGGTCATGGATGAAGTCCGTCGATACCAGCTCCTCGTCCGTATAGCCGAGGATGTCCTTCAGATAAGTCTTGGAGGCCTCCTTGAGCTTCTGGTCGATCTCCTCGATCGAGGTGTCGCG
>CAYTIW010000056.1:0-11682 GCA_964438075.1 uncultured Planctomycetales bacterium
TATTGTTGGTACTGGTACTGCTGTTGTAGATAGTATAACAATTGATTCTAATGGTCGTGCTTTAGTTGAATGTACATTAGATGTTATATTAAGTGATATAGGAATATCGTCTACAATTGGTTCCGGTATATCTGGAATATCGAATGTATTAATAGAAGATATAATATTTGATGGAACTGGAACCGTATTAACACATGGATCATTATCTGACACATTAGACGATATTACTGTTGGATCTAATGGATTATTAACTATTAGTAGTACAGTAACTTTAGATCTAGATGATATCTCAATAGTAGCATCTGAAGCAGCGAGTACTGAAGGATCTGCAAATTTAACATTAGAAGATTTTGAGGTTGGATCTGCGGCAAGAGTTGCTATTGCTGGAGCATTAGAAGTTACCATTGCAAATTTGATGATAATTGCCGGGGCCAGAGCACTTACTAGAGGAGTTGTATATAGAGTGTCTGATGTTGATAAATCAATAGTTAGACATTCTGATGTTGATAAATCAATAGTTAGACATTCTGATGTTGATAAGATAGTTGTTAGGCAATCTGGATGTGCGTAGGTGATTAGATGACGTTGAGAGTTGGATATGCGGCATCAACAGAGATTACAATTGAAGCTGGAATTGATCTTGATGATGCAACACTTTTAAAAATTGTTGGAACTAAACCAAGTGGGACTGCTATCAATTGGGTAGCGGCCCGATCAGGTACAACTGATAATATCACCTATACTACAGTTGCTGGTGATTTAGATGAAGTTGGAACTTATCTTATTAGATCCTATATCGAGTGGGGCGCATCTGTACCTAGATATGGAGATATTACTGAGTTAATTGTAGATGCTCTTAATGAGAGAGTAACGATTAATGAAGTTGTTAAGTATGTTAATGCGTTGACATTCTTGAGTTGTCAGACTGAGGCTGAGGCGGCTGTTGGAACTAATACTGATGCTGATTTATTGTTTATGGACCAGTCTTTTAATCAGGGAAACTTTTATATTTTTTATGGAATGGCATCTGGTCAATTGTCTAGAGATATAGTTCAATATACATTAACGTTGGATTATATTCAAGAATTGTCGGCATTAGCATATTTAATTCAACATTATTGGGAGATGAAATTTAAAGATTGGGATGCTAAAGAATTATCTATTAATAACGATATTGTTAAAAAGGTATCTGGTGGAACTACTAGTGGAATGGCTGCGTATAAAGTCATTGTTAATGCTGCTAGAAAATCATCTTCGGGGGCGATTGATACTACTGTTATTAGGCATGCTGATGATGATAATTATCCCAATGAGTTTAAGGATGTGCCGTTTGATGATGTTGAGATGGAAGTGATTTGATGTTGGTGGGGGGGTTAACGCAAAAGATAACCGTTAATACCAAAGATTCTAAAATAGTTAATCAAATCGCAACATCAACGTTAACAAGTTTGCATAATGTGCCCGAGGATGGCGCAAATTTGCGTATAGATGTGGGGGGTGGTACAGATAATAGCGGGGTTGTTATTGTTAGCGGGAATGTTGATGGTGTACCTACTGTTGAGAATGTTAGCTTCACGGCGGCCCGGTGGAAAATAACTAGTAATACGTGGGATGCTGGGGCATTAACGATAACGACTACGGGGTTTGTGGATGAGAGTGTAGTGCCCACCATAGAGATAACAACGTGTGACGCGGCGGGTAACCCGGTTGAATGGACCGTTGAAAAGACGTTACCTGCCCGGATTAGGTATGTTAGAGCACAGGGATTGGCGCTTTTATTGCAGGTCAAACAAGCTGGAATCTCAACGCCTGGCATGTGGGAAGTGTTGGTTGGAGGGAACCCTGATGAGATTGATGAGGGTGTCGAGTTTACCATTGGTAAGATGAAAGGTGTTTATGTTGTGTATGGGCAGGTGCAGGAGCATATGCAACTTAATACTAATATGGTAGATTTTGTGAGATTTTATGCTGTAAAAAGGAGTGATTGATATGGTTGATGAAGAGATTGATAAGGAATATGAGTATCCTGAAGATGTGGTTGAGATAAACCAACATCGATTTGTAGGTGTTAGGACTTTGATTTTGGCGCTTATTGCGTTGTTTGGATATATTGGGGCGGTTTACTTGCCAGTGCTTGCGGGTACAGCTATTGACACTGAGGGACTATATAACTTAGCGATGATGGGATTTGCATTCTTCTTCGTTAAGACTACAATTCCGCTGCTGAAGTGAGGTGGTATTATTACCGTTGATCCCACGGAAACGGTATTAAGTGCCGCAAATGGTGATTTTTTTCTCGTTTTATTGGGCGTTATGATAATGTTTTGTATTGGGATAGCTGGTTTTTTTGTTTATCAGATGCCTAAACAATGGGAAAAATCCACCGATCGAATTGTGGACAAACTTGTTAATGTTATAAATGAGACGCAAGATGTAAAAAACGCTGTGTGCGAGTTATCAAAAAAGTATGATGCACATGATGTGCAGGCCAAAATTATACTTCGCCTCAATGAGGATATCAAAGATAGTGTGAACGAGATTAGAAGGTCGTAGGCGGTAATTATGAGCGCATTTGGAACATCGTTTGGTCTACTTAATGCTGCTATGTTTGCCGGGTTTCTGAGCAAGGTTGTTCCTGGTGTTAATAGTGCTATTGATGATGCAGCCCAGGAGATTATTGATGTAGCGGTACAAGAGATTCAAAGTAGATTATATCCTGGTCATGGATATCTTACTGGCGCGCTACATAATTCTTATCATGGGGAGTACACTAAATCGGGCACGAGTGTGGTAAATATTAATATAAGTACAGATTTATATTATGCCCCATATGTCGAATATAAATGGGGGGGTCGGGTGGCCCACTTCTGGCCCGCGATGAATGTGGTTGAGGAGAAGGTACCAGAGATCATTAGAGCACATATTGACGGGGCATTGGGGATAGGATAATGGTTACAACTGATTATGGGTTTTTGGTAGCGTTATCAAGGGCGCTTTCCGATGATGATACCCTTTTTGATATGGTATCGGGGAAGTTTGAGATTGACTTCCCGGCCAAGAATGTATCGGAGAACTTGACTGGCGGTAACCAGACGATGATATCGGTTTCACTCCCGAATGTGGTTACTAAGGCGCAGATGGGATATGATGCGCATGGACTGGTTTATGCATCGGGGATGTACCAAATTGATGTGGCGAGTGTCAAGGGTAACAATTCTAGGTATTGTAGAGAGGTCGCAAATAGGGTTAAAGTGCTCATTGAGGGAGATGTTGTTAAGACATTAGATAATACTTATGTTATATATATCGATAGAATTAACGACAATTTGTTTTTTGATGAGGAAATTACAGCGTGGCATTCTGCTATGATTGTATATGGTTATTATTTAAAGAACAGCAAATAATTAAATTTGGAGGTTAAAATATGACAGGATGGGTCGATGCGATCAAGTCAGTGAAAGTTGGTATTGCGAATGAACAAACGGCAGGAACGATTGAAACAGCGCCAAAAGAATATGTGTACACTACTTCTGAGGCAGTTCTTGACCCGGTAGTTGATCAGGATGAATTGAGAGCGATGGGCTCTAGGGGATTAACGTTTACAGTTGATAAACCCTATCATATAACTGGTAATATATCGAGCTGGGCGTTCCCAGAAAACAATGGATTTGGGCCAATGTTGTATGGGGCGTTTGGATCGGCAACATCAGCGACCGTGACAACTGGGTGTTACATCCATAAGTTTAGCGTGGTTGATACTCAGGTACCAAGTTTTACCGTTTGGATGAAGACTGGTGTTTATGAGGTTACGGGTAGTAATTGCCAAGTAAATAAATTGGATATTAAGAATACTAAGGCGTCCATTTTGGATTACTCTGCCGATATTGTTGGGTCGCAACTTGCAACAGCGAGCACATTTGGCACCGCGACTTATGTTTCTGGCGCAACTAAGGTGTTTAGATCGTCTGGTGCTAAGGTGTATTGGGATGATGTTCTTTCAACAAACGTTGAAGATGCATCTATAAGTATTGATAATGGTATTGATCCTCAAGATGCTAAATCTCTTGGTGTTCTCTACGCTGATCATATTTTGGCGGGAGATAGAACTGTTAGCGGCGATCTTACAATTTTTGTGGAAAGTACTACTGAAATTAATGATTTCTGGGGATCTACAACCGGCCCAATACTAAATAAAACAAAGATCCCAATTATGATAGTGTGGGAGTCTGCTGCTATAGTATCTACGGCTACTACAGTGGGTGCTACTATGAAGGTAGCTGGCGCTGGAAATGTAACTCTTACGTCCTCTGGGTCTTACAGTGGAACCGCTGATTATAAGTTGTTTGAGGTTAAGATAACCGAGGCTGGCGCATCAAATAAGATGTCTTGGCGGGCAAATGGTGGGGCATGGGCAACCGCTACTACTGTGACAACTGGGGCTATGGCTCTCAGTGATGGTGTAACTGTGGAGTTTAGCGCTGCAACTGGTGTGGCAACGTCAGATAGGTGGTTCTTCTATGCAGGCAAGATTCCATACGCCTTTATAATGTATATGCCATCGGTAAACATTACTTCGTTTACGCCGGGTTCTACTGGAAATAGGTTGAATGCTAAGGTTAATTTTACGGCTGAAATTGATGGGACGGCAGGAGTTGGGTTCGAGGCTGAAGCATTCCTAATCAATACTGAGAACACTGCTTATAGTAGTGTTTGAAATATTGATAGTCTTCCAGAAGAACTGGTCGGGTGTGAACTACCGATAGTAAGAATGTTTTATACGGAGTAGATAAATTTTTATACTATGAAAATATTATAGTAATTTGGTGAAAAATATATGGGTAAAATGGAACAGCCAAATACTATAAAAGTACTTTTGGCCGTGTGTAGTCATCGCTCCATAGACGTATCATCGAAGCTGTCTATGGATGGGTTGATTACAGCGGTCCCAAAAGGCTTCAGATTAACCACTGTGGTAGGTCTAGAGGCCAGTATAGCCAAGTCTAGGAGCACCTGGGCTACAATATTCCATCGGGACACTGATAACGATATTCTGGCATTTATCGATGATGATGTGGCATTTACACCTGCTGATTTTTGGAAGATCTGCAAACATGCGTATGAGGAGCAGCAGATCGTCGGTGGGGTCTACATGAAGAGAGAATTGCCCCCCATCGCTATTGTTAAGACGCCCGATGGGAAATTTAATTTTAATGGGGAGATTCAGGAAGTTGAGGGGCTGGGATGTGGGTTTATAGCGATACCCCGCGCGGCAGTTGATGCGGTTGCTAAGGATTGTATATTGACGCATTGTGGGAAGTTTCATGATGGTAAGGAACTTTTGATTTATTATCCAATGTTTGCGGAGATAGTAGTGGATCAGAAGGATAATGAGGGGTATTGGCTGGGCGAGGATTATGGTTTTTGTTATCTCGCCCGAGAGAAAGGTTTCAAAATATTGGCTGATACGTCTATATTTTTGAAACATATTGGAGTATATGCGTACTCACCAAACGACTTAATGATTAAACGTGAGGTATAAAAATGTCAAAACGACTTAGAGTAGAAAAGGCAGATGCCAGGCAAGAGTTTGCCCGCTTTATGAAAGGCGCGAAGAAGTATGAGATTATTATTGAGTTTGAGAATCCTCAAACTGATGAGATATTTGAGGTGCCCATCATATATACTCCGGCCACCGCTTTCGATCTAGCTGCTATATATGCCGATTTTGATGCTGATGCAGATACAGAGGAACAGTTCGATTACTCGTGCGATGTTTTTAATTTCTGTATTGATAGGGCGTGTGGTATTAAGTTTGTGAATTGTGAGAAGGGCCAGGCCAATTATGAGGCGGGTGAAATATCCATTAGGGATCTGACGGTGGAAAATAAACAGTTGTTAGAGACGGCGTTCTCGCCTGGGGTTGGGAAAAGTGGACCCCAACTTGAGCAAAAACTTAAAGGTGCTCGCAGGCAAGTTGGCAAGGGAGTGTCCTGCAAAAACGCCGCTGGAATGGATGTTGGAACCGCTTCAGATCTTCTTGTTTAACTGGGAATGTGTTGAGGCAAGTTTAGTTGCGGAGGCGGATGCTGCAAAAGATGCCCAAAAACACGCGAGTAAAAAACAGCCCGAAATAGACTTCGACGATTGGATGAAAGATATAGCGAATGAAAACGCGGGGAACTACAAAGAAGCTAAATACGGGATAAAGAAGAAACGTGGGTTGTCATAAAACAACCCAACCATTCATTTTTTATAATTATTTTGGTATTTATTTGAACATTTATATTATTATATGGGGGTTATTATATGGCAGCTTATAATCCAGGCGGTAGCTTGGTATGGTCCGCAGCTTTGAACGTGACCGCCTTTCAAAGCGGTATTCAGTCAATGGTAGCCCAGATGGCGTTCGCCCAGAGAGCTGCTGCTGGTCTAGAATCGAGCTTAAAAAGTATTGCAGCAGTGACATTCGCTGGTCTTATTGCTGGCATCGGTGGGATAACTGCTGCCATTGCAACCTCCACCAAGGCTGCTGCTGATTGGGAAACTCAGGTGATGGGATTAGCGCGGGTTGCTATTCCTGAATTTGATTATACAATGCCGGAAGGTAAAAAAGCGTTTACCGAATTTTCAAGAGCCTTCCAAGATATGTATATTGAAATTCCAGTCAAGAGTAGACCAGATCTTACAAAAGCAGCGGAGCCATATGCGCTGGCTGGATATGAGGGCGAAGCCCTCTACAATTTAACCGAGCAAACTCTTAAGATGGTTAAAGCTACAAATTATGAGGTAAGTCCTGATGATATTGCTAATATGGTTATAAAAAGCTCCCAGATTAATAGAGAACAATCAGGAATTGATATACAAGATCCCATTCTCAGAACTCAGAAGATGACAAAGTACTCAAGCGACATCATGGATAAAGTGCTTACGGTTGCTAATAAATATACAATTGGAGCTAAAGATTTAACAGATGCTATAGTCAATGCGAGTGGTTCCGCAGTTTTACGTGGTACTGCTAACGATATTGATTCTCAAATTGCATTTTATGCTTTGATGAATCAGTATGGTATCCGCCCCGACTTGATGAGAACTGCGCTTACATCTTCAGTATCAACTGCTGGATTAGCAGGTGAATCCACCGCTAGAATAGAAAACGCTCTTTCTAAAATAGGAATGCAAACTAGGGATGCCGAAGGCAAAAAGATAGCGGAATTTAGTAGGGCTGACGTCGCATCAAAGTTATTGGGTGTTACTAAAAGCCAATATGAAAAGATGGCAGAAGAAAATATGGGTGAGACACAAATTCGCCTTCTTGATGCTATTGAATCATTAGATGTAGATAGATTAACTAAAAACGCTCTTGGTACTGGATTGTTTGGTTCTTATGCTGGTCGAGAGTTTTCCAAGTTGGGCGCAGGCGGCGCATTAGAAAAATTCAGAGAAATTCAAGATGTTTCAAAAAGTAGCGGTGGTGAAGTAAATCGTGCATACACAAACACCATACAAACTCTTAATGATCAATGGGACTTAATGGAGCAACGTTTGTTCTCTGTTAAAGAGGTGTTTGGTGAAATATTTACGGGGCCGGTTTTAAACGGTGTTAAGGGATTTTCGGAGAGTTTAAAAGGCGCTGTACAATGGTTGCAACAAATAGTAGACAGCAGTCGCAATCTTGATGGAACTGTTAACACTTGGGAAGCAATTGGAAAAGTTGTTGATGGCCTTAAACGAAAATTTGTAGATCTGGGAGGAATTGATCTTCTAAAGGCGGGCGGTATAACAGCGGGCTTACTTCTTATTGCATCCAATGCTGGAACTGTAGTTGCAGCGGTTTCGAAGATACCCGCCGCATTTGCAGCTATAGCCGGTCTAATAGCACCTGTTATAGCGGGAATGTCGGCTAGTTTATTGGGGTTGGCTACTAGAGTATCGGCTGCATTTGCAGGGATAAGCATAGCGCCGTTAATAGCTACTGCTGGGTCAGTTGTTTCCGCTATAGCTGGTATTGCAGTTGTTGCTGGAACCGTTGCGCTTGGTTTAGCAGCAATCGGCTACTCGCTCGCGCCTGAAAAGTTCACATACTTCAATCAGGTTGCATCTGAAGCTTTAAATGGTGTAGCAACTGTTGCTCGCCAGGTATATGATGATATATCGAGGGGCGATTGGGGAGCCGCAGGCGACCATCTTAAAACAGGGTTTACCAATGCTATAGCTTGGATTCAACAGATTAATTGGAACCAACTTGGCGGTGAAATCGTCACCATGATAGGTGATGGGGCCAATGCTGTTATAGGAACTGCTCTTAATCTAGCTGGATGGATCTATGATAATCTGAATAGTTGGGCGACTGGCGGAGGCCCCCGCAAATTAGGCGAGTCTATAGGCACTTTCATCGAAGATGGCTTTAAAACTATATCTACAACAGATTGGGGCCAGTATATAGATGATGCTATAAATATAGCTTCGGATTGGGCAGGCCTTGGCTGGGATATTATAAGTCAGATAGGAAGCGGTGTTCTCAGTGGAGTTTCATCTTCATTTGCGCCTGCTGCACATTCAATAGTGGAAGTATTTTATACTGCTGTATATTCAATTGAAGGTGCCTTTGCTAGATTGTGGAATACTTTATTAGTTAATGGTGTAAATATTGCTAGCCAAATTGGAACAGCATTTGCGGGTATTGGACAATCATTAGATGGTGCTGTAACTACTGTACTTGATAAAGTAAATACTTTGCAAAATACTATACCTGGATTATCACCATCTAGTAAATCTAGTGGATCTAATAAAAATCCAAGTGGTGATTATGATGATAGTCAAGCTGCTGTTAAAGCGAAAAAATCATCATCTACTTATACACCCCCATCTACCGACTATGCACATAGCAGTACAACTATAAATAAAGATCAGAGTATGGAATCTGTCAATCGAAACACTATTTCGTTATCACCAGAAGTAGAAGCTGCTGCTAGAGCTAAAACCAATGCATACAAAAATCCAGTTGGTTATATGACAGGTGGCGAAGGTATTATTGCTGATGAACTTAAACCAGTATACGATAAAAGTGGTAAAATTTCTGCATATATAATGACAAATTTAAGAGGGCAACCTATAACGGCAAGTGGACATGAACAATGGTCTGTTGAAAATATGCAGAAATATGGAAAATATTTAATGGAATATGAAACTGATCCAAGAGGAGCAGCAAAAATAAGAGCAGATGAACTTGTACCATTAGAAACTTTTCCAAAAGAAGTAAAAAAATCATCAGATGAAGCTGCTAAAATTACTACATCTGGTGCTATGTCATCAGTAAACATTTTAAAGGATGGTATTTTTCAAACTACGGATTTTATGAACACTTCTACAAAAGATGCTGCTACATATGCATCAGAAAAAACAATTTCAGCATCAGATTTTGTAAATGCAAGCCGTAGAAATAATGTACTAGAAACAAATGCTATGACTAAGCAAAATGTAGCTGAAAGTTATAGTCCTGTTAAAATCGGATTAACTGCCTCCGGCCAAGAAATAGCAGGGATTGGTAAAGTAGCTCAACAACAGTTTGAAGCATCCGGTAATAAATGGGTAGGAGATACTCAAAAATCTGGATTTAGTTTCTTTACAGATGCTACTACAGGTGGTAAAAATGTTGAGTCTGGTGGCAAGAATGCTGGAAACAGTCTAAATAACGGGGCGAGTGCTTTAGATTCCGTGGCAGCTAAACTCCGAAATCTAGAATTTATGTTTGGAGGAGGAACGGTCACCAATAAAATTGGAGATACATCAGGCGCTAAATACGGGGAAGTTATAGAGGGACGTACTCTAGGAGAGTATATTAAAGAATTACAAGGCAGTAAAACATTAGTAGGAACTGGTAGTAATGTAGCACCTAATACACTAAACGTTGACAATTTCGAAGACATGACTTGTATGGGTGACAGGGTAATGGTTAATGCCCTGAAATATACTCCACCGGGCGGGGAAACTACCTCATATAATCCAATGGATTCAGTTTCTATAAGGAGCGCCAGCAATGTTGAAGGCACTTTCACAGATATGACATGCATTGGTACTTCAATTACCATACCCGGTCTAAAATATACAAATCCATATGGAACAACCTCTTACATAAATCCATCAGAATATATATCTGGTGGGGGTGTCATGGATTATCAACAGGCCTCCGCGAAGAAAGCCGGTGAAATAACCGTAAATTCAGCCAGAAAAAGCACAGAATACCAAACAAGTGCAGATAATCGTTATGCTGAAATCTCAGCATATGTGAATGCCAATAATCTTTCATCTAGTCAATATATAAGGGATATGGAATTTGTTGCTGCCGTTGAAAGCGGTAATATGTGGAAGAATGATCTGGCGTTTGCTGGTACTGCTTTCGCAGCGCCTGTTAATGAGAGCACTTTCAACTTTAATAAAATGGCAGATGAAAGTATTGAGCAAGCATATGATTATTTGGGTACTCAGATGACCGTCAACGACAAGGAGTATATACAGGCAAAAGAGCGCCTTGAGATGGATAAAGCTGTTATAGCAGAGTTAACAGGTGCATCGAATGCTCTCAGTGGGGCAGCTAGTCAGATTGAATCTGCTGGAAGTAACTTTAACTCGTCTGTTTCCACTGCGATGAGTGGATTTGGCGGTGGATGGTATAGCATGGGTGGTGGATTTGGTGGAACTTCTAAAGGTGGGGGAGGTGCTTGGGTAGGTACAATTCCGACACCTGGCTGGTCTGGCCCTGCTATAAGTACTTGGGTTCAATCTCATCCATCAGGTAGTAATTGGCAAGGGTCATCGTTTTCTTGGGGTGCTAAAGGTTCCCTGATTGAAGAACCGTCTAGGATTATTGCAGGTGAAAAGGGCCGGGAATTGCTTCTTCCCAACTATCTTACTGAGTTGTTCCTTAAGTTGGCTGCAATGGGCTTCAATAATGGATCTAATGGTGATGGCAACATCATAACAATTGTTAATATCGATGGGGAACGGATTGAGAAAATTGTGTCTAAGCGACAAAAAAGCAACTTGAATCTGAGAGGACTCAAGTTGCACTAATTTTTTAAGGTGATTTAATGCAATATTGTACGAGAAATCCTACGATTAAGAAGCCTGAACTCAGTGACCCCGCATCTATAATAGATATTAATGATAATATGGATGTTATAGATGGACTTATCAATAAGAATAATTTTAATGGGGCCGTCGATCCTGGAACAGGAGATGATATCGTTGATGGATATGCAGTCGGAAGTAATTGGTGGAATGTCACAGATCATAGGTTATTCGTAGCTGAAAGCGTTGCTACGGGTGCAGCAGTTTGGAGGCAGATATATCCTGCGGACAGCGGGTGGATAGAAGTTTTTGAAACTTGGACATATGCATCTGCGGACGCGCCTACTTTTACATTTACAGTAGTTGGGGATAAGAGTACAAAGTATTACCCTGGGATGAGGATCAAGCTAACTCAGACCACTGTGAAGTACTTTATCATCACCAAAGTGGTTTACTCTTCACCCAATACCACCGTAACCGTATATGGTGGCACTGATTACACTCTGGCAAATGAGGCTATCATTTATCCCTATTATTCGTCGGCCAAAGTTCCGGCAGGATTCCCGCTCGATCCTACTAAATGGACGGTAACCGTAACTGATTCAACACAGCGAT
>CAYTIW010000057.1:0-11395 GCA_964438075.1 uncultured Planctomycetales bacterium
CCTTTCTGGTCCCTTTTCGGCATCGCGGCCAAGTACCGTTCGACTTTGAGGAAAAAGAGCCGAAAGACCGCACAACCTTTGCCAGGATCTTGTCCGCCGGCCTTTCCTCCGGCGAAACAGCAGAAATAAAGTAACGCGACCGTCCTTAAAGTTTTTTTATTAAAGCCACGATGTTCTGAAATGCGTTCTTGGCGGGGTATTCTTTGAAGTAACTTTGGTGGCCCGGCTTAGGACCGATCTCGTATATATTCCAGGTCGAGCTCCGGTATATATTCTTCAGGATGGCGGTATCGGACAGTGCCGCCGGGTGGCATTCGTCGTTCATCAGCAGGTAGTGCGGCCCGGGCGCGGTCAGCAGCCCGGCTGACAGCTTGCTGTCGGACAGATAATTGATGCGGGCCCCGGAGAAGGCGCGAAGGGCCGCGGCTGTCTCCGGGTAGGGAGCGGGGTAAAAGAACTCCGCGCCGGCGGCTTTCGATCGTAATTGGTTGATCTCATGGACGACCATCCGTTTATCAGCCATTTTTTCGATCTGCGGCACGATGACGAATAAGGCTATGAGGTAGGCCAGGCTCACCAGTGCGGCCCGAGGCGCCCATCTCCCCGAGGGCCAGCGCTCGGCGGCCTGAAAAACCGGCGCGGCCGCGCTGACGGCAAAAACGGCCAGGGGCGGGAGCAGGTAGGTCGGGAACCCCCAGGGCAGCAGGATAAAAATGTACAGCAGCGACAACCAGGCGAACAGGGTCCGGCCGTTCTCCTCGAATTTGTTGTCCCAGAATTTTCGAATAAAATACCAGAGCAAAATGCTTAGGTTCAGGCCGGCCAGTATCTTTATATAAAAAGGAGCGGTCAGGAAGTTGTCCCCCAGGCTGGATAGGCTCAGGTTACGGGCGTATTTCGCCGTGTAGTTGCTCATAAGATGCTGGATGAAGAAGTAGTACAGGATAAAGAAGGCGGTATTGCCGGCCCAGGCGGCCCAGGACAGTGACCGTTGCCGCCGGAACAGGGTGGCGTCGAAGAAAGCGTAGGCGGCAAAGGCCAGGAAAAGGACTATGCCGGTCTCCTTGCTCATGACGGCAAGGAAGCAGAAGAGGAAGGCCCGTCCGAGGTCGCCCCAGCGGGTCTCTTCATAGGCGCGGACAAAGAAGAAAACGGCCGGAGCGCTGAAAAGGTAAAGGAATTTCTCCTGGATGGAAATATACATGAAAGCGTTCCAGAAAGGGATGAAGATGAAGAAAGCCAGCGGGTAGACCCATATCCAGAAAGGAGACCTGCGTCCTTCATTGAATATCTTGTCCAAAATCATCCCCCACAGAGGCAGTACCAGCAATCCCGCCAGGGTGGTCAGGAAGTAGAGCAGCCACGGGGCATCGGCCCCGAACTTATAGGCGGAAATGATCCATAGCTTGTAAAGCGGCTGGAAGCGTCCGATCCCGGCATCCCCGGTTATCAACCCCAGCAGGCTTTGCCAGGAAGGGTCTTGCCAGAATTCACGGGCGATGCGCAGATTGGTGTGGTCATCCATGAAACCCCAGCCGGGCCGCAGCGATATGATCGCGCCCAGGATAAGGACGCAGAAAGCGGAGTAGACCGCTATCCCGTACAGGTTCTTGGCAGGAAAGTTCTGCTGGGCCATAGGCTGGCTGATCTGAACTAAAAAATATTTAAGTTGAGAGTCTAGGTTTAAGCCATTATATTAAAAAAGTTCGCATCCCTTGTATTTCTTTTCGAAAAAGCTGGCGGCGGCATAAGACCATCGCCCGTAAGAGCATTGGCCCTTGATTTGATCACGGCAGCGAACGGTCGCGGCTGGGCAGGGAACTGGGTGCGGATCTCAGGATCCGCGGGCTTTGCGGCCGGGGCGGAGAACTGGCCTGGGTTTTGGGGAAGACATTTTCATTAAGGAGAAAGAGACGATGAAACTCTCGGTCATTGTTCCGGTCTTTAATGAAGCGGCTACGGTGGAAAAAGTCCTGCGCCGGGTCAAGGAGCAGCAGGTGGCAGGGGTCGATAGCCTGGAGATCCTGGCAGTGGATGACGGGTCGAGTGACGGTACCAGCGATATCCTGAAACGCCTCGAGTCCGAGTCGGGCGGTGCGATTATCTGCCTGCGTCATGACAGGAACCAGGGTAAAGGAGCGTCCGTGCGCAGCGCGGTCAAGCGTATGACCGGCGATATCTGCATCATCCAGGACGCCGACATGGAGTATGACCCCGCGGAGTATAATCTTATGCTGGAGCCTATCATCCAGGGGCGGGCGGACGTGGTTTTCGGGTCGCGGTTCACCGGCCAGCAGGCCAAACGCGTGCTTTATTTCTGGCATTCTGTCGGTAATTCATTCCTGACCACTTTCAGCAATATGTTCACCAACATAAACCTGACCGATATGGAGACCGGGTTCAAGGCTTTCCGGGCCGATGTGCTCCGGGCTATCCCGATCCGCTCCAACCGGTTCGGGTTCGAGCCGGAGATAACCGCCAAGGTGGCCCGACGGAAGATGCGCATTTACGAGGTGGGGATCAGCTACCGGGGGCGCACTTATTCGGAAGGCAAGAAGATCACCTGGGTCGACGGCATCAAAGCCATCGTGGCGATCCTGAGATATTTCATGATAGATTGAACTGAACAATGGCCAACCGTACCGAAACATTCGATGTGCTTGGGGTCAGGGTCTCGGCGCTTAACCTCGAAAAGGCGGCCCGGGTAGTGGCGGAGATGATAGACCGGCGCGAGAGGGGATACGTCTGCGTCGCTCCGGTCTCGACCGTGGTCGATTCCCGCCGTTCGGAGGAATACCGGGCGATCATAAACGGGGCGGACCTGGTGACACCGGATGGCATGCCCCTGGTGTGGCTCGGGCAGTGGAAGGGGCATAAGGATGTCCGGCGCACATACGGCCCTGATCTGATGCTCAAGCTCTGTGACGTCGGACAGGCACAGGGATGGCGGCATTTTTTTTATGGCGGGACCAAGGACGTTTGTGATAGATTGAGCGCGCGTTTGCAGTCAAAATTCCCGGCACTCAATGTGGTTGGTAAAATAGCGCCGCCTTATATGCCGAAAGCGGTGCCGGCGCCCGGCGATGTCATCGACGCCATCAACGCGGCCCGTCCGGACATCCTGTGGGTGGGCCTGGGCTCTCCTAAACAGGACCACTGGATAGTCCTCAACCGGCAGGCCCTGCAAGTGCCGGTGATAATAGGCATAGGCGCGGCATTCGATTTCCATTCGGGCATTAAACCGCAGGCGCCTTTGTGGATGCAGCGTTCCGGCAGCGAATGGCTGTTCCGTTTAGGCTGCGAACCGGGGAGGCTTTGGCGGCGCTATCTGGTCGGGAATTCTCTGTTCGTGTGGTGGTTGCTGTGCGATCTGTTTTCCGGGAGGTCCAAAAGCTGACCGGTCGGGGCTGAAGCCGGGGCGGCTTTTATTTGCTGCGGCATTTCCGACTGGTTTTCTTGAGTTTACCGAATAAATAAATGTATGCTGAGCCGGACACTTTTCATCCTTATAAGATGCCTATATATCTCCATCGATGTGCTCTGCGTCTTTTTGAGCATCATCCTGGCTTGCTGGATCAGGAAGACCACCTTGCCGGTAGGGTTCCAGCAGGTCCTGCTGGACACTTCACACCCGTTCCATCTTGTTTTCCTGGGCTGGCTGGTGACGGTGCTTTTCTTCAACGGCCTGCACCGGCTGTACCAGACGCGTCGCGAGGTCGTCGAGAGCCACGAGCTTTGGCTGGTCATACGGTCGGTATTCTTCGCGGCCGTGACCGTGCTGGCCTTTGTGTACAGCATGAAGATCGTGGGGTTCCCCCGTTCGATATTCCTGCTGATGACCGTATTCACCACCGTCTTTTTTTGCGGCTGGCGCATCCTGAAGCGTTTTTTCGTCCTGTTCCTGGCGGCCAACGGGTACAATAACTTCAACGTGCTGATCATCGGGGCCGGCAGGGTCGGTCATGCCCTGGCCGAGGAGATCCAGCGGCATCCCGGGTTCGGCCTGAAGATCATGGGGTTCCTCGACGACTGGAAGACCAGCCGGGACGTGGGAGGGCCTTACGAGGTCCTGGGCAAGTTGTCCGACCTGCAGGAGGTCTGCCGCCGGTATTTTATCACCAAGATATTCATCACCATCCATCCTGACGGAAAGATCTTCCAGAACATGCTGGAGACCGCCAACGATCTGCAGATGGCGGTACGGGTGGTGCCGCAGGCGTTCGACAAGGCGACCGGCGAGATCTTCAAGTACAATATAGGCTTCATCCCGGTGCTGGAATACTGCAATCTCGGCCAGAACAGGAAACAATTCGGCAAGCGCTTCTTTGATATCACGGTCTCGGCTTTGGCCTTGCTGATCCTGTCCCCGGCGCTGCTGGCATTGGGCATTGTTATAAAATGTGACAGCCCCGGGCCGGTCTTCTATTTCTCCAAACGTTACGGCCGGGGGGGCCGGGTGTTCAAGATGTTAAAGTTCCGCAGTATGGTCACGGACGCGGATAAAAAGCTGGAGGAGCTCAGGGAAAAGAACGAAGCCGACGGGCCGATCTTCAAGATCCGCCAGGACCCGCGCGTGACCCGGGTGGGCCGCTTCCTGCGCAAATATTCCATCGATGAAGTGCCGCAGCTGGTGAACGTGCTGATCGGGGACATGAGCCTCGTCGGGCCGCGGCCGTTGCCGCTCGGACAGGTCCACAAGGAAGATCTCAAACAGCTGAAAAGGCTGGAAGTCCGCCCGGGCATAACCGGCCTTTGGCAGGTGCGCGGACGCAGCGACCTTCCGTTCCACCGCCTGGTCAAGTGGGACTCGTGGTACGTCAACAACTGGTCGTTCATGCTGGATATAAATATCTTGTTCGATACCATCCCGGTGGTGCTGAAAGGTAAAGGGGCTTATTGAGGCCCGAATAGATGCGTTTATAATCGATTCATCATGGAAAGGACCTAAATGCCGACCAAGAAGAAAGCTCTCATTACTGGTATAACCGGACAGGACGGGTCGTACCTGGCCGAACTGCTCATACAGAAAGGCTACCAGGTCTACGGGGTCATCCGCCGGGCCAGCACCTTCAATACCAGCCGCGTCGAACACCTTTACCAGGACCCGCATGAGAAGGACGTCCGGCTCAAACTGATATACGGCGACCTGGCGGACGCCAGCGCGGCCAGCCGCATTATCCGGGAAGTGTCCCCCGACGAGGTCTACAACCTGGGCGCGCAGAGCCATGTCCGGGTCAGTTTCGATATACCGGAATATACGGGAGAGATAACCGGGCTGGGAACGACGCGGCTGCTGGAGGCGATACGGGAGACCGGCTGCAAGGCCAAGTTCTACCAGGCCTCCAGTTCCGAGATGTACGGCAAAGTGCTGGAAGTCCCGCAGACGGAAAAGACCCCTTTCTATCCGCGCAGCCCTTATGGCGCGGCCAAGGTCTATGCCTACTGGATGACGGTCAACTACCGCGAGGCCTACGGTATTTACGCCTGTAACGGCATCCTTTTCAACCATGAGTCCCCCCGCCGGGGGGAGACTTTCGTGACCCGCAAGATCACCATCGCTTTGGCGCGCATCAAGCACGGTTTACAGAAGAAGCTGTATTTAGGCAACCTGGATGCAAAGCGGGACTGGGGTTTCGCCGGGGATTATGTTGAGGCCATGTGGCTGATGCTGCAGCAGGAAAAAGCGGATGATTACGTCATAGCGACCGGGGAGACGCATTCGGTGAAAGAATTCCTCCGAGTGGCTTTTGATCACGCCGGGCTGGACTGGAAGAAACATGTGGAGACCGACAAAAGGTATTTTCGCCCTACGGAAGTCGACCTCCTGCTGGGGGACGCGGCCAAGGCCCGCCGGAAACTGGGCTGGAAGGCCAAGGTCGGGTTCGAGCAGCTGGTCCGCATGATGGTCGACGCCGACATGGCGATGGTGGAGCGGCAGGTGTACGGCCTCAAAGGCAAGCGACTTTCTTGACAGCGTTCCTCCCCGGCCGGGGAGGAACGTGTTCTTATCTGAATAAAAGGACAGGATGGGATACTGGTCGGATAAAAGGGTGGTCGTTACGGGCGGGGCTGGTTTTCTGGGCCGGGAGGTGGTCCGGGAGCTGCGCGAGCGCGGCTGCCCAGAGATTTTTGTGCCCCGCTCGAAGGATTATGATCTGCGCGAGAAAGAGGCGATCGTCCGTTTGCTCAAGGATGCCCGGCCGCAGATCGTGCTGCATCTG
Organism: uncultured Planctomycetales bacterium; assembly: GCA_964438075.1. Classification (GTDB taxonomy): domain Bacteria; phylum Omnitrophota; class Gorgyraeia; order Zapsychrales; family Fredricksoniimonadaceae; genus JAAXVU01. The sequence continues at coordinate 6,222 of CAYTIW010000057.1, forward strand.
GCGGCAGTCGTGGGCGGCATCGGCGCCAACCGCGAAAATCCCGGACGCTTTTTTTACGAGAACATCATGATGGGCGTGCAGCTCATCGAGCAGTCGCGGCTGTGCCAGGTCAATAAGTTCGTGGCGATAGGTACGATCTGCGCTTATCCGAAGTTCACGCCGGTGCCCTTCAAGGAGGAGGACCTCTGGAAGGGGTATCCCGAAGAGACGAACGCCCCTTATGGCCTGGCCAAAAAGATGCTTTTGGTCCAGTCCCAGGCCTACCGGGCCCAGTACGGTTTCAATTCGATCTATCTTTTGCCGGTGAATTTGTACGGCCCCGGTGACAATTTCTCCCCCCAGTCGTCCCATGTCATCCCCGCGCTTATCAAGAAGTGCGTTGATGCCAAGCGCGACGGCGCCAGTTCCATCACGGTCTGGGGGACCGGCCGGGCCAGCCGTGAATTCTTGTACGTGGATGATGCCGCGCGCGGCATCGTGATGGCCGCCGAGAAATATGATAAAGCCGAGCCGGTCAATCTGGGCGCCGGCCGCGAGATCACTATCAGGGAACTCGTCGGCCTTATCGTCGAGCTGACCGGTTTCCGGGGGGATATTGTCTGGGACCCTTCCCGGCCCGACGGACAGCCGCGGCGTTGCCTGGATATTTCCCGCGCCGAGAAGGAGTTCGGTTTCAAGGCGCAAGTCCCCTTCCGGGAGGGGCTCCGGAGGACCATAGAATGGTATATCGCGAATGATCCCTCCCCAAGTTGAATCAGTACGGGCGGGCGCGGCCATTTCCCGGCCACGGAACAGGATCCGCGAAGCGTTCCCGAATTTAAAGAATGTAACGGTGTGTTTTATTCTTTCGGATTTGATATGAAAAGCAACCGGGGCAACTATGTTCCTTTTATGGTCTGACCGACTGACTTTTATAGCGCTGTGCCTGCTCATTTTCGTGCTGCCGGCCACCATCGGAGGCGTTTCCATATTTATGGTGGCGGCCATTGTGTTCTTCCTCGCCGGCAGAGCGGCCAGCATTGCCATGTCGGTGACCCAAAAAAGTTGCTGGTGGAAGGCGCTGCGCGGTCAGGCGGGCCGGGCCTGGCTGTCTCTGCCGCTGGCTTTCTTTGTCGGCATTAATTTTTTGTCCATGCTTTGGAGCGAACATCCCCAGCCGAGCCGCAAGGCTTTTTTCAGTAAGGTGCTCGGGCATGTCTTGATCTATCTCGCAGCCAGGGATGCTATCAATAATCCGCATAGGATAAGGATCCTGGTTAATGTCTTTTTTGCTTCAGCAGCGATAATTTGTCTGGACGCGATCTATCAGTTGAATATCGGACATAGTTTTTTCAAGCATTCGTCGGTGGTTATTGAAGGGAGGGCGTCAGCCGCCTTCAACCATCCCAACGGCCTGGCGGCTTATCTGGTCCTGGCCCTGCCATTAATGTTCGGCATGGTTGTCATGGCCTGGCAGCAGTGGCGGAAGAACAAGACCGGCACGGGGCCAGGGATGACTTTAGCCTGTGCCGCAGGTTTCCTCCTGGGGATGGTTGCGCTGGGGCTTACCTATTCTCGGGGAGCTTGGTTAGGCTTCCTGGTGGCGGTGGCGTCGTCGCTTTTGCTGGACCGGACGCGGAAGGCGCTATTTCTGGCCGCCGTTGCGGTTTTAGCCTTTATTGTGTTCGTCCCTATGCTGAAGGCCCAGCGGAATGTATCTCTGGTCGCTGAGAACCTGCCGGCAGCGTCGAATGTCCCTCGGGAGCAAACAGTCGCGGCCAGCGCAAGCAGGGAGGACGCAAAGCCCCTGCTTTTGCCCGCCGGAGAAACGCAAACAGTCAACAGCAATGATTGGCTCGATAAATTGTATATCAAGTTCGTCCGGACCGGCATCGGCGGCAGTGACCGGCTCATATACTGGCGCGATGCCATGAAGATAATCAGGGACCATCCCTGGACCGGCACCGGGCTTAACACCTATGCCAAGACTATAAAGGATTACAACATGGACCGGCCGCTATATGCGCATAACAGTTATCTGCAGCTGACGGCGGAATTGGGATTGTTCGGGCTGCTGGTATTTTTGTGGTTGATCGTCGCGCATCTGTATTCCGGGGGCCGGGCCTTAGCGATCATGGGGCCCGATATGGCCTTTTTATGGTCTTTGATCCTGGCCGGTTTTATGGGCTTCCTGACAAACGCTTTCCTGGAGAACACTTTTTACTCTGTTCAGCACGGGACCCTGTTGTGGTTTTTCCTGGGGCTGATCGCGGCCGGCCGGTCCATCGCTAACGGCCAGAAGGAGTCAATATGCCGTTGAATATCCGGTTGGTGGTCCCCTGTTACAATGAAGAACGGCGTTTGCCGGTGGACGGATTCCGGGATTTCTTGAAACAGTCTACCGACGTCGGCATATTGTTCGTTAACGATGGCAGCTCGGACGCTACCGGACGATTGCTGGAAAACTTACGGCAGGGATTTCCGGCGCTGGTGCAGGTCCTGACCCTGGAGCGCAACTCCGGCAAGGCCGAGGCCGTTAGGCAAGGCATACTGGAAGCCCTCCGGTCAGGGGAGAGCGCCACGGTCGGCTATTTCGACGCCGACCTGGCCACTCCTTTGAGCGAGGCGGCCCGTCTGATGGATATCGCCCGTCAACGAGGGGCATCGATGGCGTTCGGGTCCCGGGTGAAACGTCTTGGTATCCGTCTGGAACGCAGCGGGCTTCGGCATTATGTCGGGAGGGTTTTCGCCACCGAGGCCAGCATGCTTCTGGGTTTGCCGGTCTATGATACCCAATGCGGCGCTAAATTATTCAAGTCCTCACTGGCCCAAGAGGTCTTCCGGGAGCCTTTCCAGAGCCGCTGGTTCTTTGATGTGGAGATATTCTTCCGTTTGCTTGCGGTGTTGGGGCGCGCCCGGGTGGAACGCGAGATCATCGAGGTCCCTCTGGACAGCTGGATCGAAAAAGGCTCCACCAAGGTCGGGTGGACGGATTTTCTCCGGGCCCCTTTTGAACTCCTGCGGATCTATTGGTTCTATCGAAAACGGGCTAAGCCTAAGGCTTGAAAGGGGCCTACCGGTAAGATCATTTTTCGCCCAAGCTTCCTGAATTATATTTTTTAGCCAAGATATTGATTTTCCTCTAGAATCCGAGATATGAACGTATTTCATAATTTGTCCAAGCAGATTAACAATCCTCGCCGGTTAATGTTCCTGTCCCTGCTTATTTTGGGGATGCTCATTCATTATCCGCAGCAGGATTTTTGGCCTTTGATAGTCCAGGGGGATCTTTCCCGCGACCTTTACGTTTACCAGCTGACGCAGTCGGGGGAACTGCCGTACAGGGATTATTTTTATAACTACGGCCCGTTGATGCCGTTCTACTATGCGTTCTTTTATACGCTGTTCGGAGTTAAATTCAGCAGCATCCTATTAGGGGTGATAGCGCTGGATATGGTTTCCGGCATGTTGATCTATTTGATCCTGGCACGTTTGACGACCCCTTTGATAGCTTTTCTGGGGGCGAGCTGGTTCTGGCTCTTTTATGAGAAGTTGATCTTCAATTTCAATCATTTCGGTGCGGTCCCGTTGATCCTGCTTAATCTGTATTGGCTGATCAAATTCTATGATAAGCCCGAAGTTAAGTTGTTCGTCGGCGTATTGGGGACGGTATTCCTTCTGCTGCTGGTCAAAATAAATCTGGGTGTATGTGTGCTGGCCTACTCCTGGGCGGTCGTCCTGGCCATGAGGATAACGGGCCGTCTGAAGGTTTTTCGTTTTAAAAGCCCTTTGTTGATCCTCGCCCTGCTTCCTTTAGCCTCGGCTGCTTTTGTTTACTGGCTGCTTTTGCATGGCCTGCCGGGTTATTACGTGAAACAATGCCTGCCGTCCTCCTTGAGTTATATGCAGTATAAATCCAGTCTTTCTCTTCCCCAGCGGATATTCGGGTTGGTAAATTCGCGTTTTTGGGGGCTGGAAGAGAAATATGCGCCAACATCCAGTTTTTCGAGTCTTTGGCCTGACCGTTTTATTATTTTATCGTTCTGTGCAGTTATTTTAATGTTCGCTCTTAAAAGTTTTTTGTACAAGAAAGACCTTCGTTCTTTATTGATATTGGTAACAGCGCTTTTGTTCCTCTCCCATGAATTCATCATTCTCGGTGTCCGTTATGAGCTCTGGATGACCTACCCGGTATTTATTTGTTTGCTTTTCTTTTTGGCCGGAGAATTGCTGAAAGGACATCGTCTTATTAGGGCAATTTGGTCGTTTCTCGCAGCGGCGATGTTGGCGGCGGCTATAAATGGTGTATATTCTATGAAAAATGAAATGATAAAGTATAAGGATTATTTCCTAATGCCATTTGAAAAGATGCAAGTCTATTCGTTCAATCCGCCCAATTGGGTTTATGTTGCAGAGTCGACCACCAATTATTTGAAGGCGCATCTTTCCCCTGGGGAGAAGTTTTTGGCCGTCCCGTACGAGCCTATGTACTATTGGTTGCTGGACCGCAGAGCCCCGGTGAAAGAAACGATGTTCTTTGATTTTGTGAATATCACTGCGGAGCAACAAAAGCGGATTATATCCGATCTCGAGAAAGAGCATGTTAATTATATCGTAATGTCGAACAGGGTTCACTCTCCCGAAGTAGGTCTTGGCGTATTTGGGGCCACGAATTGTCATATTTTGGGTGATTATATTAAAAAGAACTTTATCCCAATGATTACGTTTGGTAAATGGGGCCTTAATCCTGAATGGTCTTGGGATCATTCTATCAGGATATTTCAACGTAAGGCAAAGGAGCAAAATACAGGTTATTTATCATTTCCTTGAATCACAGCAAGTCGCTAGCAGTGACTTTTATAATTTTATAAAGAACGAGGTCTTAGTGTATTGAATGAGTGGAACTTCTGAGCGAGCGATGTTTTTGAAAAGGCCCCCGCGAAAGAATTCGAGATGTTATATTGAGCCTTCTGGTTCCTTAGTGTATCAGTAGAATCCATTAAATATGTTTATACATGAACTATCTAACAAGGTTGATCATCCCCGCCACATGATGTTCCTCTCTTTGCTTATCCTGGGTGCGATCATTCATTACCCCCAGTATGATTTCTGGCCTTTGATAGTCCAGGGGGATCTTTCTCGCGACCTTTACGTTTACCAGCTGACGCAGTCGGGGGAACTGCCGTACAGGGATT
>CAYTIW010000058.1:0-11266 GCA_964438075.1 uncultured Planctomycetales bacterium
GCAGCAGCTATCCCGGCGAGCACCGCAGCCCACCCGAGCGCACCGCCCAACCCGGGGATCTTTCCCACGATATCTGAGAGCTTGACAAACATGTTCATGATTGCCAGGAGAGGAGGTAATACAGCATCGCCCATCGCCCTGGTGGTAGCGGTGAACCTCTTTGTGAGGATCTCCTCGGGCCGCATGCCCACCTCTTCAGCCATATCCAGCTTTCCGGCTTCTGTCGAGACCCTACCCAGCCTGGCCCTGGGAGTGAGATTCTGGAACCCCAGGCCGAATATGTCCTCAAACTTCAGGGCATCCTCGCCGGACATGGTAGGCGCTGACATGGCCGATGCCAGAGCCTCTACCGACTCAAACCCTTTCTTCTTCAGCATCTCCTGGTTGGCGAAGAAGAACTTCTCCAGATCCTCTGTGCCTTTCTGAGCTTCCATCTGCCCCATGTATGGATTCTTGGAGAGGATGGTCTGGAAGGCACCCATCCTGGACTCTCTGCCAGCTGACCAGTCCGTACCTTCTGCGGACTGGATCCACTTCTCCGCACCAGCTCGATCAGAGAGCTTTCTCTGCATCAGCCTGCTGTCGAGCGTAGACTGGATGTAGTTCTGAGCGCTCTTGCTGGACAGGGCGGCAGCAGTTGCCATTCCCACCATCACGGCAGCCGAAGCGGCTAGAGCCGTCCGGTACTGTGATAGAGCCGCGGAGGTGTTCTGCAGCCACTTGGTGAACCCGCTTCCTGAGGTCGAGACGAATCCAGCGAGGTTCGACTTGAAATGGTCAATCCCGATGCTCAGATAGCCGGATGTCCCCCAGAACCTCATGAGATCTCGCTGCCTGTTGAACTCTACGTTACTCTTCTGTAGAGCAGAGACTAACCCAGGCCCCATCTTCTGAGTGACCAGCAGCACGGCCCCCAGCATAGCAGAATACTGAGCCATCGGAGCTACGGCTTTCGATGTGACGGCATCTCCCAGAACGGACATGTCCTTGGTCAAAGATAAGGCATTGGCCCTGGTCTGAGCCATCGCCCTCTGAGCCTGAGATACGCCTCCCGCATCGATGTTAAGCCTGATCTTCGATTGCTTTAACAGCTCGTTCCGCTGTTGCACTATATCGGAAAGCATTGCCTTGGCAGCAGCACCACCGATTATGTCAACCTTGATCGTCGATGTTCTTTCGGTCATTTCGCCACCAGTAGAATTTATATATATGATCGGTGCAATTTAAGATAAATATGAAAATAGAAAGATTTAGGGCCTACCGGCCATATACATCAGGCAGACAGACCAGACTCGCGGAATTCAGCGATACCGCATATCCTCAGCCACGAGCTTGCGGACTTTGCCGTCCAATATCTTCCTCAAGCCCGCCTGTTTCTGCCTTTTCTCTTGCATAGCCGCAAACTCTTTCGTTCCTGCCATGCTCGCCTTCTTAGCTGCAAAATAGTCTGCGGTGGACATAGTCTGCATATTCTCTGCCTCCGTCCGTTTCACCAGTCCGTTGCCTGCCTTGACTTGAGCATCTTCCATGCCGGCCAGGCCCATGAACATGATCTGAGCTGAGGTCATCTCATGGACCGGCCCGAGTCCAGGGCCTAAGCAGACGATCCTACTCCAGACTGCTCCTTCTGGGCTGAGAAAAAATCCTCTACGTCCTTCCAGCTGGTGGACGAAGCTCCTATAATAGCCATGCCGATCAGGACGACGGTCGAACCGTGTAATGTTTCGACCAGCGCGCCCACGTCACACTCATTACAGCCCTTTCCTTTACATTTACAGTCCGGATCCGGTACAATACCAACCTTACACAATTCCCCTAAGAACAGGGTTAGCTGCGGTGATATGGCCTTAGCAGCCTTCTGGATCGTGTCTGCGGTCGCTCGATTCTCCTTAATAGCTTTGATATCGTCTTCGGTGAGTTCCACGCTGGACAGAGCTGCTATGGCATCCTCCAGCTTGTAGCCTACCCGATCCTCGATCCTGGCCAGCTCCATATCAGGAATAGCATGAACCCGGACGACTGCATCATATTGCGATACGGGCACCTCGATCTCATACTTGGCGCCCATAAGCGTCTTCTTGCGCGTAAGATAATTTGACATGTGATTCCTCTATTATTGATGTTATTATAAAAATAAATGATAACTCCCCGGTTTAGCGGGGGAGCTTGTAGCTGTATTTGAACTCTCTTGAGGATACCACGGTGTTCTTCTCGGGGATGTCCCTGTTAACCTTCGTTACCTTACAGTCAACCAGAGCCTCGATGTACCCCACCATGCTCTCGTTCTGCAGGGCAGCCTCTACCTGCTCCTCAAAGGTCGTGCCAGTTCCGGGAGTGCGCTTGCCCTGGACCTCGATGATATAGATGTCGAAGTACTTGGAAACTCCCTCGTCTGCCTGATCCTGCAGGAGTTGGGTGAGTGCTAAGACATCCTTCTGAGTGAGCACGTTCTCGCCTGTCACCAGGAATGAGGCGTAGGTGAAAGTGCCTGAATAGGTGTGCTCCTGGTTGGTCAGGGCTACAGGGTCATGGGTTCCTGTGCCGTGCTCGTCAGTCACATTGTGGTTGGCGGCATAATTGATCGATCTTAGAGGGAAATAGACCCCCGCAATGTCGATTATCAGATCCAACCCGGAAATGTTGTGGAGGGCATGACCCTCCGAGGTCATATAGGTTGACTTGGGGTGATGCCCGATGCTGTTATACTGGTCTGCCATTGCTTTACACCTCCGCTATCGCAGAAGAGTCATAGTACCCTACGCCCATCCAGGTGAACACCCTCTCAATGTGGCCAACCGGCTGGATCTTCAGAGCGATATCTACCGCGTTGTGGTCAGCCTCGTTCGGAGTGACTGCCAGCGTATAGGTATCCAGAACTCCGGAAGCCTTGTACCTGTTCAGAACGACATCTATCGAGGCCTGCATCCTAGCGAGGTTGGTCTGGGTCCGGCGCTCGTTCATGAACTTCTTGACGATCTGGTCCACCACGATGATAGTAGCGCAGATAGTCCGAACGTCCACAGTCCTGTAGAATGAGTCATCCAGATTGGTGGTGACACCTACATATGGGTGGACACCAGTCTCTTTGACCAGCACCTCCAAGCCGGCAGCGTTCAGAACCTCTCGGTCTGCATCGTCCCACTGGAAGAGCAGCCCCTGGATGCCTTTGAGGGAGTTGTCATCCACTGCAGGGCTGGTCCCGAGCCTGAGCACTGCCTCCTGGCCTGCCCTGGCTCCGGCGAGATCCTTCTCCTCATTGTCCTTGCCGTTGGTGATGAGGGTCATGAAGAGGTTGTTGTAGCCACTCACCAGGTCGGTCAGGTCGTCTGCGTCTGCCTCTGGGTCCAGAGTGATGAACCCCTGGCAGGGGGACATCTTGCCTACCGGCTTGTTGGCCATCTTGGTGAGGAAAGCATCCATCAGGGCGACTATCTCATACTGGCCGGTCTCGACTCCGTAGGCGGTAGCAAACACCGCAGAAGGATAGACGTTAGCAGGCAGCTGCTCGACCACCACATTGAACGCATCTTCCCAGTCTTCGGCTGTGATTGCATCCCCATCCAGACCTCCGGCCATGTTGGTTGCGGCCATAACTGCAGGCAGGTGAGTAGCTCCGGTCTCAGCATCGAAAGTGACCAGCGGGTTGTCCTTCATCTTGGCGACCAGCGCGGTCAGGCTCTTGATGTTGTTGTAGACGGTTGGGATAGTCTGAGAGCTGACATCGGTGATAGTGACCTTCCGGCTGTAGTACTTGTACTTGACCTCGACCTGCTGAGCTGTGGTTGGCCATTCGAGGTCAGCAAACGTTAATGTGCCTGTAACGGGATTGATTAGAACCTCTCCCGGATCGGGGGTGCCTGTGTAGATGATCACCTTGGGGGTTCCAGCCACCTTCACGTAGTTGGACGTCGCCGCAGAATCAATATCATTATACAGCAGCGCATAGGGAGATGTCCCGCCGTTGCCTGCGAAAGTCTCGACTATAGAGCCGTATGCATCGCCTCTGGTGATCGTGATGGTGGGGATGTTTCCCGCTACTCCTGGGCCCGTCGCATTGAACGTTCCGACATCGTCCGTGCCGTCATCGACGACTAGAGATGCCGAAGCGTATCCAGCTCCGAGAACCCGGACGCCATAGACGATTGAAGCCCCCTGGTCAGCAGCATCTTCCAGGCCTTCTTTGAGCGGTCCGGAGTAGTAAGTCCGCTTGATCTTGTTAGCAGAGCTTCCGGCAATGCCGTAAGGCACCATGGCCGGTCCTCTATCCGCCGTGCCGATCCCCACGACCACTCCCCGACCTACCGTAACCGCTACCTGGCCGATGCTCTCCAGGGTGATTACGTGTCTCAAGAAATTGTACTGATTACCGAGCATTATTTCGGCCATTTAGTAAGCCTCCACATCAACTTCAACCTCTATCATCTTGTTCCGGGCCACGCTGAGGCCGGACTCCTTGACCCACTTCTTGTATTGCTCTCGGGTCACGGGTGGGTTAGGTAGCAGCAGAGCATCCGCTACTCTCATCAGTATCTTCTTTTTCAAAGTGTTCACCTCTAAATTAAAAATTGATTATCAGTCGCCTCTGGGGGCGATGAATGCAACGATACCGACCGCGAGTTCGACCTCTCGAACCTCGGACAACCAGGTGATGTGGGGGTCACCCTCATCGACCTCAATCTCGTTGTAGACCCGCTTGATGTAGTCCTCGTCGGGGACAGATACGACCTCGTACTCGAAACGCAGATCCACTTGCGCCCAATACAGATTCTTTCCATTGTCAAGCCTCTGAGGTTCTAATGGCTTGGAATCCAGGATCTCCAGGAACCTCCAGCCATCGTGGTAGATTTTCGCGTCTCTCCTGGTAGCCATGCATCGCTGGTAGAAGTCGGACCACATGGCCTCCATTTCGTCCTTGTCATTGGCCCGGAGGACCACGTTCATAGTGGCATAATGATACTGCCCCCAGTACTCCTCCATCTCGTAGGTTACCTTGTTCCGGACTGTCCTAAGGGGCTGAAAGGAGAACTGTGAAGGCGTGCCGACAGACGAAAAATAATAGGTGATCGCCGGGGCTATGAGGTCCGGCAGGATATTGTCGGTCTCCTTCAGAGGATAATCATAGCCGTCCAGAACGTGGGGCAGCCAGGCCAGGATCTTCTTCTTAGTGGCAGCGGGTAAAGGTATCATGTATCGCTCGCTTCAGGTTTTCCGTTCTACTCTTCTTCCGGCCCGTCAGCTCGACCCGGCACTTCAGGAGCTTGCTCAGAGCTTGGTCAGACCTCTTCTTTGCTCGGTCGTCTGGCCGATTGGCCAGGACGGATAACCAATAGGCCTTGCCAGTTCTGACAGCCTCGTCGTACTCCGGTCCTTCCCGGATCTTGCAGACCTTTGCTATGAGGCTCCTGGCCACCAGGTCTGCGGTCTCACTGTCCGATTGGCTGTTTCCGCCAGTCCCGGAACTTTGACGGATGATTCGGAGTACTCCGGATATCCAGTTCTTGAGGCCACGTGTTTTCTGTTTCGAGGAGGATAGTATCCACACGGCTTTTCACCACGTTGGCAATGATTGAAGCGTTCTTTTGCGTGTCCGCCCGAATTGCCGACTTCAGGTGGACATGTTGCTGATTATCGCCGCTTATGGCCGCAAGGGCGCAAGGAAGCAAATCAAAATCCTTGGCAACGACTGACAAAATGCCAGGCTGCAACACCCGGTCGCTTCGTATTGCGGCTTGTATCCGAGGAGTTTTTTGTGCTTCCCCGCTTATGGCCGCTAGAGTTCCCGGCGCAAGGTCTTGTGTTGCCGCAATGGCAGAAAGTACAGAACAATCGAGTGCGGTGTGCTGCCCTATCACAGCGCTTACACTTGGGTTAAGAGTCCTGATCTGCTGGACAGCAGCCTTCAGTCCCCAGCTCTGCGTGCGTTCGACTTCCTCAACAGACCATATAGCAGATTCCCAGTTGTCACAAGGGGAAGCAATGGCGATCACGTCGCCTGTGTTCGGACATGCGGGCAGCTCGCCCGGATATGTAAATATGTAGATGGTATTAGCTTCTACAAACCATCTGTCGATGGCGTGATCGTAATCGATCACATAGGCGCAGCGCCTATCAGGCGACTTAAACGCAAGCTGCTCAGGGCGCTCAAGAATGGGTATTGTTGAGACCAGGCGGCCCTGCCAATCACGTATCTCCTCATATCTGTAGACGGGCGGGATTTTATAGAACCAGTAGTACCCAGATGGCCATTCCCAGAATGCGTCTGCTGCGCCACATGGTCCTGGAACTAGCGGATAGCCATGGTTATCCCATGTGTCCGGGTCTACCGGGCCGGTGTCTCCAGGACGCTTTGCCCAAAACCATGTATTATATGGCTGATCAGGAAATGCACCGGGCCACCACATAACCATGTCTACTCACCGCCCTTTACGGAATAAATCACAGGCGAATCAAGGGCCCGCTTGCCAATCAGAAAGAACATCGTCTGAATCTCATTAGTCCCTGTAGGGATCACAGACTGCACAGCCGACCGTGAGTTCAGCCGGTTCTTGTAGAGCGTGAGCGTATCGCCCAGGTCGTTTGTGACATAAGAAGATTCTACATCACCTGTATAGGATTCAATGGTGATCAGGAACTCGGGTGTGGTAGATTGATTTGAGACCAGGATACTTTTTATAATGCCGTCCATGGTCCTGATTACCTGCCAGGTTCCTTCTGCTCCTGTCTCAGATCTTATGAGCTGATCGCCCACCCCAGCCAGGATTCCCACGGGCCCCCCTGCTATTGCATGATAGAGCTTATCGTGATTAATCAAACTGGTATCAAAGACCTCTTCCCACAGTCCCCCTGGGCTCTCACTTGGGTATTCACAGGCATAGATCTTATGATCCTGCCCATAGGCTACAAACTTCCATCGGTTTTCATATATCTGGATGATTGCGCTCGCACTCGATACTGGTGCCCCCCAGACGATACATGAATCGAACTCTGGAACGACGGTATCTGGGTCAGGTACACCCGGAAGATCGACCACATCATCCCAGTCCTCAAATTCCAGTACAGGATCTTCATACTCCCTGACCACATAGTACGAATCAAGCTCAATCCAAGTGTGACCCGCACCAGTTGTTTCCCACCAGCCATCAGCCGCGGAAAACACCGCCCGACCAGAATCCAGGAGAAATATGCCATAAATCCGTGTGCCGTGGCTGTGAACCAGCGTAAAAGATTGGAGATGATGAGACCAGAAGATGTTATAGTCTCCGGCTTCTGTGACTACCAGGACGAGCCACATGTCCTTGAAGATCTTCACGGTTTGCAGGACCCGGACCCCTGGGATAGGGCTGGATATCGACCATTGATCTTGTTCCGAGGCTTCAGGGCTTATGCTGCCGATTGTCCGGGACAGCAGCCGGTTATTTGCTGCCATTACCAGGATAGGCAATTCTTCAGCCATCTAGTCATACCTCCTCGCTATGCGAGCTCTAATTCCTACAGGCTGAGTCAGTGTGGTCTGGACTGTGGCTGACACGTATGGCGTGATCTCTCCCCGGAGGGTAATCCTGGCGATGAATCCGATGGTCTGCTCGAAACTGCGAGCAACCGCAGCATAATTGATCGAGCTTATCACAGGATTGCTTTCAATGGCTGCAAGACAGGACACCGGCTGGCTGGGTTCATATCGTATCGCTGCATGGGTCTCGATTGCAAGATCCCGATTTGCTTGGATCGCTGCGATCTGATCCACCGCGGCGGAGACCTCACATTGGATTGCTGCCCGGAGCCGAGTATAGCTCGTGAAATCCTTGGCCGCATAAGCAGCTATAGCAGCGCTCAATTCTGGATTTATTGCCACTATCGCATCTGTCTGATGGGTCAGATATGCGTCTATTGCTATTGCAGCACCGATTTGGATATTGCGTATGCCGTCCCCTTTTACGTATGCTGCGACGTAATGGTCAAGCAGCGGAATAATGAGATTATAGTCCACTCCTGCAGCGAACATCCCGGGCATCACGGAATCAAGCAAGGCCTTGTTCGTTCTGGCCGCCCGCATTGCTTCGATTGTCTCAAAATCCAAATGAGCGCGGCCCGGCCAGATGGATGTCACTCTTGCTCCGGTGACGCCTATGAGTATATCGATGACATCTTCTGTATTCGGGACTGTCCCGGACCCAGTTAGGACCTTGACGTATGTCTGCAGGCGCTTTCGGTAATCGTCGTCAGATTCGCCCGTCAGCCTTGGAAGATCATATAACCTCCCCCAGACATCATCCAGCGATGGCCGGAGACCATCGCTTTGGCCTGTTGCATATTGAATTTTATTGAACAGAGCAAAGGATTGAATGCCCTGCTGCAGCAAATCAAATCGTTTAGCTAGGCCATAAGCTATAGAATCGATGACAGGAGGTATGGCGTAAACGGGTTTGACGATGCGGGCCGTGACGCCAACCTCGAGACTCCGGGTTTGGTGAGAGGTTGATGAACTATATCCATCAATTCCGTAAAACGATGCGCCATATCCTGTCATGAAAATCAAGATACTATTAGCCTGTTGCTCGTGAATTCGATTATGTAGCGGCCCCGGACACCAAGCCGGTATAACACAGTATCGAATTGGTGGGGTTCGGTTTTGAGCGGATCTATCATCATGCCGGGCACGTCACAGCATTCCGGCTGGTCAGACAGCTTCCCGCACTTCGGGCACCTCCAGGCGGCTTGTGCGCCGCATACTGGGCAGGAGGTGGGCCGAGTCTGCGCCAGAGTTGTTGCTCCGCATGCCTGGCACGTCACCTTCTGCCCATTGTATACCGTGGCTTCTTTTTCGATTACGAGGTCGTCACCTGGCAGCAGGTTGATCAGCACCGAAGGGGACGCTGTTGGTATCCCGAATTCTCCATAGACCTGGATCTTTTTTGCCAGGTCCATGGTGATAGGCAGCCAGCCCGCAATTTCTATCTCTTCTGGGGCAGGCTTGCTCCAGCGGCGCGGCGCACCAGTCATCGGATCAAACTCATACTCCTCCCGCCCGTTTCGAAACTTGTGGTACCAGGTATATGATACAGCAGTCTTCCAGAGATTAGGACCTATTTGGGGCATTAAATCTCAGTCCATCTTATGAAGTTCTCTAACTGTGGCTTCTCCCCATAAGCCGTGTCGTCCTTGAGGACGAGCTGATGGGTCACGAGCTTCGTGATTTTCGAAACACTCTCGGGGGTAATCACGGTGGTGTCGAACACAAGCGGGCTGGACGTGGTGTAATCCCCTGCATTGGCACAGTCCACCGTATCGCCGTTGTAGTACGGGATACCATGGATGGGATCCTTGATGTCGTAGCCGTACTCACCGTTCACCCCAGTGGGTGCGAAATACGATGCCACGGGACAGCCTGGGTCGCCTGAATCCTTGAGTGCCACCTGAATGTATCCGCTGCCCAGGCCCCACGCAGCCTCGATTGCTGCAGCGCCCGGTGTGCCCCAGCGCCAGTTTGCGCACTGGCTATACGAGCCGCCCGTGATCTCTGCACCAGTAAACACCCAGCAACTTCGATTCGTCTGACCTGCTGCGGGCACATTGTTGGGTGTTGCCAGTCCAGGATCTCTGACACTCGGTATAGCAGTGTTGTATCGCTGAACCGTCAGAGGAGTCTTGCTGCCCGGTGCTGCCCCATAGTATCCTACAATCTGAACAATTGCTGCCATAATTACCTCTCAAATTCGTCTATCATCTTGTCTGCTATCGCTTCTTCAAGTTCGTCTAAAAACTGCTCACCAGGACCGTCAGCCACCGGCCCGAATACGGGTCTCGGTGGGATTGTCTTGGTGCCGTGTTCATTAAAATAAACGTACTCCGCAATTTTCGGATCAAAAACCCCGATCTCGGCTTCTGTCGGCGTGACCCGGACATCGATACTATTTCTATACGCCCAAGTATCCCGGAGGGTCAGGTCGTGACCCTTTTTCATGATCGTTGCCGGGGCATTGGGCGGAGGCACCCCCGAATCGATTCGCGCCTCGAGAGCGACCTTGTACTTTTGGCCCGCCACATCCAGCTCTTTGGAAAAATCATACTCCATTGGAGAGCCCTCCATTTCAGCCGAGCATGCCCATCTCAAAAGAATACTGACGAGCTATGGCCGCTGCAGTGCGATCGTAGTCAAAGAACACCGCCTCATCCATCTGGCCGGCGATGCATTCGAAACCGTTCCCTAGGACCCAGGTTGCTACTCTATTTTTGAACGAGGTCGTTCCGATGGCTTCTTCAAGGTACATTGAGCCATTGATGTAAAGCCTCGCATAAGTTCCATCAGCAGATACATCGCACTTGTACCATGTATTCAGGCTGGGCTCGAAATCTGATATCGCCACCCCATTCATGCATTGTAACTGGATCCGGCGACCATCATTGATTGATACACGAACGTGGTGATAGGTATATGCGATCGTTGAGCCCCAAAACAGGAACTCGAAACCTGCGCCCGCCTCAGGATATGCGGTCAGCACGAACCAGAAGCTGAACCCATAGATCTTTGTTCCAAGGGCTACTCCAAGTGCATCGTTCCGATAAAGAACGTACCCATTCGGTGATGCGCCATTCCCGAACTTTGCGCCAGCATAAGTCGGCGCGAACGTTGCCGTGAGAGTCCTTGAATTCCCGGAGCTGTCGGAGCCATCCGCTTCTAAATGATAGAGTCCCACGCACCCCGCGTGCGGGATCATTTCCCCTAGCATAATCTAGCTCCTGTACCGCCACGAAACCGGGTAATAGTAGATGTAGATGTAGGCGTCCGTGGGTGGCGTGGTTGAAACCGAATCAATATCTGCCGTAATTGCGCTGCCTTCGGCCACGAGAGTTGAAGGATTGGCGGCCACGTTGTTCAAATCCGACGTTGTTCCACTTGCTATCGATGGTTTGGTAGAGAACTTGGTCGAGCCGTCGTCGTTGATATCGAATATAGTGGCGTTGGTCGTGCCTGCGCTCTTGACTCGGGCATCCGTTGCCAGGATATAGACATCGCAAGGTGCAAACCAGGTCTTGAATGCGTCCGTTGCCGCCCCGAGCTTTCCAGGCCGGATGAACTGCTCGACCAAGATGTGATTGACACAGTACTTCATTCCGGTGAATCCTGCAGTCAGGGAATCCCCAACTATGTTCACTGTAACGGTATTCGCTCCATAAGAGGAGCTGACCACCATGGCAGTCTGGAACGTGCTACCCTCCAGCCAGATCAGAATTACACCACGCTTGAGGATCTGGTCGTAGAGGCCCG
>CAYTIW010000059.1:0-11133 GCA_964438075.1 uncultured Planctomycetales bacterium
ACCGACGCTCCAACAATTTATGCAACTCTGGTTCAAACCCAGGCTCTAGCAAATGACTTGGTAAATGAAATAGCAAATTCTGAGGATTTAGCGAACAAAACACAGACCGTTACGGGAAGTTCGACGGAATATCCAAGCTGTGCTGCGGTGAGCACAGCACTTTCGGGAAAACTAGGTGAAATCGGATCAACTGCAACAAGACTCACTGTGTCATCGGGTGGTGTTAATGCAACATCAGCTCTAAGTGTTAAAGATTATGGTTCATCAAAAGGTTGGGGTATTCAAACAACGCCAGCTAACGAAACAGCATGCCAAATATGGAGATTCAATGACAGTCTAGGTGCTTACAGAGCTGCAATGTCACAAGCTGGTAAAAACGTAACGATTGATGACTTCTTGAGGATATCTCTATCAGGCTTTGGTTCGGGCATTGATTGTGCTCTCTCGACGAAACCAGCAAATGCTACTGATTGTGTTGTATGGTCTCTAAGAAATTCTGCCAACACACAAGTTGCTACGATCTCACAATCAGGAGACGTTGTTACAGCAGAGTTTACCAAGTTCAAGATTAAAGCGGAAGCAACCGGAATTGATAGTTTTGCCAGCACATTAAACACATCAACAACCGCAGTGCCTAGATGTTCAGCTGTATCGACGGCACTCGCAAACTATGTACCAACGGCAAAAGTTGTACAGGAGATAACAACGTCAACAACAAACATACCGTCATCAAATGCTGTCAAAAATTACGTTGACTCGCACGTAATAACGTTGGACCTCCTAAGATATACAGTGCCGAAAAATATAGACGTTGGGTTATTGGTGTATCCGATAAACAATGATACTAATCCAACATCAATTGTGAGGAGACAATTCGCTGTGAATTATCATATGGAAGCGGGTAACACTAGACATCAAATCATAACAGTGTTCACACCTACTAATTACTGGTCATACTGTTCAATTGAAATCGAGGCACTCATGGCCAAGGATGATGGAAGTGGGCTGGTACCTTGCAGAAAAAAATACTATAACATGAAGAAATATTATGAGGATACGGGAGTACTAACAGAAGATGGGAATGCATATTATACCACGCCAGCGAATTACCCATGGATGTCAGGAGAGACGAATGGGACAAGCCCTGGTAATAACCACTTTAAGGTGTGGATTAATCCGCCAGCTACTGCAGCGTATAATTCGCAAGTGTCGGTGATGGTCACTATGCATTTCAGTGCATTCATGCCATAATGTTGCCCGGGGCAGGCCCCATAGGACCTCCGCCGGCCACGGCCTATTGTCCTATGGGGCCTGTGCCACGTCATCTTTTTTTCTCTATTTTTCTTTTTCAATGACGTGTACTTTTCAAATCTGGTGACGTCATGTTTTAATACAGAAATTCTTTTTATTTTTCAAAAAACAACAATGTATTAATCTTCACCCCACTGACAGAGCTGAACTTTTATGCCAAACCCTACCTTATTGAGGAACTCGATCATCTCATTCATGCTGTTTAGATGGTCTATGTAGCATTCAGCACACATGGGGCAGTGAGTTATATGGTGGTGGATAACTGCATCAATGGAGCATCTTTTCGTCAGTCTCAACTCGCGTAGCATCGACAATTCAGGAGCGACGTTCTCTGGAACCAAAGCATCAATGTAGACCAACGATTTAGCCAGGAGGTTGAGCAAGCGTGCGCAATCGTGCGATGGCTCCAAATCGCCCTTGAGAAAGACCCTTTTTTTGGTGAGATATTGGAGGGATTCTGCCATGATGAGGTCGTAGTTGACGTGCATGCGTGCTACTGAGAAAATGCATGACTTAATGTGGTCGTATTCCTCATCGGTGAGAAGGCAGGGGCAGTTGTACACTGCGACGGTCATGATGCGGAGGGCGTGAGCGGAGAGGGGCATGGGGAGAGAAAAAAACTGAGCAGAAAAAAAAAATAAGCCACGTCACCAAATTTGGTTTGGGTGCTCGGGTGGGGTGAAAAAACTGGAGCAAATTTTTTTTCTCAGATTTTTTTTTTCCTTGCCCTTTTTTTTCCCGCCACCATGAACCCCAACAACAACGTTTGCACCATCGTCATCAAGCTCGAGCCAAGCGAGCAGCAGCTGAACAGCGTTGCGTCATATCACCTTCCTCGTAACCTGCACCACCCGCGCTGCTGTGGCATCTTTGCAAGCGAAGGCTCTGCATACGAATCCACCAAGGCAATGTGCCCATGTTGCTTCGAGGCGTACTACGGACAGGCGGTGCAACGACAGCCATCACCAGCCTCTGCTGAAATGGAAATCAGAGACACTCAGGACATGCGCGAAGACTACTATGATGCGGAACGACAACAGCATCTGGTGAGAGAGGCGACACCGAAGAAGCCGGAAGCAGCAGCATCGAGCATACCTGCGGCGCCACAGAAACCACGCGGAGGAAGCAGAAAAGCATTGGCAGTGAACTTCCTCAAGAGACCGAAGCGCATCATGGAAGACGAGGAAGAAGAGGAAGAGAACGAAGAGAAGAGAAGCAGAAAATAAAATTGAAATAAAAAGAAATTCTTTTATTCAAAAACAACTTCAACATTGCGTTCTGGCTTTGCGCCAGTCAAATAGGGGACGTCGGGGTTTATGCTGTGGACCATGTTAAGATTTTGAGGTGTATATGTGCGTGGATCATTACCCACAATCGTACTTCTTGGTAACATGGTGCTTATTAGACCCGTTGCACCACCCGCAATCGCACCTGGCGCGCCACCTTGCATGTAACCAGTAATAGCACCTTGAGCTGTTGGTAGAATTTTGTGTCGTATAACATCCCAAGCTTTGCTGATCCACTTTCCTAGAATTCCTAGACCATTCCATGAAGCTGGGTAACCATCTTTCATGAGCTCGGCGACAAGAGTTGAATAAGCAACCATTGCAACAGGGTCATACACGGGAGACTTCTGAAGATGAGTAGTTGTGCTGCTTCCTGCATAAGGAAGACCTTCCCAAGCAGCAATGTACTTAAGCATGAAGGTGGTGCCAGGTGGAACACCCAAGAAGAAAATGGAGCCACAATTATGGTTGAGAAGAGGCCATGAAATGGTATTATTGGTAACAGCACAGAACATGTGAGGAATTGCATTGTCATCACCTGCAACAAATTGAGCTGAAGAAATTGCCACCTCTTCTTCCAGATTTTTCCACTTGTCGTAGTCGCGAGAAAGATGCAGAGCTTGATAGCAACCTTGTACACTTCTTTCTTGGTAGAATCTTGGCATATTGGCAGCATTGTCAATATCGGGGAAATCCCTATCTGCAAAATAGTGAACGTTAGTGACATTCCTGGCACCCGCTGCTGGTGTTGCCACATAGTTTTGATAAATTTGGGGGTTGGTGTCTTGTTGAACAGCGATGACTGATCCTTGATCTGCTAGAGAAGAGGCAATTTGTTTGATGGTAAGACCTTGATAAAGAAGACGAGCTTTTTGGTACATTTGTCTGAAAGCAGCACGTCTTAATTGAACAGTTGCAGTGGTAGCAGTAACTCTGTCAGCCCAAGTGCCTGAGAAATAAGGAGGAGTTTCTCCACCTGGAATTTGTGAGTTCACATAAGTAAAACACGCTTGGGTGTTAGTAGGATTGGACTGAGGAGTAACGAAGACCTCGAAAGGACAAACAGGATCTCCAATTTGCCTAATCTCATAATCATACAACTCGGTTGGTTGCGAAGCAACAGGTGGCCTGATCATCAGAGTTTGCTGATAGCGTTCAATGCCGATTTCATCTGTGGTGGTATCTGGAAGACCTTTAACATCTACCATTGTATCGGAAGGGTCCAATGCTCTGCGTGCCCAGTCGCCACCTTCCTTGGTAGCGCCCAAACTAATTCCAAGAGAATCAATTCTGTTGCGCAAATAATGCTCTTCAACGTCGACCATGATAAAAGAAAAGAAAACGAAGCTTTAAAAAAATCTGAATTATATTACAATTTATCCTCAATTTGAATTTCTCTGTCAACGGAATCTTTCTTTGTTTTCTTTGATGCCTTGTCTTTCCTTTTGATTTCGCGCTCCTTTTTTGCCTTTTTAAGCTTTCTGATGTAGCTTGGGTCATCTTGTTGGACAAAACGCTCCATGTACTTAATAAGATCGGCTTTAGACTCGTCCTTATGGCTGGTTGTGGGAACAGCGCGAATAAGACGTGCGACCTTGTTTTTTCCAAGAGTGCGAAGGAACATTTCCCTCTTTTTGATTTTGCCTTTATCCTTGCGCTTCATAATTTGTGCAATCAGGTCAGAATCACCAACTTGAGACCAGTTCACCTTTCTGTCCTTTTTGAAAGCTTTCACACCGTATTTCTGGTACAAATCACGGTTGAGTTTGGTGTCTTTGAGAACCAATTTTGGTTTTGGTTTCTCCAAATCCTTGAAAGAATCAGGAATCAAAATTCCATCACGCATGACTCCGGAAACTTTTCCATTTTCTTCCATCTTGTCAATTTGCTCTTCTGTCATATTGGTAACATCAATAGCGACGGGAGCTTTGGTGGTGGGTGCGGTTGCGCCGTCTACGCCAAATTTGCGGAGAAGCGACTCTGGAACTTCGGGAACGTCGTGCTCAGTATCCATAAAAAACGTAAAAAATAAAAAAATCTGAGTTTTATTTTTGAATCTTTCCAACTTTGAACGCGCCATATTGCTTGGCTGTTTCAATTCTCCATTCAATTGTGGCTTTTTCACCGGTCGGACATTGTTGGGTAATTTGCTCTTCCGTGATGTACTCAATGATGGGCATCTGGGAATCGGAAAGAAGCTCTGCTTGCACGTCCTGAACCAATATGAACTTGTAGCACTTTGCAATGCGTCTGCGCAACGTCTGAAAATCAAGTTCGGAAATGTGTTGACCATTTCCTTTCTTCTTGTTGCTGTACCATTCACATGGTGGAGAATTGCTGGTAAAGACAAAAGTAGTTGCTTGCATTTGTGCCCAAGAACCTTTGATTTCCACTTTGTACTCGTATCGGTCAAGCAAACGCAACAGCTGGTCCCATTCCATCTGACCATAGAATTCATCAATGATGACAACTTTTTCGCCGGCGTATTTGTGAAACCAGGCATTGTTTCCTTCTTTGGGACAGGAGAACCAATACGCATCTGGGTACAGCTCTCTGCACTTCCTCGTCTTGCCACATGCGGGAGGGCCATAGTAAACAATGACAGTTGGTGCAACATTCTCGCGTGGTGGAGCTCGCTCTGCAATGGCTTCTGAAATCTTCTTTCCGTACATGATGAAGCATGCTAAGTTCTCCATGGCAATCTGTGATGATGTTTTTCCAGCTTGTATGAGACGAACAGCTTCTGTGAGCAAAGAAGGTTTCTTCTTCTCCGAGTCATCATCATTGCCAATAAGTACCGTGTTGATTGATGATTCATCGCCTGGAATTCCTTGTGTGAAGTTGCCAAAAGTCACTGGTGGTTCCACTCGAGTGTCCTCCTTTCGGCAGTAATTGTATGCTCTTTCGTGAGTATCATAGCGCAAACTCCATCTGACTCCGACAAATTTGTTGGCATCATCGTCATTTTCCATGTTAATCTTCTTGAAAATGCTCAAAACTCGTGACAAACTTGTCTTAATCATGAGCTCGAAATAGCATTGATAATGCAGGTTTCCTGATTGAGGGCATTTTTCCTTCTGATAAATGAATGCTTTGACCTTCAAATCCAGCTTAGACATGAATTCTACTGTGGGAGGGTGCTCTATATCCCACCATGTGGCACAGAAATATACGCCAGACTTTGACACTTTTTTTCTGTATTCTTCGTTGCTGAGCCGTGTTTTCTTTCCTTTTGGCTCTCTCCCAACCGGTTTTCGTTTGGACACAAGAGGCTCATCGAGAATGGGAGCAGGAATGAGCGAGGAGTCGCGAGGTCTTGGGGAAAAGGGGGTTTGGGGACGTTGCATGGACAAAAAATGAAAAGAAAAAAAAGATGACGTGTAAAAATGCCGCCAAAAAACACGTCATGAAAATTTGGTCGGGTGTGCGGGTGGGGTGAAAAAAATGGTGCGAAATTTTTTTCTCAGAATTTTTTTTTCCTTGCCCTTTTTTTCATTCATGAATCGCGAAGAAGAAATCGCAGAGCTCAGACGCTTTGCTGCTGAACACTTCAAAATTCCTGAAGATGAAGTGTCACCAGAGCAACTGGAATCAGCTAAGATGGAAAAGCATAACAGGCATCTACTCATGGCACTTGAGAGCGACGGGCGAGCATTTGCCAG
Organism: uncultured Planctomycetales bacterium; assembly: GCA_964438075.1. Lineage (GTDB taxonomy): Bacteria > Omnitrophota > Gorgyraeia > Zapsychrales > Fredricksoniimonadaceae > JAAXVU01. The sequence continues at coordinate 6,260 of CAYTIW010000059.1, forward strand.
ACTTTCTTCAGCGAGAGACACTGAATTTGGCTTTACTTCAGAAAAAGACGGACACTACCACGCTGCTATGGAAATAGTTGAAGACATGGTGAGATTGAAGAATGTGCCCAAATCGCATAGCGAGGCATTGAACGAAGTACTTGACAGCTTCGCGAACTTTTTCAGAGTGGTCAATCTGATAACCAGCTATACGGTTTTTTCAGTTGACATGATACCGACAGCTGGACAGAGACTTTGGAATGCATACGAAAATTATTGGGAAAAGGTGATGCAGAAACACAAAACAATGCTAATCAAGACTCGAGAGTGTGCCATCTGCAAGACTGTGATAGCTCAAATGGCTGTTGTATCATTGACCATTATGGAGCTGTATGACATCATTTCGGAGCTGCCATGGGGAGAGAGCAAGAAAATCACATTTGCACTTAATGAGAAGTTGTATGGTAAACAATAAAAACAACTGTACTTGTATTTTAAGTCCATTTGAACTAGAAAAAATTCAGATTTTTCACCCGGAGAATTGCACTCGGAGCATAACATTTTTCACTACAGAAAATAGAGCGTGATTTTTTAGAGAAATAAAAATGAATTTATTTTTTGCAAAACTTCTCAACTCTGTCGATCACTCTCCTTGCTTGAATGAGAGCTTCGTTGATATATGTTATAGTGCTGGGGTTTTTGAGCTCCTTCGCCATTACTTTGTTTGCTGGATGTCGGAGACAATGCTGAAGAGCAAGAGCTGAAGAGAACATTTCGTCGATAATAAACTCTGGGTCTGCGTATTCCATATATTCGTGGATGGCCAAGGGGGAAGTGAAGTTGTCAAATGTTCTGATTCCGTGTATGTGTTCCCACATCTCCGTATCATTGATGATGGTAAGGAAAACGTGATGCGCTTCGGTGGGATTGAAGGTTGGAACGGACATGGCGGGTGGGAAAAAAATGAAAACGTTTCCGCGCCAAAAAAAAAATCAATGACGTGGCCACGTATGAAATTTCGCCACACCCCGCACCCCACCCGCGAAAAAAAGAAACCCGCGCGAACTTTTTTTGTTCTCATTTTTTTTTGTTTTATGTGTGATTACCTGGAACCATCACTTCCACATGCATTCCTCTATCGCGACATCATCCCCTATGCCAAAGATCAACAGCCAGAGTTGCAAGAGACAGAGAGTGGAAAGTGTGGAAAGCAGCGCTTCGTGTTCCCAAGATACGGTTCAAGAGCTTTTCGCCTCCGCGGCCTCATCAGCATGTTCAACAACTTGCGAGCCAGCGTCTCCAAAAACCTCCAGTTCAGCATCAGCGAGTACATCGGAACTGCCATTGGGAGAAGCCTCCAATCATATCCCTATCCATCCTGGAGTGTCATCTGCCCTGGAGGAGAAGCCGAACTCGACGAACCCCGAGAGCCCTACCGAGAGTACATCTGGTATAGAAATCATTCACCTACCGGAAAAGCACCCATGTTTGTTTGCCACGTGGTTTGAGCGACGCCCCGGGTGGGGAAAAGAAAAACAAATGTTCATGGTTCGTTTGAGAGACAATGATGGGTGGGTCGTTGTACCTTTTGAGGACATGTTTACCCCAATTTGTCTTGAAGAAGAACAACGTTGGTTGGAATTTTACAACCCGGAGAACTATCCGCCATTTGCGGCGTATACCGGTGTCACTATTCCAAACAAACATGTACATATACGTGGCAAACAACGTGTTGAACTTGACTGGGCATTCTACACGAAAATACTCACGGACATGTATAAATCTATGTTATAGGTACGTCCTCCAGTGCTCAAACGAGGAACTACTCTTACTGTGGAGCCAATTCAGTAGCCTTGCAGTCACCCGCTTTCCAAAGGTGCAGACCCTATCACGGTGTTTCCGAGCACGTGAGAGTGAGGCTCCCGTTCGAGTGGGTGGAAGGCGTCCCAGAGACGGGGATCTCAGCTCAGAAGCCTCTGAATCCGGATCTGGATCTGCTTCTGACGGAAGCGAGGAGAGCGAACCAGAAGTACCTGTCAAGCGACAGAGTGTGGGAGAGCGGAAGACCAAAAGACTTGCCAAAAGGAGTGTACGGAGAACCAGTCATAAGAATAAGAAAGATCGAAGCAGAAGTGGTGTACAGGCTTCAGAAAACAGGAGAAGAGCTGACAGAGGAGGACATCAAGAACCTGCCGTCCCAGTTTCCGAAAAAGCAGTGAACATCGAGACTCCACCTCCTACACCAACATTAGCACAGGAAATGCCAAGCACTTTGGATGAGTGGTCTGAAAATTCGCAAAAGCAGTGAGAGAAAAATTCGAAATAAATTCAATTCAGATTTTTTCTTTTTTTACAAACTACAAGTATGAAAAAAAAATATCATGTGTATGAAAATAATTAGAATGCAGCACAGCCCAACACTAGCTCCGATAGCAACAATGTTTCCAAACGAGAACGTTCCAGTTGTAAAAGGAAAAGCGAAAAAAAGAAGAGCAGAGGCGCCTGCAGAGGCGGCTGCAGGTTCGGGTGAACAGCCAAAACAGTGGATGAACGAAAAACGTGGAGCAAAAATGGTTATAATGGGAATGGAATTGGAACCGTTGAAGCATTACCAAACAGCGACGGAGTATATAGACAGAGTTTCCATAAAAAATGATGATGCTACACTTCAAAAAGTATTAGAAGATGTAAGGAATGCGGATCCGAAAATCAAAGCTGCCGGAAGATCAGCATTGAATGCTTTGAGGCAACTTAGAATTAAAAGTAGCATAGGAAAAACGGGAGAAGATTTGTACGCAACCAGAAGAACACAAATAACGGATGACCAAAAGGAAGAAAGAGCTGAAAGAATTGCACGAAGAAAAACGGAAAATGAAGAAGAACTGGTAAATAGACCATTTGGATATGCAAATGAAGCCGAAGCAGCACGAATTGCATCTGCGAAACATGGGACATTTTATCAAATGAGACCGGCAAAAGGAATGATATTTGGTAAATATACTCCATATAAATTGGACGATGCCAGGACACTGCAAAATTTAAGCAAGCCATTCTTTTTGACAAACGGAACAATTACGGGTGGACCGTGGAGATATGCGCCTATTCAAGGAGAGGGTGTAAACGCATTTGCAGCAATTCCGGCAGAAAGAGCTGAAAGAAAAATTACGAGGGCTGTGGCAACATATGTTAATCCAAATTTGCCAATTTCGAGACAGAGATTGCTGTATAAAATCGGAAGATACGTGCAGAAAAAGGATCCAGCTGCGGAAAGAGAGTAAAATACAAGTCAGATTTTTTCTTTTTTAAATGCAAACTGTTGAAAATATCGTTGACCAGGTAAAAAAATACAACTCAGGTGAATTGGTAAAAGAGATCAAAGAACTCGCCGACGGGGGATTGCAAGACGCGTGCACCACGGCCACGGGCACTCTTGATGGTGTTGCTAAAGAACTGTCCGCTGAGAGCGAGAAAGAGGACGCGAACATACTCAAGATCATCATCCTTATCGGAGGAGCAGCGGCGACACTCGCTGGAATGGGTGTTGGATTGTGGTTTAGTTTTCATAAATAAAGCGCAATATGAAATAATAATAAATTGGGACCCATAATTTTTTCGGGTAGTGTTTTTCATTCTGATGTATACGAACCGGGTGAACATTATCTTTTGTAACACCCTGTTACACAACCCCCCCCACAAACTATACGGTTTAACAAACCCCCCATAACCATACGTCCCCGAGTAGAAGGGATATTTTTTTTTGAGCAAAAAAAAGGCGGGGTGTTGCCTTGCTGAGAGAAAAAAGAAAAAGAAAAAAAAGAAAAATAAAAATATCAATTCTACTCAGGACGGAGGGTTGGGGGGTGTGGGGGGGGGGTGGGGGGTGGAGGTGGGGGTGTGGGCGAGAGAGGGTGTTGCCTTGCTGAGACTTTTTTGAATTATTGCAATTCATTTTTTTAAAATGGCTGCTCCTGTTCCTGTTTATGTTTCAACCAACTATGCAACAGGACCAAATCAGCCAATACCGGTATACGTTGTCAACTCAGATGGCGGTGGAAGCGATTCGTACACGAAAGCAGAGTCTGATGACAAATACAATACCAAAACCGCATTCTATAATTACGCCGGAGGAGACGACACGCACCCACCAGCTGCCGCATCAGCGACGTACACGCCAACAAACGCATTTTACGCTTACGCTGGAGGAAATGCAGGAGCTCCACCTGCTTCCGCGCCCAGCACCTATCTTAAAATTACCGACGCTCCAACAATTTATGCAACTCTGGTTCAAACCCAGGCTCTAGCAAATGCATTAACGGATGAAATAGCAAATTCTGAGGATTTAGCGAACAAAGTGACGGTGATTGACGCTGTCCCCGAACATTACCCGAATTGTCAGGCAGTTACCACCGCGTTGACGCCCAAGTTAAACAAAACCGATGATACTGCAATACGCCTAATCGCGAATAGTGGCGGATCAAGTGTTGGTAGTGCGCTGAGTCTGCAGGGATATGGACTTGGAGCTGGTTGGGCAATTCGTTCCAAGCCCATCAGTGCAAACACTTGCCAGGTTTGGAGGTTTGACGATATGAATAACGCGGCCACTGCTTATATAACGCAAACTGGGCAAGCCGTAAATTTGGAATCATTCCGAAGGATGACACTACAAGGTTTCACAGGATCGGAGCCACCATTTGTGACGACACCTGGGACAACTGCGGATATTGTAACGTGGTCGATAAGAAACAATGCTGGAACCCAGGTTGCAACCATCAGCCAGGCGGGTGACCAGCCATACTTAACCGGGTTTGCTACGCGAAAACTCAAGGTAGTGGGATACCCCGCCAACGGGAGTGAAGGGTTATCGTTCACACCTTCGTCTGCTGTTGCTGCTACCA
>CAYTIW010000060.1:0-3186 GCA_964438075.1 uncultured Planctomycetales bacterium
TTGGCGGGGGTCTTGAGGAACTTCTCCAGATAAACCGCCCTCCTGAGCGGAGAAGGGCGCCAGCGGTAAAGGATCTCCAGGACCTCCTCCGGGATATCGATCCAGCGCTCGCGGCTGACCTCCTGGTCGATGAGGTTACGCGGGAACACGGGTTCGAGCATCTCCGGCTTTATCGGCTGACCGTCGGGGGTCAAAGGCGGCAGCATGGGTGTCGGCAGATCCGCCGCCAGGTTATACCACTGGCGCGGGATGTCTTTTTCGTCCAGATGAATTTTGACCTGTTCCATATATTGATCTCCTCGCTTTGATTTATAAGCTGATTGAAATGATACCCCGGCTCCCACGCCCGCGCTCAGGGGGCGGCCTCTCCGTCCTGCGGGACGGCGTCGAAAGTGACGCTCTCGCTGAAAGACCTGCTCTTGCCGTCGGGGTTAGTATTGGTTACATCCCGGGTCACCGTGCCGCCGTCCCGGCCCACCTCGGCATGCTGGCCCCAGGTCCTGCCGTCCTGGTCGGTGAGCGAGCGGTCGGTCACGGCCTTGCCGTCCTGCACGCCCGATTCGGCGGTGAACGTGCCGCTCTTGCCGGTACTGGTCTCATAACTGCCGGTGACATTGCGCTGGCCGTCGCCGGAGTTGATAGTCTTGTCAGAGGTAAGGGTCTTGCCGTCCTGGCCGGTATAAGTGGTCTCGACGGAACGGCTCCCGTCCTCGTTCTTGGAAATATCACGGTCCACGGTGGTGGTCTTGCCCTTGGGGCCGGTGATAGTGCCCTGCTGGGAATAGGCCCCGTCCTCATTCTTGCTGACCGTCCCCTGACGGGAAGAGGTCTTCCCGGTGGCGGTCGTGGTCGAAGATGAATAGCTGCCCTTTCCGGTAGACCGGTCCCATTCCTTCGCGGTCTGGCGGTTGCCCTCTCCCCGCTCGTTCTGCCAGGCAGTGGAAGTGCTGGCCTTCCCCTTGCTGCGGTCGGCCTTCCGCTGGAAAGTCCCGGAAGAACCGCGGCGGCCTTTATATGTGCCGGAAGACTTCCGCTCCCTGGCCGAGGCCTGGCCGACCGGGAGCGCCAGGCATAACGCGACCGAAAAGACCGTCACTATCCCCAGCTGGATGTTCTTTCTTGTCCTGTCTATCTTGAACATTTCCAACTCCTTTTATTGGTGAAAAAAACAGCCCGGCCTTGCGCTTCCAATAAAATCCAGAATACCCAATGGCTGGGATAAGTCAAGCCTGATTCTGCAACAATGATGACAGCCCAGCGTAAAAACAAAGCACTGGCAAGGATCGCTCCCTGCCAGTGCCTTGAAGTCCTGCGGGTAGGATATTACTGCCCGTCCTGACTTATTAGAAATAAGTCTTAATAATATTAATCAGACTGCTGTTCGGCACATGGTGCCGCAACGTGTCGTACTTCTTCAGCTTGCGGTCCAGCTCTTCCGGCGTGTCATATTGAAAATCCGGCAGCCGTCCGATCTCCTCCGGAGTATCATAACTGAAGTCCGGCTGGGCCTCGTCGTAATTCAGGTGATCGTACACGCCCCAGCTGGAACCATGGCTGTGATTCTTGTACGACCAGACCGACCAGCTGTAGCCTTTCAGGTTGAACTGCTGCATGTAATACTGCCAGACCTCCTTCTGCCCGAAGCCGTTGAACTCACCGATCAGGACCGGCACGTTGTAAGCGTTCTGCAGGGAGGCGGCCAGGTGGGCGTCGATGAACGCCTTCTGATAACTGATCTGGTCCGCCACGGGTTCCGACGGGCAGGTCTGTCCGGCCACCGGCGCCTGGCCTTCGGGCGGCGCCCAGCAGTAATAATGGAACTGGTACATCACGTTCTGCCAGGCCATCTGCGATGGCGGCGGCAGGGAGTCCCAGTCCCAGGCCCCTTCCATGACCACGACGTGTTTGGTGTCCGCGCCCTTGTCCGCGTCGCGTACCGCGTGGTAAAGATCATTGTACAGGTTACGCAGTAAGGTGTAATCGTTAGGCGCGGAATAAGCGGTGAACCCGACCGGTTCGTTAAGAAGATCATAGCCCATCACCGTGGTGTTCGTACTGTAATGCTGGGCTATGGCCTGCCAGAGCTCCTTGGCCCTTTCACGGTACTGCGCGCCCAGTTCGTCCTGGGCGAACAGCTTATTGTAGTTCCGTCTTCCGGTATGGAACTCCTTGCTTTGGCTGCCAGGGACCCCGTGCAGGTCCAGCAATACCCAGATGCCCCGGTCCCCGCATAGATTGATGATCCGGTCCAGGGTCCGGAAATCATAATCGCTCCCCTCGACCCATTGTCCGGTCTGCTGATCTATATCCCGGATGTCACGGTAATAAATGGGCAGGCGGATGAAGTTCGCCCCCATTTTCATGATGCTGTCCAGGTCGACGTCCTGGATGTAAGCGTTCTGGAACGTTTCCATCACCGCCTTGGCGCGATCGCCCAGGGCCTGACGTATCTGCCAGTCGTCCGGCATCTGCATGATCCCTTCCAGTGTCGCGAACTGCTCATCGGTGAAGCCCGGTACTATATTGCGGAACTCTTCCTTCTGTTCCGCATTGAAACTGCTGAAGGGGAACGAGACCCGCAAATGCCCGTCACTTCCCAATTCAGCTTTGTTCACTTTTTCATTTGTCAGGGCCGGGACCAGGCTTTCATAATCGAGCCCCGCATCCATGACGACCTGAGGCTCCAGGGTCCAGGCCACACCCAACATCCATGATTCCAGAAGCAGGTAGTTGCCGAGGTTGAACCCGCGCATCTTCACCACGCTGCCGGAGCCGTTGCGGTCCTTGAGGGTCTTGCCCACGGCCTTGATGAAGTTGTTGGGGTTATATAATAGCGCTGGGCTCCAGGTCCCCGAATCGAGGATAGTCCCGGCGGCATCCACCTTCAACCCCCGGATGCGGTACCATTTCCCCAGAGTGGCGGTCAGAGGCGGCGGGATACGGAAGCCCCCCTGATATAAAAGTGTCCACGGTCCGGTCTTGGAAGTCCCTTCCTGGATCTGGTAAGCATTGGCCTGCGGGATGTAGGACCAGTCCAGCCAGCCGCTCTGTAAGGCCCGGTTGACCAATAGTACAGGACGCGGCAGATAGTACGCCGTATCGCTCCAGTCGGAATAGAACGGCACCAGGTTCTTGGCCGCATCACTGGCCGTCTCCCACCTGACCCTATACCAGGCCTGGGTCAGC
>CAYTIW010000060.1:3286-10538 GCA_964438075.1 uncultured Planctomycetales bacterium
CCGGAATAAATGGTCGTAAACGACCCCGGAGCTCCGGAGAGGCTCTGCTGCAGGGTGTAATTGGCCGCACCCACCACCGGCGTCCAGGAGACCACTCCGGAGGACAGGTACTGGGGATCGATCTTGACCTCCCGGCCTTTGGCCATCCGTACATCATCAAAATAGTAGTCGCCGTTCCAGTACAGGCTGAACTCGACCCGGTTTATATCGGACAGATCGAGCGTGGGATAACTGGCCGTTATGGTGGAGACCGGGACGGACAAACGGGTCCAGCCGTTGTAATCGCCGCTCCTCTTGGTCCAGATCTTGGCGCCCGGCGTGCCGTCGGCGTAATCGCCGTGGTCGAAGAGTTTGACCTCGACGGTGTTGCTCAGGCCGCTGGCACTGAGCTCCTTGACCCAGAAGGTGATCCGGTCAGCGTTCGGCGGTACGGCATGGCCCGGGACCATGTCCACGGACCAGAAATCCTGGAACAAGCACATGTCCGTCGGAGAAGAGCACCGCTTCTCCTGCGACTTCATGCCCGTCCCGTTCCATATCCCGGAGCCGGTCAATTTCCAGGCCTGTGCCCCGCTGTATTTCTGGTCGGTGACCACGTTGATGGTGCCGTTCCAGGCCCAGCCGCAATCCCCGGGGTTGGTGCTGGAACAGCTCCACGACTCGAAGTCCTGGTAATAGCGGTCCTGGGACTCGATCTGTATGTCGTCGATATAATAGGTCCCCGGCGCCGGGTCGGTATCCGCCTCGTTGGTGAAGACGAACTGTATCTTGTCGATCCTAGTCAGGTCGAAACCGCTGGGCAGCTGCGAGAAAAGCACCGTCAAAGGGGTCCAGGTGTTGTAGACGGCCTTCCTGGTCGCGCTGAGCTCGAACCCGTCGGTATGGTATGTCCCGCCGCTCTGGTCAAAGAACCGCACCCGCACGCTGGACTTGGTGTTCTTGGCGGTAGGGACCGCCCGCACCCAGAAGGTCAAGCGGTCATGACGTTCCGGCTGGGCGTTGAAATTCCAGGTCTCCACCTGGGAAGGTATCCCGGTGCCGCCCCATCCGCTGGTGAACGTTACTTTCCAGGAATAGGCGCCTGCATGTTTGACCGTCGACCGGACCGCCGTGGCCCCGTTGATGGCCCAGCCGTACTGCGAGGATCCGTTGTTGTTCTCGAAGTTCTGGTAGACCCTCCCTAATGTATGCATATCATACAGCGCCCGCACTTCCTGGGGAGACAACGGGCGGTTGTAGATGCGCACCTCGTCGATAAGTCCTTTCAAGTAGACATTAGCCCCCAGGGAGCGGCCCACATAAAGGTCGAACCCGGTCTGCGGGGTGAACTGGCCCATCTGCCGCTCCGCGCGCAAGGTTCCGTCAACATAGACCCGGCCGACGCCGGTCTGGCCGTCATAGGTGACCGCCAGATGATGCCAGACGTCCTTGGACTGGTCGTCGGTACTTATGACATACCCGTCTTCCTCACCGGTAACTGGCACGAGATTGGCGCCGGTCCCCTGGCCGTTCCATTGATAGCCGATAACATCGGTCCACATGTGCGCACCGGAAACACCGGCATTGTTGTAATCCAGTATAGGATTCTGGCGCAGACCCGGGTCCGGCTCGGTCTGGCTGCGGTCATAGACCTTGTACCAGGCGGAGAAAGTAAGCTCCTGCCCCACATTCAAGGAGGGAGCCTGATTGACGAAGAGAAAAGCGTCCGTGCCGTTCAACTCCAAAGCGCCCTGCCATTTGCCGTCGGTCGGCTTATAGACCGCCCCGCCGTTCATCTGGCCGTTGTTACCGTAACCGCTCTCGTCCGCCACCACCCCGTTCTCGGGAGCACTGTCAAAGGAATAATACAGGACCAGCTCATTGTCGGTGTTCTTATAGAGTTTAAGCACTTCATCCGTGGATAGCGCCCGGTCGTAGACCCGCACCTCATCGACCCACCCTTTCCAGTAACGCTCGGATGAAGTGTCATAACCGTTGCCGATCGCCACGTTGCGCAGGTTCTGGGTGATCTCTCTGTATTCACCGGCAGTCAAAGGCAGATCCGGGTGTACCAGCGAGGAAGGATCCGGGTGCGGGTTCTTGAAGACCAAGGCCCCGTCGAAATATCCGTAGGCATACTGGTCGTCCCAGGCATAGACCACATGATGCCAGGTGTTGGGCGCCAGGGCATTGGTGTACCAGCCTCCCTGTCCCAGGCCTAAGGCGCCGGTCACAAAATGGCCGTCGCCGCCCTCCTCGAAGCGGATGCAGGCGTCCCAGTCGGCATAGGCGGTCGTGAAAGCGTTACGGAAGTTCTCCACCGCTTCGGGCTTCATCCAAAAAGAGATGGTGCCGTTGGCATGGTAGCCCAGGTCCCCGACCAGAATATGATTATCGATGCCATTGAAATAGTACGCCCCGCCGAAGCGGCCTTCCGAGGTGAACGCGGCCCCGTTGACCGTGCCGGTGTGCCCCTGTCCGCTGGCATCTTCCACCGTGCCTCCGCCATCGGTATCAAAGGGGTAAAAAAGGATAAGCCCTTTTCGAAGATCGGAGGCGGCAAAACTCAGCTGGGCTGCCAGCATCAGGGACAAAAAGATGACCAAACCCGTTATTTTCTTCATTTTTTCCTCCAGTTCAGCTTTGGCTTTTTCGAAAAACACTGCTCCTCGATCAATTAATAACGGGATAACCGCTTCAGCGGCCCCCTCGTCAAAACCCTTTACTTCTTTTATGTCGATTGGAGAAAGTCAAATTGCGATCTCTTCCCTGCAACCTATCTGACGTATTGTTACGTTAAATCTAACAAAAATACTTTGTTTTTTTATTAATTCTCACAGTTTGCTCAATAGTGAATGAAAGTTGCTATAAATGGAAAGCGATGCAAATAAACGCAAAATGGTCCTGCCAGAATGAAATAGCTCCAGCTATTTTACAACTCCTGACCTTCTCCTTTTAGTTACGGATCCAGATAAGGGATAGTGATAAAACGATCATAGATCACCGAGGCTCGTTTGTAAAGGTCACTGTTCTTGTATCCCCGCCCGGATAACTGCGAAAGGAAGAGCTCAAATTTCCGCTCCAGGATATGGACGGACGGCGCAAATTCCGCCGGTATCGCTTTAAAAGTCTCGGCCAGCTTCCTGAATTGGTCCAGTGAATGCAAGGCCTCGGTAAAATTAAGACCGGGCTGAACATACCCTCCGGCCAGGTCCAGATATGCGTTCAATAACCGGGCCTTTTCTTCCCAAGTGAGCACGGGCAGCGAATTCCAGAGCGCGATCGCCTTTTGATAGAACGGGACGGCCCGGCCCCAGTCATCCTGCAGCCGGTAGACCCTGGCCAGGCCTTCTGCCACCCGGGCCTGGGCCAGGACATCCTTTTGCCGTACCGCCTCCTCGCCGGCCTCCTCGTATGATCTGATCACGGACGGCAGCGACCCGACAGCGTGCTGTCCTCCCGGGCCTGGTGACATGCGGGAAACTACATAGGCCTCCCAGGCGTTATCAGCCTGCGCCAGAACTATCCTGAGCCGGGCCGGACCCAATGAATGCTCCCGGCTCAGCCTGCTGGCCTGGACATACCAGTTGTCCGCTCCTTCATGGTCATCGGCCAGGGCCGAGGCATGAGCGAGCAATTCATACCAGGACACCGACCGGGCCGGCTCATCTGTACCGCCGGGAAGTACCGATCCGAGCAGGTCGACAGTGCGTCTGTAATCGCCAAGCAAAAAAGATTCCGACGCCAGGGCATAAGTCAACGGCCTGAGCTCCGTATCTTTTCCGGACCGCTTGACCACCGCCAGGGTCCTCTCCAGGACCGCGGCCGCTTTGGCATGTTCACGACTCCGGCTGTAAACCCCGGCCAGCTCCAGCGCCGCCTCTGGTCGCCCGGGGGCTTGGCTCAATGCCCGCTCATAATATCTGACGGCGCTCTCCTGCCGTCCTGCCGCCAGCTCCTGCCGGGCCTGTCGGATGCCCGAATCGGCACGCTCCCGGTACCAGAATTGGACCAGAACAGACCATCCGGCCAATAAAAGCGCTATCGCCAGAAAATACCAGACCGCCCGCGGCCGGCCGCGCCCGGGCCTGACGGACCCGCCGGCACGCAGTCCCCTGTCACCGGCACCATTGTTCCCGTTGACGATGCAGGCAGCCGGAACGCCGTACAGGATATATCCGGCCCAGGAGAGATCATCCTCTCCGGCAATGGCGCGGACATCACGGCGAGCCTCCCTGAAGGCAGCGCCCACCGGCTGTCCCTGCGCCAGATGACGGTAGAAGTGGCACGCCATCAGCAAGGCCGTGCCGTCCGGCACCCGGCCCATGGCGCCGATCACATAACGGGCCCCGGCGGCGAGCAGTATATTGGCCAGGCCGAACAAATGCTGTTCTTTGCCGTCGCCCCGGCCCTGCTGGGTATGCAAAGCCGAACGGCAGGCGTTCATGAAGATCACCGGAGGCAAAGGGGCCGCGGCTCCCAGCCCCATGAAATCCCGTCCGGTCAGCTTACCGTCAGCGAACAGCCAGCCGCTGTTGTGCGGATCGGTGAAATCGTACTCGGCGTGTCCGGCATAATGCAGGATGTCGCATTCGTGTATGTTACGGCTCAAATATTTCTTGAGGACATTCTTTGTCTTGCTGGTAAGGGTTACGGCCGGGGAAGATGCCAGTTCCTGACGTATGCGGGCGGCCTCCCGTGCGGCCGACGGCAGGTCGCCTTTGGGGTCCGCGATGACCAGCATCCTCCAGGCCGTATCCGGAAGCTTGGAAGCGGCGCGCTGCAGCGGCTGCCTGGTCTTGACGCACCGGCCGAGGTTGAACCGCAGGCACAGGAGGTCCTGGCCGTCGAAAAGCACTTCCCAGGGAATGAACACCAGCTGCTCGTCTATCAGCAAGGTCAGGTCGGCGGACGGTAAGGCGCTGATCCGGCGTTTCAAGTCTGCCGGAAAGATCTTTTCGTAGAGCAGCCGGCCGTGCTTTCTAAGGTCAGCCCCGGCCCCGGCGGCCAGCCCGCCCAGCTCACCGGATTTCTCCAGCAAGCCGAGAATGCAGGAAGAGATGGCGGATATCTCGTCCCAGTCCGCCGGGACGGTCTCATAAGACTGTACCGTAGCCCCGGTCTCGGAGAGCCCCGCCGTGAGATGGCCCTGCGATCTGGAAACATCCAGCACCAGAGACGGCCCGCCCGTCATACCGTCACCAGGCACAAGGTCAGCTCCCTGACCGGACCGCCGCCGAAAGTGAATTCCATCCTGTAATGACCCGGCAGCAGGTCTTCAAAGAGGGCCCGGCCTTCGCGGACCGTCTGCGACTCCACCTCAGCCTCATCCAGATACAGCACGCACTGGACCCCATTGACAGGCCGGCCCAGCTTGACATCGTGGAGAACGGCGCTGACGTTATGGCGTCCGCCGTCCTGCCGGCTCAGTTCGAGGCGGCAGCGCGTAGTCCCGCGGGTCGCTTCGAGCACTATCGTTCCGCCCGCCAGGGCTTCCGGGCCGCGCAGGGCCACAGCGGCGGGAAGCCACGGGGCGAAAAGTACCTGCCCGGTCGTTTCCACCGACCGGTAAAGACCGTCGGCGATCGTCACCGCCGCATCCATGATCCTTTCCAGACCGCTTCCCTGCATGAGGTTGCGCGCGCGCTCGGTCAATTGGGCAGGGGCCTGGACAACACCCTCGCCCTCCTGCTGGACGGCCACCGCCGCCAGCGCAGCGACCAGCCCGCGGCAACGGGCACAATCTTTCAGATGCCCCCCGATACGAACGGACTGTCCGGACGGGACCAGCCCGCTCTGCCAGCAGGCGATATCCTCGTCGGATAAACAAACCGATATGTGGGGAGTTCCTTCATTTTCCATTCGTATGCACCTCACAGGCATTTCCCGCCAGGCCCCGGGCCGCCGCCAGGGCTCTCAGCCTATCCAGCAAACGGTTCTTGCGGACATAAAGATTATCCGGACTGATCCCCAGCCGGCCGGCAATGTAGGACGCCGGCCGTGACTCCAGGAAGATCAAACGGCATAATTCGATTTCCTGCTCGCTCAGTTCCCCCATAAGCTGACGGGCCAGTTCGGCCTCTTCCTTTGAGGACAAGGCTGAAAGCACGTCGTTGGGGATACCGCCGTTCCGCCCGTCCAGGGCGGCATCCGCGGCCAGTTCGACCTCATCATCATAAGGGACCGAAGGCCGGACCTTGCGCAGGTAATCCACGGTGTGGCGCACCGTGATGGTCCTCAAGTAATGCGCCAGCCGGCAGCCGTTGCGCCCTTCGAAGATCCGCAGCACCCGGCCGTCTTCCTCCAGGATGTGGACGAAAATATCATTATGCAGATCGGCCGCCGCATCCTGGCCGGCATGGCCGTAACGGCGGAAAGTCCGCAGGATGGCATCGTAGATCAGGTCCGAGAAAAGCAGGACGAACTCGTCCCAGGCCGCCTTATTCCCGGCCAGGCACTTCTGTATGAGTGCGAAGTCAACGGGGCTCATTCTGCCTTATCACCTCCGCGCCGGCCAGGCGCCTTTCCTCCCGGGTCTGCCAGACATCCAGGGCCAGCGCCACGTCCTGGTCGAAGACCGAATGGCAACGCCGGACGTCCCCGGCAGGGACCCCCAGTATGACCGACGATCTGACGGGTTCTCCGGACGACGCGGCCGGAGAACTGTCGAGCCCGTCACGGCAGGAGATATACATCCGGGCCGTGAGGCACTCCAGGTCCTGCCCCGGCGAGGATGTCGACGCCACCACGATGTCGTCGTAATAATAAGTGCCGTCCCAGTAATTGAGGAATTCGATCTTGTCCACCCTGTGCCAGTTGAAGTCCGAAGGCAACTGGCTGAAAGGAACGGACAGCCTGGTCCATTGACGGTACGCCGCCTGTTCGACGGTCCACACGCTGACGCCCTGCTCCTTATACGCTCCCTGGTCGAAGAACTTCACCATGACCGTATGGTCGCCGGCTTGCGAGGGGTCCGACCAGATCCAGAAGGTCAGCCGGTCGTGGCATTCCGGGACAAAATTGACGTTGAAGGCCTCGAACTGGGCGGGGATCCCGGTACCGGCCTGGAGAGGTTTACCGGCGGGTAAGGTGACCTTCCATGACCGGCTCCCTCCGTGGACCGGGTCATGATCGTCGTTGAGCCCGGTGGCGGCCCGGCCGAAACCCCAGCCGTACTCCGCCGCCGTGCCGGCCGGACTGCCGTAAGGCGGCAAGGTCCCGTTGTCCGCTTCAAAGTCCTGGTATACCAGGGCGCCTTGTACCGGGACGGTCA
>CAYTIW010000061.1:0-4840 GCA_964438075.1 uncultured Planctomycetales bacterium
CGGGAAGTCCTGGAGAAATACTGGGGGCCGCTGGACGGCCAGAACACCCGTCGAAATCTGGACTTTATCCTGGAGCTGGCCCGCCAGCAGCGGACGGCCGACAAAGGTCAAGGAGCGTGTAAGACATGCTGATATCGTTCGTTAAGAATTTATCAAGGGCGGCAGAACAACAATTGCGGAGCTCCTGGCACCTGGCCCGGCTGCGGAAGAAATATCCCACCTGTCATTTTTATCCGGGGGTTTGCGTGGACCCGGCATCTTCCCTGGGGAAATATGACGTGATCTTCGCGGACACCTCGATCATTAATTCCACCATCGGGGATCATTCTTTCGTGCAGAAGAATTCCACCGTGCTCAATGCGGATATCGGCAAGTTCTGCTCTATCGCCTCCCGGGTCAGTATCGGGCTGGGCCAGCATCCGACCGACAGGGTCAGTTCCCATCCCGCTTTCTATTCGAATACGCAGCCGATCGCCAGATCTTTCAGCCAAAAGGATGATTATGTCCCTTTCCAGCGTATCCGTATCGGCAATGATGTCTGGATAGGCGAGAACGCGATGATCCGGGACGGCGTAACTGTCGGCGACGGAGCCGTGATCGCGGCCGGGGCCGTGGTCACGAAGGACGTGCCGGCGTACGCCATTGTCGGGGGGATCCCGGCCAGACTGATCCGGTATCGTTTCAGCGGGGAGGTCATCAAGGCGCTTTCAGCTTCGAAGTGGTGGGACAAGCCGGAGGAGTGGCTGCGGGAGCACCAGGCTTTGTTCGCTGATCCGGCGGGATTCATCGAGCGGCTTAAGGCCGAGGGTGAATTGAAATAGGTGTCAATCCTGTTGGTGGAGACAGACCTATGATAATAAAGGACGACAAGGTTGTTTCAGCCTTTTCCTTGCTGAAGGTCAATTTGTTCCACTGGTCTAACGCCCATAAGTACAGGCATCTGGGGTTGAAGGCTTATATCAATAAACCTCTGCGGCTGGACGGCAGACAGTATATGTCGATCGGGGACAATGCTATCATCCAGGCGTATTCATGGCTCATTGCCACGAAGATAGACGAACATGAGCCGGAACTGACCATAGGCGAAGGTTGCGCCATAGGCGATTTTAACCACATCGCCGCTGTCCGCAGGGTGGTCTTCGGCAAGAACGTCTTGACCGCCAACCGGGTATACGTTTCGGATAACCTGCACAGTTACGAAGACATAGGCGTGCCGGTGATGCATCAGCCCGTCCGGTTCAAGGCCGAGGTGCGTATCGGTGACGGGTCCTGGCTCGGGGAGAATGTTTGCGTCATCGGGGCCAGTGTCGGGTGTAATTGCGTCATCGGAGCGAACGCGGTAGTGACCAGCGACATCCCGGATCATTCGGTCGCGGTCGGTGCCCCGGCCCGGGTGATCAAGAGATATGACCACGATACTAAAACCTGGGAGCCGGTCTGAGGGGCTCGTGGCTGACCTGCCGGCAGCAGGCCTTTGGTAGGTAAAGAGCGGTCGGGCCCCGGCTTGTTCGTTCAGGGAAGTTTTTATGCAAACAGCATTGATCTCTTTTTTGGCCAACAGTATTAATACGCGGCTGCTATCCGCCTATCTGAAGCAGAACGGTTTCGGGGCGACGTGCTATTTCTGCCCGGGAGAGCTGGATCAGGCCCACCTCGACTCGCTCACCGCACTGCTCAAAGAGAAGAATACTTCGCTGGTCTGCATAAGCCTGGTGACGGACAACTATGCGTCAGCCGTGAAGGTAACAAGGGCGGTGAAGGAGAAGCTGGGGATACCGGTATGCTGGGGCGGGGCCCATGTGAATATCAAGCCCGAGGAATCTTTGCGGCATGCCGACCTTATATGTCTGGGGGAAGGCGAGGACGCCTTGCTGGAATTGCACCAAAGGCTGGCCGTGACAGGTAAACTGGATACCGGGGTAAAGAATATCTGGTTCAAGACAGATAAGGGCATTGTGCGGAACGGTTTACGGGATCTGGAAGAAGATCTGGACAAGTACCCGTTCCCCGATTTTGATATCAGCTCGCAGTATGTCCTTAACGGCGCGGGTTTTGCTAGGTTCGACGAGAAACAATTCAATTCCGAGTACAGTATCATGACCTCGCGTGGGTGCCCGTACAGCTGCCGTTATTGTTATAACAGTTACCGTCGCAAACAATACGAAGGTAAAGGGAAATACCTGAGGACGCGCAGCATCGAGAACGTGATAGCCGAGTTGAAGATGGCCAAGGCGCGGTTCCCGGGCCTCCAGCGCGTCAATTTCTGGGATGACAGCTTCGTGGCCCGCAAGATGGAGGATTTTGTCAAGTTCAGGGAGTTGTACCGGGAGCATATCGGCCTGCCTTTCTTCGCCCTCATCGAACCGATGGCGTTCAACGCCGAAAAGATCGAGCTGTTGAAGGAGAGCGGCCTGGTGGAACTGCAGATCGGCATCCAGACCGGCAGCGAGCGGGTCAACAAGCAGGTCTACAACCGGCCGATATCCAACCAGAAAGTGGTGGAGGTGGCGCAAGCGGTACACCGTATGGGCATCAGGGCCAGCTATGACCTTATTTTCAATAACCCCTATGAAACGGTTGAGGACATCAAGGAGACCATAGGCTTGCTGCTGCAGTTCCCGCGTCCTTTTTCCCTGCAGGGATATAACCTGATCTTTTATCCGGGGACGGACATCACGGAGTCGGCTTTGCGCGACGGCTACATAGCGTGCAAGCCGGAAATGGAGGATTTTTCGACCATACAGGGCGCCAAGGATTCGCCGACCGTCATGCTCGGGCGGACCGAGGTCAGCGGGAGGTTGTATAGCATCAATTATGATTCCCGGGACAAGGAGTACTGGAACTCGGTCGTATCCCTGTTCATTCTCAAATCCGTCCCTTACGCGGTGATAAGGTATTTTGCCCGTTCAGCAACAGGTCTGAAGAAAGCGCAATTAAAGATGTTCGTCGCCTTGTATATGTGGGCGGCGGGCGTAAAGAATTCTCTGCGGAAAACGAATAAGGGTTGATCCCATGACGGCGGACACCAACGATCTGATCAGTGTGGTTGTCACCAGCTACAACCATGCGGAATATCTTGACCAGCGCATGCAGAGCCTGCTGGCCCAGACCTACCGCAACTTGGAAATAATCGTGGTGGACGACTGTTCGAAGGACAACAGCCGGGAGGTCCTGGCCAAATACGCGGGGCGCGACCGGGTCAGGATAGTGGCCCTGGAAAAGAACGGCGGGTACGCCAATGCCTCCAACCTCGGCGTCAGTCTGAGCCGCGGCGACTTCATCATGTTCGCGGAGTGCGATGATTTTGACGAGCCCACGCATATCGAGGTCCTGCACGCGGCGATGGCGGGTCGGGACAATATCGGGGTCTCTTACTGCCGGAGCAACCTGGTGGACAGCGGCGGCAAGGTCTTCTCCGATGATTTTCAGCCCCGCGAGCAGGCTTTCAAGGAACTGTGCGAACAGGACGCCCTGATACCGAGCCGCATGATGCAGCGGTTCTTTTTG
The DNA here is from genome assembly GCA_964438075.1 of uncultured Planctomycetales bacterium. Classification (GTDB taxonomy): domain Bacteria; phylum Omnitrophota; class Gorgyraeia; order Zapsychrales; family Fredricksoniimonadaceae; genus JAAXVU01. The sequence goes on from CAYTIW010000061.1 coordinate 3,508, forward strand.
ATCTCCTGCGTTATCCCCAACATGAGCGCGGCGCTGATAAGGAAGAAATATTTCTCCCTCGCCGGAGGGTTGTCGCCGGACTACAGGGTCTGCGCCGACTGGGAGTTCTGGTGCCGCATGTCGCAGGTTTGTGATTTTTATTATGTCGCCTCCTGTCTGAACAATTTCCGCCACCACACAACGACGGTCCGCAGCGTATCAGGCATACGTTCGACCCTGGTGGAAATGATCGCCTTGCTTTACACCGCTTCCCGCCGGGTGGACCTGTCCCTGGGGGAAAAGTTCCGGGTCCGTTTCAACATCGCGTTCATCTGGGCGAGCTTTGAGACCAAGAGCCCTTTGATCTGGCTGAAGAATTTTCCTTTTATATGGCTGGCCAGCCTGAAGTACGATAAATTAAGCCTGTTCTATCTGGTGTTGGTATTTTTCAAAAGGATGGGCAGCTTTGTCACCCGCCCGCTGCGCAGAATGGAGCCGGCGATATGAAGGGCATTTTCAGCGCTGGCGGCGCGCACCCTCGGCCGTTGCCGACCACGCGGGCCGTATCCAGGCAGTTGCTCGCTCTCGGGCGGGCTCAGAGAACAGCTTATGGCGACCATTTAAGAACGATAGCGGAAGAATAATATGCCATTTCAATTCAAGAAAACAGATATCCCTGAGGTCATTTTGGTGCAGCCGAAGTTCTTTATCGACGGCAGGGGATTCTTTGCCGAGATCTATAAATCGTCCGAGTTCAAGGCGAACGGCATAGAGGTGACCTTTTCCCAGGTGAATTGTTCGCGGTCGCAGAAGGGTGTTCTGCGCGGACTGCATTACCAGCTGAATCCCAAAGCGCAGGACAAGCTTATCTTCGTCCTGAAAGGCGAGATCTTTGATGTGGTGGTGGATATCCGGAAAGGCTCGCCCACGTTCGGGCGCTGGGTCTCGGAACGTCCTTCGGAAGAGAACAAACAGATGCTTTATATCCCGGCCGGGTTCGCGCACGGTTTCTGCGCGTTATCCGACGAAGTGGAGATCATGTACTATTGTTCCTGCGAGTACTCCCCGGAGCTGGAACGCAATATCATCTGGAACGACCCGGATATCAACATCATATGGCCGATCGCCGATCCGCTGCTCTCCCCGCGAGACCTGAAGGGCAAATTGTTGCGCGAGGTGGAAAATAATTTTTACTATCATCAGGCCGAAGAACATTCTATGCGCGATGCGGTCTAGCCGCCGGCACAGGGGTTGTCGCCGGGAAACTTTCACGAGGCCGGGCCGGTAAATTCTTAACATAATAATAAATATCATTTTGCCGGCCGCTTGACAGTATCCGCTATTCCATTGGATG
>CAYTIW010000061.1:4940-10460 GCA_964438075.1 uncultured Planctomycetales bacterium
TGGCGCAGAGTTTCCCGGCGTGGGAATTGGTCGCGGTGGATGACGGCTCTACGGACGGTTCGGCCGCGGTCCTGGCTGGATATAGTGATCCGAGGATAAAGGGCTTTTCTTTCCCGAAGAATATCGGACGCACCCCCGCCCTCCGGCATGCCTTTGGCCAGGCCTCGGGTGAGTATGTGGCGGTATTGGACGCAGACGATATTTCGCATCCGGAGAGGCTGAAGCGGCAGGTCGAGTTCCTGGACAGCCGGCCGGACGTGGTCCTGGTCGGGACATGGGCCGAGCGGATAGACGAACAGGGCCGGGTCATTGACCACTGGCAGCCGCCGGTCAAGACGGAGGAGCTTTATGACCGCCTGGGGTGGCTGAACCCGATCGTGCACTCCTCGGCCATGTACAGGAAGGAAGCCGCGGAAGCGGCAGGGGGCTATCCCGAGCAGTACAGTTACGCCCAGGATTATGCCCTGATCCTATCCTTGGCGGCTAAGGGCCGGATCGCGGTGATCGACGAGGATCTGTGCAGATCGCGGATCTCCCCGGGGCGCATGACGTCTTCCGTCAAGTACCGGCTCACCATCGCCTCGGAAGAGCTCGCCCTGATGGAACGCGCGGGAAAGACGATAACGCTGAGCGAGGAGGGGAGATACATGAACCGCCGTACGGTGGCGAAGTGCGAGATGCGTTACGGCCGGCTGCTTTTTATCAATGGTGATCATTGGGCCGGGTTGAAGAACCTGGCGTCAGGGATGGTCAAGCTGTGGGGATCGGGGCGATAGAGGAAAGGGGATGGCATGTCTTCCGGTGCGGCAAGGATAGCGGTGGTCTGTTCCACGTTGAACCAGCTCGGCGGGCCGGCACTGCACATCCGCAATCTCTACACCCGTCTTAACGGCGGAGAGTTCAGTTTCAAGCTGGTCCTTTGTTCCGCCGTGGAAGAAGAGCTGCGCGATTATATGCTTTCCGGCGGTGTCGCCGCCGATGACCTGATCTTCATCCCGCACTCCCGAAAGCGCGTTTTGGTGCCTTTTGTGCTGCTACTGCGGGACCTTTTCCGGCGGGAGAGGTTCGGCCTGATACACGCCTTTGAGACGCAGACCCAGGTCCTGGCCGGCCTGGCCGCCCGCTGGGCGGGGGCGGATAAATTCATCTGCCAGTGCGAGGCCCAGTTCCTGCCTTCCACCATATCTTTTCCCAAGCGGGCCCTGTTCCGGTCTTTGAATGCCTTTTTGAAAGATTTTTTTTCGCTCTCTATCACAGTATCGAACGAGCTGGCGCAGGAACTCAAGGCGGGAGGGCTGCGCCCGGCAGATAAGATCGAAGTTGTACACCCGGGGATCAGTCTGCCATCCGGGCAGCGATCGCGGGAGGCCCGGCGTGGGTCATTAGCTATGGCCGCCCCGGTGTTCGGGGCCGCTTCACGGCTGAGCGTGGAAAAAGGCCTGGACCGGTTCATCGAGGCGGCCGCCCTGGTCGCCCGTGAACTGCCGTCGGCCCGCTTTGTCATTTGCGGCGACGGTATCGAAAAACCGGCCCTGCAGGAACTGGCCCGAAAGCTGCGCATGGACACGCAGGTCGAATTCAGGCCGTGGACCGGGAACGTGGCCGAAGCCCTGGGGACGTACGATATTTTTGTCATGCCTTCTTTAAGGGAAGGTCTGCCGATAACGCTTCTGGAGGCCATGGCAGCCGGCCTGCCCGTGGTGGCATCTGATATCGGCGGTATAAGGGAAGTGGTGACTGACGGCAAGGAAGGCCTCCTCGTAAACACGGCCGATAAAAAGGCTTTTTCCGCCGCGTTGATCTCACTGGGCCGGGACCCGGACCGCGCCGTGAATATGGGCGGGCAGGGGGCGGCCAGGGTCCGCTCCTGTTTCACCGTGGAAAGGGAGATGCAGCGCATGGGGGATATCTATCGCCAGGTCCTGGGCGCAAGGCAAGGATGAAGACGTTAAAGAAGATACTTATAATGGAGCTATGGGGTATCGGCGACGTGGTCATGATGAGCGCGGTGCTGAAGCCGCTTCATGAGGCCTTTCCACAGGCGGAGATCTGCGTTCTTTCCCAGCGGCACGGCCAGGAGATATTAAGGGAGAACAAGGAGGTTTCCCGTTTTTTTGTTTTTAAGTTCCCCTGGACGGCTTTCCGCGGCAAGTATAATTTTGTCAAATGGGACTGGAAAGGGCTTTTGGCAATAATAACCTCCTTGCGGCGGGAGAAGTTCGACCTTATATTGGATGCCCGCGGCGACCCGCGGAACATCCTTCTGTCTTTTTTTATCGGGGGCCGGCATGTCGGGGCAAAGAAGACCGCGGGGTCCCGGCACCGCGTCGAACATTGGGGGCAGGTGCTGGGCCTGCTTGGAGTTCCTGCCACGGCTTTGCGGCCATCTATTGAGCTGAGCATCGAAGAGCGGGCGGAGGCGGCCAATTTTGTGCGCGAAAGGTTCGAGGGCCGGCCGCCGGTCCTGGTCGGTATCCATCCCGGCGCGGGGCAGAAGATACGGTGCTGGCCATTGACGCGCTTCCGCGAGATCGCGAACAGGTTGCTGGCCCGGCATATCGGGGTAGTGGTCCTGTCGGAGCAGGAAGGCTACGGCAACGAGATGGCCCGGGACCTGGGCCTCCCGCCGTGCCAGTCAGGGTTACGGCAGCTGGCGGCATTGATCTCCGAACTGGACCTCCTGGTGTGCAACGATACGGGGGTGATGCATATCGCAGGGGCCGTCGGCACGCCGGTGGTCGCCGTCTTCGGCCCGGGCGATCCGGCTTTCATCGGCCCCCGCAGGGATGCGGAAGTGGTCATCAAAGATTGCCCGGACCGGCCTTGTTTCGACAACTGCCGCCGGGTCATCCCCGAATGCCTCGAGGAGGTGACGGTCGAGGATGTTTGGGCCGCGGTCCTGCGTTCTATCGATCGCCTGAAAGGTGATAAATGAAGAGGTCTCTGCTCAATTTGCTGGTCCTGGCCGTTTCGACCGTGCTGGGAATAACAGTGCTGGAGTTCGCGGTCCGCGCTTTGTTCCCGTGGTACGACCCCGCCCGGCAGGTATGTTTTTATGTCGATCCGGACGGTGTCAATCTGGGACGGCCCTATGACGTGATCCGCCAGCGGACGCCCAAAGGCGATTATGACCTTTTTTCCAGGTTCAATCAGTACGGCTTCCGGGACGCCAAGGACTTTGCGCTTTCAGGCCGGGATGACATTTTCGTCCTGGGCGACTCTTTCAGTTTCGGCTGGGGGGTGGCGGACGGGCAACGTTATTCTGACCGGCTGGAAGCGCTGCTGGGCCGCAAGGTCTACAATATCTCCATCCCCGGCGATCTGCTCGGTTACCAGAAGCTTTTGCAGTACGCGCGTTCTCGGGGAGCGCGGGTCTCTGCTTTGGTGCTGGGCCTGTGCGTGGAGAACGACCTGAGGGATTATTCGATAGCCGGCCAGGAGCAGTCTCCGGTCCCCAAGAAGTCCTTTTCCCCCGCGAAAACGAACTGGCGGGGATTCCTCAAGTCCCACAGCGCGGTCTATCTGGCGTTCTCTTATGAGCTGCAGAAGATCCCCTTTCTCCGCCGGTACCTGGAGAAGTCAGGTCTGGCGCGGGACCTGGAAGGGCGGGTGAACAAGAATGTCCTGGACGAGAAGGTCCTGGCCAGTTCGCTGGAAGAGATCATGAAGATTTTGCGTTCGGTCGATTCGTCCGTGGTGCTGATCATCCCTTCACGGATGTTGTGGACCGGAGAGCACCATTTGGAGGAGCTCGCGGTCCACCAGCGCCTTATCGAGCTGCTGCGTGGCGCGGGAGCGGAAGTGGTCGATATGCGGCCTTTAATGGAGAAGGGCGGCAGCCCGCTGGATTATTATTTCAAGACCGACCCGCATTGGAACAAGGAAGGCCATGACCTGGCGGCCCAGGCTTTGGCCGCCTATTTCAGAGAAGCAAAATGACCAAAAATCCTCGCTCTACAGGTTCCTGGATCGATCACTTGGGGCTCGGGGCCATCGCCCTGGCCGGCCTGGGTTATGTTGTCTTCTCCAGTTCCTTTGCCGAGATCTATCTGGGCCTGCCTTTCCTGGATTTTCCCATCTTTGTCGGCGAGTTACTGCTGGCCTTCGGTTCCGTCCTTTTGGCGCTCAAGCTGCTTCGGCGGGAGTGGCGTATCGGGCAGGAGCGCTGGGCCCTGGGCGTTTATGTTGCCTTTGTACTTTTCAAGGCTATTTTCGGTTACTGGAAATGGGGGCCTATGGCTCTGCGCGACGCGGCGATGTTCTATTATCCTGCTTTTGCCCTTTTCGGTTATTGTTTCTGGACCCCGCATGCCTGGGGCCGCTGGGAGCGCCGGGGCGTTTTCGCGGTGATCTTGGTGGTGCTCCTTTTCCATAGCTATCATTTTTTCTGGCCGTTATCGCTGGTGCTTCTGGCCTTGGTCCTGGCCCGTCGCGAAGAAGAGCCGCCGGTGCGCTTATTGTTCCTGTCCGCGGTCCTGTTGCTGACGCCGTACGATGCCTTTTTTTCGGGGGTCAGGACGGTCGTGGTGGCGGCGGTCGGGTCGACGGTATTCCTTTTTGCCGCCCTGGCTTCGGCTATCCGCGTCCGCCGGCATTTTACATTCTTGTGGATCGCGCTGGGCCTGATGACGCTGTTAGTCTTTGTGGCGAGAGCGACCCAGTCCGGATTCTGGAACAGGGTGGACCCCCGGCGTATCCTGAGCGGGCTGCGCGAACCGGCCACGGTGTCAAGCTGGGAGCTGCCTTCCTGCAAGCTTTATAATCCTGACCGCGTGGTGGAGAAACGCCAGCCCGATATAAGGAACGCCGTCAAACCGCCGGATGGCGGGAACTGGTCTTTGGATGATTATGTAGTCCGGGAGGCCCCGGCGCAGCTTTGGAAAGCCCCGGTTCTGAACGGCGCTCACCGTTCCGATGTTTATAATACGTTCGCCTCGGTTCCGGCAAGAACGGATCACGGCGCCCTTGTCAGCCCGCAAAAGAACGTGCCGGCCGGCCGGGGAGGTATGGCCGATCACGGTTATTGGCCGGTCCGACCGCACAGGTCCCCTTCATTCACACCCGCCAGGGCGGATATCAGGTCGATAAATGTCGACATGGACAACGCCAGGTTCCGTTTGTATATCTGGCGCGACCTGTTGATCGAATACTGGAAGGAGAAGCCGGTCTTCGGCTTCGATTTCGGTCATCCCCTCCGTTCGCCGTCGATGAAAGCCTACGGTTATTCCACGGCCCAGGACGAGGACGGCTGGCTGGGCGCGCACAATTCATTCTTGTACCTGATCTACAAGGGCGGCATGGTGGGGCTGGCCGTGATCGTGCTGGTCCTGGTGTTGTGGGGCGGGCTGGTCCGCGACATGGTGCGGATGAAAAGCTTCGAGGGGATACTGCTGTGCGCCGTCCTGCTTAACTGCATGCTGTCAGCGAACTTTTTCCTTTTCTTTGAACTGCCTTATACGGCCATCCCTTTCTGGTCCCTTTTCGGCATCGCGGCCAAGTACCGTTCGACTTTGAGGAAAA
>CAYTIW010000062.1:0-10338 GCA_964438075.1 uncultured Planctomycetales bacterium
AGAAGGAACGCGTCGTCGGCCTCTTGCCGGGTTCCCGCCAGAAGGAGGTCTCCCGGCACCTTCCCCTAATGCTCAAGGCCGCGGCCAGGATAAGGAAAGAAAGACCGGGCACGCAGTTCCTGCTTCTGCGGGCCAGGAATCTGCCGGAAGCCGTATTTACTCCCATCCTGAAAAGCTCGCCCTGCCCGGTGACCGTTACCGAGGACTACTACAATGCCCTTAACGCCTGCGACGCCTGTATTGTTTCATCCGGCACGGCGACCTTGGAGACTGCGCTCATGGAGAAACCCATGGTAGTGGTCTACAAGACCTCCTGGCCGACCTACGGCATCGCCAGGCTGGTGGTGAAGATACCCTATATCGCCCTGGCCAACATCGTGGCGGGTAAAAAAGTCGCGGAAGAGCTCTTGCAGACCAAGGCCTCGCCGCCCAGGGTCGCCGCATCGATACTGTCCCTTCTCAAAGATCCGGAGAAGCTCCGGACCGCCTCGCGCGAGCTCAAGGCCGTGCGTGCCAAACTGGGCGCCACCGGCGCCAGCCAGCGGGCGGCCAAGGTCGTGCTGGCTGAGCTTGTGAAAAAAGGATAAAAAAAGGGACATGTACTTTTAAGTAAAAGTACATGTCCCTTTTTAGGCTCTTTTCGCCTGCGCCATTCAAAGGCTTTTACGGCAATAACAATCCATCAGGTGAATATGACCTGAACCTTCGCCGAGGACACCCGGTTCAGGGCCTTGCACCGGGGGCACTTCACCACGGTGTCTTTCTGGTAACGCAGGGCGTCCTTCCACTCGTGCTGGCAGGCCCCGCACTTTATCCCGGCGACAAAGGACTCGGTGAGCCCCCGGGCCGCCATTTCGGCGTTCTTGGCCGCGGGCATGCGGCAGATATCCCCCAGGCAGGTGGCGTCGTCCAGCCGGGTCTGGAACGGGAGCAAACGCTCCAGGTAGAGGCCGTGCACATCTGCACCCCAGGCCCCCTCGGGCGTGTCTACGATAAGATAGTAATTGGCTTGCGCTACGGTTTTGGCTTCGAGAAAGGCCTTGGCGGTCTCGGCATCGTCAGCTTCGTAGGCCTCGTAAGTCGATCGCTGATTACTTTCCCTGCCCTTGAAACGTACCGCGTCTTGGCCCATCGCACGTTCCTTTCCGCAGGGGGAATGCCGGTCAATAAAAGAATTCCTTGACCGAATCCCAGAAAGTGGCGGGGGTGTAGCGGCCGATATACCGGGTGGCACCGGCGTCCAGGCATTCGTTCTTGATCTGGCGCAGCTGCTCGATGCCTTCCGCGTTGCCGATATCCTCGGAGGCGAACTTGGTGAAGACGACGATCCGGGCGTCGCGCATGCGCACGAACACCTTGATGGCGCGGATCACTTCGGTCGGGGATATATCGCTCTTGAGCAGCACATCGACCATGATCACGCGCGGGGTCAGGATCAGGCAGGTGTGTATAAAGTCGATCGGATCCATGCTTTTCCCCACGATGAGCTGCTGCTCCTCAAGCACTTTGGCCATGTCGCCGATCATGGCCTCATCGGAACCCAGTATCAGGACCTGGTTGTTCTTGCGGCCCAGGGCCACTTGGGCCAGCACCGTCTCCACCTTGTAGATGAGCTTTTCCGGGTCCAGCGGTTTGGGCAGGAAATGCTCCACGCCCAGGGCCTGGAAGGAATCGCGGAAGATGCGGTTGTCGGTGATGATGACGATGGGGATATCGCTCACGCGCGGGTTCTTTTTTATCTCCTTGTAGAGGTCCACCCCGTCCATGACCGGCATGACCACGTCGGTGATGAGGATGTCGATGTCCCGGGTCTTGATGATATCCCACGCCTCCTGGCCGTTGCGGGCGATCTCGACCACGTATCCGCGTTCTTCCAGCTTGTTCTTGGCCAGGGCCACGATGGTAGGTTCGTCGTCGGCGATCAGGACCCTCTTAGGCATCGCTTAGCTCCTTGTTAGAAAATGTGTCGGCAGGGACTATTTTTACCTGTCGAAAACCAATATCCAATGCCCTATTCTAGAACAAGATGACGCTGGCGCATCTTTTTTTTGAAATTTCTCAGGAACTCGTGCACCCGGTCGTCCATCAGGATATGCCGGCGGAGTATCGGCCGTTTGAGGACGATCCCCTCCAGCGAAACGCAACGCGAGAGCGCCACGTAGACCTGGCCGTGCGAGAACGTGCCGCGGCCGATGTCGATCACGATCTTCTGGAAGGTCTTGCCCTGGGACTTGTGGATGGTCACGGCCCACGCCAGCCGGAGCGGGTACTGCTTGAAGGCGCCCACGATCTCCGACTCCAGGCGTTCCGTCTCGGGGTTGAAGGCGAACTTGAACACTTCCCAGGTGAAGGGCAGGACGTCCACCTCCCGCCCCTCGGCCAGACGGGCCCGGACGGCGTCCCCCTCCCCGTTCCCCAGCCCATGGATGATGTCCGTCACCACGCCGATAGAGCCGTTGACCCAGCGGCCCAGAGGGTCGTTATTGAGCAGCATGATCTGGGCGCCCAGCTTGAGCGAAAGCCTCTCCTGCGTCGGCAGGGCCCGGTTCTCGAACTTGCCGTTGATCTCGCCGGAATACTCGTAGTGCTTGCCCTTGAGCGCGGAGAGGCGGGACTGGTTTATGCCGTCAGCGAGGTCGTTGGTGGTGGTCAGGTAGACGTAGAGGTCCTCGTCCCGGGGCACGAAATCCGGCCGGCAGCGCGAATTCAACAGCGCCATGTCCGCCTCGGTGAGCTGGTTGTCCCGGACCGAGTTCAAAAGGCGGATGAAACGGTCCTCTTTCTGCCTCCAGATGGTCTCCAGTTCCAGGAACTCGACGTCCAGGCCTTCGAACGCCTTGGCGTCAAAGAAATAGGGGCTGGGATAATGCCCGCTGAAGATCTCGCGTTCTTCCCGCATCACCACCGGAGGCAGCTGGTACAGGTCCCCGATCATGACGAACCTGATGCCGCCGAAGGGCCGCTCCGGGTTCACGCCATGCAGGCGCAGGAAAAGGTCCATGCAGTCCAGCAGGTCCGCCCGCACCATGGAGATCTCGTCCACGATAATGATGTCGACGCTTTTATAAAGCTCGCGCTGGGCCCGCCGGATGCGGATGTCGCCCACCGTGGCGGGCGTGACGTCGGGGCGGAAATTGAAGAATGAATGTATGGTCTGGCCCTTGATGTTGACCGCGGCCACCCCGGTCGGCGCCAGGACAACCACGTTTTTTTTGGTCGAGGAGCGGAAGAACTGGAGCAGCGTCGACTTGCCGGTGCCGGCCCTCCCGGTCAGGAAGATATGCTTCTTGGAATGTTCGAACAGGTCGACTGCCCGCAGGAATTCCGGTGTGCGCTGGATATGGTCTGAACTCATAGGCACATTTTACACAGTGCCGCGGGATAAGCGCTGGTTTTCAGAAAAATATTTGAAGGCCCGGGATCGTCACACGTAAGGAGCGAACTCATAAAGTTTCCGGGTCAGCGCCGCCAGCTGCGGGTGGTCGATGCCGATGCGGACTTCTAGTATATAGAGCACGGCCCACAGGTCCTTGACCTCCTCTGCCGCGCCCTTGGGGCCGGTCAGGACCTCGATGAACTGCTGGAAGGTGGCCCGGGCCAGGTCACCGGCCTTCTGGCTGTTGACCAGGCCTTCCAGATAACGGATGACCTTGACCAGCTCCCCCGAAGTCAGCCAGACGCCCTTGCAGGCGGAACACTTGTCGATCGCCACCCGCGAATCGCGGTAACGAAGCGACTCCATTTTCTTCCGGCAGCGGGGGCAGTTCTTGCCTTCGGACTCGACATAGAGGTGCGGGAGCTTGTCTCCGAAAGGATCGAAATCCAGCCAACGCAGGCCATCATCCATCGATTCCTGGACCTGTTTGAGCTCGTGGCGCTGGAACCATTTACCTTTGCACGAGCGGCATTCGTGGATCATGACGCCCTTGCAGCTGGCGACCTCTAGCGGGCTGTTACAATCCGGACAGATCATAGGACCTCCAATCAGCTTGGTTTTCCCGGATCGAAAAACGGATCGACCCGGAAGAATAGTAAAAGACCTCCCCCTTAGGCGTAGTTAGTTTACCACAAGCACCGCGTCCCTTTGTCCAATAAAAATGGAAAAATGTTTGAAGGTGGAAAATCCCGCGAGTCCCCTTTCTGCCTCAAAAGCTGAGAGGATCAGGGACGCTCCTCCCATTCCTGTTCGACCCAGGCGGCTGCCTGATAATAGGCCTCCCGCGGGGCGAAAACATGTCCGCCGCTGAACTCGATCCATTTCGTGCGCCAGCCCAGGCCTTTTAAGAATTCCCTGTCGTCGGTCATCTCCTGGTAACGGAAATCGGTCAGGCTGGCCAGGAACACCGCGAATTTTCCCTTCGGGCACCGGTCCCTGCGGGACCGGAAGAACTCGGCGTCCATCATCCCGGTGTTGATCACGACTCCAGCGATCAGTGCGGGATAATAGTAGGCGAGCTTGTGCGAACCCCATCCGCCTCCGGATATGCCCGAGGCGATCACTCGTTGGCGGTCGACCGGCCAGGGCAGCTTTCGCCGGTTGATAAAATTATTTATGCCGGAGTAGATCGAAGACTCTTCGTCCCAGGCGATGCCGTTGCGGAATCTTTTGGAAGCCAGAAGGAGCCACCGGTGTTCTTCCGCCACCCCCTGCCAGGCGCGTATGAGCGTATCGGGATCGGCGGTCGGTGACAAAAGGACGACCAGCGGACGTGGGCCTTTACCCTTCAGGCCGGAGGGAAGGTAGATGATGAAGTCATCGTTCTCGATCTGTTTCGAGCCAAGGCCATTGAAGCGATCGGGCCTCGTCACCGGATCACGCCCCAGGCCCAGGAGCAACACCGCTGCGGCCAGCAGGGACGCGCTGAAAAGAAAAAAAAGTCGATAGTGGAACGTTTTCATAACCGGAGCAAGAGAGCGCGGCAGACTGCTATTTGATCCCCATGAATTGTGTCAAGCTTTGGGTCGGCTGGAAATCGATGATGAGCGGGACCAATCCGGTGGCGTCCTGCATTTGCCGTATCAGGGCCGGATCGATGTTGAACCTGATAGCCTCGCCGCTGTTTTGGACCTGGAAGTCCATCTTGGAAATGTTGAGGTCGATACCACCCGGGGCGCTCATCATCGCCTCATCGGTGTCTTTTTTGTTTAATTCGAGTATGGCCTTGGTCAGAACCGAGAATATGGCCGTTTCGAAAGCCCGCGTGTCGTCGTTCTCGCCGGATAGCCAGTGCAGTGTCTCATGGATATAGGTCATGGCAAAGGCCCATTTGCTGGCCAGGCTGTCTTGCAATACGCCGATCTTTTCAGTAGTACGGTTGAAGTATCCCAGCCAGCCGGCGATCTTTACTCCGGTCACCTTGCTCTTCACCGCGCTGAAAACTTCGATCTCCCTCGGCGCATTCTCGATCCGGTCGGCCCATTCGGCATGTCTTTTACGCTCCACATCGTCTATGTTTATGGAAGCATCCTGCGCCCTCAGGACATTGATCAACATCGCGTCAAGGTTCTTGCGGAAGGCCAACACCTCCTGCTCAGCCGGGGTAAAAGAGGTTGTGTACTCGAATTCTGACGCCAAGAGGTCCTTATCCAAAGGCACGCCGAAACTGTGGACCAGATCCTCAAAATTAGACTCGATGAAGACCACCTGGTAGCCCATGTTCCGAAATAAAATCTGGGCGTCGGGGTCGAGGAAGGTCCTCAATGATCCCAGGACCAGACGGTCCGGGTTCCAGCCTCTGTCCTGCACCAGTTTCAGCCAGGCTTTCTTCCAGGTGTCCCAGTTGGTCATACCGGGTTTCTTCGAGTAATTCTGGAATTCGGGACGGACGGCCCGAGGATTGTCGATCGCGGCCTCCAGGACTCTCTGCAGGGCCTCGGCCGACCCGGTCGTGGCCAGGATATTGCCGATGGCCTCGTCCACCTTGCCCGGGTGCAGGACGTTACGGTCGGGAGAGGTGACGATATCGGCTATCCCAATGATGTTGTACGTCATAAGGACATTATGGTTCCCGTGCAGCACATCCTTGAATTCGAGCCCCTGGACATACAGACCGGGTTTACCCAAGGTAACAATTTCACCATTAACAGATCTGCTTACCGGCACATAATCGGGGTTCAGGGACAGCACCTTACTACTCAGAGCGCGGAACAGGTCGATCAACCCGGGTTTAAGGTTAAAAAAGGTGGTCATGGCCCCGGCCTCTGAATGGTGGTACCTCTTGATGTCATAGTTCAACACTTTGACATCGATCGATCTGCCTTCAGAGGAAGTGTAGAACTTGGTTTCCGTCCCTGCCGTTGCCTCCCATTCCCTGGACTTCAGACGGATGCCCATCCCTTCTCTCAGCACTGCGGCGGATAACATTTTCAGCCCCTCGCCCCAGCCCCCGGCCGCCGTTGTCCCCTGGTCCTTGGTGGAGTGGAGCAGGCCCAAAAGCGGATAGTCATAACCTAAGCCGTTATCGCGGATCCTGACCGAAGCGATCTGCTCGTTGGTGAATTTTTCGATCTCGCCCAGGTCGCGCCATCCGTCCTCCCCCACGACCTGGAACTCGGCGTGTATCTCGGTCGCGCCGGAGTCGGTCTTCAGGTGATTCTGCACTCCGTCGAGGAGTATCCTTTCAAAGCTCCAGGCGCCCTGCCGGTAGTCAAGCGCGATACCCGTGTCGATTTTCAGTTCTTTCTGGAAATAAAGCGATTTGGTGTCCTTGATCCCGCAATACATCAATATCGACTTCATGTTCCCGCTTATGAAGACCACGTTATATTTGGCCGCTACTGCTTTCTTGGTGCTTTCATCGGGATAACCTTTTTCCGTAAGGCCGATAATAGCATCGCGTCCATAAAGTTGATGGAAGACCGATACCCACCGGTCTTTATCCGCCTGAGACATATATTGGAGTTTGTAAGAAGACAGATATTCGTCATTTTCAAAAAACTGTTCCGGGATGGGGATATCCTTGCTTTCCGGGACGTAGTAGGCTTTCTGGAGCATCTTTTTGATCATTTCCGGAGTAGCTGAACTCAAGATCAGCCTGAAAACAACGTCTTCCACCACATTTTTAGGAAGGGTATCGCGGTCCCTGTTGAGGGCGTCATCCTTGAATAAATTATAATCAAATAAAGCCGTATAAGGCCCAAACGAATTGTGGGGCAGGGAAAAGATCTTGTTCCTCTTCACGTAAATCACACTTGTTTTGCCTGAACTTTCGCCGACGATCTCTCCGATGTTTTCCAGCCTTGCCTCCGGCTGATATTTTTTGCGCAAGTCCAGGACCAGGCCTGCCCCCCGCTTCACCACCGCAAAAAATTCCTGGGAAGGGTTATGGATGAAGGTCCGGGAACCTTTGATCTCCCCGTTATCCCAGATGCCAAGTATGACGTTCTTGGTCTTTATCTCGTTTGGATGACCGGCGTTCAAAATCTTTTCGCGGAGCAAGGGCCGCCCGATCCAGGCGCGGGAACGGAATTCCAGGGACATGTTCTGGCTGATGGCGGCGGCCGTGGCTATCTTCAATCCCTCGCCGAATTTTCCGCCTTCCTCCATTGATCCTTTGGTGGTCAGGAAATATTTCAGGTGTTCGTAATCATACCCGATGCCGTCGTCGCTGATCTCGATGCTTTCCACCTGGTCATGCGGAACGGCACTCAGCTCGGGGGAAATTATGTCCAGGGTACGGCCGTCTTTCAAGTGGATCTGCAGCGTTACACGGGTGCCTTTCGCGTCAGCCGGTTTATGGTTCTGGACCAGATCGATGAATATCCTTTCCAGGTTCCACTTCATAATGCCGCCGTAGTCCAGGGTCATATCGGTCTCGATGATGCGCGCCCCCTGGCTTTCCAGTTCGTCGGCCTCGACTTTGTCCACGACCCTGTCCTGGCTTTTACGGAGCCAGTCGGAAATGAAGTTGGTGCCCAGATCAGCATCCTGCCGGTTCTCCTTGAGGGCCAGGCCCTCGTCCAGAAGCGTGCCCGCCCCGGTCTCGCTCACGACTTTATTGTGCGCCCAGACCCAGCTTTTGTCCGGGTTCTCGCGGCGGAACTTCGCCTCGAGCTGCTCGTGTTCCAGCACCGCCCGGTCGGCCAGTCCCGTCGCAAGCCCGATGATGATCCATTTTCCTTTGAACTCTCCTTCCAGGCTGGACTGGAAATTGACCGCCTTTACGCCCGGACCGTCGGAAGGATTAAAGACCCATCTGTCCAGCGCCTGGTAGAGCCGGTCCCCTTCAACCGGAGCTATCTCGATGACGGCATTGCCCTCAACGTCGATGGTCTCCCTGACCAGCCCCCTTTCTTTCAGGCGGGTGATCAGCCGCTCAAGGATCTGGGGGGTGGTGGCGTAGGCTCCCGGGTGGTCGCCTTCGGATTCGGCCAGGACCCGCAAGATACGCCCCAATCTGGTCTTGCTGGGCAGATGCGACAAGGCGACAGCGGGTTTCTCCAGGCTGACATCGATGGACAGAGGCAGCGCGGTAGCCGGCACACCCATAGGCGTAAAAAGGGATGAGACCGTGACCAGCGTGCCCGTATTGACCGCCTGCAGGTCCTTAGCCGCGGTGGCCGGATCCAAAGCACGGACCTCCAGGGCCGTGCGCATGGCGAAGTCGGTGAACTCCGCCCCGCCGGAGAAATATTTCCGCGGGATGGTTTCTTCCGTCAGGGGGTCGAACTCTTCCTTGATGAAGTTATAGGCGCCTTTCCGGAAAGCCTGCACATACTGTTCCCATATCTCTTTGGCGATCTCCGGGTTGTCCACGTCCACTCCGGCGATCTTCTTCTGGTCCACGTAAACCTTTTCGAGCAGGCTTTCCGTGACCTTTTTCTTGAACCAGGAGGCGAGGATGATCGAATTATAGACCTGGCGTACCTGCGCGAAATTCCGGCCTTCGTTGACCTCGCGTTCCAGTTCCGGGATCACGATCTCGCGGATCACCGCCTTGGCCAGTTCCTGTGTTTCGCTGTTCTGGGAGGAGACCTGGTCGGTTACGACGTCCCGGCCGGCGTTCTTCTCTATCGCCAGATAATCGCTTTCGAGCATGACTTTCAGACGGCTTTCCACTACGTAGGCAGTGCCGGCCTGCGCGTTCTCGTAGACCACCGCCTTCTCGGGCACGATCCAGACCTTGTTGAACGTATCGACCGGGATATCGGTGGTGCCGTAAAGCTCGTAAGCCTTGTGGTAGACCTGCTGCCAGAATCTCTTCCCCACGGCGTCCTCGGGGTACATGATCGACGCGGTGAGCTGTTTAAGGATGTAATCCTGGGCCAGGAGGTCCCGGCCCATTTCCGTGAGGCCGAACTCATTGGCGATGATCCGGTCCTTCTCATAAGGGGAAAGGTTAACCCAGAGGTCTTTTTCCGGGACGGTCAACGACACCAGAAAATATTTGATCAGGCGGGCGGACTCATCCTTGATACGAGCAGCTTCGTTTGCCAGTTCGGACGAAAGGCCTTTATCGAGCAAGAAATCGAAACGGAAGGGGTTCTCGGGATATACCTTGATGCCCTTCAGGATGGGCGGGGAGAATTCCGGGCTCAGCCCGACCATCTTTCCGGGAGCGGGCAGGCCCGGCACATCCTGGGCGTAGAGCGGCGTAATAGGTGTTACGACGGTGCTGAAACAAAATAAGAATAGGACAGTGGCAGCGATTACCCTGCGGTTAATTGAATTCCTTCTTAAAGACTTCAACTTAATCATTATAATTTATCCTATTTAGGGACAGATCTATAAAATAAGTATACATTATAATGACATTTAATACAATTTTATTTGGCTCAAATCTGCAACGGAAAAACGTGCCCACGGCCTCACACGTTCATTTCTCCCTCAGGAAAAACCAGAGCAGATACGCATAGGTCACGGCGAAGACAGCGGCATACCAGCCCCAGGCCAGGCCTAATACCACCGGCCACAATTTGGCAACCATCAGCGTAAAAGCGATGAGGCAGACCTTCATGATCGCGGCATCCCAGACAGTGATGTCTTTCATCCTGGACAAGGCTTTTTTGATCAACATGGCGGTCCCTTTTTTTACCTCCTCCCTACCGGGAGGGTGGATGTTATTTTTAACGGCGATACTGGAAATAGGCCGCGCAGGCGCCTTCGGATGAGACCATGGGCGCGCCCAGCGGATGCTGAGGGGTGCATTCCGTCGCGAAGGCCGGGCAGTCGGCCGGCCGCTTGCGGCCCTGCAGGACCTCCCCGCTGATGCAGACCTTCGGCTCCCCGGCGGTGATATGACCGACGTCAAAGGACTTCTCCGCGTCCCATTGCCGGTGATCTTCCCGCAGCCCCAGGCCGCTGGCGGGGATCAGGCCGATCCCGCGCCACTGCCGGTC
>CAYTIW010000063.1:0-10300 GCA_964438075.1 uncultured Planctomycetales bacterium
AACGAGGACTTCCAGGCCCTGGTGCACCGCCGCAACTGGGAAGACATCTCCCTGCATAGCGCCGGCCGGCGGCCGCCGGGGAACGCCATCGGCGGGTTCGCCTTCGCCTGGGCCGACAACTGGTGGGAGGACGGGCAGAAGCAGTACCAGAACATCAACCCCGACGGTTCCGGCTGGAACCACGAATATAACGGCCTGGCCTCGTGGGGCGACGGTTCGTCGGGCTCGCTCACGCGCCAGCTGCGCAAGGCCTATTTTGTGTACCAGGAGCTGTGGAACAAGAAGGATTAACAGGGAGCCGAATTGTTTTCAAGCCGGTCCAGCATGCAGAAAAAAACCTTTAAGAACCAGATCGTCCGGCTGGGGAAGTACCTCTATCTCAAGATCTTCCGGATCAATGACAGCCCGCTGAGGATCGCCCTGGGTTTCGGGCTGGGGGCTTTCCTGGGCGTGATGCCGGGGGTCGGCCCGGTCGCGGCCTTGGTGCTGTCGTTCCTGTTGCGGGTCAACCGGGCCAGCGCCCTTCTGGGCAGCATCATTTTCAATACCTGGGTCAGCGTGGTGGCGCTGCTCTTGGCGGTCAAGACCGGCTCGGCGGTGATGGGGCTCGATTATCACGGCGTCTACTCTGCTGCCAGCGGGATCGTGCGGGACTTTCAATGGGGCAGGCTGTTCGAGCTGTCGGTCCATGACATACTGGCGCCGGTCGCGATCGGGTTCCTGATCGTCTCGGTGTGCATCGCCGCCGTGGCGGCCGTCGCGGCCTATTTCATAGTGCTGCATATCAGGAGCCGGAGGCGGTCCCGGGGCCGGTGACCCGGCTGTAAAGGTTGGCGGCAGACCACGACTTATTCTTTGCGGGCATCAGCCTTCGGGGCCGATCGTCCGTTCACTTTACGAAAAGGAGGATATGCTATGGACCACAGCCTGTTTGAATCGGGGCAGTCGCTGGAAGACGCGTTCTTCCGCAAGCGCGACGCGGAGCTGATCGCACAGCACCGCAAGCTGGAGAAGATCAAGTGTACCCGGAAAGCGTTGGCGGAGATATCCGGCATACACAACGCCAAGGTGCTGGACAAGCTTATAGAACTGGAGGTCTCGCCGCAGATACTGTCCTCGATGGCGGTGGTGCCGTTGATCGAGGTCGCCTGGGCGGACGGCAAGGTGGACGCGGAAGAACGCCGGGCTCTCCTCGCCGCGGCGGAGAGTAAGGGCGTGGCCAAATGTTCGGTGGACCACGCGCTCCTGGAGAACTGGCTGCAGCACCGGCCTCCGGCCAAACTGCTGGACGCCTGGATGCACTATATCTCGGGTCTTTGCGAGATCATGAGCCGGGAAGAGCGCCGGGCCTTCCAGCATGACCTGCTGGGCCGGGCCAGGAAAGTGGCCGAGGCCTCCGGCGGGCTTCTCGGGATGGCAAAGGTATCCGACAAAGAGCAGGCCGTGCTCAAGAAGATGGAAAGCGCCTTTACCCCGGAGCAGGCGTGAACCGCCCCGGAGTTCATGCTCGGGGTTACGTTTTGTAGAGGATCAGTTGCCGTAGAGGGGCCGGGAAGGAAATATTAGATCAGAGGTGAAATATTTCATGGTATGCTTGAATTGCATCAGCGGCCGCGGGAGCAGGTCCGTACAGGGGACTTTCAGGCCGGCGATCAACGTGGGAGGCATCATGAGAAGAACTTGGTTGGCCCTTTTCCTTTTTTTAACGCTGGCGGTCCCGGTCTGGGCGGAACCGGTGCGGATGGACACTTCCATTACCCAGGAGGAGGGGACTCTCACTAGGTCCACCGATATAAACAAGGACGAGCAGCCGGACCATTGGTGGTATTCCCTGCGCGACGGGATGGTGCTGAAGATCGAACGCGACCTCACCTACGACGGTACCGTCGATGCCCGCCAGTGGACTTTTTTGCGCAACAAGCAGACGGGCAAGTTTGAAAAGATCATATATGAAAATGTTCCCATTAAAAAGGTGGAACGGATCGATCATTATGACACCGGGGGTTTTCTGGCCCGGGTCGAGCTGGCGACCAGGGGGGATGAGGCGGTGGACGTGGATATCGAATGCCACGGAGATGTCCTGGACCAGGTGCAGGCCGATCTCAACGCCGACGGCATATACGACCTGGTGCTGACCTTTGACAATGGTGTCTTTGTGAAGTCGACGGTGGTCTCCCCGCTGGCCGCCAATCTGGATATCAATGACCTGGCTGCCGTCCAGAAATGGTGGCAGGAGAACTTCCCCAAGCAGTACCAGCGTTATTCAACGGTTGCGAAGCGGTTCTTCATGCCCAAGCCCAAGCCTGTTGCGCTTCAACCGGAAGAACAAGAGGAAGATGAAGAAGAAGCCGAAGTGGATGCTGAAGTGGAAGCTGAATAGATCCTCTCCGGCCTTTTCTCGCCCCGTAACGACATTTCCTGCCTGACCCTGTATTTCTCTGCCGTTTGCACGAACGGGATCAATGTGGTGCCGCGGGTTAAAACCCGCGGGACTCCACCGCGAAGAAATCTTGTCAGGCTATCAGCCCGGTAACGACTAAAAGGCTGAAAAAGGGAGGTGTTATGCGGAGAGATATATTGGCGATAACGGCCTTGATGGTATTGGCCAGCAGCATGCCCATATTGACCGGTCACGGAGGAGCCAGCGTTCCTCTGGCAAAGGACAATGTGGCAAAAGTCCGATAAGCGTCGTAAAAGGATATCAACCTCTGGGGGGATATCCGGATCTGTATCGAAAGGGGCGGTCTTTTACCCTGCATTTTAAGAGGTCACGGCTCTGAAGCCGTGCAGCTTCACGCGCTGACGATAGACCTGACTGCCTTTCCTGACCCTTGGTGACGATCGAAGTTGCCGAGGGTTTTTTATTTTATCCCACACCCAGAAAACCATGCCCATGAGGGCATGGATGAATGGTTTTCGGGCGGGATTCCGCCCACGCCTCGCAGAGGCGAATTATAAGGCACCACGTCCGTGAGGGCGTGGGGCTCCATCGGGGCAGATAACTTTATAGGGACGGGCAAGAAAGCCGGATGGGAATTGATCCGTCCGCCAGGACGGCCGCTTCCCAAGAGATATCTTCCGGGCGGGTCCCTTAAAAGTATATATTGAATGTGCCGCAGCGCCAGCACGGGCGGGTGAGCGTTAATTATTATGGCGGCTGCGTGAAGACATGCTGCCTAATTTGGAGTTCAGTTTCTTTTTTGGCGCCTTTCTTTCTTCCTGCTGTTTAGGGGCCTTGTACCGGCTCGATCCCGAACGGCTGCTTTTCCCTGCCGGCTTGCCATGAGAAGAGCCGGTAAGGATGACTATCGGCTTCGGGTCGGTGATCAAAGGGAGCGGCGGCAGGCCCAGCAGCCTGCGGTCCTCGTTGAGCCTGACCTGGTCCGCCAGCAGCTGGTCGTTGCCGGCTTTAAGCCGGGCCTCGCTGGCGGCGATAGCTTCTTCGTCGCCCGACGCCTTGTCAGCCTTTAACTGCTCGGTATCGAGCAGGATGGCTTGCTTGTCCGCCTTGATGGCTTCCTGGTCGGCGATCAGCCGGTTCTGGTACAGCTCCTGCGTGGCCGCGGCGAGTTCCTCCTGGACCTCGGCCGCGTATTCGTCGGCGGGGGAGGCGAAGCCCAGCGCTTGACGGTGGGACACGGCCTGTTCATAAGCGTTTTGCATGGCGGCGATATCCGCCTCCAGCGTGTCTATGTCGGCGGAGCCCCGGCTGGCTTTTAATTTGGTGAGGGCTTTCAGCACCGCCGCCTTATCGGCTTTCAGGTCTCCGGCGGCATCCCTCCTGAGCTGCAGCAGGTCGGTCTGTAGCGTTTCCCGCGCGGAGTTCAACTGTTCCCGGCCGGCCTCCAGCCTGGCCTGGACAGCCTCGATAGCCGCGGTGTTCCCGGCCGCTTGTTCGATCTTGAGCTGGGCGAGGTCTTTTTTGAAAGCTTGGCTGGCGGCCTCCACTGCCGCCTGGTCTATCGCGATCTTTTTCTGGGCGGCCTGCACTATTTCAGACAGCGGCCTTATGGAAGGTTCAGAAGGGGCCTGCGCGAAAGCACAGTGTGCGTACAAAAGGGAAAGGATCACAGGAATGGATATCAGACTTTTCATGATGGCTCCTAATGATTAACTTTTATATTATAATCATTTATATATAATTGAATAACGATTAATCTTAAAAACGTGTTTTGAATAATGCGGGGAGGGGCGGCGGTCTTCCCGCCAGAAAGAAATTATGCAGGAGCGCAACCGCAAGGTATTGTTCTACATCCTGTTATGGTCGATCATATTGTTCGTCCTGGCGGGCGGGCTCGAGATCTGTTCCCGGCTGGCGGTATATGGCCTGGGCTTAAGAATGAAGGCCGAAGAGCCTGACTATTATTCGCGTTTGAAAAAGAGCGACCCGGCCTATCAGTTCGCGAAACCGCTCTACACTCCTCATGCCAAGTTCGGGTGGGTCCAGACACCGGATAATGAAGGGATATACCGGGGTTTCCGTTACCCCCGGGCGGAATTCCGCACCCGGGTCAGGATCAACAGGTCTGGGTTCCGGAGCTCTTCCGAGTACACGGTCGATCCGAAGAAATTGAGGGTCGCCGTCCTGGGCGACTCGTTCGTACAGGCCTTGCAGGTCAAGGAGGAGGATTCTTTCCCGAAGGTGGTGGAGCGGTTGTTGAAGGCCCGGGGCCGTGACGCCTTTGTTTATAATTTCGGGGTCTCCAGCACGGGGACCATACACCAGTACCAGATATTGAAGGAAGCCGTGCTCAAGGTCAGGCCGCAGGTTCTTGTACTGGCCTTTTTCCCCAACGACCTTACCGATGATTCGCCTTATTATGTGCACGAGGACCCGAACCTGATCCCCCAGTATTCCCTGACCGCCGACGGACGGGTCGACCTGCAGGACTTCGGGGGGCAGAAGGACGGCCAGAGCGTATTGCAAAATTACGTCCTGCCCAGGAAAGAAGGCGCCTCCTGGGCGGAAAAGTGGATGCTGGAGATGGATAAGGCCGGTGCGCGATGGCCGTTCCTCAAGAGCCTCCGGTTCATCCCGGCCGTGCTGAACGAAAGGTTCACGCCCAAGAATTTTTATTCCGCGCACGTCGACGTATACAAGAAGGTCTACCCGCCCGCTCTGGCCGGATCTCTTAAGGTCACGCTGTATTTCTTGGAGGAGATCCAACGCCTCTGCCGGGCCGAAGGTGTCGAGCTCCTGGTGGTCCTGGTCCCGGCCCTGGAGCAGGTGGACCGGCCGATGTGGGACCAGTTCCTGGACGAGAGGAAGGGTTATCTTTCCGGGGATGATTTTGACCTGGAACGCCCGAACCGCGTCATCGGAGAGGAACTGGGCAGGAGGGGTATCCGGTACCTGGACCTTTTGCCGTCCTTCAGGAAAGAGTTCTGGCCCTCGCGGTTCTATTACGGGCAGGACCAGCATTGGAACGCGGCCGGCCACAGGAAGGCGGGAACCATCATCGAGAAATACCTGGGAGAGGATTTTTTGAGACCCCCGGGCCGCTAGTTCCGGCCTGATGGCGTTCGGGGTTATCGTTCGGGGTTTGGGTAAAAATATTTCGTGGGGGAGTAACTTTTTCCCTTGTTGCCGTGTCTAATAGGATGAAGCGGGCAGCAAGGGCATCCGGAACCCGGGCTTCCCGTCCATGCGGCGGGAAGGGCCAGAGACAGGAAGTCATGCAGGATATATCCGAAGATGTCATACTGCGCGCGGCGCGCGGAGAGAGCGATGCGTTCGAGCAGATCCTCAAGGCGTACGGCGAGGTGGTCTATAACGTCAGCCTGCGCGTGGTCCGCCACAAGGAGGATGCCGAGGAGGTGGCGCAGGAGGTCTTTCTCACGCTGTACCGCAAGCTGCGGGGTTTTGAGGGCCGTTCCTCCCTCAAGACGTGGATATACCGGATAACGGTCAACACGGCCATCAATTTCGCCAAGAGGGCGGCCAGGATGAAAGACAAGACCGTGGGATATGACGAAACGAACGAACCGGCGGACGCGCATTCCGAAGCACAGGAAAGGACGGAAGGCGAATACGCCGGGAAGGTGGTAGACAGGTTGCTGCAGATGCTTTCCGAAGAACAGCGGGCCTGCATCGTGCTCAGGAATATCGAAGGCCTCTCATATGAAGAGATCGCGGGGGCGCTGGGGATCAATATCAATGCCGTGCGTTCCCGTCTGAAAAGGGCCAGGGAGAGGTTGCTGGCCGTAAAGGAAGAGGTGATGGCCGATGAACTGTGACAAGGCGCAAGAGCTGATCCTGACCGACCACCTCGACGGGTGTTTGTCCGGCCCGCTGGATGTTCAATTGAAGGAACACCTGGCGGCTTGCCGTGCGTGCGGCGAGTTCGCCGCTGTGGCGCAGAAGACCCTGGCCGAGCCGTTCGAAAAGCTCCCGCAGGAGCCTATGCCGGATACGGTCCGGCAGGCGATCATGGACCAGGTGCGCGAGAGGCAGTCGCCGCAGGAGGGCTGGTGGGAGAGATTGCGGGAGGTCTTCAAGGGATGGGACCTTGTCCCGGCTCCGGCCGTCGCGTGGGTGGCGGCGATGGCGGTGTGTTTTATCATGGTGGGCGTGGGGTTCGGGGTGAACAGGGTCCAGGTGGCCAGGCAAAAGGAACGGGTGATGTACCTGGCCGAGGTGGCGGAATTTACGGAAGCTAGTCCCGGGACCGGCACGGATTACGGCACGTCGATAGAATCGTATTTCCTTAACAACGGGGGGAGCATATGAAGATATTGAGTTCGATCAGGACCGGTGCGGTCTGCCTGGTGGCGGCGGCCGGCATGTGCGCGGCGGGTCCGGCCTGGGCGCAACCAGCCGCGGGGCCAGGCGGAGAGGAAGTCCGGAAAGAGCGTGTCCGGAGAGATTTCGCCGAGATGTTCGAGAAGATGCAGTTATCCGCAGAACAGAAGGCCCGGCTCGACGCCAACCGGGAGCGGCATAAGGGAGAGATGGAGGCGCTCAGGCAGCAGATGAGGGACAAACGCAAGGAACTCAGCGCGGCCCTGGAGCAGCCGGCGATGGATATCAGCAAGGTCAGGCAGGTGCACGGCGAGCTGAAGGAGCTTATGCTCAAGAAGGAAGACCAGCACCTGTCGGCGATATTGGAGATCCGCGGGATACTCACCCCGGAGCAGTTCGCGCAGTTCCAGCAGATGGACCGGCGGGGAAGGAAGCACGGCCGTCCCCGTACTCCGCCGGACGGGACGCCCGGCCCGGATATGGGGCCGGACGGGATGTAAGTCCAGGGTACGGCTCTCAAGTCTGCCCGAAGGCTGATCCCTGGCGGATATCCCGCCGGAAGCCGTCGAAATACCGGCTGGCGGTCCAATTATCCAGCGGCCGGAAGATCTGCCGTCATCGCATCTCGCAAGCCTGCGAGCGCATTTGTCGATAGTTTCTGTTGGAAATCCCGACTAATAATGATATAAATAAATGCAGCGGCATGTTGCGTCAAGGCGGACCTCACCGGAGGGATCACCATGGATCCTAAATTCAAGGTCATCATTTCTTTGATCTTCCCGTCGATATTGTTCATCGCCGCCGCTATTCCGCTGGTCTTGCAGAAGGTCCCGCCTAACGGTCTGTACGGTTTTCGCCTCAGGAAGACTTTTTCTGATAAAGACATCTGGTATAAGGCGAACAGGTTCGGGGGTATCGCGGTCCTGGCCGCGGGAGCGGTCAGCCTGATCGGCTGCTTGATTTTGTTTCTGCACAAGGAGGCGTTGTCTTTCTGGACGATAAAAGACATAGGGTTGGGGCTGTTGGTGGTGCCGGTCGCTGTCGCGATCGGGATGACGCTTTTGTACATCAGGAAATTGTAGTTTCGGCCAACAAGGTGACGGTACGGGCCGGGTAGAGGTCATTTAATAAACGATGTTCTGTTAATCTTGTATATTAAAGGAGATTTGTTCTTTCCAGATCCAGGGCGGTAAGGCAGTTAACTATCGGTAGACAGGTTCACTCATGATAACGCCAATAAATAATGACGGGTGCCTCGCGGCACCCGGGTGTACAGGAAAAAACCCATTCTGATATCAAGGCAGGATGGGTTTTCGTGTTTTTACGGGGCGGCGGTTTGTTCGTAATTAGCAAGTTTGTCTAGTTTGTTGCGTGTAGCGGTCAAATAATAAGGGAGACTATTAGTTATTAGAAATATCGAATGTATTTTTTGATTTGGCTCAATTAAGTTTCTAATAAAATAACTCAACTTTGTAGTTATAGGAGGGTTATACGATGATAAAATTACAAAGGAAGATAGAGTCTGATGTTTTGGGAGGTGTTGATATTAAAAAATATTTTCAAAACTTTCTAAGAACTCCACCTAATAAAGTAATAAAAGAAAAAAGTAAAAATATTCTGCTCTTTAATGTTATGCCAGATAAGGACGTTAAAGAAGAATTATTTATTAGACGATATGATGTTTGGGAAAGAACAGTGCGAGTAGTTTTTGATAGAAAATATACAAGTAAAATGTTTAGAAGCCCGAGCCATTTGATATTTTTATCAAGTCAAATACATCTACAAAAAATACTTTACGTCCTATTATGTCAAGTATTTAAACATGAATATAATCCGCTAAAGAGAGAAACAATTAAAATATGGCCAACGCGAGTTGATACAAGAATTCCCAAGCTTATTAGGAATGAAAAGAATTTATTTCAATTGGTTAATGTGCATTATCTTGAAAGAAAATCTTCCGGATTATATTTTTTGAAATGTGTTTCGAATGTTAATGATTCCATGCGGATTTATGGCGAAGCTATGATTTTGAATTTAAAAGAGAAGTATAATGTTCGCTAATGCCGAGTCATGGTTGGTTGGTTTCTTAGGATTCTTTTATTTATTATATTATCGGCGTATAAACGCTTATGATTTTAATCTTCAAAGAGAGCCAATCCCGTCTAGGCTAGGGGATTTTCGTTGGTTATATAAACTAATTATTATATCTACTTTTTTGGTGGTGTTTTTATCGGGAACAAAATTTAAGCCATTTTTATTTGTTTTTAATATCCCATTCTTTTTCAAAGCTATATCTCCAATCATTATTATTTTGTCATTAGGTTATTTTATTTTATCTGTTCGTACGGTTGGTTCAGAGTACAGTCCTTGTTATGATTTATACGAACCGATTAAATTAATTACTACAGGTGTATATAAGAGAATACGACATCCTATTTACGCAGCAAATTTATACTTATTGTTTGGACTTTTTTTGATGGAATCATCCGTATTCATTGTTATTAACTGGATATTATTGTTTATTTTCTATTACAACTCGGCACTTTTGGAAGAAGGTAATTTAGAAATGGCTTTTCCTGAATATAAAGATTATAAACTCAAGACGAGAATGTTTTTCCCTTTCTTTTGAAGACATGACTGATTACTTAATTAAATATCTATCTACAGGTATTTCTTTAATATTGTTTTTAATTGGCATGGGAATTTTTGTCTACATGCTTTTTCGTGGGCTAGATGCAGCTAAAAGATTTGTTTTTGGCTGGTTCGCTTTGAGCTTATCCCTCTGGAGTTTCTTTTCATTCTTGATGCAGATAACGAATGATCAATCGCATGCAGTAATTTACTGCAAGGTTCTGATGTTCTTTGCTGTTTTCATACCAGTATTCAATTTGCATCACATCTATGAACTTGTGGGACGGCCCATAAGCAGTAAAGTCAAATTATTGTACATAGTAACAATAATAGCGGCCTTTACTAGCTTTACTGATTTGATAGTCGGAGGGGCCAGCCCAAGAATTTGGTCTAATTTTTGGCCTGATCCGGGTGTATTGTTGCCTGTTTTGTTGGTTTTGTGGTTTGGCGTAGTCCTGAAATTTATGTATGTTCTTATAAAAGAACTTATAAATTCTTCGGGATTCAAGCAGGTGCAACTGCGATATGTGTTGGTTGCCAACATAATAGGTTGGAGTGGCGGGGCTACTAATTATTTAATTATTTATGGCTTGGATATCCCCCCCGTCGGGAATATATTTGTTCTTTTATATTTATGTATTTATGCCTATGCTGTAATTAAATATCGTCTTATGGATATCCGCCTGGCGGCCACAAGCGCAAGCTTATTTTTGATAGTTTATGTATTAGCTCTGGGGGCTCCATTTTATGTTTATGCATCAGGGCATCATTTTCTGGCCTTGGCGCTATCTATCATACTAGCGACAGCTGCGCCTTTTACTTATATTTATATGCAGCAAAAAGCAAAAGAGCGGCTTTTGGCTGAACAGAGAGCTTATCAGGAGACCCTGCGTCAGGCCTCAGCCGGTATGGGGCGTATCCGTGACC
>CAYTIW010000064.1:0-10271 GCA_964438075.1 uncultured Planctomycetales bacterium
AAACACCTGAAGTGACATCAGGCCCCAGCCGGGATCAAGAAAGTTCTCTTACTTTTTCGTAACCGTGACCTGCGCCTTGGACTCGACGACCGGGCCGTGGGCACGGTCCTTCCATTCCTTGTCTTCCGGCATCTGTTCAAACACCTCGACACTGCAAATAACCCCGTCCCGCCATTCACGGTCCTCTTCGACCATTTCCAGTACGGCGAACTGTGCCTCGAACCCGATGAAAGGCGAAGTATGCTTGAACTGCACCAGCAAGGCCTTCTTCTTCCCCTGGCCGGGTATGAATTTGATGGCCCGGGCGGCTTTCTCCTCCTCCCCCCACTCCTTTTTGTATTCATATCCTCCGGCGATGGTCAGCTCTTGCCCCGGAAGTATTTTGAGTCCGAACAAAAGATCATCCCAACTCACGATCTATCCTCCCTTTTGATGAAAGCGTACTCTGCCCGGCCGGAGTAAAAAAGACCGCATCGAACCCAGGTAGATACAATGTACTAACCTAAGCGAACAATATCCCATTTGCCTCGGGATCATTTCTCCACCGTCAAACCATCTGGAGTGATGCGGATCTTCTTGGCTGGCGCGCCACGTCGGCTCAAACGGCCGATCGGTTTTCCGTTGACCTCAAATTCGAGCTGATTTATATCTTTCCCGGAAATATCGATGGCCTTGGCCGCGCTCCAACTGTCGGATGTGCCTTTCTTTAATATGCCCTGGAAGACCGGCGCCCCATCGGCCTTCACGTTGAGCCAGGCATTGTTCAAAGCCCGTACCGCAACCGAGACCTTCATGGTCTTGTTAGCCGCCGGAGAGCTCTTAACAGGCTCGGTCTTTGACTCCTTGTTCTCGGAAGTTTTGCTTTCGTTGGCGACCGCCTTGACTTCAGGAACTTTGGCCGGTTCGGCCTTTTTGGCCGTATCGCTCTTGTTCTCACCTGCAACCGTCTTGGCAGGTTCGGCCGGCTTGACGGGATCAGTCTTCTTCTCCGCCGCAGCCGCCTTGCCCGGTTCAGCCGGTCTGACTTTTTCTACCGGTCTTGCCGTTTCGGGCGGCTTGACCGCCTCAGTGGGCTTGGCGGGTTCGGCCTTCTTTTTCTCGTCCGGCTTCTTGGGGGACTCGGCCGTTCTTGCTGGTACTGCCTTTTCCTTCTTAATGAGCTTATTTTCCATCTTTGCCGCCGCAGGCGCAGGGGGCGGAAGAGACGAACGAAGTTTATGTATAAATCTGAAGGCCAGTACAATTACTAAGGCTACGCCAATCAGCAACCCGGCCATTTTCAACAATTTCCGCACCTTTTTGTAGTTTATCGGACGAGGAGGCAGGCGCAATGACAGCGACTCCCAGCTCTTTTTCGCCACCGGCTCCTTACGCAAAAGATTCGCCTTCTTCTGGGGAAGGTCGGAGGCTATCTGAGAAACAAGTGCTTCCGGGTTCAATCCGAGATACTGCGCGTAGATGCGGACAAAACTCCTGTAATAAAAAGTGGTGAGGGTACGGACCCTGTAACCCTCCTCGATAGCCTTCAAGGAATCAATGGGGATCTTGGTCGCTTCATGGACCGTCTCCAAAGAAACACCTTTTCTTTCGCGTTCCTTCTTGAGGACGCTTCCGATATCCTTGGACGGCTCATTCATTTTGAGATTTCTCCTGCTCCGGATTGGCAGTTGACTGTCCCATATTCTCCACCAGCCACTTCTCACGGTCAACCAGAATCTCCCGCGCCTTGCTGCCGATGTTGGGGCCGATCAGCCCGGCCAGCTCCATCTGGTCGATGATGCGCCCGGCCCGGGAGAATCCCAATCCCAGACGACGCTGCAGCATCGAGGCCGATGCCTGCCCGGTCTCCATGACCACCTTCACGGCATCATCGAAGATCTCGTCACGCTCACCGGCAGCTCCGGCCGCCGAGACCTGACGCGAGGTAACGCTCTCGTCATATTTGGGCTTCTCCTGCTGACGGATGAAATCCATCACCTTCGATATCTCTTCATCATTGACGTAACTGCACTGGCCGCGCAGCGGCTTGGGGTCTCCAGGGGCGATAAAAAGCATATCGCCCTTGCCCAGCAGGTCTTCGGCGCCTTTCTCGTCCAATATGGTACGCGAGTCTACCTGCGAGGCGACCTTAAAAGCGATACGGGCCGGAAGGTTGGCCTTGATGACCCCGGTAATAACATTGACCGACGGCCGCTGGGTCGCCAGGACCAGGTGTATGCCTACGGCGCGGGCCAGCTGCGCCAACCGCGTGACCGCGCTCTCGACCGTCTTGGCGGATGTCTGCATGAGGTCAGCGAACTCGTCGACGATGATGATAATATACGGCATCTCAAAACCCTTTGCATGGTAGGCCTTGATATTGCGGACCTGGTGCTTCAAGAGGGTCTTATAACGCGACTCCATCTCGGCCACCACCCACCCCAGAGCAGCCGCCACCTTCTTATGGTCGATAATGGCCGGGCAAAGCATGTGCGGCAGGTCGTTGTACTGGTAAAGCTCGACCATCTTCGGATCGACCATGATGAACTTTACCTCATTGGGAGCCGCGTTATACAGGATGGACATGATCACCGAATTCAGACAGACCGATTTACCCGACCCTGTAGCTCCGGCGATCAAAAGATGCGGCATCTCGGCCAGGTCCGCCACGATCGGCTTGCCCGAGGTGTCCTTGCCCAAGGCAAGCATTATCTTGGAAGAGGCGTTGCGGATATTGGCCTGCAAAAGCACGTCCTTCAGTACCACCGCCGCCGAGGCGCCGTTGGGCACCTCAATCCCGACCCGGTTCTTGCCCGGGATAGGGGCCTGTATCCGGACGGAAGAGGCCTGCATAGCCAACGCGATATCGTCAGCCAGGGCAGTAATGCTTTGCACGCGCACGCCAGGCGCCGGCTCAAGTTCATACTTGGTTATCACGGGACCGCGTTCGATGTCGGCCACGCGCACCGCGATCCCGAAGTTCGCCAGCGTGCTCTCCAGCATTTTGGCACCGCTCACCAGCCGTTCCTGGATCTTATCCTCCGTTATCTTGGGCGGGTCCTGCAAAAGGTCAAAAGGCGGCAGTTGATAATTGCCAACGATAAGCGGCTTGTCTTCGCGTTCCTTGGGCTCTTCGGTCTTGGACTGGAGTATCCGTATATTGGGCGGCTGCGGCGGGCGCGGAGGTTCGGCGGCCGGCTTCTTTACATTGTCCCCATCATCAGCGACGACAGAAGCCTTAGCGTTCGCTTTGCCCTTGGCTATTTCCGGCAGGCCCGGATCATCCTCTTCCACCTCATCGTCGTCCCACGCCTTGACCACCTTGCCGGACTTATCCGACGCTGCCGTCCTGGCCTTAAGAACAGCCCGCGGCTTAAGACCTGCCAGCCACTGCTTTATCTTTTTATCACGGATAGCGTGCCACAGCTCGATAAGACCGCGGGTGAACCGGACAAAAAGCGGTGACACCAGGAATTCACCGGCCACCACCAGGCACAGGCAGGCCAAAGCGAACAGGATGATATACGCCCCGATATCACCGAAATAATGGACCAGAAAATCCGAGAATAAAAGTCCGCCCAGACCGCCGCGCTGGAACCGGTTCGCCATGACCGCAGAACCGGTCAGGCTGAACAGGCTCCCCATGACCCCCACAAAAAGCAACAGGCTGGCGATACGGGCAAAAGTAAAAACCATCGAACGGGAAGTAAAGATGTTCCAGCTCCAAAAAAAAAGAAAAACCACCAGGAAATAGGAACTGTAACCGAAGAGAAAGAAAAGCGAACCGGCCGCATATGCCCCGGCAATACGTATCAGATTATGCGTCGGGTTATTAGGGTGGGCGGTGAACCAAGGCAGATCTTCGGGCACATACGACACCAGACTGGCGAATAAAATAAGGGCCAGCGCCAGAATCAGAATACCCTTGATCTCGTTCAAATGTTCAGATTTCATGCGAAATCTTCATTTTCGGATGAGTCAGCGGGACATGCCTAGCTACTCCCGCTGCGCGGTATTTCACTTGATCCCGGTACCCTTCGAGCACCTCTTCTACTGCGGGATATTAGGGCTGGGATCCTGACTGTAATACTTTGTCTCGATTTCGCTAAAGGCTCGCCACGCGGATTCCGGATAATTTGCTAAAGCATTACTCTTATAACCTCATCCGGGAAGAACAACGTGAAGTCCCGGAAAGACACCCATCCTGAATAACGTAAAGAGTAACTTCGGCAAATAAGATACCCGGAACGACTTTGCACGCACCGGGCGGAGTATTACTTTTGCTGTTGCTGCTCAGCCTTTTTACGGCTGAGGTTGTAACGCCCCTTGTCGTCGATCTCTTTGAGAAGCACCGGGAACGCGTCACCTATCTTTACGACCTCGCTCGGGTCCTTGACGTACTTGCTTGACAGCTCCGAAACATGGACCAGACCTTCCTTACCCGGCATAAACTCAACAAACGCGCCAAAATTCATGAGCTTGACTACCGTGGCCTGATAGATCTTGCCGACTTCCGGCTCCTCCAGGAGCGAAGACAGGTAGCTCATGACCTTGTCCAGCGAACCCTGGTCAGGCGCCGAAATAAACGCCTTCCCATCATCGTCGATATCGATAGCCGTGGCCCCGGTGGTCTCGATGATCATGCGGATGGTCTTGCCTCCCGGTCCTATGACCTCGCCGATGCGGTCCTGCGGTATCTGGATGGTGGCGATCCGAGGCGCATACTCTGAAATATTCGCCCTGGGCGCGGCGATGACCTTTGCCATCTCATCTAAGATGAAATGACGGGCCTCGGTGGCCTGGTCGATCGCCTGTCCCAAAAGTTCGACCGTGATATGGCGGATCTTCAGGTCCAGCTGGATGCCCGTGATCCCGGACCTGGTGCCGGCCACCTTGAAATCCATATCGCCGAAATGGTCTTCCATTCCCTGAATGTCGGTGATCAGGACCGAACGTTTCTGGTCGGAAATAAGGCCGACCGATATCCCCGCTACTGGGGCCTTTATAGGCACGCCTGCGTCCATCAAAGCCAGCGTGCTGGCGCAGACCGTGGCCATACTAGAGGACCCGTTGGACTCCAATATCTCTGAGACCACGCGTATGGTATAAGGGAATTCATCTTCTTTCGGGATGACGGCCTCGATAGAACGATGCGCCAAGGCGCCATGACCGATCTCCCGGCGGCCTGGACCGCGCATGGGCTTGGTCTCTCCGACGGAGAATGGCGGAAAATTATAATGCAGCATGAATTTGCGATAACTCGTGCCCTCGATCGACTCTATCATCTGTTCATCGATCTTGGTGCCCAGGGTGACCGTAGCCAGGCTCTGGGTCTGCCCGCGGGTAAAGATCCCGTTACCATGGGTACGAGGCAACACGCCCACCTCGACCGATATCGGGCGGATCTCCTTGAGGCCGCGGCCGTCGGCACGCTGGGATCTCTCGAACACGTTCTTGCGCATGAGCTCGTACTGCATGAGCTCGAAAACCTGCTTCACATCGTTCTCTTCTATTTCTGATCCGCCCTTCTTGAAACCGGCATAGATCGTCAGGTCCTGGACCAATGAACCGAAAAGGTCGTTCAATTTCTCCTCGCGCTCTTGCTTGTCCTTGATACCGTTGAAGATCTCGGCCAATTTGTTTCCGGCCATGGACTTCACTTTGTCGATGAATTCCGCAGGCAAAATAACGGTCTTTACCTTTGTCTTGGCCTTGCCCGCCTTCTGGTGCAGTTCTTTCTGGAATTCCCGGGAAGGCTGCAAAGCCTGATACGCAAAAGCCAACATTTCCTTTATCTTGGATTCCGCGACCTCTTTCCCGTCACCCTCGATCATGACAATGCCTTCGGCATCACCGGCAATAATGTAATCCAGCTCGCTCTCCAGCCGTTGAGCATACGTCGGATTGGCAATGAACTCGCCGTTGACCAAGCCGACTCGCACCGCACTTATCGGCCCGTCGAAAGGGATATCCGATATCATAAGGGCGGCCGAAGCTCCGATAATGGACAATACGTCCGGGTCGACCTCGTTATCTGCCGATAGGACCGTAGCCACCACCTGGACTTCGTTGAAGAAACCTTCCGGGAAAAGCGGTCGGATCGGCCGGTCTATCAGTCGCGAAGTTAAAACTTCTTTCTCGGTAGGCTTGCCCTCGCGCTTAAAAAAGCCGCCGGGGATCCTGCCGGAGCAATAGGTCTTTTCTTGATACTCAACTGTCAGAGGAAAGAAGTCTATCCCCTCTCTCAATTTCTTTGCCATACAGGCCGTTACCAGAACGACCGATCCGCCACACGAAACCCATGCGGCGCCGTTGGCTTGTTTCGCGTACTTGCCCGTTTCGATCGTCAAACGATGGGCTCCGTACGGAACTTCCACTCGTGCTATAGTCATCTTTTTTTCCTTATTTGCGTAAGCCTAATTTGTTGATCGTCTCTTCATACTTCTGCAGGTCCTGCTGCTTCAGGTAAGCCAAAAGGCGACGGCGCTGACCGATCATCAGCAGAAGCCCGCGGCGGGAGTGGTGATCCTTCTTGTGGACCTTGAAGTGTTCGTTGAGGTAGTTGATCCTCTCGGAAAGCAGAGCGATCTGGACCGCTGGCGAACCAGTGTCCTTGGCATGCACTTTGAAGTTACGGACTATTTCATCTTTCTTTTGTTTAAAGGAACCCAAGTGTACTTCCTCCTGTAATAAATTGATCCTTATATATATTTACCTTTGTTTTTTAATGGGCGTAATTATACCTAGGGGGGGTGGTCAAGTCAAGGAATAATCCCACCACTGAAAACCTCATTACCGAAACGACCTTCTGAGCAGGCCTTTATCAACTGTCATTTTTTCGGCTCTACGGACGAGTCGCTCTTCAAACCCATCAAACGCACCCTATTGTGAGAAAAGATAAGCAAGAAAGGGCCGTCCATACCGGACGCCATGGCCCTTAATTGATCCGCCAGTTCATCCTCTGTAGAAACCTTGATCAATCCCGTACCTACGGGAACAGCGCTCCCATCTTCAAAATCCTTGACCACAGCGTTCATAGAGGGGGATATGCCCAATATCCGCTGAATGGCTACCGCCTGCTCAGGCATCAACGTCGGTAAAGGTAAAGAAGGCGTATTGCCCCCCACCTCTCGAAAGTAGTCACCCTTAGCAGGCCCCTGGCTTCGGGAAGTATCAGGACTGTTTTTGTCCAGAACTACTGTCTTCCATCCGTTCTCATCAATCCCCCCCCTAAATACAGGGGACTTTTGGGTAGCCTTGTGTACTTCCTGTAAAGATCCCTTCCAGGCAGGGATCAGTTTGGCCGGCAGATCGGTCATCGCCTTAACCGCCCAAGGCACTCCCCCGCCTTTTTTCTTCATAGGCATCTCTTTGGCCACTTTAGACTGTTCGTACTCCTTTAAGGAAGGGAATACCTTACCTTTGACTATGACTTCTATCGGCGTCGAGCGTACTTGAGATTCCTCTGCAAATACTGGAGAAAGCAGTAAGGCGCAAAGGAAAGTTTCTATAAAAATAACTATTAAATTGAGCTTTGGCAGGAAGACTTTTGACATGGCTGTATTAATAAAGAACTTAAGACTGCAGATGTGGCCAACAAAGGTTAAAAGACTGAACAACTGCCAGGCTATATTTTAATTTGATTGGTCCCGGCATGGATCAAATAAATAGGGTCCTGTAAGATCATGTTAAAAGCTTCTTTCGAGGGCGCAGTAGGATTAATAGCAAAGATCATCACCAGAAAGACCACCACAATGGTCAGAAGCAGATACTCCACCACTGCCTGTGCTTTTGAGTCTATTAAGGATCTGAAGAAAGTCATCATTGCCCTTTACCTCTTCTAGGATAAATATAGCACGCTTCCGGGATAAAAATCAAAAGCTTTATTTCTTATGCCGCCCGATCACGGCGCGATCCTTTTTGAAAGTTCGTAGACAAAGGGAAGCTCCACTCTTTCTCCCTTTAACGCATTGACCATGCCCCAGAAGGCCAGCAGGCCAAAAATAAAGAGGAACGGACGGAGCAACCACGGAAAGATTATGGTCAACAGGAAGGCAACGAATTCAGACAAAAAAAGCACCAACCCTTGACGAGCGTGGCTTTGCACAAAAGGATCATCTTTTTTGCGGATCAAAGGAAAAGCACAGAGGATAGAAAGATACGAAAGAAAGGCATATATCTTATTCTCATCAATGGCCTTAAAGAACCTGCCCTGCCGATTAACCATTAACTCCGACCTTGATGACAGAATTCATATCCCCGAAGCCATTGGAAACACTGCATTCGTTCTCAGGGTCAGGCTGCCAACGCCCGTCCACCACGAATTGATACTGATACTGACCCGGCGATAACGGGATGCGTATGGTCCAATGGCCATCTTCGGACTTGGTCAAACGCCCCCCGTCATTAAGGGACCAGTCGTTAAAAGAACCTGCCAGATAGACCGACTGGGCCATCGGGGCAATAAGAGAAAATGTGGTATATATCAGGCTCGACGATTCCCTGCTTATAACCTCTTTCATCTTCTGGGAGAAATCCGCCGTGGCGGTCCCCTTACTGACGCTACGGCCTTCCTCGATCGCTATAAGCTCTTTGGCCAAGCTGGCATAGTCCTTGGCCCCCCGGCAATATTTATCATAATTGATCACTGGCGCGCCTTCGGCAGCAGACTCCTTAAGCTTGACATTGACGTGTATGATGGTCCCCATGATCATCTCGCCGAACTCCACCTTCATCTTCTCTAACATCGTGAAGGAATGCCTCAAGCGCGAATCGAACATAGTGATCAGAACGCGGGACTCAACACTATGATTAAGCCGGTCGCGTATCAGGTTGATGATATCCATGATATGTTCCACGCCTTGCATCGAAAAACGGCTGGTCTCTACCGGGATGATAACTTCATCACTGGCGCGTATCGCGTTCACCGTCAGGAATCCCAAACTGGGGGGACAATCGATCACGATGTAATCATAATCGGCCTTGATGCTGTCGACTATTTCCGACATTTTCATCTCCCGGCCGATCTCGTCGGCCAACTCCTGCTCCAGCGTGCCGACCAGCACGTTCGAAGGGACGATCTCAAAATTATTGTCCACTTTCTGTATGATGTCGCGTATGCCCAGCTTGCGTGGTGTGATGCGGGAGATGACGTTATATATGCTGTTCTGGTCATCCCTGCCCAGACCAAGCGTGGCGTGGGCCTGAGGGTCCAGATCGATCAAAAGCGCGCGTTTCCCGTTCGCCGCCAGTGTCGATACCAGGTTGATCGCCGTTGTAGTCTTGCCACAACCGCCCTTCTGGTTAGCTATAGAAATTATTTTCATTGCCCCGCCCCCATTTAGTTTGAAAAACTAATATTATCTATGAACACCGCTCCCTTTTGCTTATCGGCATTCCACTCTTCCACGACGAAAGATATCTCCTTGAGAGTACTCCAATCCGTCAGATTGAGCTCGTCGAACGATACCGAATAATCCTGCCAGCGGTCCTTTATGCCCTGCAAATAATAAGATGCTTTTTCCAGCTTCTCATTGGTCAGCACTACCTTGAGCGTACCCGGGTTGCCGCCTTCCTGCCCCCTTAAAGAGAGATTCAACCGGGTGAATTTCGAAACATCGACCTCGGGCATCTCGATGGTCAGATTCTTCACCTGAGGGTATTCGCCCCCCACACAATAAGCCAGATGGATAGGCGAATTATTCAGAGCGAAAATGATCCGGCTCTTCAGTTCGTCGTTGCGTTTGGCAAAGAACGCGGTCAGGCCATAAACGATGCTCGCCAGAATGAATGCCGTCGTCACAATATTAATGACCAGCCAAACATGTGATTTGTTCTTGGCGGCCTTGTTATCGACGGCGCTCTCGCGTTTCCCAAGGTAAACTTTTGCTAGATGGTCGTAAATTTCGTCGCGGGTCATACTGCCTGACTGCCAACGGGATCACTCCCGTAACACATCGAAGGATTAAAAAATCAATTCTATTTCCTGATTCAATTTAATAATATCTAATTAATAATGAGATTGAAATCAATATTTGAAAAATTTTATGACCATTATGAGGAGCCCCTCGACGGGAATAAAAAAAGCCCCGGGGAAACCCGGGGCTTTTTTGATGCGCGATAATTTTTTTCGATCAGAACGCAACGCTGACGCTGGAAAGAAGCTGCGTCGCGCTGTCCTTGTTGTCCGAAGAAAAAGCCTTCCCCGGAGCAAAGTAACCTGCGCTGACACCGAACTTTACATCCTCGGTATACGCGTAGGTCAGGTCCAGATCGAGCTCGTTGCCAATGGC
>CAYTIW010000065.1:0-3909 GCA_964438075.1 uncultured Planctomycetales bacterium
TGGGGCGAGCCGCTCAGCGACGCCGTCGAGCAGATGCAGAACTGCCAGTCCAAGGCCTACAAGTGTGCGCTGATGGCCGACCACCATATCGGCTACGCCGTGCCGATCGGCGGGGTGGTGGCCTACCGCGGCCGGATCAGCCCGTCGGGGGTCGGTTTCGACATCGCCTGCGGCAACAAGGCCGTGCGGCTGGACGCCCGTGCGGCGGACATACGGCGGGACATCAAGGCCATCATGGATGACATCTTCGCGACGCTGTCCTTCGGTGTGGGCATGAAGAACGAGGAGCGGGTCGAGCATCCCCTGTTCAAGGAGCCGGGCTGGGAGCTGCCGGTCATGAAGGAAGGGAAACTGAAGAAGCTGGCCCAGGAACAGCTCGGCACGGTCGGCAGCGGCAACCATTACGTCGATATTTTCACGGACGAAGAGGACCGGGTCTGGGCGGGCGTCCATTTCGGGTCGCGCGGGCTGGGGCATCGCCTGGCGACGTATTTCATCAAGGCCGGCGGCGGGCGGGACGGGATGCACGTCGACCCGGTGGTGCTGGACGCGCGGTCGGAACTGGCGCAGGACTATATCGCCTGCATGAATCTGGCTGGGCGTTACGCCTACGCCGGGCGCGACTGGGTCTGCCAGCGGGTGGCCCGGCTGATCGGCGCCAATATCCTGGAGG
The DNA here is from genome assembly GCA_964438075.1 of uncultured Planctomycetales bacterium. Lineage (GTDB taxonomy): Bacteria > Omnitrophota > Gorgyraeia > Zapsychrales > Fredricksoniimonadaceae > JAAXVU01. The sequence continues at coordinate 674 of CAYTIW010000065.1, forward strand.
AGGTCCACAACCACCATAACTTCGCCTGGGAGGAGACGCACGACGGAGAAAAGCTGTGGGTGGTGCGCAAGGGCGCCACGCCGGCCTTCCCGGGACAGCGCGGTTTCATCGGCGGCAGCATGGGCGAGCCCGCGGTCATCGTGGAAGGGGTCGATTCCGAAGAGAACCGGCGCGGCCTTTTCTCCACGGTCCACGGGGCCGGCCGGGTGCTGTCGCGCACCGCGGCGGCGGGCCGCCGCAAGGGCCGCGGGCGGGCGGGAGGCCAGATCACGCGGCAGATGATGATGCAGTGGGTGCGGGAAAAGGGCGTGGAACTGCGCGGGGCCGGGACCGACGAGTCGCCGCACTGCTACAAGAGGCTGGCGGAGGTCCTCCGCCACCACGCCGCCACGGTCAGGGTCCTGCACACCCTGACCCCCGTCGGGGTCGCCATGGCCGGCGAGGATATTTTCGACCCGTACAAGGACTAGCCCCCTGCCGGATGAATTTTCAGATATGGGTCCGCTGAGGATCGACGGTGGACAAGCTAACGACAAAGGAGCTCGCCTATGAGAGGATTACTGATCCCGACGCTTATGACCATGGTCCTTAACCTGCTTTACACTTTCGTGGCCCTCTGGCTGGGGGTGATCATGCTGAAACTGGTGGACAAGCACATTTATCCCAAGATCAATTTCGAGGAGGAGGTCAAGCAGGGCAATGTCGCCGTTTCGGTGGTGGTGGCGGCGCTGATCCTGTTCATCGCCATCGTGGTCTCGTCGGGATTAAGGGGATAGGCACGGATGAGCGACCTTTTGGGACCCCTGGAGAAGACTTTGATCGGCGCGGCTTTATTGCTGCTGGCTGTCTATTACGTCCTGGCGCAGGCCTTCCCGGAGTGGTCGGCGCCGGAACTGCGGCTCGCCGGCCGGGATCTTCCGGAGAGCGTCGACGAACAGCCGAGGAAAGGCCGGGTCGTTCCTTCGCCGGACCTCCAGGACTACATGGCCCGGCAGGAGGCCGAGCTGACGGTGGACGAGTTCCGCCGATGGCCGCCGCCGCGCGGCGCGGCCGCCGGGCCTGCTGTCCCGGAGATCAATATACTGGCCGCGGGGGTCGACGGACAGATGCACCCCGCCAACGCCTATCTGAAAGGTTTTGTCCCTTTCGCGACCGACAAATACTGGGTGCCGCTGGCGGCGGTCAGCCTGCGGGTCAGGTATCTGCGCGACGATCCGGGCTTCCTGGGGAAGTACGCGGACGTCTGGCAGACCTCGCCCTACACCTATAAGAACATGTGGGGGGACTGCGAGGACTTCGCCATCCTGCTGGCCGACTGGATGATCGGCCTGGGTTACGATGCTCGGGTGGTTGTCGGCAAGGTGAAAGGAGAGGGGCACGCCTGGGTCGTGATGGAACGCGGCGGGGAAGAATATTTGCTGGAGGCGACCGAGCGGGGCTCCCGGCGCAGCTTCCCGCTCACCAGGCTGCACCCGGAATACGAGCCCGAGTGCATGTTCGACCGGGACAGTTTCTGGGTGCGCAAGCAGCGGTCGCCTTACAGTTTCAGCGGGCCGGAAGCCCCGTGGTTCAGGATCGCGCAGTTCGTGGCGGAGAGGCCAGCGGAATGATATGTCGACGGGGATGGCCATTCTCAGCCGCGGCCTTAAACGGGCGGACCGGCCGGTTCAAGGGGCCGTTGTCTGGTCGGAAGGCCCAGCCTCTGCCGGGCTTTTGGGCTGGGTCTGCGGCACGCAACGGTAGTTCTCGCAGGTGTACCCCTTGCGGCAGTGCCTGTCGTTCTTGCAGTCCAGGCAGAGCAGGAGGTCCTTGTTGTTGGGACAGGGGAAACAGCTGACGGTCTTCTTGCGGCAGCCTGCGCAGGACTGGTTGCAGTTGGTCTCGGTGCAGACCTCGAACTGGTCAAGGACAGTGTCGCCGAGGCATTTGCCTTTGAACAGGTGCTGGCCTTCGGGGCAGCGTATCCTCGGGGCTTCGACGTTCACCATGCGCGCGGTCGGGACGCTGCGCGCCTGTTTCCTGACCGGGCAGGTCTTTTTGGCCTTCCTCGCATAGGGGCATCCGGCCAGGGAAACGTCGGTAAAGAAGGATAACAAGGCCAGGAGGATGAGCCCCCTGGTCAACCAGATATGGGCTTTGGCGGCACGTTCCATTTGCCACCAATATATCACGCGGCCATTTCGGCCGCCAGGGAGAAACGATGGGAGAAGTGAAAGCGGTGGGACTGTTATCCGGCGGGCTCGACAGCGCCCTGGCCGCGGCGGTGCTCAAGGAGCAGGGGATCGAGGTCCACGCCGTCTACATCGAGATGCCCTGGGGCTGCGGCAAAGGCACCCGGGTCATGGCCGTGGCGGAACGCCTCGGCGTGCCCTTGCGCGTCATCCCTCTGGGCGACGATTACCTTCAGGTCCTCAACAAACCCAAGTTCGGTTTCGGCTCCGCCTTCAACCCCTGCGTCGACTGCCACATCTACATGGTGCGGAAGGCCGCGGAATACATGCGCGAGATCGGCGCCGAGTTCGTCTTCACCGGCGAGGTCCTGGGCCAGCGCCCGATGTCGCAGCGGCACCAGGCGCTGGTCTGGGTCGCCAAGGAGGCGGGCATCCCCGGGCGGCTCCTGCGCCCTTTGTCGGCCGCCTTCCTCGAGCCGACCGTACCGGAAGAGAAGGGGCTGGTGGACCGTTCGAAGCTGCCGGCGATCGAAGGGCGTTCGCGCAAGGCGCAGTACGAACTGGCTCGGCGGCTGGGCGTGGAGGGGTTCGCCCAGCCCGGCGGAGGCTGCCTCCTGACCGAGAAGCATTTCGGGGCCAGGCTCAAGGACGTGCTGCGGCGCGGGTGCGACGACATAAAGGCCACCGCCGTACTGGGGCTGGGCCGTTATTTCCGTCTGGACGATCGGACCTTTGTCATCGTCGGACGCGACGAGCGGGAGAACGAAAAGCTCCTCCGCTACGCCATGGAAGGGGACATCCTGCTGCGGGCGGAGTCTTTCCCGGGGCCGGTGGCCCTGCTGCGCGGGCGCGCCGACGAAGGGGCGAAAGCCCTGGCCGCCGGGCTGGTGCAGTATTTCTCCAAGTGGCGGGGCAAAGCGCCGCAGGAGGTCGTGTGCTTCCAGAAAAAAGCCGGGGCCGGGGGCGGGACGGTTACGGCCCTGGCCGTGGAAGAAGGGCAGGTCAGGTCGATGCTTCTTTTATGAGAGCATTCCGCCGGGACTCATGAGCGGGCCGAAGCCTTTT
>CAYTIW010000065.1:4009-6000 GCA_964438075.1 uncultured Planctomycetales bacterium
CGAGGAGGTGAGACTATGAGACCCAGGTCCCATCCTGGCTCCTCAGGCGTGAAGTTGGCCAAAGGCATGGCTGCCGCCTCCGTTTTTTTCCGACCCTGTATCGACATCCTCACATCTTATTTCAGGACCATTGAACAGGCGCGAGGCCGGCGGCTTTTCGTTTTCATGCAGATGGCAAAATACCGGCTGGACGAGATCAGCGGGACCAGCTTTCCGCATATATTTTGCACCGGCAGAGATATGTGTTGCACCGTGCCGGCTTTCGCCGGGGCCGCATCGGCCCATAACGGGAAAGCGGCATTGACGGTAACGGAGACAATGAAACCAGGAAGGGTCGCGTTCTATGGATAAAAGGGCCTGTAAGACAACGAGCAAAAAACACTCCGCCAGTTCGGGCTTTTCCATGGTCGAACTGGTGGTCGCGGCCGGGGTGCTCGGTTTCACCCTGGTGGCGCTGCTGGCGTTCTTCCTCAATGCCATTTACCTCAACGAGCTCAGCCGCGACCGCACCACCGCGATCTCGCATGCCCAGTATGTCACCGAGGATATACGCAATACGGATTTCTCCACTGTCCCGGCCCAGATAACCGCCGGGACGTGGACCTGGAACACCGCGACCGTGTCGGCCAAGGGGCTGGTGGCCCTGAAGGACGAGTCCATTACGACGTCATACAGCGGCAGCGGGATCATCACCGTTACCGTGACGGTCTCGTGGAACGAGGCGGCGGGCCGGGCGCAATCGATGACCTTGACAACAGAGATGGGGGGCGGATGATGGCCGGACACGATGATAAAAAAGGTTTGACCCTGGTCGAGATGCTGGTGGGCTCGGCGATATTTTCTTTCCTGGTGCTGGTGCTGTTCGGGATGGTCCAGACCGGGACGTCGGCCTATATCGCGGACAGCACCCGCCTGGGCCTGCAGGAACAGGCCCGCAACGGCATGGACCGGATGGTGCGCGAGATCAGGCAGAGCCGGGCCAGCTCGGTCACGGTCAACGACGCCCACAGCGATACCGTAAACTTCTCCACCCCGACCCGGACCAACGTCCGGTACTACCGCAGCGGCACCAACCTGGTGCGGGAATACCCGTTGGGGACGGTCAAGATCATCGCGATAAATATCGGGCACCTCAAGTTCGTCAAGACAGGGTCGCAGATGACCATAAATATACAGGCGCAGACCACGATGTACGGCCGGACGTTCTCCTTTGTCCTTTTCGAGAATGTCAAATTGCGCAACGAGTAACCAGGTGCATCCGCCTTCGGGCGCGGGAAGGAGTAAGCTATGAGGTCGCATAACAGAACCACAAAGCCAGGGGCCCTGAACAACGAAGGGGCGGCCCTGATCATGCTGCTTTTTGTTTTGATAGTGGTGGGGCTCTTCGGGGTGGTGCTCAATATCCGCAGCATCAACGAGTCCCGCCTGGTCCAGCGGCAGGCCTACCAGACCCAGGCCCTGTGGGCGGCCGAGTCCGGCGTGCAGCGGACGTATTATGAGATAAAGTCCAACAACTGCACGGGGATGAAGAACAAGGCCAACAATATGAGCTGCACCAGCTGCGACAGCTGCGGGTCCGGTGACCGCTTGCTGACGGGGACAGTGAACGGCGGCGAGTTCGAGGTCCTTTTGACCAGCACGCTGGCCTCGGCGGTCGCTTCGGGCTATGCCCCTTCCAAGGCCGACCCTAAAGCGCTGAGGAACGTCCGATTCGCTTTCGGTTCCGACCCTCTGTTCTCGTTCGCGGCCTTTGCCAAAGGCGCCATGACCATTTCCAACAACGCCCTGGTGGACAGCTATAATTCCGATAACGGCGCTTACGGCGGGGCCAATATCGGCCAGAACGGCGACATCGGGACCAACGGCACCTCGGCAGGCATCATCATCATCGGCAACAATGCTTCCATCATGGGCGACGTAAGTACCGGTTCGGGCGGTACGGTGACCACGGGGGCCGGTGTGACCATCACCGGCGATACCAGCCACGATAA
>CAYTIW010000065.1:6100-9810 GCA_964438075.1 uncultured Planctomycetales bacterium
ATCTGGAACAATGTCCAGATCAACAACGTGGGGAAGAAGGCGGCTGATTTTGCCATCTACAGTACGTATGACGGAGCGGCCGGCGTCTCCATCAAGAACAACAGCAACGCTTACGTCACGATCTATTCTCCGGACACGGACGTGGACATAAACCAGAACGCCAACTTCTACGGGGCCATCGTGGGGGGCACGGTCAATATCGAGAACAATGACCAGGTGCATTACGATGAGGTTCTGGAAGCGGTGGGCAGCCCGTTCTCCGAGGCCCATGTAAGGAACTGGGAGGAAATATAAAGAACTGATATCATTAGTTAGACTTCTAGTGGCATCTATTACAGTATTGATACATTCCGCACGCTAAATTCTCCTTGACAAATAGTATATTCTGTTTTATATTTGTCCCATCTCCATAAAATCAGATTTTTCTGTTTGTGGGTATTTGAACAAGATCGTTATGTCTTTGAAATACAGACAAGGTCAAACAAGTGTTAACGCAGTAAAAAGAGAGGTAGCAGTATGAAAAAGTTTATCTGGACTTTACCGCTGGCATTGGCATTGTGTCTTGTCGCGTCAGGGACGGCCTCTGCTGAAGGCCGGGCCGCGCTTGCGATCTATCCTTCGGAAGGGACTTTGGTCCCGCCGGATGCGTCCAACCCCTGGCTGGATGACGGCTGGGTGACCACCAGCAGCGATTTCGATCTGTTCGTAAAGAACACCAAGGACGATCCGATATATTTTACCAGACTGGTCATGGCGATCCCTTCGGACATGAACCATGACGGCTGGTCGTTCAAACTGGGCGGCATCGATTATGATTACACGGCGTTCACTCATGATACTTTGCATCCCATCCTCAATTCGCATGGTATTTTCGGCAACGGCACCCGCTGGACCGAAGTCGGTCTGGGGACCCTTGACGGCGGGGAGGTGGCCAGCCGCGCATTCCTGGGCAGCGGTATAGGGGAAGGCATGTACGTCCATTTTGACGCCTACGGCAGCAGTTCGTCCACATCACAGGACGGCCGTTTCTTCGCGCCTTATTCGCATGACGTGACCGTGACCCCGGAGCCGATTTCAGTGTTGCTTTACGGCATCGGCGGCATCCCGCTGGCAGGTCATTTCCTCCGCCGCAGGAAAGTCGCGGCATAATATAAGTTCGATCAAAACCAAAGCCTGAACCCGGGAGACCGGGTTCAGGCTTTTTTATTGGCTTGTGCGGGGCCGGAGCGAGGCCCCGGGCAGGCGACCCGACGCTGTGTGATAATTATTAAGCAAGAAAGTGGTGAGCGCCGGGAGTTCCTGTGCTATATTGTATAAAAATCCGTGGACAGTACAGCCCATTGAGAGAGAGATAATATGCTGCTGGCAGTGGACATAGGCAATTCGACCATCGGCTTCGGCTTCGTCAGGGACGGCAAGGTCGAAAGCGTGGCCAGGATTGAGAACATGCCGGAGAGTGAACTTTTCCGTCCCCGGCTGGCCAATTTCCTGGGCCTGGCCGGCCGCCGGGGCGTGGACAAGGTCGTGATCTGCAGCGTGGTGCCGGATTCACTGCGCATAGTCCAGCGCAGGGTCAGGTCCCTGCTCAAACAGGAGCCGCTGGTGGTCGGAAGGAACCTCAAGATACCGATCGAGAACAAGTACCGCCGGCCCCGGCAGGTGGGCAAGGACCGGCTGCTGTGCGCTTTCGCCGTGAAGGAGATCTACGGCGTCCCGGCGGTGGTCATCGACCTGGGCACGGCCATCACTTTCGACGGGGTCTCTCCCCGGGGGGAATACCTGGGGGGCGCGATCATCCCCGGCATCCGCCTTTCGGCCGAGGCCCTCTTCGAGAAGACCGCGCTTTTGCCGCGCGTGCGGATCGCGGCCCCCAAACATGTCATCGGACGCTCTACCGAGGAGAGCATCCAGAGCGGGCTGTTCCACGGTTACGGCGCGCTGTGCGACGGCATGGTCGGGCGCCTGTCCGAGGAGATGGGATGCCGGCCCCGGGTCATCATCACCGGCGGTTACGCCGGCCTGCTGGGCAAGTTCATGCGCAGCCGCATCACGGCCGTGGACGAGGATCTGATATTCAAGGGCATGGGCCTCCTGGCCGGTGGCAGGTAGCCGGGGGCAGGCGGTTCCCCGGGGGGGAGGTTGTGGGATGAGGGGACAGGAGGAGGAGTGATGCCGACCGATCCGATGCCAGCCGGGAAAAATGACGACCGGTCCGCCGGGCCCGTTCTCAGCCCCTTGTTCCTGTCTTTGGCTGCCGTGTACCTGCTGGTCCTTCTTATCGACGGCATGAGGGTGTACCTCTACTGCGACGAGATCAGCTTCCTGAAGAACGTGGCCGGTTTCTTCATCTACCGGACGGTCGAGCCGGCCTACACCAACTATCCCACCTTCTACAGTTATATCCTGGCGCTGCCGGTCTACCTGGTCTATACCGTCTATTACCTTTTCTTCCTCCATTATCCGCTGCCGGGGCTGTTCGACCCGCGGCTCTTCGCCCTGGTGTACCAGGTCGATATCCATATCTGGATGTGGGTCGGCCGGGCCATCAGCATGGCGCTGGCGGTGGGCGTCCTGGCGCTGGTCTACCGTTACTGCGCCGCGCGCCTGGCCCGTCCGGCCTTGCTGGCGGCGCTCTTTTTGCTCGCGGCTTCGCCTTACGGTTTTTATATGGAGCACGCCCGCTACGCCCTGCCGGACATCCTGGTGGCGCTTTTGGTGACCGCGGTCCTTTATCTGGCCTCGCGGTACCTGGAGCTGCCGGACGATGACCGGAGCCTTTATTGGGCGGCCTTCCTGGCCGGGCTGGCGGCCAGCGCCAAGCTGAACGGCGCGCTGGCCCTGGTCCCGCTATTGGTCATACCCTTCCTCGTACAGAAGGGGATGGGGCACAAGTTCCGCCTTTGGGGTTTGACCGCTTTTTGGGCGGTCTTCGGGTTCTTCCTGGGTTCTCCCTGTAACATATTGAAGCCGTGGGTCTATTCCGGCGGGTTTGGTGAGGAATCGCAGATACTCTTCGGACAGGGTTACAACCTGGACCCCAGCTGGCTGTTTTTGGCATTATGGCGGGAGGACCCGGTGGCGACCGTGCTGGTGCTGGCGGCCCTGGCTTTCTCTTTATGGCGGCATGCGAAAAAGGACCTGCTTTTCCTGGCCCTGCTCATCTCCTCAGTGCTAGTGATCGGGGGGCTTTCCAAGCGGATGCCGCATTACCTGCTGTTTTTGTGGCCGTGGGTCTGCGTCGTCGTCGGCGAGTTCTGCCATGAGCTGATCAAGGGGGCGGCGGCGCGTCCGGCCTGGCTGCGCTGGCTCCTGGTCGCGGCCCTGCTGGGCGTGGCGGCTTTCGAGGGCCACCGCCTGGCCGCCCGGCTCATCCAGGACAGCCGGCCGGACAACCGGGACATCGCCCGCGAGTGGATGAAGGAGAACATTTCACCCGACGAGCACATACTGCTCGACGTCGACCATGTGCCCAACATCACCTTCCAGGACCTGGTGATCATGCCGCAGGAGGAGTACATCGGCAAGAACAAGTACAAACAGATCGTCCAGATCTACGCTGGCCGCGAACCTTTCCATAATGTGCAGACCCTGCCCCACCACCGGACGCCGGTAAAGGAGCTGAGGGCGCAGGGCTCGAAATACCTGGTGACGTCGAACTCCTGCTTCCTGTGGTATCTGCGAGACCCGGCAGGGCTGGACTGGGTGGAGCA
>CAYTIW010000066.1:0-9519 GCA_964438075.1 uncultured Planctomycetales bacterium
ATCCACAAATAATACAAATGATAAAAGGAAGAATTAATAATAGAATAATAACTTTTTTGAGGATTGTGAAAAATGTGATATATATCAATACTATTAACGATATAGATAGTAAGTATCTCATTTAATTATCACTCTCCTCATATCAGCTATTACAGGACTTAAATATCTATGCTTTATATACATGGTATAACAGAATAGTATACTTACTAACTGAAATGTTATACCAGCTATCATCGCAGTTAGTCCTCCAGCAATACTTATTACTTCTAGAGCTAGTATGTTGAAACCTAAGTCTAGAAAAAACAAAATAATAGGTGATGAATGTAACCATCTTCTTGTTTTTGGGAATTTAAGTAGCAATAATTCTAAACTGCCTATTTTCCCTAAGTACATAATAATACCTATGGCAATACCTACGTGCATTAATTCATACACTAGGCATCACCTCCTATCCATCCCTTACCACCTTTCGTCCATTTACGGTGAACGAAGTGTTTGCAGTTATGCCAGGGTCTGCATTTACTGTTGAACATTCTCTTGTCAATAGGAATGTTTTTTAGTAAACACCATCCCCTATACGGGGATTCGCTTAGATCAGGTAATCTGTTTACTACTGATTTAGGGGGTCTGGATGTAGGCTTCATATACAGGCCTCCCATATTTAGTAATAAACTTACGACGAGTCCACCAGTTACAAGTAGTAAGGCGATATTTAATCTTACTGTGGATCTCGTCTTTGAGTTCCATTAACTGTTCCAGTGATTCAGATTCTTCACTAGAACCGCGAATAGTTTTCCTTATTGCAAATATAACCATAACTACAGCTATAAATGCAGCTAGACTTCCGAAAAACCAAATGTAAATCATCTCAATTCACCTCCTCAGTAGTTTATTATGCTACTACAGCTAAGTAAGTAGGCTTAATAAAAGCATACCAGGCATAGTTAACGATTGCTCCTTCAATAGTAAGATGGAGTGCGTAACCAACTACAATAGCTACGGCATATTTCCATCCACTTTTGCGGAAGCTGTTCCATTTCTTTCGGAGCCATCTCATATGACCTCCCTACAAGTCGAGTCCTTTTACCATTGTTACGATAGAAGGAATTTCGGTTTTAATGAAAGTAACTGCTTCTTTGAACAGGCTGAATTGGGTTACCATTTCTTCAGCAGATATTTCAACTTCTACTGAAGCTTCACCCAGTAGTACTTCAATTTCTTCCACCTTGAGATCTACTCCAGCGATTTTATAATTCACTTTCATTTGTCATGCCTCCTTTTGTTAGCTTATGGATATCTACGAATAGTACGTAGATTAAATCAAGAATTTCTTTTGTTTCTTCTTTGTTAGTTAGACCTTGACGGATCATGTTAGTACACATGACCCCTTTGGAGGCTTTTGCTAATATGTTTTCTTTTGTTTTATTGTTCATATTAATACCTCCTTTTGTATTCAACTAACTTTTTAATTAAAATTTCTTTTTTGCACCTGTCACAGTACAAGTAAGTCATGGTTATTTGTTTCTTCCCAGGGATTACTTGTAGTTTATTAATTCTTCTAAACGTTCCCCCACATGCGCAGGGGAGCGGATAATTATTTTTTTCTTCGCCCATAAGTATCTCCCCTGTAAAAGTGTGTGGTAGTTTGAGAAGCAGGGGATGAATTGCGCAATCTCACCCCCTACTCCTCACCGGTCTGGGCCTTCCATTCCCTTTGGGTAGGCCGGTATACCCAATTGTTTAGACTTTGCCGATTTCTCCACCCGCTGCTGGAGTTTTACCGCCAGCAGAGCTGACTTGGCGGAAAGAGGTAGTTTCGCCAGCGTCAGGGAGGTCAGCGAATTCGACCGCCGCAGTAGAAGGCCGAATTGCCAATACTTTCACCCCGTTGAGGGTCTTAAAGATGAACTCTTGTCCGCTCCGTGTTGTATAGGGGCGAGGAGTTTCGTCGCTGTAGGTGAGGTCAATGCTGCAACCCTCCCCTACTTTTTTGTCCAGGATAGACCCGGGAGCGACGTTGAATGAGAATCCGTCCTCGAGGCTAATCTGGACAATTTTAGAGCCGTCGTCAAATTCTGTCCCCTGTTTTCTGGTTACCATACAATCGATAAACGCTTTCTTCATGATTACTCTCCTTTTTAGTTTAGTGCTATTCAGAACTCACAAATAGCACCTAGTTAATATAATAGAGATTGTATATTACACAACCTCACAAATAGCACCTATATAACTATATATATAAATATATATAATTACACAAGTCCACAAATAGCACTACATTATATATATTTATATAGATTTTATGGTTTTGGTGTTGTAGGTATTAAACCAGCGTCGGTACTAAATAAGCGTAGTTAATCTATATCTACTAGTAAGTTACTAATAATATTTATTAGCCCTACTAGCTAACTATAACTAATAGGGCCTAAAATACTATTAGCTGCTATACGCGCTGTACTGCTTTGAGTTGTATTACATTATCTACAGGAGAATCTACATCAGGAAGACTGTCAAGATCAAACCCGTAATTCTGCTGAGGGAGCTCTATGTTTATGAGCTTATATTTATTGATATTGAGATAGTGCTTGTCTGTGTCATCTTTCTTATGGTTAATGAAGATGTTGTTAATTTCTAATGTGAGAATATAGCCTGTTGTTACTTTTTTGAGCCAGGGAGTAGTGATTGGGACAAATACGGATATACCAAGTTCAAGACCAATTTTAACCTGTTTTCCGTTTGTATTCTCTACTTCCGTCATGTAGGTGATCTCAGTTCTGATTTGCATAATATTCTCCTTTTTAGTTAGAGGGTAGGTTTTTAGGCCTACCCTCATTGTTAAATGTTAAACTACTCTTCTTCGTCTACGGTTTCCTGAGAAGCAATCCACTCTTCATCAGTCTCGTTATCCTCAAATTCATAAGAGGAGTCATACTGATAAGGATTCTTCTCAAGCCACTTCTGAGCGCGAACAAACCACTCTTCATCATACCGAATAGCAAGTTCACGTACCAAGCTAGGCTTGCTAGCATACAGCTCCCCATCTATCTCTTCGACAGTCCATTTAGAGACAGACTCTTCCTTCCCGTAAGATTTCAGAAATTTAGCATCCATGCTAGTGATTTTGAAGCTTACAGGAACAAGAAAAGGATTCTTGGGTTCCATTTTCCCCTGTACAGTAAGTTCATAGTACATTTCCCTTGCAGCTATCTGAACTTCAGCAGGGAACATTCTGGCAACACCACCAGAACCACCATCAGCTCCCTTGTTGTGAAACTCAGTAGTCGCAATGCAGATATGTGCAAACTTAAGATATCCCATTGTGTCCTTATTCTTATCAGCAAAAGACAAGCATCTCATAAGGACAGGAGTAGGAATCTCTCCATTAGGGATATCAGCAAGGTCTACATCATGAGGCTTAAGTCCATTCAGCATGAACTTAGTAGCTCTTGCGAGACGCTGATATCTCCTTTTCTTCCTGTCATTATCCCAGTCGCCCTGTTTGAGGGTAGTATATGTGACAGGATCAACATATCCGCGATAGTCAGACAAAATCTGCCTGCTATTATAGCGATACCAATCAGAAAGCCATTTAGAAAAATTCTGAATAGCTTCAATGTCAAAAGAATATCCGAGTTCTTCCCCATATGTAGCAAAAGAAGACTTGATATAGTTCCAAACAGCAGTATACTGCTTCTGAAGTGTAAATCCATCATTCTTGGTAAACTCAAGATACTCAGGCTTTACACCTTCACTAAGAGTTTCAAATACTTCATGCCAAGGATTATTGGACTTGTTACCCGGATGTTTCATATAAGCAGGTAACAACTTCAACATTCTGTACAGGAAAATATCAGAATGACTCTTAGTGCCAGCTCCACCACCTCTGATAACAAGGTTATGAACAATCTCAGCCAGGTTGTTCTCATCGAACTCTCTAAAGCCAAGCGGAGCAGGGATTGCTACATTCAACTTTTTAGAAGCCCAGTTGAGAATATCCTTTGTTAACGTCCCAGCTTCAAGAGACGCAACAACATCAATATCATCCTGACCAATACCCTTAAGATCAGTTTTAATACCACCCTTAATTCCTCCTTCACGGAGATTGGCGATATCGAACATAAACTCATCGCTAAGAGTAACGTTATTCAGGTGGCACCAAGTAAGAATATATCTTACAATAAGGTCCACATATCCAATAGCAAGAGTATTGCCAAACGCATTCTTAGACAACAAGATGGAATACTCAACAGCATCATTAATGTTATTGATTACAGGCTTCTCACCTTTAGACTCATCAACAACTTTAGCCAAATTAATATAAGGAGTTACATACTCTTGTGTAACAAATACAGCAAGCTTGTCACCATCACAATCCAGTCCGAAAACTGAACGCTGATAAAGAGTAGACAGTCCTATACCACCATCAATACCAATGACAATAGGAGATTTATCATCAAAAATATCTACACGCAATACCTTATGACTAGCGACACAAGGAGCAGAATGCATAGGATACTTGATAGTAGTAATTTCGCCACGGTCATTAGTATCCATCTCCTGATTCATAATAGCAAAAGAAACCCATTCTCCGGTTTTCTCATGCCAACGCTTCATAGCCTCATCGCATCTGTCATCAGTATAAACATATGCTGAGAGGGTATTCACCTTAATAGATGAAATGCCCTTCCTATATTCTGCTTCCAGGATAGACATATGCCTATTGTGGTCAGACTTGCACTTACTCAGCCTGTACTGAGTCCCATCATGGAGCATGTAAGCCAAATCGAGAAACTTATTAGTATCCAGTTTCTCATAGCCACCAGCTACCATAATATTAGGATATGGGAGCCCTTTAGCAAGAGCATTAAGAAGCAGAGCGTTCTGCATAATACCATGCTCATGCATAATACCTTTAGCAACTTTCATATCCTTCATCGCAGGGAGCTGTCCGCCAAGTGTAGAAGTGCCAGCTTTGAATCTCATACCAATAATACGAATGAGATCCGCAGCGGGGAATGTATATGTATTGCCGTGCTTCATGCCATAAGCATCGAACTTAAGAGCATGTTGATTCACAATCATATCCACTCCAGCAAGAGAAGTGCCATATTTCTTCTCAAGCTCTACAGCCTTGCGATTGAAACCATTATTCTTTCCGAACCGATACAGGCCCTTAAGAATAATACGCGCCTGATGACGAGAACGTGCTTGAGCTAATGCGCAGAAGCCATCCCAGAGAGTCTTATCGGAAGACGGCTTAAACACTTTCAACTCCTGCTTAACGAAAATATCACCATCATATCTGACAGCATTATTCTCATTATTCTCCTCCTCATGATAAAATACATTAATAGGCTGTTGATCACTTACAGACACCTTAGTAGGAGTCTTAATAAGTGCAAGCCACTTATGAATCTTATCAATATTCCCATACAGTCTTTCTACAGAAATACCAAAGAACTCTGCGAGCTTCTCAGGAGTTTCATAGAATATCTGCATTTCGCTGTCCTTAGTATTAGGACGAACTGCAATATACCCATGAGGAATGAGATCTCTTGCAAACTTCTCATAGATCTCAAACTTATGGCCTTTCCAGGGCTTATTGTTCTCATCAACCTGAAGAACTCTAGCCAATCTCAGTTCTCCATTGTTTACATACGGCATAAGAGGAGAACTATTGGCAAGAGTTGCCTTCTCTTCCGTGTCAATATCCATAAGAGACTCAAGAGAAATAATCTTCTTTCTCTTCCCAGTTTCAGGATCTTTATCTCCCCAAGTAACTTTGGTCTTGCATTTCTTGAGGAAACCAGTCTCAAGAACCTCAGATACTTCAGAAGGATTAGAAATCCTATACCCTGTAATAACAGACACTTCTTCAGATGCTACCGTAGTAGCTGTGATTTTGCCTTCAGACTCAAGAATGAGTCTTTTCAGCTCGTCGTTAGGATTGTAATTAGTAGCCATTTGTGTTTCCTCCTGTAAGTTAGTTATTACTACTCGTCCGCGTTAAATAAGAATGCTCCGAAGAGCGCGACCCCAATGTTGATCAGGGTAAATGGAGACGGCAAATTCATTACTACAAATGCCGTCTGACTTAACCCAGCTAGCGCCATTAGTAGTCCACCAACTACTTTCATTATTAATCTCTCCTTTCTGGTGGATTTGATACTTTCTTAAGGTATAAGTCTTCAGCCAAATGACAAAATCCCTCTCTAGCAAGATTCCTCAATATAGGAATCCCTTCACCTATTAATTCCTCCATATGAGCTATAGTAAGAAATATGTGTTGTTCATCCCCAAAGGAGGTATGTAGCTTACTAGCCATCGCTATCTTCCCTTTATTATAACTAAATTAGATACTGTATTAAGTATCTTAGTCATAACTATCTCATCTACGTTAACAAAACCAAGTGGTAACTCAGCATGCATACCGTAGATAAGTTTAAATACATCAGAGTTGACGTTCTTATTATTCAGGTATACATCTAAATTAGTATACCCTGTTATAGCGTCTTCCCTAATAACAACATTAATTCCATTAGGATATGTGATCTCAATCACGTGACCACTCTTCTGCCATTTAATCATCCTAGCTCTCCTTTCTGTAAGAAGCTTCAATTATTCTGATAGGCTTCTTATCCTTAGTTGTAATAGTACCACTAACTATCAGTTCAGCTTCCTTAGTGATACCATCAATAATATACTCAGCTGTATAAGCGCTGATATCTGGAATAACGAATGTCATCTTACCTTTCCTCCTCTTTAAGTGACATTTCCAGGCTTCTATTAAGTTTAGCCCACTTAATAGCATCAGCTGTCTGATTATATCTCATACTCGCATATGAGATAAGTGCGGAATTATATCTAGCTTTGATAGCTGACTTCCTTTCGCTATTTATCTTATCTTTAACTGCATCCAGAACAGCCTTATGTTCGGCTAACTCCTTTTGCAATTTAATAAGCTCTTCGTTCCAGCTTATCATCAGCTATTTCTCCCCATTTTCATCCTGTAATAGCTACTAGCTACAGGATTCTTCTTATTAAGTTTCTTAAGGGTTAACTCAATAGCCCTAAGAACATCCTTTCCATGTCTGGTTTTAATGCAGACAGGACCAATGTGAAGTTTGACACTCTCATCAGCAGAGAGGCAATACTTCTCACACACTAAGCATTTAACCTTTTCATTCATCTTATTTGTCTCCTTTCAGTGCTTTGATTCTACTATTAAGATGTTTAGCTCCTTTAAATTGCTTATAGAAGTTAAACATATCCAGATACTTATCTCCCAATAACTGATAAGCGTACTTATCAGCTTCATACTCCTGTGGGAGTTCTTTAAATATCCGAACAAGATTATCTAATAAACCAAATAATCTTTTCTTCCTCTTGTGATGCTCCAGTACTATATGACCTTCCTCATGGGCCATAATGCATGTCTGCATATGTTTATCCAATGCAAGGAAAGCATTGTTGCAAACATATGCGGGCTGAATGTTAGGGAATAATGGTACTAATGATACATTTACCATTATCACCCCACAAGCAGGAACTGATGGCTTCACAAAGAAGCCATACTGAATAATATCCTCATTAACGAAGATATTATAAGTCCTTACTTCTGTTTCAAGCTGGACACACTCACCCAACATAACTTGCCCAGCTGCAAACTTAGCCCCAAATTCAAATGAGGCTTTCAGCTTATTAATATACTTCAGCATTATTTATCCTCCTCAGGTAAGTTTCCATACATCTCAACTAACTGACCAATAATCTTATTACAATGCTCATTGGCCATCTCAATCTCCACAGAAGTAAATCCCTCAGTAGAGAATACAATCCCTTCATCAATGGCCCACTCAACACCGTCTTTAATGGCATCTTCCTTAATACCATAAGCTAAGAAGCCAGTAGACCAAGGAACATACATATCACACTCCTTATCCCAGACCATAAGAACAGCCTTATAACCAGATACAGGCTCGTATACGGTTATGAAAGCTTCCTTTTTGGTAGGCTTAGATACGATGAGTTTCATATCTATACCCCTTTCTAGTAAGTTAATCTTCTACACTCAGGATGGTCAGCCAAATGAGCATCCCTAAGTTCCTTAAGAGCCTGGATAACGTCATCCACTTCACCGTGAATAACGAACCATTCTTCCCCGCAATAGGGGCATCTGTAGGTAGATCTGTCGTAGTAAGACATCTTGTTACCTCCTGACCAATAAGCCCTAAACTAAAGGGCTTTTTTGGCTGCTTCAATGGTCTTGGGAGTCAAGACCTTGGAGTTACCACGCTTAGCAGCAATCTCCTTGAGAGCCTTGAGTTCCTTGGCATCTGCCAAAGAGACAATATTAGATTGCAAAGCATCCTTGTAGAATGCCTCCTCCTTAGCCACTGCCTTTTCGACAATGACCTTCTCCGCAGACTTCTTGGCCCTCTTGAGAGCAGCCAAGTTGTCCTTGATTGCCTTCACCTTGCGAGTGAAGATAGTGTGATTGCGAGAGAAGTCGAATCTCCATGCACCATATACGGGCAATTCCTGGAGCATCATGGATACCTCTGGATCGGTCACGTTGATAGTAACATCCAGTGCTTCCAGAGACTTAACCTGCTTTTGGAAATACTTGCCTTCCAAAAACAAACTCTCTTCCTTCTGGAGACGGATATTGAGGATCCTATCCACTTTCTCAGTGAGAGACTGCTTAGTCGAGATGAGGACAGCAATCTCAGGGACAGCATATGCCTGTTCCCAAAGCCGTGCTACTACCTCCTTAGGAGTCTTCTCGATAGACTTAAATGCACTTACTGATATTCGAGCAGTAACTATCTCGTAGGCAGAGGCATTGATGGACGTTCCAAGCTTTTGCTTGTAGATGTTAGCCTCGTCTACCCATTTCTGGATAGTGAGGATGTCATGCACAAGGCGACCACAACGATCATGGGACGTATTCATCTTCCCAACGAGCCGATCGATAGTCGCCTCCAGCTTGTTGTCCTTCTCCAACAGGTCAGCCTTCTGAGGGCCAGCCTGCTCCACCAAGGAGCGGAACTCAACACGGGCAATGGCTTCAGCCCTGTGAGCTTCCTTCTCAGCAATAGCAGCCTTTTCAGCTGCCTTAGATGCTACCGTAGTAGCAATTTCATTAGCCTTACTTGATGCTGCCTGAATCAACTGATCGATGTTTAACATTTTACAACTCCTCAAGAGCTAAATAGTGAGCTTGTAACTTCTTCGATAGGTCACATAGCTAAATCACTATTTGCTCATACTAGTAGCATCCTGTAACCGTAGTTACTATCTACTAGTAAGATAGAGATACTAATGCCAATTGATCTAATAGCAACTCATAATGAGGATTACACTAATAGATGTAGGCTTGTTTGTTATGGAACAAGTATACAGAAGCTACAAGTTCCCGATAAAAAATTTTTTTACATAGGATGTAGGTAGACTGAGAGTGACAGCCTACTAGTACACCCTATAAGCCCCACAAAGGATATAGAGTCCCTTATGAGG
>CAYTIW010000067.1:0-7059 GCA_964438075.1 uncultured Planctomycetales bacterium
AGGCTGCCGGCGATCTTTAAAATACCCCGTTCAACCACCAGGCTCAGCCAGCCCAGGACCGCCCCCAAGGCCATCCCGCCCAGCACATCGCTCAGGTAATGCACGCCGAAATAGACCCGCGAAACGACCACCAGCAGGACCAGCACACCGACCGGGACGCGGGACTTGGGGAAATGATGGGCGATGACCATCGCTCCGGCCATGGCCACCGTTGCATGACCCGACGGGAAAGAGAACCCGGGCACGGATATCAGCGGGACGACCTCGTGCATGGCCATGAAAGGCCTCGGGCGGTGGACCACCGCCTTGATGGCCCGGTAACAAAAGTCTGAACTTATTAACGCGACCATAAAAGAGATGACCGGCACGCGCAGAACGCCTGACCGCAGGAAGGAGAACAGGACCAGCACGATGGCGGTGAAGGTCCAGGTCTCGGAAGGGATGAAAATGCTGAAGAAAACCGTCAGCTCCTCACAGCGGAGCCCCTGAAAAAAAAGAACGACCGTTTCATCCAGAGTCTGCATGGGCCTGGTGACCTATCTTTCGGAAGGCAATAAAAAACCCGGGACCGCTCCCGGGCATATTACAACGTCGACCTCGATCACGGATATAAACTTCCCGTCGTCCATATCCTCTACCGCTCCTTCTATACTGGGCTTATTCTTTGCTTGCACAAATTTTGAAGGTATTTTACGGGAAGACATTTTCAGGGGCAAGCAATAAAATCAAGATGTCGGGAATAGCGCGCCCGCCCCATCCCGGAGTTCACAATTTATCCAGTAAGATGATCAATATGATCCCGAGGAGCGCGTACTTGATATATTCGGCTATGTCCATACGACTCCCGGCGGCTTCATACGCGACCAACAGTCCCGGCGGGTCCGGAGCGACCCACCACTTCCTTTTCCAGAAGCAAAAGACCCGCTTCAGAAAGTAAAGCAGGTCTTCTGGCTGAGGAAGCAACCGGCGACCTTTTGCGGTCGTCTAGCCAAAACTTGATCGCCATCCGGCATCAGAATCAGTGGATCGGATAAGCCCCCTGATCCCCAGCGACAAAAAAGACAGCCTCCGGTCAAAATACCAATTTATCAGAGGCTTCCTTGAACATTTTGGTGATGTTCCCCTGCTTGTTTTGTAAGGCATCCATTTCCTGGCGGACCCTTACCTTCGTTTGATAATCTTCCTCGCAGAGAGCATTCGTATTCGCAACCTCGGCCTTGATCATATCAAGAACTTTCTGTAACTCATCCGTTTCGGCAACATCCACCTTAATTATATCTCCCTCTATCTGCACCTTTCTCTTCATTTCATTCTTGTCTCTCCGATGAACTTCATGGAACTTATGCTCCCAAGCCTGGTCTGGTGCGGGGTGAAGTTTGAACGGTATGACCCAGACGATCTCTTTACCCGAACCCATCTCGATCGCTTCATTATTGACACCAACAATTTTTATCTCCCTGTTCTCACTGCTCATTTTTACCTTTCCCAATTCAGTAGATGTCCCGTTCTGATAAATTTTAGCTTTGATTGTGATTATATCCCATGGCTTAAGCCTTTCCCACCAATATAAACGAAACCCCTAGGGGGACATATGATGCCCGAAGGGGCCTGAGGTTGTATTTCTATATTAACAGCCAGCGGAAGCAATACTTGCCCCTTAGGACTTTCCGCTTTCCAGGGAAATATCATCAGAACGACTAATCATTTCCAGCCGGATCAACCGGCAAAACTTTATTGGGGCTGCCGCTATCCGTTATTTACTCAACAGAGTCCTTATCTGAAGTGCTGCCGACTTCTGGTCCGGATAAAGGATCATCGGTGATCATGACCCTGGTACCGATCGGTATCAGGCTGTACAGCTCTTCGACATCCTCATTGAGCATCCGCACGCAGCCGTGGCTCACCTGCTGTCCTATCAACTCGGGATAGATCGTCCCGTGGATGCCGTATTGCGGCTTATCAAAGCCCAGCCAGCGGGTACCGAGCGGGTTCTCCGGGTCGTCCGGCAGGATAGCCCCCCGGCCCTTCTTGTACCAGACCGGGTTTTCCAGGCGGGAAGTGATGGTGAACTCACCCGTCGGGGTGTTGTTCCCGATCCCCGTCGCCACCACATACCGCTTGATGGTCTTGCCGGCGCACTGCAACAAAAGGATATTTTCCGTCTTGCTTATCACGATCGAGAACGGCTCGGTCCAGACGCGCAGTCTCTCACCGACGTAGATCATGTCGCTGGCCAGATGATTGCTTATTTTTATCAGATCGGTGGTCGTGTGATGCAGGGCAGCTATTTTGGCGAGCGTGTCTCCGGGCTGGACCTGATAGATCACGGCCTGCGGCACCGTTTTATCGGAGAAAACATCTTCGAGGCTGAACGGCGGGGGTACCGGCACCGCCTCCGCCTCCTCAGTCTCCGGCCTCAACGACTCTTCCTGTGCCGACGGACCTGGGGATAAAGAGCCTGGCAGATCCTCCCCCGCCCGGGCCGGAACAAGCAGGAAAGAATTCATTATCAGACCGAAGAATAATATCTTAATTAAAGACCGCAGATAGACCTTCCCTGATATCGTGGTTTTCCGATCGATCAGGTAGTATTCTACACCGAACAAAAAACCCTTCAATCATTAGATAGATAACGCGGAAATTTATCCAGCTGCACGCATAAAACCGGATGCACCGACAGAGGCTATTCTCTGTTGCGGGCCCGCTTGAAAGGACTTTCTTATTGCGGAAGGAAGGCCTTGTCCTCGGGGAATTCGTAGTCCTTTCCCGCATCCAGACGGTCGGGGGAAGGCTGGACCCTCCGGGGGTATCGCTGTGAGCTGGCCTGCTGGACCGGGGCCAGAAGGTCGGACGAAGGCTCAATGACGGGCACCTGGGCTCGTTGGGACGCCTCGGCGATCTTTTGGGCGGCTGCCGCCGACGCCATCTGATCCCGTTCTGCCCGTTTTAATTTTCCTGCCAGCCACCCATTGACCAGCAGGACAAGGCCTACGATAAGGCAGAGGATGATCAGCGGTCGGGGTATCCTTTTCTTTCGTGCCATCAGTTCATCTCCTGCCAGACCAGTTTGTCCGTTATATCATTCGTAAAAGCGATAAAGGTCTTGAGCGACGGGAAATATGGCGGCGCCATGCCTTCCTGCATCCGGGTGTCGTAAATGAAACTGCGGCCGTACCCGGTGATCATCTGTCCGGTCTGGCTGTTGAACTGGCCGAAGGCGCCGTAATTGTTCGTGATCGCGCCGCCCAGCAGGGTGGCTTTCCCGCGCGGGCTGCCCTGGTTGTAATTATCGACGCTGAAGACGCCGCCGGCCGCCATAACGGTCCCGTGGACCTCCACGTTGTCCGGAGCGGCGGTGCCGATGCGGACATTGCCGTTCCAGGACACCAGCCCGAGCAGATTATCGGTCCCGGCCGCGGACGGCGGGACGTAGCCGGCCGTGCCCGGCGTCCCGCTGGCCGGCGTATAGTTCGCATAGCGGACGTTGTTGGTGATCACCAGGTCGTTGTGGCTCGCCACCGTGACCTGGGTGTCTTTCTGCACGGTACCGGAAAAGCTGTCGATATTGCCGTCGACAAAGATCAGGGTCCCCACGCTGCTGGTCCCGTTGGGCAGCCCGGTATAAGTGGTCGATGACCCGTTCGACGTGTTCAGCACGGTCGTGTTATTGCCGGCGCTGTCAACCGTGATCTGGTAGGTGCTCGCACCCTGGGTCACGGTATAGACCGGCTGGTCCAGCCCGTTCACGGAAAGGGCCACGCTGCCGTTGCCTTTCACGTAGATCCCGCCGGTCAGAGTGCCGTTGCTGGAGGGAAGATATATCCCGTTGTTGCTGTAGTTCTTTTTGTTGGTGGCCGCGTTCTTCATATCGGCCTCGGCCGTGGCCGCGCTGAGCGTGATCTGGTCCGCGCCCCGGGTGAACCCCTTGTCAAAACTCGGCACGTCGAGAGTGCCGTTGGCGCTGGCATCCAGAAGGACCGGAAAATTGTTGTTGTAATACCGGGCCGTCTGTTGGCCCTGCGTCACGGTTTCAGCGAAAGAACCGCTGGGGTTCAGGGCGAAATTATAGCGGTCGTTGGTGTGGACCGGCCCGTAGAAAGAGGTGTTGTTGGTGAACCAGACGTTGGTCCCGTCCGGCATCTGCTGCCGGTTGGTGAACAGCGAGAACTTCGCGAAGTTGTCTTTCTGGACCCGGACCGTGAAATCGCCGTTCACGACGATCTGCTTGTTAAGCGAGCCGAGGCTGCTGTTGCTGACGATAAGGTACACGAACGAGAACTCCCACACGTCGGTCTGGACCAGCACGGGCTCGCTCTTTTCGGCAAAGGTGATGCTGTAGGCATAAGGCACGCTGCCGGCGGTACCGCTGTTGTAGTAAATGGCCTCGTCACCGTCAACGGCCAGCACCGGCTCGTTGTTGTCGCGGGTGGCGTTGACCAGCCAGCCGATGCCGTCGCCGGTGTTCACCCGGTTCTTGGCGTCCGCGGCCACTCCGCTCGGGTCCGCGCTCATGATCGTGTTCTGCAGATAACCGTTTATCAGGGTGTCGATCATCTCCAGGGCCGCCTGCGCTCCGCCCTGGGCCGAGAAGAGGGCCTTGGAGCTGTCGCATTCGAGGCGGGACATCCTGGCCCCCTGGGTCGTCATGGACACGAAGGCGATCTGCAGTATCAACAGATTGACGACGAAGAAGAGCGTGTAGACCAAGGCTGTACCGCGTTCGTTATCTATGCGCATAGCTCATCACCTGTTCCTCAAGAGAACGCTGGTAGCGTTCGTTACCGTCAGGGTCCTCCCCTGAGCCCCCTTGCCGGACATCTGGACCGTCAAGGTCACTTTATCGTTCGCCTGGTCGATCTCCGCCTGGAAACCAACCATCTGCCGGGCCATGATGACCGCGTTGAGCACATTGTCGTTCTCGTCCAGGACCTTGCGCTGGAGCTGCTGGTCCGCGTCGATGGAATATTCGATCGCCTTGTTGGCATAGATTGACGGGTCGCACTGGCCGCAGGCCCCCAGGTAATCGCCATGGGCCAGATGCGCCTTGATCGCATTGGGGGACACGCTCAGGGTCAGCGGGTTGCCCGGGTTGCCGGGCGGCAAATGGCATATCGTCACTTTGCCGTTCGCGTCCAGGGTGTAATCGCGCCCGCAGCCGGACTGCCCCCAGGCCAGAGGGGCTCCCCAGTGGTTGACATCGCCGTTGGCGTCCATCACCGCCGTGCCGCACGTGCAGATCGGTATGGCGAAGTAAAGGATATCGCTTCCGCCGACACCGGCATTGTCCAGGACCGAGGCCATCAGGTTATTCCCGCTGTCCCGCCCCGACTCCCCCAACTCGCGCGAGATGCGCTGGAGGGCTCGGCTCGCGTTGGCCTGGAGCTCGGACTGCGCCGAGGCCGTGGCGAAAAGGTTCTGCCCCGATATGAAGACCATGGACCCGGCCGTCAGGATCACTCCCATGATCAGGAAGACGGCCATGAGCTCGGTCAGGGTGAAGCCTTTTGAGGAACTTGGGATCTCCATCCGCTCTCCTCCTATATCCTGTAGATCCTGGTCGACAGGTCAACGGGCGAGCTCAAACGTCCGCTGGTCCCTTTTTCGTTCTGATCCAGGACCCCGTCCAGATCCTTGTCTTCCCCCACCACCCGGCCTTTCATGTCCCGCCAGCTGAACGTCGCGTGAACAGTCAGCAGGTCCTGGCTGGTCGTTTCAATATAAGTGACGCCGATCCCGTTCAGGCCGTCGATCGTGAAGGTCTGCCGGTCATAGGTGGCGGCGATCTGGCTGAACGGCGTCCTTTCGATCTCGGCCAGGCGGTTCCGCTCCCCCCAGACGGCCAGGGAGGTGTTCCGGGACATGGAATTCAGCTCTGAACATTGCACAAAGTTCTGCAGGACCACGGTCAATAAAGGCACGAGGATCATGATGGCCAGCAGGACCTCAACGAGTGTCATGCCTTTAGAACCCGATCTCTGTGAGCATACTTGTTTCAACATAGCCCTTCTCCTCAGTTAAAGTATAACAGCCCCGCCGCCGGGAAAAAATCAGGCCGATCCTGTTTTATTCGCTCTTCTCGTCGGAGGATCATTGCGCCTTTAAATTGAAGCGGAGAAAACGTTTTCCCGGAGAATTTCGGTATGGGCCACGGATCAGGGATTAGAAAACGGCAAGAGCACGGTCCGATAACGGCAATAGACAGGGTGCACAGATACAGGCGGGACCGGCTGGGGACGGGCGGAAGGCTTTTTGTCCCCGGCGGGAAACGGTACCGGTTAAGACCGGCTCCCGGTCTTATTATTTCCCCAACAATCCGCTGATGCCTTTGGTGACCGTATCGATGTTCTTCCCGGCTTCTTTGCCGAGGTTCTTATCGATATTCTGGATGATCTTGCCTGAACTGGATATGGAACTGGCGACAGTCTTTACCGTGCTGCTGGTAATATGACCAAATACGATAGTAACCAATTCGGCAGCGGTGATCCCGTCGCTGTCCTTGCCCAGACCGGTCAGATGGATGTCCGGCAAGGTCAAAATGATCTCCTGGCTGGATATGCCTTTGAGATAGACATGGACTTTGGCCCCGGTCATAAGAAGATCATCCACCTCGATCTTGGGGGCAGGTTTCTGGCCGTCTTCTTTCTTTCCGGCGCTTGCGTCCGAAGGTGCGGGCCCGCCTTTCTTAGCCGCGGCATTCACATTCTCCAGGATCTTGCTCAGATTGTTGGTGCGCAGCCCCCCGTCGTATGTAATTTCGGGGGACTTCACATAAATGGAACGGACCCGTATCTTGTCTGAGAACACGGAGAAAGGATCCAGGCTTATGGAGGCCGTTTCCACTTTAATGGCTTCCGGGGTTTGGTAACCTTTGGGGTTGCCGACGATCAACCCCTTGACCGCGGCCGAGCCGGTCAACAACGACACATCCACCGCCTTCAGTTTGACCGCGACCTGGGCTATTTGCGGCCCCAGGGTCTCGGCCCCGGTCTTGACGATCGGGCCGATAAAAAAACCCGCCGCGACCACGGCCACGATGATCAACGACAGCAGTCCTATCGC
>CAYTIW010000067.1:7159-9477 GCA_964438075.1 uncultured Planctomycetales bacterium
ATCGCCGTGACCGAATGCGGTTCGAAAGTATAATCGAATATCCCGCTCAAAGGCACATCGAACGTCCTATGCGTAACTTTGACGTTATCTTGATCCGACTCGTTCATCGCCAGCATGTCCGGCCCGTTGAGAACGTAAGCATGCCCTAGGGCCTTAGCCGTGAATCCGTCGAGCGTGATCTCGGCGGTCTGGGACGACACCTGGTCCTTGTTGATCACCATCAGGTACAGCTTGTTGCCGTCAGAACTCTTGCTCGTGATGGCCGTAAGATAATGGAACTTGACGTCCTCTGTTATAGGCGTGAGCTTTTCCAGTTTTATATCCTTGAAATACACCTTCCCGGAAAGAGGCCCGGTCTTTCCGACGCGGCGCGCACGGACCGTCACGGAAGAGGCGTCCGGCGCCGTCTTGTAACGGTTCTCAACATATACCCAGCCCGTAGTGCCGATGACCTTTGTGGTTATCAGATTGGGACGCGCAGCGGTGGCGCCGCGCGAATCGATCACCTCGATCCCGATGCCGTTGATATCCACCAGGTTTTCCGCCCTGAGAAAACCGGAGATCCTATAATAGGTATTGGGCTCAACGGCAGCAGTTTGTTGTGTATGATAATAACTAAAAGTACTCGTATTTGTAAAATTGATCGTCAGCACACCACTGGCTTGAGCCGTGGCGACACCGGAAACCGGTGTGACCTGCCAATTCCCGCTCAATAGATTTGAAGAACTGATCCTCCAGGCGGCTTTGACCATAATGAATTCATCAGGGGGCAACTGGCGCCTGGCTCCCTGAAGCTCGGCATTCAGGATCACGTCACCGAAATGATTGCTATAAAGGTCGAAGACATGGTAGTTGGGGCGCTTGTAATAAGGCCTGCCAAGAGTGTCTTGCCTTATGTGCGAATCGTTCGATATCATACCCCAAGAGTCATTGACGAAACTCCAGTGATTTGCAAACAAGACGTGATTGCTCGGGTGCAACAACACGCGTATCACTTCAGCGTTGACCAGCGCGCACCCCAAAGTGAACCGGTAGGGCAAAGGGACATCTTTCTGATAGCCGCCGTTGAATTCTGAAATGGCGAAAGGCAAGGTGCGGCCCGTCAATCTCCGGTAATACGTCTGGTTCCTGGAGAATAAAGCCTGGAAATTGTATTGAGGCTGTTCCAGGGAGATGTTGAATATTTTATCCGCGGGCAGGGTCTCCACTTCATTATCCCAACCCGGGGTCGGGTACATATGGAATATCCCGAAATCGACCTTTTCCTTGATAATATCCATCACCGTCTTATTCCATGCATCTGAACTCAGGACAACGCCGACCTGGGCGCTGGGGTCGACCGCCTTGATGGCATTATAATATTTTAGAAATAACTGCGCGTAAGCTTCGGCAGACATAAGAAACCACGTCTCGTTTCCGACCTCGAAGTATTTCACACCGTATGGCGTGGGATGGCCTTTATTAGCCCGCTTGGCGGCCCAGGGATGCGCTCCGTCGTTGGGGGCATTAAGGTATTCGACCAGATCAGCCGCGTCCTTTTCGGACATGGTGATACAATTCAATGTGAACACCGGTAACGCGCCGATAACGCCGCAGGTCTTGAGATATTCATCGACCCCGAAAAGAAAAGTGGTCCTTCCCGAAGAGATGGCGTTCTTCCAGTTATAAGAATGAGCCCTGAATGCGCCGGGGAACCTGAAAGACGTGATCTTGACCGCTTTGGCCAGGTCCACAACGCTTTGTACGGGGGCCTTCAACTGGGGGTCCCAGATACCATAACCAAAGTTTGATGCACTTACATTGGTTGAACCTACAGGTTCGTTGCCAAAAAGACTATTACCGAATACTTTCTTATTCACCGTCCCGATACTTTTATTGAAATAAACACGGATCGTGTTCGGGGCCGCGGCAACCGTCGCGGTCGGCGTAACGGCGATCACGGCCAACGATATGATGAATAAAATGCCTGTAACTTGCGGTCTCATGACCTCCCTCCAGGATGATAAATGCCAACGGCCCTACCATCGTTGTTATTACGGCCCAATATACTCATAAAAACCTCTATTACCGTGTCCTGTAGGAAAGATACGGGCTCTAATGGCTCCTATCCCCACAAAACTTTATGAAACTGTAACAAATGCGATATAAAAGGGAAATTAAAACAAAATAAGAATTCTCTTATGTTATCTCTCCGGCCCCGGGGATCGTTACTGAAGGAGTAACTGTAACCCGTGGTCTGCGGCGGAGTGTTGCCGTAGCGCCCCATTTTCTCTTCCCATAAAGCAATAACCCCGGCCCAAAAGGGACCGGGGTTTTAG
>CAYTIW010000068.1:0-1868 GCA_964438075.1 uncultured Planctomycetales bacterium
ATGCCGGCCAATAAAAGCCACCGGGCCATGACGGAGCAGGTCAAGGACAGCGCCACCGAGTAAAAAGGCATCACCCGGGCCAGCACCCGGCTGGACATCCGCGGATGGTCGAAGACCACCGAGGAAAGGTCATAATCATGCCAGCCGATATCGATGAGCCGGCCGTCCCGGACCAGCTCGCCCAGCAGGCGCGACCCCGGCATCGGCTGCAGCACCGACACGGCCACGACGTACGGCGACAGCCGGAAAGCGAACTGCCAGACCCTCAGCAGGCTGGACCAGGGGTCCTCCCTGAACCCGATGATGAAACTGGCCTTGATCGCCAGGCCCGCCGCCTTGATCCGGCGCGAAAGCTCCAGGTATCTCCCGGCCAGGGCCAGTTTCCCTTCCCGGCGCTGCGCCCCGCCGGCCGTGCCGGGGACCTCGTAGCCGATATAGACCGCCCGGCAGCCGCTCTTTTTCATCAGGCCGACCAGGCGCTCGTTCTCGGCGAAATCGATGGACAGAGAGCCCGACCACCCTATCCCCACGGGCGTTATGGCCTCCAGGACCGCCTCCAGGTGGGCCGGGTCGGAATATAGATTATAATCCAGGAAGAGCACTTCCTTATATTCCGTCTTGACCTTGCGGAGCAGTTCGGCCACGGTCCCCGGGCGGTGCCTGACGATGCCGTCCATGAACCCGCCGGCGTTGCAGAACTCGCAGGAGAACTTGCAGCCCCGGGCTATCTCCAGGAAATCCTTGATCTCGTACGGGGGCCGGGTCAACAGGTACCGGTCCACCGCTTCCACCTTTTCCGGGGGACAGCTCCCCCGGTAGACCGGCCGCAAGGCCCCCGCTTCATGGTCCCGCACCACCTGTTCCCAGACCCCTTCCGCCGGGCCGGCCACCACACTGTGGCAGAACTCCAGCGCCTCCTCCGGGAAGAACGTGACATGCGGCCCGCCCATCACCACCGTCGAACCCGCCTGGCGGAAGCCGCGGGCGATCCGGTAGGCCTCGGCGCTGTTGGAGGTCAGGCAGGTGATGGCGACCAGGGCGCCCTTCCGGAAGAAACGCGGGCTCCACGGCGTGTTGTAATACTCGCGCACCCGGTAATCCCCGGGCGCCAAGGCCTTGAGCACGACAAAGAACGCCGGATATTCTCCCATGAAGAAAGCATAAAGCCGGTGCAGGAACCTTCCCGGGATCAGGCTGACCAGTATCAGCTCCTTGCCCCGCGGTCCGCCCAGAGCCGCGCCCGGCACGAACCACAGGGCAAAAGCAGCGAACAAAAGGAACTGAAGATACTTGGCCAAGAGCAGCGCCGGCATCCATCCCGGGCCGGCGCCGGCCCTCTGCCGCTCCAGCAGGAGGACGCCCAAAAGATAGATCAGGTAGATCCCCAGCGTGAAGGCCCCCGCGGCTGGGGCCAAGCTAATCTTGCGCCGGTCCGCCGACGGTCCTGCCCCGCCGGCCAGGACCACCCGCCCGGCCATGGCCATAAGCACCGCCGCGTCCGCCAAAGCCTGAAATAAGAAGAGCGCGGGTACCTGCCGCGGAAAAGCCGCCTGCAGGATAAAATGCGCCACGACCACGCCTCCGGCCAGCAAAGCAAAGAACCCCCAATGGAGCCGGGCGTTGTGCAGGAAACGCCGGACACTGAAATGGTCCGCCCGGTCCGCGGCCATCTCGCCCAGCAGGCCCCAGACGCCGGCATAGAGAAAGACCTTGCACACCGCCAAAAGGACCCCGCCGAAGAGACGGGACACGCCCGGTACCGGGCCGAAATAATCGCCCAGGCCCAGGGCCTCGAATAGAAAGGCCGCTGCCAGCGCCAAAGGCAAAGAATGGACCAGGTCAAAGGCTTTGAAAGCCATTTATACTCC
>CAYTIW010000068.1:1968-7716 GCA_964438075.1 uncultured Planctomycetales bacterium
CCCGCCGGGAACGAACGATCTATCCCGGACCGCGCGCCGGCTTCAGTAAAAGAACGGGCCGAACTTCAATTTGATGCATACGTAGGCCATGCCGACGGAAAGGATGATGCCCGCCAATAAAAGGACCACGTTCCTGGAGCACATACAGAGCAAAAAGAAATAGAACGGCATGATGTTCTCCAGGATGGAACTCGACATCCTCGGATGCTCGCAGACCATATTGAACATCCCGTAACGGGACCAGTTCAGGTCGCGGACCCGGTTCTCTTCCACCACTTTCCGGAAGTACCTCGTGCCCGGGAACGGCAAAAGCGTGGAATAGCCGATGATGTTCGGGAAAAGCCTGAACGCGAACCCCCACAGCCGCAAAAGCCCCACCCACGTATCCTCATCGAAACCGACGATGAAATGGGCCTTGACCATGAACCCTTTCTTCTTGAGCTTGCGGGTCAGTTCGAGGTATTTCCCGGCCAGGGCGAACTTGCCGCCGCACCCGGAGACCGGCGAGTCGCCGGATATCTCATACCCGATGAGGACCCCGGCGCACCCGCTGGCCTTCATCAGCTCCAGCAGGCGGTCGTTCTGCGCCACGTCGATGGAGATCGAGGCATACCAGCGCACGCCGAGCGGTTCAACGGCCCGGAGCACCTTTTCCATGTGCCCGGGGTCGGCGTAAAGGTTGTAATCGATGAAATTGATCTTCCTGGAGCCTGACCCCGCGTGCCTCACCAGGTCACAGAACGCCTGCAGGTCATGGTGCTGCAATCCCGCCCCCCAGGCCGACATGATGCAGAAATCGCAGGAGAACTTGCACCCGCGGGCTGACTCTATAAAATTGGCGCCCTGCTCCGGCGGACAGGTCAAAAGGAACCGCAGCGGCAGGTCGAACTTTTCCTGGGGACAATGGCCCTGGTAGACCGGTTTCAAGGAATTATTCTCGTAATCCCGGAGGACCTCCTCCCACACCCCTTCCGCCGGGCCGATGACCACGCTGTCGCAGAACTCCAGCGCCTCCTCCGGCACGAAGCTCACATGCGGCCCGCCCATCACCACCTTGGCGCCCGCTTTCTTGAAACCGCGCGCTATCCGGTAGGCTTCCAGGCTGGTGGTGGTCATGCAGGTCACCGCCACCAGGACATCCTTCTTGTAGTAGCTCTCCCGCCAGATACGGCGGTAGAACTCGCGGACCCGGTAAGAGGGAGGGGTGAGGCTGCGCAAGACCGCGAAAGCCGCCGGGTAATATCCGCTTTGAAACAACAATAGAAAATTCAAGAAAGGATTGTTCAGCTCCGGCTGGACCAATATCAACTCGCGGCCGCCGGTCCGGGCCGGCCCGGAGGCATATCCCCCGAGCTCCCTGTGAACGAACGCGCCATAGATCAGGAATTGGAGGTACTTGATGCCCAACAACAGTATCAGCCAGCGCGGGTCCGCCGGCGCCGGTTCCTGGAAAGCGGCCGCCGCCAGGCCGAGATAGGCCAGCCACAAGACCACGGCCCCGGCCAGGCCGGACATATCCTTGCCCGCAGTTAGTGACAGCTCTCCCGGACGGTACTTCATCTGGACGGCCTTCCGGGCGAACCAGTAAAGGACCCACACATCACAGGCCGCCTGGAAGACCGGGAGCGGGACCGGCCACCGGGGCGCGACTTGCAGATACAGAAGGTACAGCAGCACCACGACCGCAGAGAGCGCGGCGTAAAGGACGCCCAGCGACCTTACGTTGGCCAGGAAATCCCGTCGGGTGCAGAAATCTTCCCTGCCGCCGGCCATGTCCACGAGGACGCCGAAGGCCCCGCTGAAAAGGACGACCTTGCCCAACGCACCGGCCGCGCCCAGCGCCATGGCCACAACAGCATCGACCGGCAAGCCGCTGGTCAGCGGTTCCAGCAGGAAGGCGGCGAATACCGCTGAGAAAAAAGTGTTTATGAGGCGCAACGACTTGCCTACCATCATCTCTCCCGTCGTGGGGATAGTCCACCGCGGCCGACGCCCGGCCGGCCGCTTTTCATGTCTAATGTCCCAACAATGCCGGCAGCCACAAGAAAGAAAAACCGCTGAACAGGATCAAAACAATTATGACCAGCCGCGACAACCCGTCCCTGGAACAGAGGAAAGACTGGACCAGGAAATACACCGGCAGGACCGCCTGCAGCCAGGCGTCCGACATCCGCGGATGCTTGTAGACCATCGTGAACATGCTGTAATACGACCAGTTCAGGTTGGTGATCCTGTTCTCCGCCGCGACCTTGTTGAAGAACGCCGTCCCCGGCCGCGGCTGCAGGACGCACAGGCCGATGACATCCGGAAAAAGCCGCAGCGAGAACTTCAACTGGTTCCACAGCTCTTTCCAGGTATCCTCCTCGAAGCCGAAGATGAACTGCGCCCGGATACGGAACCCTTTCCGGGCCAGCTTCCGGGACAGCTCCAGATACCGGCGCGCCAGGGCCAGCTTGCCGCCGTGGTCCGAGACCGTTGACCCGCTGGAGATCTCATAACCGATATAGACCGTATGGCAGCCGCTCTTTTTCATCAGGTCCAGCATCCGGTCGTTCTGCGCCACATCGATCGAGACCATGGCCTCCCAGCGCAAGCCCGCCGGCTCCAGGGCCTTCAGCACCGTCTCCATATACGCCGGGTCGGCGTAGAGATTGTCGTCCAGGAACAGGACATAGGAGTGCCGGGCGCGGATGCGCCGGGCCAGGGCGGCCAGGTTCGCCGGGTTCCGCTTGATTAGCCCGTCCTGCAAAAGGTGGACCACGCAGAAATCGCAGGAGAACTTGCACCCCCGCAGGGCCCAGAAAGAATCTTTCAACTGGTCCGGCGGACAGGTGAGGAGATATTGATCGACCTTCTCCAGCTTTTCCGCCGGGGCGCTGCCCCGGTAGACCCGCTTCAAGGCGTTGTTCTCGTAGTCCCGGACGACCTCCTCCCATACGCCTTCCGCCGGGCCGACCACCACACTGTCGCAAAATTCCAGGGCTTCGTCGGGCAGCAGGCTGACATGCGACCCGCCCATGACCACCTTCGCCCCCGCCCTCTGGAACCCGCGGGCTATCTGGTAGGCCTCCGCGCAGTTCGTGGTCATGCAGGTCACCGCCACCAGAGCGTCTTTCCTGTAATATTTCTTCTTCCACGGCACCAGGTTATATTCACGGATGCGGTACGAAGCCGGCGTAAGGGCGCGCAGCACCAGGAATACCGCCGGATAGATCCTCACAAAGGACGACAGGACATATTTGTAAAAGAACGTCCCTCCGGCCGGGTTGACCAGGACCAGTTCCCGGCCTCCCGCTGAAGCCGGGGCCGTCTCCGGGACATCTTCCCGCAGGAGCAGGCAAACAAAAGACCCGAACAGCAGAAATTGCAGATATTTGGCAAAGAACAGCATGGCCAGCGTGGCCGGCCGCAGCGTCAGGTCGGCCAGGAAAGCGGCGGCGATGACGGCGCAATAGAACAGCCACAATACCATCACCCCGGCCAGGTCGGGGATGTCCTCCCGGGCCACCTCTGCCAAAGACGCTCTATGCGGATACCTGGTCCGGATGGCCCGTCGGGCCATCCAATAAAGGAACAATATGTCGCCGGCCGCCTGGAACACCGGCAGCGGGACCGTCCAGCCCGGCAAGGCCAGCAGGAACAAAAGGTACAGGACCAGCACGCCTGCCGCGAGCATGGCATAGAAGACGCCCAGCGATCTTGCGTTGTCCAGGAAATTCCGGAGGGTGCAGCTGTCTTCCTTCCCGCCGGCCATGTCCACGAGGACGCCGAAAGTCCCGCTGAACAGTATGACCTTGAGCGCCGCGCCGGCCGCCGCCAGCGCCATGGCCACGACCGCCGGGACCGGCAGGCCGATGGTCAGCGGTTCCAGGAAGAAAGCCGCCACGACGGCGAAGATGAAAGGATTGATCAGACGGACCGATTTCAGGAGCATGTGTTTGTTCTTTTTACAGATGGACGGATGATCCAAATGGTCGTACGGGCATTAAGCAATAAGCACTACGCATTAGGTTGTCGACCGGGCTCCGGCTGCAAACTCTTATGAAACTTCCATAGCAAAGAACCAACCTCTTCTCTCCGGCCGACAAGCTGAGCGTAATCTGTTTCGTTAAGAAGACCCAATCTCTTGGCAAAATGCAGCAGATACCCCACTTCAGAAAGCGAGCCCAGCGCAATGTTCATAAACTGCCGGGTTTCTGCCTTGCTGCATCGCGCCGTTCCTTCGGCAATGTTCGTCGGAACGGATAACACCGCGCGTCTTATCTGGCTCACCATACCGTACAATTCCTCGCGAGGAAAATCCCTAGTGACACGGTATACCTGGAACGCCAGATCATCCGCTTTCTGCCAAACAACAAGATTTTTGTAATGGTACATATCTCCTCCTTATTGTTAAGGAACGGTACAAGGGGGAGATATCTTTCCTGTTTTTTGCTGTCTGCTTACTGCTTTATGCCTTTATTCCTACACCACTATACTCACCAATTTATTCGCCACGATGATGAACTTCCGGACCTCTTTCCCCCCCACGTGCCGCTGCACGCCCTCATCCGAGAATATGACCGCGCGCAGAGCCGCCTCATCGGCGTCGCGCGGGACCTCGAACTGGCCGCGCACCTTGCCGTTCACCTGCACGGCGATGCGCACGGTGTCGGTCTTGAGGGCCGCCTCGTCGAAGGCTGGCCACGGTTCAAAAGCGATGGACGGCGCACGACCGGCTTCTGGTGCCGGCCTGACCGGGGCCGGAACATCGCTGCCGCCTCGCTCCGCTCGCTGAGTGGCGGTTCTGCCCATCATTTCCCAGAGCTCCTCGGCGAAATGCGGGACGAACGGCGCCAAAAGTAGGACCGCGGTCTCCAGCGCGCGGTTAAGGAGCGCCTGCTTCGGGGTATCTCCGGCCGGGACAACGTACTTATCCGTCGCGTTCATCAATACCATCACGGCGGAAATGGCCGTGTTGAACTTGAACCCTCCCTCCATGCTCTCGGTCACTTTCTTGACAGCCGCGTTGCGTTCGTACTCCAGTTTCTTGTCTTCCGCGTCCAACCCGCTGCCCGCTGTCGGCTGCCCGCTGACATCCGCCTTGTAGCGCCCCTCCACCGTGGTCCAGACCCGGTTCAGGAACTTCCAGTTCCCCTCCAGCCCCGAGGCGTTCCACTCCAGCTGGTCCTCCGGCGGGGCGGCAAAGAGGATGAACAGGCGCAGGGTATCCGCGCCGAACTTGGCGATGACCTCGTCGGGGTCGACCACATTTCCCCGCGACTTGGACATGACCTCGCCGTCCTTGAGCACCATGCCCTGGGTCAAGAGCCGCGTGAAAGGCTCATCGCAAGTGACCAGGCCCAGGTCTTTCAGGAACTTGGTGAAGAATCGTGAATAAAGAAGGTGCAATATGGCATGCTCGATGCCGCCGATGTACTGGTCGACCGGCATCCAGTAGGCCGCGGCCTTGCGGCCGAAGATCTCCCGGCCGTTGTGCGCGTCGCAATAACGCAGGAAATACCAGGACGAATCGAAAAAGGTCGCCATGGTGTCGGTCTCGCGGCGCGCGTCCTGGCCGCACTTCGGGCATTTGACCTCCACGAACTCTTTCACTTTCGCCAAAGGGCTGCCGCCCTCGCCGGTGATGGGCGCGTCCTTGGGTAACGCCACGGGCAGGTCCTTCTCCGGTACCGGGACAATGCCGCAGCCCGGGCAATAGATCATCGGGATCGGGGTCCCCCAGTAGCGCTGGCGCGAGATGAGCCA
>CAYTIW010000068.1:7816-9285 GCA_964438075.1 uncultured Planctomycetales bacterium
CCTCGCCGTTCACGGGGTTGACCGCGTAAGCGCCGGTGAAGACCCCGTCCTTGCGCTGCTCGCCGGAGACGCGCAGGGACTTGGACGTGTTCGCGGCCTTCTCGATGAACTCCGCCACCGCCTTTTCCTGCGGCGTCCCTTTGGAAAGCTTTTTCGTCAACGGATGCTCCGGGGCCAGGGTCACGTAGGTGGCGCCGAAAATGGTGTCCGGCCTGGTCGTAAAGACCTGGATGACTTCGCCGCTCCCCTGGACCTTGAAATAGATGTCCGAGCCGTAGCTCTTGCCGATCCAGTTCTCCTGCATGGCCACCACGCGCGAGGGCCAGTTCTCCAGCTTGGACAGATCGGCGAGGAGCGCTTCGCTGTAATGCGTGATCTTCAGGTACCACTGCTCGAGGTCCTTCTGCACGACATCCGTCTTGCAGCGCCAGCAGCCGCCGTTGATGACCTCCTCGTTGGCCAGCGTGGTCTCGCACGACGGGCACCAGTTGACCGGCGAGCCTTTCTTGTAGGCCAGCCCATTCTCGAACATCTTGAGGAATATCCACTGGTTCCATTTGTAATAGGAGGCGTCGCAGGTGGCGAGCTCGCGGTCCCAGTCGTAGGAGAAGCCCATGCGCTTCAGGCCGCTGCGCATATCCTCAATGCACTTGTAGGTCCAGTCGGAGGGAGAGACATTGCGCTTGATGGCCGCGTTCTCGGCTGGCTGTCCGAAGGCGTCGTAGCCCATCGGGTGCAGGACGTTGAAGCCGCGCATCATCTTGTAGCGCGCGATGACGTCGGCGATGGTGTAGTTGCGAACGTGGCCCATATGGATCTTGCCCGACGGGTAGGGGAACATCTCCAGGACATAATACTTGGGCCGGGCGGCCGCCCCGGCCTTGCCGATGTTATCGACCTGGAAGACCTTCTTTTCGGCCCAGTACTTCTGCCACTTCTCTTCGATCCGCTTGATGTCGTTCGTTGTGTAAGGCATGCTATCTTTTCCTTGGTTGGATACAATAAAGACGGTTGTCCTCGACCTTATAATAGAACGGTTCCACCAGAATTTTGGGATAACGCCTGCGTAATCTCTGAGCTTCGCTGCAGACGAACTCCACCTCGTTCTCTATCTCGTGCATCAGCGCCAGGTTCATAAAATGTTCCTCGGCGCGTTCCCGCGTCCATCCGGCGTTCCTTACCAGCCCTGCCAGGAACTGTTCTTTACGCGCAGCTATATTCACCATGGCGCAATTGCTGTGGGCTATCAACGCAATGTGGCGCACGCCGCCGATGGCAACCGCATAGGAGACCTTGAATTCGCTGTAGCGCAGGTTGCCTCCGCCTGAGCGTATAATAAAGGCAAAATTGTCCGGGATATGTAAATGCTTACGGTTATCCATGCACATGCCTATCAAGATTCGGGCCTCGCTGTAGGGCTGAAAGGCCCTGCCCAGATTATGGTATTCCAACAGGTCCGCGAACGGGGT
>CAYTIW010000069.1:0-1823 GCA_964438075.1 uncultured Planctomycetales bacterium
CATCCCTGGTCCAGGCCGATCCTTCGACGGTGACAAAGGCGGGAAAGCCCGGGCAAGAGGTATCGGATGAGGACCGGCAGCTGGCCGCTAAATTTCTCCAGGCCGGGCCTCCGCCTTGTTGTGACCGGCCGGAACCGTACAGCGAGGAAGTGGCGGCCAGGCCGCAGCTGGCGCCGGTCCTGGCTAGAGCGCTTAAGGATGCCTCGCCTGAGGGCCGGGAAAAGCGGGTCAGTATTATTTATATGCTGGGGAGGATGGGAAATCCGGAGGCTTTTAGGGAGCTGGCGGCATTGTATGATGCTGCGCAGCCGCCTGCGGCCCGGATACGTCTGATGATCAGCCTCGGGGCTTGCGTGACCGGGGAGACGCTGGCACAATACCTGGATATCGCCCTGAAAGACCCGGATGTATTGGCGTGGCTGCAAAATACGTCGGGGGCCTCTTGCGGGGCAGATAAAGCCTGCTGGCAGGAATTCTTTATTGCCGCCGAAGAGAAAGCCTTGCGGGAATTTAATGAACGCTGCCGCCAGGCGTCACGACCGATCCTGGGGTAGGAACAGAACAGGGAGTAAAATGCGATTTATCGCTGACCTGCACATCCATTCGAAATATTCCCGCGCCACGTCTTCGGACCTGACGCCGGAGAACCTCTGGCTGTGGTCGCAGCTCAAGGGGATCGGCGTGGTGGCGACCGGAGACTGCATCCAGCCCGACTGGCTGGACGAGCTGGAGGAAAAGCTGGAGCCGGCGGAGCCCGGGTTCCTGCAGCTGAAGGCGAAGCTGGCCCGCAAGGCCGAGCCGGGGGTCCCGGCGGCCTGCCGCGGTCCGGTGCGGTTCGTGCTTTCGACCGAGGTCTCGAGCATCTACAAGAAGGGCGACAAGGTGCGGAAGATACACAACGTCGTGATCGTTCCCGGCCTGGAGGCCGCCCGCCGGCTGCAGAAGCGCCTGGCCGGCATCGGCAACATCAAGTCCGACGGCCGGCCGATCCTGGGCCTGGACGCGAAAGACCTGCTGGCCCTGTCGCTGGAAGCTGACCCGAGGACGATCTTTATCCCCGCCCATATCTGGACGCCCTGGTTCTCGGTCCTGGGGTCGAAGAGCGGGTTCGATTCCATCGAGGAGTGCTTCGAGGACCTGACGGGGCACATCTTCGCCCTGGAGACCGGGCTGTCGTCGGACCCGCTGATGAACTGGCGGCTGAGGCAGCTCGACCGGTTCGTGCTGGTGTCGAACTCCGACGCGCATTCGGCCTCGAAGCTGGGCCGCGAGGCCAATATTTTTGACTGTGAATATTCTTACGACGGTATGTACCGCGCCCTGTCCGACCCGGAGGACCAGGGGTTCCGGGGCACGGTCGAGTTCTTCCCCGAGGAAGGCAAGTACCATTTCGACGGGCACAGTGCCTGCGGCGTGCGCTGGCACCCGCGGGAGACGGCGAAGCACCAGGGGCTCTGCCCGCAGTGCGGCAAGCCGGTCACGGTAGGGGTCATGTCCCGGGTGGAGGAACTGGCCGACCGGAAGGAAGGCGAGAAGGGCAGGCGGGCGCGGCCCTATTCCAACCTGTTCCCGCTGTCCGAGATCATCGCCGAGGCGCGGGGGGTGGGGAAGCAGAGCAAGCAGGTGGACGCGGTCTTCCGCCAGATGCTGGAGAAGCTGGGGCCGGAGCTCAGGATCCTGATGGACCTGCCGCTGCGGGACATCCAGGCCGCGGGCGGCGACGTGGTGGCCGAAGGCGTCAACCGGATGCGGGCGGGGAAGGTCAGCGTCGCGGCCGGCTACGACGGGGAATACGGGACGATACACATTTTTACGGACGAAGA
>CAYTIW010000069.1:1923-6465 GCA_964438075.1 uncultured Planctomycetales bacterium
ATTCACCTGGATCATCCTGCCGGTATTGATCTTCCTGTCGCGCATCGCCGACATGTCAATGGACACCATGCGTATCATGATGATCGGCCGGGGCCGCAAGTCGCTGGCCGCGCTGCTGGGCTTTTTCGAGGTCTCGCTGTGGCTTTTGGTGGCGCGGCAGGTCATCGCACACCTGCCGAACGCGGCCTGCTTTTTCGCCTACGCCGGCGGGTTCGCTACCGGCAACTACGTCGGGATGTGGATCGAGGAACGCATGGCCTCGGGCGCGCAAATGGTCCGCATCACCATCCCGCACAACGGGGGGCACCTGGCCGAGGCGCTGAAAGCCGCGGGTTTCGGCCTGACCACCTTCGCCGCCCAGGGTGCCAAGGGGCCGGTGGATGTGATCCATTCGGTGGTGATGCGCAGCGAGGTCAAACGGGTGGTGGATATCATCCATCAGAAGGCGCCCAAGGCTTTCTTTACCATCGAGGATGTGAGGCAGGTCAACGAAGGTGTTTTCCCTCCGGCACGGAGCCGGGGCATCTTCCAGTTCCTGGAGCGCAAATGAACCTTTTGACAGCCGGAGGACCCGGTACGGACCTCAACGAACGCCAGCGCTGCGCCGTCGAGCATGACGGCGGGCACCTGCTCGTCGTCGCCGGTCCCGGGACGGGCAAGACCCGGACGCTGGTCAGCCGCATCGCCCGGCTGGCGGCCGGCCTGCCGCCGGAAAGCAAGGTCCTGGCCGTCACTTTCACCAACAAGGCCGCGGACGAGATGCGGGACCGCCTGGCCGCGCTGGACGCCGGGCTGCTATCGGGTGTCTTTGCCGGCACGTTCCATTCCTTCGCCCTAAGCCTGCTGAGGGAACATGCCGGGAGGCTGCCGTTCCCCCTGGATTTCACGATCATCACGCCCGATGAGGCCGAGGAGCTGGCCGCCGGGTTCATGCCAGGAGCTTCGCGCCGCGAACGCCGGGACCTCCTCGAGGCCGTGGCCGGCTGGAAGGCGTCCCTGCAGGAGACCAGCCCGGACCGCCGCGTCGAGGCCTTCCGCGCTTTCCTGCGGGAGCGGGCCCTGGTCGATTTCGACGACATATTGCGCGACGCGGTGATCTTGCTGCGGGACGACCCGGCCGCGGCGCGCGCGGTGCGGCGGCAATATCCGTTCGTCATGGTCGATGAATACCAGGACGT
Source organism: uncultured Planctomycetales bacterium (assembly GCA_964438075.1). Lineage (GTDB taxonomy): Bacteria > Omnitrophota > Gorgyraeia > Zapsychrales > Fredricksoniimonadaceae > JAAXVU01. The sequence goes on from CAYTIW010000069.1 coordinate 3,102, forward strand.
GAACCTGATGCAGGTCGAGCTTTTGAAACTGCTGGCGGCCGACGGCGTTCATCTGACGGTCATCGGCGACCCGAACCAGTCGATCTACGGGTTCCGCGGCAGCGAGGCGCGGTTCTTCGAGCGTTTCGCCGCTGACTTCGCGCCGTGCCGGCGCATCGAGCTGGGGGAGAATTACCGTTCGGCCGCGAAACTCCTGGAGGCGAGCGGCCAGGTCATCCGCGGCGGGGCGCGGTTCCCGGTCCCGGAGCTGACCGCGCGCATCCATGCCGGCGGTTTCCTGGGCATCCACGAGGCGGCCGGGGAGAAAGCCGAAGCGGCCTTTGTGGCCCGCGAGATCGGCAAGCTGATCGGCGGGGCCGGCCATCATGACCACGACATCAACGGAGCCGGGGACGGCGGCGGATATTCGTTCAGCGATATCGCTGTCCTCTTCCGCCTGAACGCCCAGGCCGGGGCGCTGGAGGAGGCCTTGGGCGGGGCCGGCATCCCGTTCCAGACCGCGGGCGTGCGTCCGGCGGGCTTAAGCCTCACGACCCGCCAGGGCCTGAAGGAAGTCCGTGACGTGACGGGCCTGCCCTCCGCTTTGGAGAGGTCCCGTGCCCGCGACGAAGCGCTTTCGGCGAACTGGGAGCGCGTGCTGGCGCTGGCCCGCGGGGCTGCCAGCGTGACGGATTTCCTGGACCGTTTGTCCCTGGACACGCCCGAGGACGCCTACAACGCTCGGGCCGAGAAGGTCGCGCTCCTGACCCTGCACGCGGCGAAGGGGCTCGAGTTCCCGGTCGTCTTCATCGCCGGCTGCGAGGAGGGGCTTCTGCCGCTGGAGGTCGATTTCCTCAAGACCGATATCGGCGAGGAACGCCGGTTGTTCTATGTCGGCATGACCCGGGCCAGGGAGCGGCTCTATTTTGTCCGGGCGAGGAGGCGCACGCTCTTCGGCCTTACCGCGGAGCGGCCGTTGTCGAGCTTCCTGGCCGATATCCAGGAAGGGCTGGAAGCGTTCCGGGCCCGCGCCATTTCCCGCCGGCGCGCGCAGGAAAGGGAGCAGATGAAGCTGTTCTGAGCGGGCGTTCCCGTTGGTCTCTTTTCCCGGACAGCAACCGCCCCGTAATGTCCGGCCGGCTCAGGCGACAAAGGCAGAGGGGCAACAAAATACACCTTTTTATGCCAGGTAAGAGTTATAACTATCCCGAGGACTTTTATGCATATACTGATCGTTGAGGACGAAAAGAAACTGGCTTCTTTTATAAAACGCGGCCTGCGGGAGGCCTCCTACGCGGTCGATGTGGCCCCTGACGGAGACGAAGCCATCTTTCTGGCGCAGACCAATACTTACGACCTGATCGTGCTCGACATCATGATCCCGGGCAAGGACGGTATCCATGTCTGCCGCAAGCTCCGGAAGGACGGCCTCCTGACCCCCATACTCATGCTGACGGCGCGGGACGACGTCGAGGACAAGATATCCGGGCTGGACGCCGGCGCGGACGACTATCTCACCAAGCCGTTCTCTTTCCCGGAGTTCCTGGCCCGGGTCCGGGCCTTGCTGAGACGCGGCAGCCCCGCCAAGTCCACCCGCCTCAAGGTCGCCGACCTGGAAATGGACCAGAGCGCGCACAAGGTGTACCGGGCCGGGAAGGAGATCGAGCTGACGGCTACGGAATACGGCCTCCTGGAATTCCTCATGGTCCATGCCGGCCAGGTGGTGACGCGCACGATGATATCGGAACATGTCTGGAACGACGACTTCGACTCCTTTTCCAACGTGATCAACGTGTATATAAACTATCTCCGCAAGAAGGTGGACCAGGACCATGACAAGAAACTGATCCACTCGCTGCGCGGAGTGGGTTATGTGCTGAAAGAGTGATGACGACCAATTCGATCCGCTTCCAGACCACGGTCCTTTATTCCGGCATCTTGTGCCTGATCCTGCTTTGTTTCAGTTTCTATCTCTACCACTCGGTCAAACGCATACTTTACCAGAACATCGACGAAGAGCTGATATTGAAGGCCGACCAGATCGTCGGCACCATCAACGCCTACGGCGAGTTCTCCAAGGGCCGGATGCCGCCCACCTCGCTGATGCGGAAGTTCCTTTCGGATGACAACAACGGCGTGTCGATGGGTCAGGGGGTCATCGAAAAGCTGTGGGACAAGCACCGCTGGCTCTTGGGGGCGAATAACAATTTCTACCGGGTGGTGGGGGTCAAAGGCGAAGTGGTCCTGCAGTCGGAAGACCTGCCGTCGGGCACCGGGCTCCTGTTCGATAAATATCTTTCTCTGCAGAAAGGCGATAACCATTACGCTTCGCTCCGCATCAACGGCGCCGCGTTCCGCGGGATCGCGTATCCGTTCACTTTCGACTACCGCCAGCCGTGCATCCTCCAGCTGGTGGTGCCGCTGAACCCCGTCGAGCACACGCTGTCGCGCCTCTCCACCGTGATGGCGCTCGGTATCGGTACCATACTGATCTTGTCGCTTTTCATCGGTTCTTTCCTTACCTGGAAGGTCCTGCGTCCGGTGATGGAGGTGACCCGCACGGCGAGGCAGATCTCCCAGAAGAACCTGAGCGTGCGGATCAAGGAGGGGGAGATGGACCAGGAGATGCGGCTCCTGGTCAGTTCCTTCAACCAGATGATCGGCCGGCTGGAAAAGTCGTTCGCGCACATCAATGAGTTCAGCTCGCACGTGGCGCACGAGCTGAAAACCCCGCTGACCATCATCAAAGGCGAACTGGAGCTGGCGCTGTCGGCCGAGAACGTGCACGCGGAAGACCGCCAGGCGATGGAGACCGCCCTGCAGGAGATCGACCGGCTGATCAGGATAATCAAGGACCTCTTGCTTTTGGCCAAGTTCGATTACAGCCCGGACCTGTTCAATATGGAGCCGATGGACCTGACAGGGTTCCTGGAGGAGGTCTACCGGCACTCCAAGGTCCTGGCCTCGGAAAAGGACATCGGCATCGACCTGGACGGTGCCGGAGGCCCGGTGTGGGTCTCGGGGGACCCGACCCATCTCCGGCGGCTGTTCTTTAACCTGATCCACAACGCGGTCAAATTCACTCCCCCCGGAGGGAAGATACAGATCACGGTCCAGCCTGCCGGTCCTGAAGCGCTCGTCCACGTGAAAGACAACGGCGAGGGGATCGCGCCCGACTGCCAGGCCAGGATATTCGAGAAGTTCTACCGCGGGCACCGCAAGGAAGGCGAAGGCCAGCCGGGGACCGGGCTTGGGCTGTGCATGGCCCGTTCCATCGCCAGGGCCCACGGCGGCGACATCGTCTTCGAGAGCGCCCTCGGCCAGGGATCGACCTTCACGGTCAAACTCCCGCTGGCCCCGGACCGGAAGCGGCCCGGCTGATCCC
>CAYTIW010000069.1:6565-9098 GCA_964438075.1 uncultured Planctomycetales bacterium
CCGTTGTCCCTCCCGGGAACATAAGAAATTTTTAATCCTGCCTTAACGTTCTTCTGAGACGGTTTCCGCTATACCTGTTGTCAGCAGGGTGATAACACAACAGAAAGGCGGTGGAAGATGGTACGGACCGACATGAACAGTAACGGCTGTTATTATCGATACGGCGATCCGGAACTGGACCTGATGATGGGGTCTTTCAGCCCGGTCCGGAGGAGCGAGCGTTATGGGGAAAGGTACCCGAGCGGTCTCCGGGGCGCCGGGAACAGATGCCTTTTGGTGGTCGACGACGAAGAGCGGATCAGGGACATGTATCAGCGGTTCTTTTCCCGCAAAGGCTTCGAGGTCCTGACCGCGTCCAGCGCGATGGAGGCCAAGGACCTGCTGGTGCGCCGTAAAGTGGGCATCCTTTTCCTGGATATCAACATGGCGGAGGTCGACGGGGGCACGCTGTACGGGCTGGTGCGGGCCTTTCACCCGGAGGTCAAGGTGATCGTGTTCAGCGTCTATTCGATCGAGGAGCAGCGCAGGCGCATACAGGAAGCGGATGCGTATTTCGACAAGTCCGAAGGAAAGGCGGTCCTCTGGGACCTGGTGGCGCATATGGTCGTATAGAAAATCCTCCGTCAGGAGCGAGCGTTGATCGGCCGCTGAAAAGGCCGGCTGCCAATAAAAAACTTGCGGCTTTGGCGGTTGCGAGATAATATTCTCGAAACCCCCAAAGCCTTCCCTTCGCCCCGTCCGGGTGTTTCATGCATTCGGGCGGGGCATTTTTTTGGCCAAGAATTCTTGGCCAAAAACTCCGAGGCTATGTTGCGGCCTAACAGGCCGCCAGGCCGAGGAGTAGCATCAGCAAAATTATAAATTAAAAAGAGGCCGTCCTGCTCGCCGGGGTGTGCCGGCGCGCTGGACTCCGCGTTGCTTTCCCGGAAAGGTAACTGGACATACCCATGTTCGAACTCACCGACCAGGAAAAGAGGGTGGCGCTTTTCGTCTGCCTCGTGCTGGGACTGGGGACGGCGGCCGAACTTTCCTTCAAGCTGTTCCCGGACTGGCGCGGGGCGGTCTCTATCGTCGGCAACGACGCCTTTTTCCCCAGGGTCAACGTCAACACGGCCTCGCCGGAAGAACTGGAGGCGGTCCCGCATATCGGCCCGGTCACGGCCCGGCTTATCATCGAGGCCCGTTCCGCTAACGGACCGTTGCGATCCCTGGACGACCTGGCCCGGGCCGGGTTGGGAGAAAAGACTTTGCGTCGCGTCGGTAAATACCTGTCGTTCTAGGCCCGGAGAGGAAAGGGAGCCTTCGCTATGAGGACCCATCGGCCTTTATTCTGGCTCACCCTGGCGTTCATGGCCGGCATCGTCATGGACACGGCCGCGCGGGTCCCTCTGTGGGCCGAGTTCGCCTTGTTGCTGACAGCTTCCGCCGGGGCGGCCCTGGTCCGGCGGGGGAGGGCCGGCGCGTTCCTCGTCCTGGCCTCGGCCCTGGCCGCGGGCGGGCTGAGCGCGAAGAACGCGGACGCGCTGCCCCCGGACCATATAGTGCACGTGTCGAGGTGGTACCGGGGCGCGGAAGCGGCGGTGAAAGGGGTCGTGGTCTCCGACGTGGAGTCACGTAACTTCGGCCGGGGCCGGCGGGCCATGTTCACCCTGGAGGTCCAGGAGGGCTGCCGTGACGCGGTCTGCCGCAAGGCGCGCGGCCGGGTCCTGGTCAACCTGTTCGCTATGCCGGCCCTGGGATACGGCGATGAGGTGGTCCTGCGCGGCAAACTGCACCGGCCTTTCGAGTACTCGGCCCGGGGGAGATCGTCGTACCGCGATCATTTGCGCCGGCGGGGCATCCACCTGGCCCTGACCGTCAAGAAGGCGAATGTGCCGGTGGTGACCGGCAAGAACAAGGGGGACCGGCTGGTGGCGGCCTCGCTGCGCTGCCGGCGGGCGCTCTGCCGGGCCTACGAAAGATACCTGGACCCGCCGGAGGCCGGGCTGATGAAGGCCTTCATGCTGGGCGACCGGAGCAACATCCCGCCCCATGTGCGGGAGCTCTTCACGCGCACCGGCACCGCGCACGTCATCGCCATCAGCGGGCTGAACATCGCCATGCTGGCCTTCATGATCTTCGTGGTGCTGGGCATGCTTCCCGTCGGCCGGGCGGCCCGCACCGTCCTGACCGTGGCCCTGCTCGCGCTTTATGCCTTCCTGGTCGGGGGAGGCTCGCCGGTGGTCCGGTCCGCCATCATGAGCGGGGTGTTCCTGCTCAGCTTCCTCATCGAGCGCGAGCAGGACCGGCTGAACACGCTCGCGGCGGCGGCCCTGGCCATCCTGGCCGCTGACCCGCGCCAGCTCTTCGATATCGGCTTCCAGCTGTCCTTCGGCTGCGTCCTGGCGCTTTTGCTGTGGACGCCGCTGTTCCTGGCCCCGCTGTCCGCGTGGGGCTGGAATGCCCGGCCGGCCCTCTGGTTCCTGGCCGAAAGCCTGGCGGTGTCGCTGGCGGCCTGGCTGGGCGCGGCCGGTCTGGTGGCGTATTATTTCGG
>CAYTIW010000070.1:0-8920 GCA_964438075.1 uncultured Planctomycetales bacterium
TTACGGAGGTCGATTTGTTTGGAAATTGCTGTTGATTCGATGGATGTTGTTGAGTTTTTGGGGAGTGGTGATGGTGGTGGTGGAGTTGTTAAGGTGCCCATTACTGTTATTGCGGCGGGTGTTGCTAATGGGGCGCTGAGAGATCGCGAGGCGGTTAAGAAGAGTGTTCCGTTTTGGAATGTTCCTATTATACAGGAGAAAGTGAGGGGAGTGGATGATCATCCTCCCGAGAAGATTGTTACGTGCCGCAAGCAGATTGTGGGGCAGGTGAAGAATCCAGTTTGGGATGAGGAGGGGGGGAAGATACGGGCTGAGGCTTGGTTTAGTGATGAGCTTGGGTCGCCTCCTGAGCTGATGGAGTTTGTTAGAGGCGGTGGTAAGCTCGGGGTCAGCGGGGCTTATTTTCATGAGACTGTTGATGAGAGTGGCGAATTAGACGGTATTGAATATAGTCGTAAATATTATAATTTGGTACCGAATAATTTGGCTATTGTTGAGTATCCAGCGTGTCCTGTTGGGACATGCGGAATTAATGTTGAACATGATGAAGTTAAGGAAGTGAAAATTATGGATAAAGAAATGGCTATTGATATGGAAGAATTGGTCAGTCTGAGGACTGAGAGCGCGACTGCTAAGGTGGCTGCTGCTGAGAGTGAGAGAATCAAGAAAGAGCTTGGTGAGAAGGTAGTGGCAGTGGAGGCTGAGAAGGCCAAGATTGCCGCTGAGAGAGATGAGCTGGTTGCTAAGTTGGCTGAGGTTACGGCGGAAAGAGATGGGCTTAAGGCTAAGGTTGAGGCCGCTGCTGTTGAGGCTAAGAAGCAGGAGTTTCTGGGTAAGTTCCCAGTTGAGAATAGGGTAGCTGCGGAGAGTGAGCTGCTGGGAGTTTATATGGAAGATCCGGCCAAGCTGATAATTGAGCATGGTAATAGGTATGCGGAGTTGCTTGTGAGCAAGGTACCGCAGGCTGCTAAGGAGTCGGCTAAGGAGTTTGTGCCGGAGCCGGATGTGGAGAGTCAGGAATGGTCCGCGATGGGATTTCCTACCGAGAAAGAGATTGCCAGTATGTTTGGTGTAGAGATTTAGGTAAGGAGTGATTTTTTATGGCAGTTATAATGGATAATGGTGTGCTTCCAGCTAGCAAGGATTGCGCGGCTGAGGTTATTTATGAGGGTAAAGTTTACAAATATAATAGTTCTGGCAGGATGACGGTTATTACTGGGAAGACTGATTTGGCACAGGCAGTTGCTATTTGCTCTTCTTATAAGGCAAATGGTGATGCTAAGACTATGGCAGCAGGAGAAGGTCATCCTTTTGCGATGTTGGGCAGTAATATGCTCGTCCATTGCTATTCTGGTATCAGTGAAACTTATACTGATGGGGGTATTGTGTATTTGCATGATACTGTAGATGGTGCCGTAACTACATCTAGTAGTAGTTCTGTGGCTATTGGAACGTATGAAGGCATGAATGGTTTGGTGACTACTGCTGAGGGCGATTTGGTTGCTGTTAGACTGAATAGAGCACCGGGTGCGCTGCTTTAAATTGTTTTATTTTTTGGAGGTAATTAATTATGGTTAGTGCTAACGCTGATAAAATGGGAAGTATGAATATTGGAAATCTGGGTACTTTTCTTAGAGGATATTTTGAGAAGAACCGGACTGTTTATGAGATGGGTGTACAGAAGATGGGATTTTTGGGTGGGGTGTTCCCAACCAGGACTCTTAGTATTCCCAAGATTGAGCTGAGGTGGCAGGCTGGTGTAGCTGGTCGCATGAATGTTGCGCTGGATGCCCCGGTTGAGGATTCCAGATGGGAAATGAAAGAGACTAGCAAGGAGTTGACCTGGGATAAGTTTGCGTTTACGATTACTGATAGTGCGACTGACGCAATCGCCGTTAACAATATGCTGAGAACTGGTATTAAGAACTCCGCTAATTATTTTGCAGCTCTGAGGGATTATAGGATTATTACTGAGCTGAGGGCGAAGAACAATACCAATTGTACTCATAATGCGGATGCTGTGTGGACGGACTCGGCGGCCCAGGTTGAAGAGGATATTATACAGGCCATTCAGGGTATCGTGCAGTATTCCGGTGGGTTGAACCCCGAGACGGCCAGTTTTGGAGTTATTTATCCGGCCAAGGCTATGATGGGTCTGGATGCGCTGGGCCTGATTGGGAACGTGCAGATGACCGTTAAGGAGTATCTTAAGAAGACCTGGAAGATTAACTTTTATCCGTATTCGCCTGCTAAGTTTGGGTCTGATGGGGCGGAAGTTGTTGATGTAAAGAATGATACCAGCTCGGATGCCCTGGGCACTAATGCAGTGGTGTTTGTGGAGGGTGGAGATACTCTTGAGTGCGGGCAGTATTATGGTAGTGGTATTAAGATGAGCGAGACTACCAGGATTCACGATGTGGGGTATAAGACGACCCTGCGCCATTCGTTTGGATGCTTGGCTAAGCCTCTCTATGATGATACCACATTTACTACGCCTCTTATTTACGAGATTGGTAATGTTACAACTTGATAAATTAGTGTTACGTGGAATTTGTGTAGGGCCTTTAGAGACATTTTAATTTTTTGTGTGTATATGTACTGTTTTTTGGTTAAAGTGTCTCTATGGGCCTATTATAGACCTTTAAATTGATTTTATGAGGGGTGTATATGAGAAAGTTTATTGTTGGTTTGTGCATGCTTATGATAATGGTATCCATTGGTAGCGGATATTGGTGGGATACCGAGAAGATATTACAGGGCAGGCAAATGTTGGATACGGGCGCGCCGTGGTTTTCTGATGATGCTGCGATGTATTTTGGAGATGATAAAGATGCGTCCATTGGATTTGTTAGTGCGTCTGAGACTTTGGACGTAAGTGGGGCTATGAAGATGTCCACTATGGCTGTGGGTGTAAACGCTAGTACTACTGTTGATACAGTGCTGACTTCGGCAAGTACTAAGACGGTGTATGATATTAATGCGACTGCTGCAAATGTTACGCTGACACTGCCAGATGCTGCGACTGTACCGGGCCGGATGTACTTTATTTCGGTGAGTGGGAATCCTGGTGCAAATTACGCGAGGATTAATGCCACTGGTGGAGATGACATTAATGCCAATAATTATTTGGTGTCTACTGACCAGTGGAGTACTGCTGTGATTGTGGCTTCTAATGGGGCTTATAGGGCGTTGACTAGCGGGACTTGGGCAGCTCATGCTTGAGTAGCCCGTTTTTATTTTTTGTTTTTAGGCGATTATATGGCACGAAGAAAGAAGAGAGTTAGTGTTGAAGATGTGGATGAGTATCTGGTTGATATGAATCCTGCTGTTCTTGATAGTGATCCCATAATGAAGGGCAAATTGAGGGTGGGAACGAAAGTTGTTGTGGTGTTGCCTAAGTTTAGTCGGGCGCTGAAAGATATGCAGCGTGAGCAGTTTAAGGGCGGGAAAGTTGAGAAATTTGGGCAAATTATGTTGGATGATGGTAAGATTTTAAATATTAATGAGAGTTATGTGCTGCCGCTGACTTTTGAGATTAAGAAGTTGCTCAAAAAGGGTATTTTGATGGGCGGCATGAAACTTAGATAGTAGTGATTTCTCTTGAGGAGCTGGTTACAGACAAAAGTTTAAATATTATGGATTGAAATAGTTGGATGTGAGGTGTAATATGATGAAAAGTTTGTGGTTGGTGTTGTTGGTTGTGGTTGGTTTGGTTAGTATGAGTGCTGCATCCAACTATATGTATGAGAAGACAGCGGAGAATGGGGTTGGGTATGTTGAAACTCAGAAGATCGTTGCGACCCAATTTGGATTTGAGGGTCAGAAGTTGGTTGAGAAGGTCGTTGGGTCGGGCAATTTTAAGGTGAATTCTGAGTTGGAGGCTGAAAGGCAACTTATGAAAGGTGGGAAGCCTGTTGGTAGTGTTTGGGTGCCCGATGCGTATGTAGAGCCTATAGTTGATAATGAGACGGGCGATGTGCTTGTTGAGGGGTACACGGTTTTGGGATATTGGACTGAGGGATCATGTAATTTTACGAACTCTTGCCCGATGGACTATATAAATTATACTAGGGTGGCTGAGTTCGAGTATATGCCGATATCTTATCAGACTGGGAGTTATGATGCGAAGTGGACGGACAAGTTGTGCGTCCAGAATTATAAGATTGGAGCCGTGATGACCGAGATGTACACGCATGCTGAGCATCTTGTTAAGAATACTGAGGTTAGGACACGGGGTTATCAGGATGAGTGTGCGAAGGATTGTTGTACGGGCGTGTTGGAGGCCAATGTTAATAGTAATGTGATCGGGGTGGCACATATTGGGTGGCTGTCACGCGATCCTGTGGCTGATGATGTACTGAATGGGAAGCATGCGGAGTATGGGCGGTCTATCGATGATATGACGGGCGTATTCTCCATTGAGAAGTTTATTCAATTGTGGGGATCGAGCAACTGTGGTGAAATTAGCACAGATTGGTTGCCATGTTTAATTGGTTTGCAATTGTTTAGATAAAAACGTGGTCAACCCACCACACTTTTTTCAGTAGCATTTTCTAGATTGGTTTCCAACCGAAAGCTTTTTAAACTTTGAAGTTATGCAAGCACTATGAGAAAATGTAGTGTTTGTGGAGAAGTCCTAGAGGCTTCAGAGTTTAATAAAGGAAGATGTGAATGTAGAAATTGTAGTAAAAGAATACAGAAAGAGAAGTATTGGAAAAATAAGGGAAGATGTGCTGACATCACAGAAAAGATGTGCAAAGTATGCGGAAAGATCTTACCTATATCAAAATTCGATAAGAAAGGTTGTGCTAAGGACGGATATAGACCAGAATGTAAAGACTGCGGAAATATCTGGAGGAAAGAGTGGAGATATAGAACGGGTGAAGATAAGCCGCCATCACCGACTCATGCAAGAAATGTGTGGTTAGGCATAACGATAGGCGAAGAAGTCGCAAGTCGATACTTTAAGAATCCACAAAGAGCACCATACGGAACACCCGGATACGATCTGATCTGTCAGAACGGTTTCAAGATAGATGTAAAAGTGGCAACATTTGCTAGGGGCGGATGGGTGTTTCATGTAAAAAATAGATCAGGGACGAAGCCCGACTATTACTTATTAATTGCAATGGAATCGTCTGAAGTATTGACTCCTTGTCACATATGGTTAGTGCCTGCAAATGGGCAAATAGGGAATAAGATGATATGTGAAAGGTCTAGCTTTGGGATATCACCTAAGACGATATCTAAGCTTTCACAATACGAGAAGCCAATTGAAAAATTGACTTGTATATGTAACTCAATGTATGAAGAAGGAGGTCAATGACAACAACCTCCCTTCAACCAACTTTTTTAAAAATATTTTTATATAAATATTCACGGAGGATAAATGACAGAATATGAGATAGATAGTACAGAGGAGGACTTCTTAAGCATTGACGGGATTTGTACGTTCCCTGATGAGGTTGTGAAGAAACCCTCCCAAATACGCATTGCTTCCCCCTATATTGGGGTGACGGACCTCATACAATCTCTAGTAGTCGTTGGGAAAAACGGGCCTGAAGAAGTTCCTTATGCTCCCGGTGTAGACAAGGTTATAGGCTTCACTAAAAATGAAGCTATGATAGAATGTTTGCAACTGATGTATGGAGGCCGGGGTATCCTATTTGCCAGCCCTGAGAATCCCACCGACATGTTGACAGTGGATGAATGGACTGCTAAATACGGCACCGATCCGTTAACACTGGTGGTGATGATGAGACTGTGGTGGAACTCGATGGGGGGTGGTGTTCACACCCCATAAAAATTTTTGAGGTGGTGTTGTGACAATAACTACCGAAGATATTATACAATATGTTAACGCATTCACTTTTTTAAGTTGTCAAACCGCCGCCCGGCTGTGGAACGACGGAATCGACAATTCCGTATACCTCGCCCCTATCACATACGGTCAGCTCATTTTCAAGAGCGTTCACGCGAGTGGGAATGTCCCGCGACCAAACATCCCAAACACTTCAATCATTCCAAATAAGACCCACCACGTCGTGGCGGTAGACGATTTAATTTCAACCAAGCTATAAAGGCCCTTGGGCTGATTGCAAATGAATGAATATATATTATTAAGGAGATGAATTTAAATGACATTACAAATTTCGGTTGCAGTTAGAAATGCAATGTTGGATACTATTGAGAGCACTATTGGTACTAGTGCTGTATTGAAGATTAGGACTGGTGCGCAGCCTGCTAATTGTGCGGCTGTGGATACTGGAACAGTTTTGGCTACAATGAGCTTGCCTTCTGATTGGATGGCTGCTGCTAATGCTGGTTCCAAGGCACTAAATGGAACTTGGCAAGATGCATCTGCTGATGCTACTGGTACGGCTGCTCATTTCAGAGTGTATGCATCTGATGGGACGACCTGTCATATGCAGGGGAGTGTTACCGCTACCGGTGCTGGTGGTGATATGACTCTTGATAATACGTCTGTTGCTGCGGGCCAGAGTATTACCATATCTTCGTTTACTCTTACTGCTGGAAATGCATGATGGGAGGTGAATACACATGGGACGAGTGTATTCTGTTAATTTTGAAAATGTTGCGGTAACCGCCGCCCAAGATTTTTTTGAGATTTCACCTGTTGATGATAAACCAGTTCGGCTTTTGGGATTGTTTTTATCGCAGTCTACTGAATTAGGTGATGCTGCTGAGGAAATGTTGCGGGTTCAAGTTATTCGTGGACATGCCACAGGTGGTTCGGGTGGTAGTGCTGCAACACCAGTTGCTGTAGATTCCGCCGATCCTGCTGCTGGATTTGCTGCCGAAGTCAACAATACTACAATTGCTTCTGCTGGAACGGCTGTTAAGGTACATTCGGATACTTTTAATGTTCGCGCAGGTTTGCAATTATTTTGGACTCCTGAGACTGCACCAGTTGCTAGACGAGGCGATACTATCATTGTTGTGAGATTGCTAGCCGCACCTGCTGATAGTATTACAATGGGTGGTACGTTATACGTTGAGGAGTTGTAATCATGACTGATTCAACTCTTCAAATTACTCCTGGTGCTGGAGATATATATGCTAGGGTTCTACAAAGTCTTACTGTGGATGGTCATTTTACCAAACATTGCAGGGAATGACTTATCGCGGATTCATTAATCATGTAAAAAATGGATTCGATGGATGTAGGATTTTAGGGGCTAGTAGTGAAACAGATCCTCACGATATTTGGGTTCATTGAGGTATATATATGCCAACAATTAATAAACAAGTAGGTGCAAATGCGGATGATGGACATTGGTATGGATCAGTTTTTTCTGCTAATGCCACTGTAGCAAATTATGGTGTCAACGTGGCCGGGGCAGCCGTCCATAATTATTATCGATGGACTGCTGTCACAATTCCAGATGGTGCAACAATTACATCTGCTACAGTTAGTTGCTATGATCGTGGATCTGGAGTGGGAACAATTCCTGATGGTACCAAGCTTTATTTTCATAAGTCTGCAAATCCGGCAGCTCCTACTAATGCTACCCAAGCTAATGCACTTTTCAGTTCTCCAACTACTAATTATGTAGTTCCTGTAATGAGTAATGGCGGAAGTTGGTTTGCTCATCCAGATGTTAGTGCAATAATACAGGAATTGGTTGATACATATAGTTATGCATCAGGTGCTGCTATGATGTGTATTATTCAGGCTGTGACTGGCGATGCTTCCAATTACGGCGCAATTTATATGAGAGATTATACTGGTAATGCGAGAGGTGCAAAATTAGATATTACGTATACTATGGGTAGTTTGCCTCCTAAAAGAAGATCATTTAATTCAATATTAGTGAGGTAATTTTATGGCTGGAATATATAGGCATCCACAATTCCGAGGGATAAAACGAAGAATTGTTTATCTAACTCCAGCCGAACGTTTTAGTGAAGCATTTATTACTATCGCAGATGTTACTCTTGGGTCAAATGGTAATGTAGCCGTTATTGGCCAATCTGATATACAAATTTCAGATATTACACTTATTTCAACTGGTACATCTCTCATACAGGGTTCAGCATCTAAAAATATAGAAAATTTTGGCATAACATCAGTTGGAACTTTGCATATTGATGGGGTATTAAGTAAATCATTAGATGATATAACAATATATTCAGTTGGTAGTTGCGGTATTGTTGGAGAATCTTCAATAGAAATAGCAGATTTTAGTATAGGAAGTGTTGGAATTGTTCCTATTGTTGGAACTGGAAATGTTAGTTTTGATACAATTAGTTGTGCTTCCAATGGAACTATATATATTGATGGTGATGCATCGATAGGTATAGAAAATATACTGTGTGATAGTAGCGGTGCAATTAGTATAATTGGAGCGGTATCTGTAATACTTGATGATGTTACAGTAGTTGGTAATGCTGATAGCGGTTTAATTGGATTAGCATCTATTGGATTAGATGCTATAACAATTGGATGTTCTGGTACAGTTCCTATTAGTGGGTCTGCTAATATTGATGTAGCAAATGTTAATGTTGGCGGAACTGGACTTGTTAGTATTGTAGGTGATGCATCCAGTTTATTGTATGATATTGTAAGTTCTTCTACTGGTCAATTATTGATAGATGGTGTTTTTGTTGACACCATTGATGATATACTATTAAATAGTGTCAGTAGTGGAGGATTGGCTGGTGTAGTCAATGTTTCGTTAGATGGAACATTAGTTGATAGTACTGGAATATTACCAATTATCGGAACTAGTACATTAGATATTGATAGTTTAATATCATCTTCTAGTGGGCAATTAATATTAAGTGGAGTATTTGATAATAGTATTGATGATGTTGTTGTAGTTAGTGCTGGTGGAAGTGGAGTATTGGGTGCATCCAATATAACACTTGACGCATTTACAATAGGTAGTACTGGTGT
>CAYTIW010000071.1:0-8594 GCA_964438075.1 uncultured Planctomycetales bacterium
ACAAGGTGCAGCCGGGCATGATCTGGATGAGCTTCCACCATGCCACGACCCCCACCAACCAGCTCACCGTACACGCCTTCGACCCCATCAGCCAGACAGGCGAATACAAGATCTGCGCTGTTCAGCTGGAAAAGGTAATGTAGCTTTCCCATCAAACCCTGCCGGGCGCCGACAGCGCCCGGCAGGACAAGTATTCTTCCAAGGGACTCGGAACAACCTCATCGAAGCATCCGATAATACAGGCTGTTTTGATTGAAATTATCAATTCGACATCCTGAAATGTATTTGTTACTTTTTGCATCATTAAGTGCAAATACCACCTACTATATAGAATTCACTGCCTTAACTCATGGTACAGATGGAAATCTCTTTCTTTTCCAGCGAACTAGATTGCAGCGCAACGAGCGGGGTGTTGAAAGAGATAGTTCACTCTGCTGTAAATGCCAGAAAAAAGGAGGAATGCATGGCCGGTTTAAAGAATTTTTTCGCGGGACGCTGGGGCATCATTGCTGTCGGTGTTGTAATCGGTATTCTTGCGCCCCTGTTGCAGAAACTGGGGAACCCGGGCAACATGGGGGTGTGCGTCGCCTGTTTCGTACGCGACATCACCGGCGCCGTCGGCCTTCACCGGGCCGACGTGGTTCAGTATGTCCGGCCTGAAATTATCGGTTTCGTCCTCGGCTCCTTGCTCGCCGCACTGATCTTCAAGGAATACAGGCCCCGCCTCGGTTCCGCTCCGATGGTGCGCTTCGTCCTGGGCGCATTCGCCATGATCGGCGCGCTGGTCTTTCTCGGGTGCCCCTGGCGCGCGGCCTTGCGGCTGGCCGGCGGTGACGGCACCGCTATCATCGGCCTCGCCGGCCTTGCCTTCGGCATATGGATCGGCACCCTTTTTCTGAAAAACGGGTACTCCCTCGGTAGAACCCAGCAGACCCATTTCACGGCCGGCCTTCTGCTCCCCATACTCATGGCGGGACTCCTCTTTCTGATGCTCGTCTATCCGCAGGTCCCCGGCCAGGCAAAAAGCGAAGTGCTTTTCTACAGCGTTAAAGGGCCCGGATCCATGCACGCGCCGCTCCTTATCTCCCTTGGCGTGGGCCTTCTCATCGGATTTCTCGCCCAGCGGAGCCGATTCTGCACCATGGGCGCCATCCGCGACTTCGTCCTGTTTCGGCAGATGCACCTCCTCTCCGGATTCATCGCCCTTATCGTCACCGCCTTTGTCTTCAACTTCCTCGTCGGGCAGTTCCATCCCGGATTCCAGGGACAGCCCGTGGCCCACACCATGAATCTGTGGAACTTCGCCGGTATGACACTGTCCGGCCTGGCGTTCTGCCTTGCCGGAGGCTGCCCCGGACGCCAGCTGTTCCTGGCGGGCGAGGGAGACGGCGACGCCGCCATCTTCGTCCTGGGCATGGTCGTCGGGGCCGCTTTCAGCCATAACTTCGGCCTGGCCAGCACGCCGAAAGGCGTCGGTCCCTACGGCATCCAGGCGGTGATCGTCGGACTGCTGATGTGCCTGTTCATCGGCTTTACCATGAGAAAAAGAATTGCTTAAGGGAGGCAACAATGGCTAGAACAGTTGACGCACGCGGGCTTTCCTGCCCTCAACCGGTTCTCATGACGGTGAATGCCGTCAAATCGGGCGAATCAGATGAAATCACCATTCTGGTGGACAACGAAACCGCGAAGGAGAACGTCTGCCGTGCAGCGACCGGCAAGGGGTGGACGGTCGCGGATATCCGCGACGAGGCTGATGGCTGCGTCATTACCATAAAGAAAGGCTAGCGATTTGGCACTCTTCGATTTTCTGAAGGGCAACAAGGTCAAGAAGGAAACCCTCCGCGCCGATGACCAGAGCGACCGGGGGATTCTCCTGTTTGAAAATACGGGCGAGGTCATCCAGGCGGAAACGGTTCTGAAACGGGAAGGCTGGGAAATCCGGGTCATGGGTCCGCCGCCGGAAGTGCGGCAGGGGTGCGATCTGGTGATTGAATTCCCCCTCATCGAGCAACTGGATATCCTGAGAATTCTGGAAGCGGAGAAGCTGCCGCCTCTCAGGATAGTGCCCGTAACCGATCCGCTTCTCCAGCCGGTCGATATCTTTCAGGTCAAAGACTTCGGCGAACACCTCATGGTGCGCGCCGCGAACATGAAACTGACGGTGGACAAGAAAACCGGCGTCTTCGTCAACGTCTCGGGCGGCGGCTGCCCGGATGTTCCATTTTTGGCCGCCTCCATGGTTGGCCGTTCCATCGCCGACGCGCCGAGTCCCCGTTCCATCGGCCACACCCTGTGCGGCTACGCTCTGCAGCTTGCCTACGAGGAGATCAGACGCCGATGCTCTGCGTAGCCGGAACTGTTCCATCCGATGATTTTCCCTTGGTGGAAGGGGGCGTTTCGCTCAACGGCGAACGGCTGCGCGTAGGCGAGTTGAACATCGACGTCAACCGGGGAACGCCCGCCCTGCTCGCCGCCGCCGCCAAAGCCTGCGAGACGCTGGACCTTCCGGCGCCGTACGCCTACCTGGTTGGCGATACCGGAAGCGGCAAGGGGAGCCACCGTCTGTATGTGCACATGACCGAAACGCTGCCCGGCGCTTCCCTCAATACCATCACCTTTCACTACCTGCAGCCCATCGTCCATCGACATGCCCGGCTGTTGTCGGTCTTACGGAGTATGGACCCGCGCCCGCGCCTCATTGCCGACGCGGGATACATGTACATGGCAAAAATGAGCGGCGAGGCATCCGCCTACGACCTCTTCACACCCGACGTGGGGGAACTGGCCTTTCTGGCCGACGAAGAGGCGCCTCACCCCTTCTACACCCGGGGTTTTATCCTCCATGAAGACAACCTCGTCCCCGACCTCATCGCAAGGGCCTACCAATATCGCAACGCCGCCCGCTATCTTCTTGTCAAGGGAAAGGCCGATTACCTGGCCGATGAAACCGGGATACTGGAAACGGTCGACAGCCCCGTTGAAGAGGCGCTGGAGGCCATCGGCGGTACGGGCGACACTCTGACCGGCCTCGTGTCGGTCTTCATCGAGGCCGGATTTGACATGCGACGGGCGGCGGTCGCCGCCATGCGCGTCAACCGTCTGGCCGGCAGCTACGCCCGGCCGAACCCGGCCACCCAGATACTTGAAATCATCAGTCACATTCCACGCGCCTGCCGGAATGTGGTAATGGAGCAACCCGCGGCAATGGGGCTCCAGGAACAAATTGCATGAAAAATCAGAAAATCAAACTGACCCACATGGTGAAAGCGGCCGGTTGAGCCGCCAAACTGGGCCCGGAGGGCCTGGAAGAAGCCTTGTCCGGACTGTTCGGAGACCCTGACCCGAATCTGATCGTGGGTCCGGAGACCTCTGATGACGCCGGAGTATACCGCATCGGTGACGATTGCGCCCTGGTGGAGACTACGGACATCATCACCCCGCTGGTGGACGATCCCTTCCTGTTCGGCGCCATTTCCGCCACCAATGCCCTGTCGGACGTCTTCGCCATGGGCGGCAGGCCCGTGACCGCCATGAACCTGGTCTTCTTTCCCAAATGCGGCATCCCACCCGAGATGCTGCGGGAGATACTGGCCGGAGGGGCGGAAAAGATCCGGGAAGCAGGGGCGTGCCTGGTGGGCGGGCATACCGTTGAGGACGATGAAATCAAATACGGCCTGGCGGTTTCGGGTCTGGTCCATCCGCAACGGGTGGTCCGCAATTCAACGGCACGGCAGGGGGATATCCTGGTCCTTACCAAGCCCGTCGGCACCGGCATCGTCTCCACCGGGATCAAGGCGGAGATGGTCGACGACGCAACGGTGAAGGAGGCATGCCGCTGGATGACCACCCTCAACAGCACGGCGGCGGCCATCATGACCGAATGCGGCGCCCATGCCGCAACCGACGTGACCGGTTTCGGCCTCATCGGCCACGCCTCGGAAATGGCCCGCGGCGCAGGGGTAACCGTCGTGCTGGAACGCAATGCGATACCGGTAATCAGCGGAGTGCAAGAACTTATGAACGACGGTCTCATCCCCGGTGGCTGCTACCGGAACCGGGACTACTACTCACGCTTCCTGCTGGATACGCGCCGGCCCCGAAGCGAGGAAGCGACGCCCCCCGCGGACGACCTGATTCCTCTCTTCGATCCCCAGACCTCCGGAGGTCTGCTGATATCCCTCCCCGCGGGATCCGTTGCCGACTTTCTCAGAATATCGTCCGAGTCCGGCTGCTTTGCGGTCCGTATCGGCGAGATCGCGCCTTACTACGGCCCCGCCGTGGAGATTCGCTGAACCTTTCCCCTCGCTTCAGATCTATCGATACAATCAATACAGACCCGCATTATGATTGCTAATATCAATTAGACATACATCTCTCTATTTGCTAGCTTTTAATCCGGTCACGCACTCATTAATCCCACAAGGAGTAACCTATGAAGAAAGTCTCTCTGCTGCAAACGGCTCTCGCCGTCTCCGTCCTGGCTCTGGCTTGTTCACCGGCGTTTTGCGGAAGCCTCGACGCTTTCAAGGGTGAAAAGGGCGTGCTTAAGATCTCAGGGGGCACGGCGCACATCCCGGTGATGAAAGACGTGGCCCAGAAGGTCATGGCCGCCAATCCCGGTATCCAGATCACCATCGCGGGCGGCGGGTCCGGCGTCGGCATCAAGCAGGTAGGTGAGGGTCTGGTGGACATCGGCAACACCGGCCGGAAACCGTCAGACGACGAGATCTCCCGTTACAACCTCAAGCTGTTCCGGTGGGCCGTGGACGGCGTGGCGCCGGTGGTGAATCCATCCAACGTGGTGAAGAAGCTTACCAAAAACCAGCTCATTGACATCTTCTCCGGCAAGATCGACAACTGGAAAACGCTGGGTGGAACGGACAGGAAAATCAACCTCTACACCCGCGATGAAGCGAGCGGAACCCGCGAAGTCTTCTGGGAAAAGGGCCTGGATAAGGGCGCCATCGCGCCGTCCGCCCATGTGGTCGTATCCAACGGCGCCATGAAATCCGCCGTCGCTCAGGATCCATACGGCATCGGTTACGTATCCGTGGGCCACATCGACCGGACGGTGGCGCCGGTTGCCCTGGACGGGGTCGTGCCGACGATTGAGACCGTGAGCAAGGGGACCTACAAGATATCCCGCGGTCTTTTCAGCAATACCAAGGGGGCGCCGGCCGGACTGAAAAAAAAGTTTATCGACTTCCTGTATACTCCGGACGGCGTGAAGATTATCGAGCAACACGGCTTCATCCCGTCCAGATGAAAACCGTCAGGGAAATCGCGGCGGAGAGGACCTTTCTCCTCTCCGCCCTGGCAAGTTCTTCCATAACCGTCGGCATTCTCGCCTTCATGGTGTTCATGGGACTTCCCCTGCTGCACGAGGGGGGGTTCTTCGCGATCTTGGGAAACGCATGGGATCCTTACCGGGGGGCCTACGGAATCTATCCGATGATTGCGGGAACCGCCGCCGTTTCCCTTCTGGGCCTGGCGGTGGCGTTCCCCCTGAGCCTCGGCTGTTCTTTTCTCACCGCCGGCATTGCGCCGAAACCGCTACGCGGGGTGTTGCGCCGCTTTATCGAGTTGATGACCGGCATCCCGACCGTTATCTACGGTTTCGTTGGCATTTTTCTCCTGGTCCCCATTATCCGGGAATTCTTCCGGGACGGTTCGGGCATGTGCGTACTCACGGCGGCTCTGGTGCTCGGCGTGATGATCTCCCCCACCATGACCCTGTTCTTCCGCGACGCATTCGACCGCATCCCCCGCGCCTACCTGAACGCCGCGGACGCCCTGGGAGCAAGCCGGGCACAGAAACTTATCCATGTGATGCTGCCGCTTGCGAAGAAAGGAATGCTGAACGGGGTGATCCTGGCCCTGGGGCGCGCCGTGGGTGACACCCTCATCGCCCTCATGCTCGCTGGCAACTCGGCCCAGGTCCCCTCATCGGTCATGGAACCGGCCAGGACCCTGACGGCGCACATCGCCCTCGTGATTGCCGCCGATTACGAGAGCCCCGAGTTCCGTTCCATCTTCGCCTGCGGGGTGGTCCTCTACCTCTTCACCATGGCATTGACGTTCCTGGTTCGCTATCTGGCCCATGGGGAGGATGCGCGGATTTGAGGCGCCGAATTCTTGAAAAAGCAACGGTCTGGTTCTCGTGGGCTGCCGGATTAACCCTTCTGGCCTCGGTTGCCGTGCTCCTCTGCTATCTGCTGGCGAAAGGACACGAAGCCCTCTCTACCGGGCTCATCTTCGGCGGGACACCACCCCTGCGGGCGCTCCTGCTCCAGGAACGTGTCTTTGACGGGCTGTTTCCCGCCCTGGCCGGGACCCTGCTTCTCATCATCCTTTCCATTGCATGGGCAATACCCGTCGGCATCAGCACCGGCATCTACCTTGCCGAGTATGCCGACGGCCGGGTGAAAAAGGCGCTGGATGCCTTCTTCGATGTCCTGGCCGGCATTCCGTCTATCGTAGTGGGACTGTTCGGCTTTGCCTCCGCCGTGTTCCTGCACCGGCACTTTTCCGACCGAATCGGCCCGTGTCTTCTCATATCGAGCATCTCCCTGTCCTTTCTGGTGCTTCCCTACCTCATCCGCACCACCCAAGCGGCCCTCGAAGGCATCCCGGGAGAAACCCGTCTCACCGCCCTCGCCCTGGGGGCCACGCGCGTGCAGAATATCTTCCTGGTGCTGATCCCGAGGTCCCTGCCGGGCATCATGAGCGGCATCGTGCTTGCCATCGGGCGCTGCGCCGAAGACACGGCTGTGATCATGCTCACGGGTGCGGTGGCTTCAGCGGGGCTTCCCTCGTCGCTCCTTTCCCAGTATGAAGCCGTGCCGTTCTATATCTATTACATCTCATCCCAATATGCCGATCCGGCGGAGTTGACCTCGGGATACGGGGCCTCCATCCTCCTGCTGATGCTGTGCGCCGTCCTCTTTTCCGCGGCCTACGGTATCAGGAAGGGGCTAACCCATTGCACCCTGTACAGAGCATGAACCATTCAGCCGACGACACCATCAAGATACGTGTAACCGGGCTGGATTTCTCCTATCGGAAACGTCCGGTGCTGAAAAACGTTACCGCTGATTTTGCCGGGAACTCCATCACGGCCCTCACCGGACCATCCGGCGTGGGCAAGTCCACCTTTCTCATGACGCTCAACCGCCTCTGGGAAGACCTGCCGGGCGCGTCCATGCGGGGAAAGGTGGAAATCAGGCTTCAGGGGAGATTGCGGGACATCTACGATCGCTCCATGGAGCTGACGGAGTTGCGGAAAAAGGTGGCGATGGTCTTCCAGACGCCCAACCCGCTCCCCATGAGCATCCGCAAAAACATGGCGTTTCCCCTGAAACTGGCGGGGGAGAGAGACAAATCGGCCGTCAACGCCAGGATTGAAGAGGCCCTGCGCATGGCGAACCTGTGGGACGAGGTGAAGGATCGCCTGGAAGAGGACGCCCGCGCCCTTTCGGGGGGGCAGCAGCAGCGCCTCTGTATCGCGCGCGCCCTCATTACGGAACCGGAGGTGTTGCTCCTGGATGAGCCCACTTCCTCACTGGATCGTCATTCCACCGCGATCATCGAGGAACTTCTGACCGGTCTCAAGGAGCGCCTGACCATCCTGGTCGTCTC
The DNA here is from genome assembly GCA_964438075.1 of uncultured Planctomycetales bacterium. Lineage (GTDB taxonomy): Bacteria > Omnitrophota > Gorgyraeia > Zapsychrales > Fredricksoniimonadaceae > JAAXVU01. The sequence continues at coordinate 7,642 of CAYTIW010000071.1, forward strand.
CCACTACCTGGAGCAGGTGGTCCGCATCTCGGACCGGGTTGTGGAGTTCGCCGGTGAAACCATCGTATCCTTATAGAAAGAGCGAGGTTTTTCCATGATACGCTACGATATTCCGGAAAAGGAAACACTGGTCATCGAGCACCTGATTCTTGATTTCAACGGTACCATCGCCGAGGACGGCATGCTGATCCCCGGTGTCGCCGACAGGGTCCGGGACCTGGCTTCTCGCGTAACCGTTCACGTGATCACGGCCGACACCAACGGTTCCGCCCGCGCCCAGGTCGCGGACCTGCCGTGCCGGGTGGAGATTATCGGGAAACATGGGCAGGATCAGGCAAAACTCGCCTATGCGGAAAACCTGGGATTGGACAACGTCGCAGCGATCGGCAACGGGAGAAATGATGCATTGCTGTTGAAGAACGCCGCCCTGGGCATCGCCGTTATCCAGGCCGAAGGCGCCGCCGCCGAAGCCCTGTCGGCGGCACGGATTATCTGTACCGGCATCAATGATGCATTGGATCTGCTGCTGCGACCTCCCCGCCTTACAGCGACGTTGCGCAACTGACGGGCGCTTACTGTCCGGTTCGAAAAAAATCGTGCTATCGATAAATCCAATCCGGAACATACATAGTGTGGTAATTATCGATTTGATTTTACTATCTGCATCAGATATCTTCGTAGGCCATGCAACCGACAATCGCCATATGTAACATTTTCGACCAGGACGCGGAAAAACTTGCAGATTATGCGGCCATTGAGGGCTTTGACGGCATAGACTGGTCCATCGATCCATCCCTGCCCGAAAAGGATTTCCTCTCCCGGATGAAGTCTCTTCACGGATTTCAGGTTCGCTTTCACTGCCGTTTTCACGGAAATGACGTAGCGTACACCGACCAGCGGGGCGACGACTCCCTGTCCCTTCTGATGCGGACCGTGGACCAGGTTGCCCGCGC
>CAYTIW010000072.1:0-8353 GCA_964438075.1 uncultured Planctomycetales bacterium
GGGAACCAGCCGCTCTGCCATTGGTGGACCCGCTTGGTCCGGTTGTCATAAACATGGGGGATCTTCAGTGTTTCCATGAGCTGGTGGGCCTTTTCCACCTGGTCCCGGCAAAACCCGTGGCCCATCAGCACCAGCCGGGCCGGCTGGCCCCGGAACAGGGCGGCTTTCTGCTTCAGGAGGTTGGGCAGATAATACTGCCCGAAGTTCTCCTTTGTGCCGAACACGGCCTCGGTCCCGGCGGCCTTCACCGCGGTGATATCGTCGTACAACAGGGGGGCGTCCCACGACACCGCACGGCCGAAGACATCCGGGTGGCGCAGAAGCACGGTAAAGGCCCCGCAGCCCGACTTGCTGATCCCCAAAAGCAGCCGTCCCGACGGGTCTTTCACGGTGGGAAAATTCTTGTCGATAAACGGGACCACGAACTCCACCAGGAAACTCTCCTGGCGTATCCGCGGGTCCTGCGGATGGTCCCCGTACCAGGGCATCTTCTCGAAGGTCGGATAGACACAGATCAGGCCGTATTTATTGTGCACATCGTATTTGACCGCCTCCAGGATCCCGCTGTTCCACCAGAAGTCCATCCCGTGCGGCACGGTCGGCAATATATAGAGGACCTTGTACCGGCGGCCTTTTTCCATCCGCTCCGGCAACAGGACCCGGATGTCCGTCGTGCCGTTCTGGTACCCGCTTTTGACCTTGTAGACCTTGACGCGCTTCTCCTGCGGCGTGGGGCCGGTGACCGCCTTCCACAGAGCTGACGGCGGGGCCGCGGTCAGGACCGTGGCCGCCAGGAAATAACAGATGGCCGCCGTCAAGGCCAAAAAAGCTAACCGTATCAATATCCGCTTTCTCATAGGACCCGACAATAAGTCGGACACCGGACCTCTCTTCTTTTTTTATCGATAACGGTTACGATTGTATCTTCCCGGCCAGCGCTTTGCAACCTATTAAGCTAGCAAGACTTTCGGGCTTGTTCCCGGGCAGGGCCCCTGTCCAGGCTTAAAACCATACCCCTGGAAATCTTCAGCCCATATTATTAGTTGCACGAATAATTATAAAGGTTTATAGTTATAGTATGAGCAGACCATCACGGAACCAGGACAAGCTTCTGATAGAGACCGCCAAAAGGCTTTTGCCGGAAGCGGGCGCTGGCGGGTTGAGCCTGCAGAGGATCGCTGATGAGAGCGGCGTGAACCTGGGCATGATCCACTACTACTTCCGCACCAAATCCGTACTCATGCGCCGGGTGCTGGAATCCATCCACGAAGAACTGCTGAAGGAATTTGCCGCCAAGACGCTGGTCGGCAACACCCCCCTGGAACGGCTCCGGTCCGGGCTGATCGCCATTTCGCTCGGGGTTTATAAGAGAAGGAAGATGATCATGTCGCTGGTGGGGGACATCCTCGGGCAGGACAAGGAGACCGCCAGGTTCTTCTGCGAACTCACCGGCAAGCGCATCCAGCTCATCGCGCCCCTGATCCAGCAATGCCAGAAAGAAGGGTACATCGAACCGCTCCCCTTCTACCAGGTCCTCGGCTTCTGCATGGCCGGCATCAACTTCCCGACGCTGATCGCCGAAGGGCTGGGCCGCGTCCCGATAAAGGAGATGCACCTGCCCTCGTTCGTGACCGAACAGCTGGCCAGCGAGGAAGCCATCATCCAGCGCGTCGACCTGGCGCTCAAGGCCGTGGCCGGCAAAGAAAGGGGTCGCCCATGAGGATGCTCGCCGCCGCCCTGATAACAACAGGTTTGATCTTAATGCCCGCGGCCCCTGCTGCTGCCGGTGACAGCCCGGCGGTATTTTCTCTGACCCTGGCGGACGCCCAGCAAAAGGCGGAACAGAATTCCAGCCGGCTGCAGGCCTCGCGCTTCCTCCTGGAGGCCGCCCGGGCCCAGGCAGCGTCGGCCGGGTCTCCCCGCTACCCGAGGGCCGACCTGAACGGCCAGTATTTTTACCAGACCCATGTCCCGACCCAAGCCACCGCCGCGGGAACCGAGGTGGAAATGGGTGACAACCACAACTACAGCGCGGGCCCGGTCATCCGCTACACCCTTTTCGACGGCGGGCAGACAGCCAAGAACGCCCAGAGCGCGCACCTCTCGGCCGAAGCCCGGGAACAGGAACACCGGTCCCTGCGCCGCGAGATCAGGTATAGCCTGAACCTGGCCTACGCCCGGGTGGAGCTGGCCGCGACCAAGGTGGCCCTGACGACCGACGCGCTCCGTCTGGCCCTCGACCAGAGCGCGGACATCGACCTGCGCTCCCGGGTCGGCACGGCCAGCCAGCTCGACCGTATCGCCGCGCACAAGGAGATGCTCAACTACCGGCTCCTGTTCTACCGTTCGCAGAACGAACTGGCCGCCGCCCTCCGCGACCTCTTCGCCCTGACCGGAGAGACCGCTCAGATCGACACCGAACGGCCGCTGCCGGACACTGTCGTTGACCGGCTGCCGGAAGGCCTGGAACCGCCCACCCTGCTGACCGCTTTCGAAAGCCTCGAGGATACATTGCAGTATTTCAACGCCGTCCGCGACGCCTCCGCCTCGCCGGGGGAAGACACGCCGATGGTCAGGTCCCTGGACCTTTATTCCCGCTCGGCGCTCAAGGCGGCCGAAGGGCAAAAAGGCGCGGCCTGGCCCAAGCTCGGGCTCTCCGCCGAATCACGGATCGCCTACCCGGACCTGAGCAAAAAGGACGACTACACCAACAACATATTCTCGGTCAACGTCTCCATGCCCATCTGGGACGCCAGGCTCAACCGCAGCCTGTCCGATAAATATCTCAACGAGGCCCGGGCCCAGGAGAACCAGAAGGCCCAGCTGCTTTCCGACCTGGCCCGCGATCACGCCAAGTCCTCCGACGCCATCGCCAGCCTCGGATCGCAGCTCGGCGTGAGCCGGGCGGCCGGGCGCGAGGCCGAAGAGATCGCCCGCCTCACCTATCTTTCCTACACGGCGGGCCGGTCGACCCTGCTGGAGGTCCAGAGCGCCAACCTGAAAATGATGGAGGCCCGCGTGCAGACGGCCGGGATCCAGTACGAACTCATCAGCCGAATGGCCGAAATGGAATACCGCTCCGGTTCTCCGGAGAATGGAAAGGATAAATCCCATGGCAGCCCCGAATAAAAAGATCATCCCCCTGGTCATCGTCGTCGTCCTCGCCGGAGCCCTGGCCGCGCGTTACCTGGTGTTCAAGCCGGCCTTCCGTTATGCCGGGACCATCGAGGCGACCAAGGTGGACGTGCCGGCCCGCCTTTCGTCCGTCATCGGGACCGTGGACGTCCTGGAAGGCGACCGGGTCACGGCCGGCCAGACCCTGCTGACGCTGTCCTGCGAGGACCACCGGCTGAACGCCCGGCTGGCGCAGGACAATTTCGCCCGGGCCGAACAACTGTTCAAGGAAGGCTCCCTCTCGCGGCAGGACTACGACACCGTGCTGAACCGGAAAGACGACGCCGAGCTCAAGCTGTCCTGGTGCGACGTCAAGGCGCCGCTCACCGCCACGGTCCTTACCCGATATCACGAGGCCGGCGAAATGGTGGCCCCGGGGACCAAACTTTTCACGCTGGCGGACCTGCAGGACCTCTACGCCTACATCTATGTCCCCCAGCCGCGCGTGGCCACCCTCCGTCTCAAAGAAAAGCTTGCCGGCCGCCTGCCCGAGATGCCGGGCCGCTCTTTCGAGGGGACCATCACCTGGATCGCCGAGGAGGCCGAATTCACGCCCAAGAACGTCCAGACCGAAGAGGAACGCACCCGGCTGGTCTACGCCGTCAAGGTCTCCTTCAGGAACGACGACCTGACGCTGAAACCGGGCATGACCATCGAGGTCAGCCTGCCGAAAAAATGAACCATGGACAACGCCACGATCGGCATCACAACGCGGGACCTTTCCAAGAGGCTGAAGCAGACCCCGGCCCTGTCCGGGGTGTCCCTCAGCTTCGACGCGGGCGGGATGCACGGGCTCATCGGCCCGGAAGGGGCCGGCAAGACCACGCTCCTGCGCACCCTGATCGGCCTCCTGCGCCCTGACCGGGGAGAGATCGACTACACCTCCGACGGCAGGTCCGTCCCCCTGGCCGAGATCCGCGGGCGCATCGCTTACATGCCGCAGCAACAGAGCCTGTACGCCGACCTTTCGGTGGCGGAACACCTGGACTTCTTCCGAGCCCTGTACGAACTGCCGGCGGCCGAATACCAGGGCCGCCGCCGCGAGCTCCTGCACATGACGCGGATGGAACAGTTCACCGGCCGACCCGCCGGGAAACTTTCCGGCGGGATGTACAAGAAACTGGGGCTGATGTGCGCCCTCCTCCGCTCCCCCCGGGCCGTGATCCTGGACGAGCCCACCAACGGGGTCGACCCGATCAGCCGCCGGGAGTTCTGGGAACTGCTCTACGGGCTTTCCGCCCGCAAGATCCTGATCATCATCGCCACGTCCTACATGGACGAGGCCGAGCGCTGCTCGCGGGTGCACCTGATCGAGTCGGGCCAAAGGCTGGCCGAAGGCGAACCCCGGGCCCTGCTCAAGGAAGAAGGGGTCGACGACTTCGACGCCTTCTTCATCAAACGACAAACGGACGTGTCCCATGGCCAGCGTTGAGGTCAAGAACCTGACGGTCACCTTCGGCGGCTTTACCGCCGTGGACAACATCTCCTTCTCGGTCAACCCCGGCGAGATCTTCGGCTTCCTGGGGGCCAACGGCGCCGGGAAGACCACCACCATCCGCGTCCTGTGCGGCCTCTTGGTCCCCACCCGCGGGGAAGCCTGGATCAACAACGTCCCCGTCAACGCCGCCAACGAGACGGCGGTCAAGGCCAGCGTCGGGTACATGTCGCAGCGCTTCACGCTCTACGACGACCTGAGCGTGGGCGAGAACCTGGACTTCAGCGCGGCCCTGCGCAAGATCGGCCGCGACGTTTACCTGAAGCGGCGGCAGGAACTGCTCGGGTTCATTTCTTTCAGCAAGCCTTTGAATACAATGGTCAAGGACCTGCCCGGCGGCATGAAACAACAGTTGTCGCTGGTGGTGTCGCTGCTGCACGACCCCGGCATCATCTTCCTCGACGAACCCACGGCGGGGGTAAGCCCGGCGGCCCGGGCCGCGTTCTGGGACCTCATCCGGCGCCTCTCGGCGGCCGGCAAGACCATCTTCGTGACCTCGCATTACATGGACGAGGTGGAACAATGCCACCGCATCGCCCTCATGCGCTCCGGCGAGATCATCGCGCTCGACAGCCCGCAGGGCCTGGAAGCCGCCACCTTCCCCGCCCCGCTCTTCGAGCTGGTCCCCTCCGCCGCCCCGTCCGCTGACGAACTTTCCCGCTGGCAGGCCGGCGGGACCTTTGCCTCCTTTACCGCCTACGGCATGCGCTACCACGTGACGGTGGCCGACGAGAAACGCTGGGAGGATTTCCAGAAGGAACACGCGCGGGACCTGGGCATCCACCGCATCAAGCCTTCCCTGGAGGACGTTTTCATCCGCCTGGTGGAGGGACGGAAGCCATGAACCCCGATCCTGTTATCACAAGGTCCGGGATGAACCTGCACCGCGCCCTGGCCATAGCCCGCAAGGAGGTCTTCCACATCCTGCGCGACCCCTTCACCCTGGGGCTGGCCGTCCTTTTACCGCTCATCCTGGTGACCGTGTTCGGGCTGGCCATCGAGTTCAACATCACCAACATCCCCGTCGCTGTCTATGACGGGGACCGCAGCTCCTCGTCCCGGCAGCTGGTCGACAGCATGGGGAGCTCCCGCTTTTTCCTGCCCTACGAGGTCCCTTCGCCCGCCGCCGCGGTCCAGGAACTGGACGCCAACCGGGCCAAGGCGGCGCTGATCATCGAGCACCCTTTTGAACGGGACCTCCGGCCGGGGCGGCAGGCCCGCGCCCAGATGCTGGTGGACGGGTCGGACAGCTCGAGCGTGGTCTCCCTGGTCGGTTATCTGGGGGGGTTGCAGGACATCGTCAACCGGAAGATCGCCGGGGCATCGCCCCGGGAAACGGTGCGGGTCAAGACCCGCTTCCTGTATAACCCGGAACTGAAGAGCCGCTGGTTCACCGTGCCCGGGCTGATCGTCGTCATCCTTTCCGTGCTCTCCATCCTCCTCACCGCGCTCACCGTGGCCCGGGAATGGGAGAACGGGTCCATGGAACTTTTGCTTTCGACCCCGGCCGGGCCGCTGGACATCATCATCGGCAAGCTGGCGCCCTACGTGGTACTGGTCCTGGGCGCGGTGGCCCTGGTCTATGTCCTGGCCCGGGTCTTCCTCGGCGTGCCGTTCCGGGGCAGCCATCTGATCTTCCTGGCCGGGTGCCTGCTGTTCCTCGCCACCTGCCTGGCCCTGGGGCTGCTCATATCGGTCCTGACCCGTGACCAGCGCCTGGCCATGCAGCTGGCCCTGATGAGCGGGTTACTTCCGTCGATGCTCCTGTCCGGGTTCATCTTCCCGCTGGAGAGCATGCCGGAATTCTTCCAGGGGCTGACCATGCTCCTGCCGGCCCGCTGGTTCATGACCATCTGCCGGGACACGTTCCTCAAAGGCGCCGGCTTCACGCCGCTGGGCACGTCCTTCCTGGCCCTGGGCCTCATGGCCGGCCTGCTGGTGCTGGTGTCCGCCGGAAAATTCAAAAAGGACCTCGAGCCGTGATAACGATAAATCCCACCCTCAGAGGTTTCATCAAGAAGGAATTCCTGCAGACCCTGCGCGACCCCCGCAACCGCGTCATCCTGTTCATCGTGCCCGCCATCCAGCTCATGATCTTCGGCTTCGCCATATCCTCCGACATCAAGAACATCCGCCTGGCCGTCCCGGCCGGGTACAGCGACTTTTTGCTGGACGAGATCCGCGACCGGGCCTTTGCCTCGGGCTGGTTCATCCCGGCCCAGACCACCCGGCAGGACCCTTTCGCCGTGATCCAGGCCGACGAGGCCGACGCGGTCCTGGTCCCGCCCCCGGGCGGGCTCACCAAAGCGGTCGGCCGGGGCGAAGGCGAGGTGCAGCTCCTCATCAACGCCTGCAACGTCACCAAGGCCCAGGCCGTCGAGAACTACCTGAAAAACCTGATCAACGCCGCGGTCCGGCAGAACGTACAGGCGGACGCGGCCCGGCCGCAGATAGTCTTCGACCTGCGCGTGCTCTATAACCCCACGATGCGGTCCTCCCTGTTCCTGGTCCCGGCCATCCTCGGGCTGATCCTGTGCCTGTTCACGATCATCTTCACGGCCATGGCGATCACCAAGGAGAAAGAACAGGGGACCTTCGAGACCCTCATCGCCGCGCCGGTGACGGCCGACGAGATACTGCTCGGCAAGTCCATCCCTTTCGTGATCATGGGGCTGGTGAACACGCCGGTCACGCTCTGCGCGGCCGTCTTTATCCTGGGGGTGCCTTTGAGGGGGCCGCTGGCCGTGTTTTTCCTGTCGGCCGCGGTCTTCGTCTGCACCACGGTCGCGATCGGGATCCTGATCTCCACCGTCTGCCGGACCCAGCAGCAGTCCATGATGGCCGGGTTCCTGTTCCTCTTCCCGGCCCAGCTGCTCTCGGGCCTGCCGTTCCCCGTCGAGAACATGCCGGCCTACCTGAAGATACTGGCCTACATCAACCCGCAGTATTACTACAACGAACTTTTAAGGAATATCATGCTGAAAGGCGGGGAACCCCGGCTGGTCCTGACCAACCTCTTCATCCTGGCCCTGATGGCGGTCGTCCTGATGCGGATCAGCTACTCCCGGTTCAAGACCAAGCTGTGAAGCTCCACGGTAAAAAAAGGGACATGTACTATTCTCGTCGAGAAAAGCACATGTCCCTTTTGCGGCTATTTCTTGCTCATCACCAAGGGCAGGACTTTCTCCACAGTGAAAGAGCACAGGGACGCCCCCTTGAGATATTTGGCGGAACAGAATGGGGACTGGTAGGCGATCTCGCAGACCTTGTGCACGAACTTCTCCTGCCGGAACTCCCCCTGTTTCTTCAGGTACAGGCGCTTGCCCTTGTACCCGGGCCCGTCCTCCTTGAAGAGATAGAGGGCGTAGGGGTTCTCCTCGAGGTTGCTCCGGGTCAGCCGGTCGGCCATGATGAAGGCCACCCTCTCCTTGTCGATCACATGCGGCTTGGCATATACCGCGGAATTGATCCGTCCGGCCTTGTCGCCGGTGCTGAGGACCCCCAGGCCCTTATGGTCATTGAAGTATTTTTTCAGTCCCATATCGTCCCCCTTTGGTTGGTATGGCTAATGTTTAGTCAGCCGGAGGCGGGATAGATTACAGATTAAAGGGACACGCACTTTCAAAAGTACGTATCCCTTTTCCGTTGCCCCCCTACTCTCCCCGTCCGCGGAACCCGATGCGC
>CAYTIW010000073.1:0-8267 GCA_964438075.1 uncultured Planctomycetales bacterium
AACAAGAGCCTCCCACCGGGCCATTTTTATTAACATTTAATAATGAAATACTCGCGCAGTTTGAGGATGAAACACAGGCGTTATTGTCTGTGTGGATTATGGGATTCTCTTATAAACAATTGCTCGTATTATTTCCACAATATAAAAGCATTCATAATATTAGAAATTTTATATTTCCTACAAATATAGACAATATTATAAAAATGCGTCGAGATTATAATCCGCGCCAACTTGTTGACCGTGAATACCTCCAAATTGTAAAATTGGTAGGATTTCCGAACTCCAAACTCTCCCCATATATATACTCACAATATTATAAATTTATATCTGGGCAAAAAATAAAGCCTGATTGGATCGAAAGCGACTCTATAAAAATGTTAAATAAAAAAATAATGGAATATAAAACAAAAATAAAAGAACTAAAAAACGAATTAAAAGAATATGAAAAATTGAGCGAATCTTTTAAATAGTTATATGTGCTATATACGATGGGTGAGATTTCATGCAAATTGAAGATGCAGCATTGGCGGTATGGTTTGCAGCATTTGTAACGATAGTTACATTATGTTTCATGATATTTTTGTCGCTTGTTGATGCGGCTACTCTCACAATATCGGGGAGTATGGCGGGGCAAGGAATTGGTAATATCACGGCAGAAGCGGACCTTCTTGTGGCCGTAATCAACCAGACCACAAATGGCACTACTTGGCAAATCTGGGGGGCACCGGTATGAGTGTAAATGAAGAATTGCTCAAAAGCGTGTTAGTAGACATTGTGAAATTGGCCGGGACAACAACCATCGCTACTGAATGTGGGGTGGATTTTGACTCAAATGAATGCGAAGCGGGCGCATGTGAATATTTCTATGATTGCGCACACCAGAGGGCGCAGTATGCACGAACCATGAGCATATTACAAAAGATAACGAGGTTGTGAAAAGATATGACATCCAAATTATTCAAAGTGACTTTGCGGGGTGGGATAAACCCAGGATCTACGAACTATAATGCATCGTTCGTGGTAGCCGAATCACCCGACGCGGCATATCAAGCGGTTAGGGATTTTCTAGACAAAAACGACCTTTGCTATGATGATGAAAGAGAGTTGAAGTCAATCGAACTGCTGGCGGAGGATAGTAAATATCCCGCTTGTAGGACGATGCTGTTTCTGGTGGAGGCCCGGCCATGAAAGAAATTCTGGAATCTCTTAGATCAGATTTAACCGTTCGTGAATTAGCCGAAACCTTCCGGAAACAGACATCTGGTATGATTCCTGGAAATTGGAAAGTCGTTGGGATTCAATTCTATCTTGTTGAGGAATCCGAGGACATATTGGCCGCTCCGGGATTCTATTCGAAGGATTTCAAAAAAGATAATTACGACCACGGCGGTGACGAGGAATGACCCTGACCGAAGAGCAGCGGGGGGCGTTGGCCCGCGCGATTGATTACATCAATGAAACGGACCTTCCAGTTGGGGAGCTAGATGGGTTTGATAGAGAAGTTCTCAGGAACATGGTTACTACTGCTATCAATTATGGCCCCGATGTCATGAAAATGATAGAGTTATTAGCTGCTGGAGAGCATGACCAATGGGCAGATTGGGCACAATCAATCCTGGATAGCGAACCAGGGTTATCTGAAGGTAGGAAGGCAGCATGGCCCGGAATGATAGCAACTCCTTATGAAAATCTTTCTGAGGAATTGAAAGACAAGGATCGTAGAGAAGTGTATCTGAGATCTCAGGCAGCACTGGACTACATTCAACAGCAATCCGCCGAAATCGAGCGGCTACGGGCGTCTCTAGTGGAACATGAAGAACATGAAAACCAGACTCATGCGATTCTCGGGGCGATTCTAGGGACTGATGACACCTTGGAAAACGTGGCAAAACGAGCTGCCGCCAGCATCAAGGAGCTTGAGGGGATGCTCTCGATTCGGACGGAAGAGCTTGATATCGCGCACTCGGTAGCCAGATCCGAAAAGGAGATGCATGAAAAAGAGCTGGCTGCCTTTGCCAGGAGGATCAAGGAGCTGGAGGATGTCCATAAGAGATCCGGGGCGAAATACGCGAAAATAATCAACGAACTCCGATCATCTGTATATGCCAATATACCGGGGCTAGATGTCGGCAAGATCGGGCCGGACGCAGCCAAGCCGCAATCATGGCAGATCACGGAGGAGCGGATCGGGCTCTTAGAGTATTGCCTTGAGACTCTACTAGATGCCCCCGACATCGAGGAAATACCTGGCCCAGGCCACAGTATCGAGATGCTACGCGCCATGCTGAGGGAGGCCGAGCAATGAGGATCGAAGTGCGCACGCCAAAACGTGTTGTCAGGCCCTGGCGACCTACAATCGATCTCCGGGGGATACATCCGAGAGTTTACCGTGGCTACCGGGCAAGGTTGGAAGAGGATACCCATGGCAAACCGTGATAATTGCAGATATATCGCGTTCTTATATGAGAATGATCGGACGCATTTTGATAAGCCTGGGTGTTTGAAATGGCATGGATCGTGGCCTAATAAGTGGGATTGTCCAGACAATTGCAAAGATTATGAGGATATGCCATAATGTCCGATAGGTTATTTGTGCCATTAAATAAAGAGTGGTATAATTTATTTTTGGCGGGAAAAAAGAAGTGGGAAATACGGGGATACAGTTCGCGGTTTAATGAAAAAACTGTTAAAGTAGGCCGGGATGTAGAACTACGAAAGGGATATATGAAAGAAGGCGCAATATGGGGGAAAATCGTAGAAGTTAATATAGTGTCCACCGTATATATTCCAATAATAAATATTATGGACGATCTGTTTCCAATACCAAATAACAGTCCATTATGGAACGAAATACGAGAATACAACGCACGATATCCCAAGTTCGTAGTATTTAAAATTGAGGTAAAAAAAGGTGAGGATTGAAGATGTCTTTTGATTTAGATGTAGCACGCAGAATTGTGAAAGAGATGAGAGCAACCGACTGGCTTAAATACGAAGACGAATTTGAAATGTTGACATGGTTTCCGGACGCATTAACCGAAATTGAAACTTTAAGAATACAACTTGATGCAGCACATCGACTTATAAAAGAGCAAGACTCTATAATTAAAAAATTTGAATCTTGGTGAGTACGATGGCTAATATATTAATAAGATTTATAGGGTTCCTTATTGCCCTTATTGGTGCAACTGGTACACTCATTGGAGCGATTGGTGTTTTCGCAAGTGAAAATGGTCTAGAGATACTATTTGCTGGCCTAATACTTGTAGTATCATTAATAATCCTAGGAATAGGATTAATCGCAGCAAAGAATTAGAGGAGATAGATATGGGCGAACTACCAGTTATAGTAGAAGGAAATATTGATGGCTCTGATGAAGAATTGATCGCACGTGTTAATACATGGTTAATTGATATTCTAGGAGAACCTGGGAGTCTAACAGTTGACCGAATAACCAGAGTGACTGAAGAAATCCAAGATGGTGTTAAGGAACCTGGATTTGTATGTGTATGGATTGATTAAAATGGCAACCTATGAAGAGACTAAAGAAGCCCTTGAAGGCTCAATTAGAAAATGGGAATTGATATATGCAAATGCTGGGACAGACGAGGGGACAGATAACTGTCCTTTATGTGAATTATTCAATTATGGCGAATGTACTGGATGCCCCGTTGACTATGTTACTAATAAGGGATGCCTAGACGGTCCATATCTCGATTGGTATAGGCATCACAGATATAGGCATAATTCAACAAAAGATTCCCTCACAATCGAGTGCACTAAGTGCACAGAAATCGCATTGAACATGATTAATTATTTGAAATCCTTGCACCCGGTGGTTGACGAGATGTTTGAAAAAACCGATAAGCGCAAAGTGCGACCAGATACAAGCGACATACCAGAATTTTAATCGAATCCAAAAACTTTTTTCTTTTCTGTGTATCTTTGAAATATATTAATATTTTATTTTCAAACATTGCTCATATCTAGAAAAGTTTTTATTCGTAATAAGGCCAAATCCTTATATATTATGAATACACATATAGCTATCATGGATGTTGTAGATTTATTAAAAAATAGAATCGTATCTGAAGAAATCAATTCATTATACAACATATGGGAAGGACGTTATACAGATATAGAATATGATTTTAAAGCTAGGTTTAATCTTAGTCAACATTATCCAATAACAAGTTGGAAAAATCCAGAACATGAAAATATGCTCATAGATTTAGCAATCGATTCTCATGCTCCAAGATGGAAACCTGAATTTCTAGAAGGAGGTTGGACTAAAGAAAATTTCATATTAGATGGCCTACGAGATCTATTCATATATTACAAAGTATGGGAAAATATAAAATAACTATTTTTTATATTTTAATTTAAATCTACTTGGACAATATATGCAATTAGATTCCCTTGTTATATTTTCTCGTTTAACAGCGCATTTATAGAAATATTTACATCTACCACATCTATCAGGCTTCATACTTGTAATATATCCCTCAATGATATAACTATTTTTCGGGCAAATCTTTATATACAGTTGACCATAATAGAATAGTCTGGAGATGTTAAATTGTATAATTCGGAGACTTTACTGCGGCTGTACAAACAGCTCAAGACTTTTGATAAGTGCGCTATTCACCTGGGGATGAATCGTAAAACGTTTGCTCGGATATGGTACGATACTGGCCTACCATCCCCTAAGAACCTCCCTAAGAACGATATAGAGCCTGAAATCTATAAGGTAGCCGCATGTAGCGACATGCACTTTGGCTCCAAACAACAGGCTCTCACGCCCTTCCTGAGCTACATCCAGGAGGTACTTGCCCAGGACATCCGCACAATGGTTATACCCGGCGACATTTGCGAAGGTCTAATGCCCCGCCAGGGCCACGAACAACTCCGATTCCTCCATTCAATAGACGAAATATATAATTATGTATATAATATATTTTCAGAATTTGCTGACCAGCTAGAAAATATTTATCTCATCCAGGGCAATCATGATGAATCTCTTAATCGGCGCGCCCACGGATTTAACCTTTGTTCCAACTTGGCCCGCGACTTTTCATCCATCCATTACAACGATGATCCTGCCAAAATCATAGATCCTGTCACCCTAGACGGTGGTATAAAAGCAGTTCTTTATCATGGTCGCGGTGGTTGCAGCAAAAATCTAGTATCCCGTTCCAGAAACAAGCTTATCGACTACATGAACTATACCAAAGATATAGACCTTTTATTCTTAGGCCATTGCCATCGATTTTCATCTGATTACTGGCTAGGAACGCATTGCTTTAGTCTTGGATGTTTCCAATCAACCACCCACTTCCTCGCGGATATGGGCAAAATTCCCCAGGTCCGGGGTGAGATAATCCAATACCAAATCGACACCCACGGCACCATGCGAAAAGTAATCGACGTCCCATACTGCTACGACGACCAAATAAAAAAAGATGACTTCTAACCACCACTTTTTTATATCAAGCAAACCTAGTATATTGCATGAACTGTATTCCCCCAGAAGACGATGACTTCAACTTCACAGAAGCCATAGCCATGCTCGCCAGTGGCCTCTCGATCAGCATCCAAGAGTTTTACTGTGATCAAGAAGCAGGTGGCCGGGCAGAACTAGCCCAAATTATCAGAATGGCCGCTGATCTAATAGAAAATGAACACAGCACCGGCGAAAATCTAACAACAATAATATGTATAATTAGAGCCTGGAACCAAGCCCGCACAATAACAACACGGTGAGTAGGCCGTAGGCCTACCCCCTCTATAATTTCTCAATTGCTTCTTCAAGTACCCTCCTCATCAACTCGAACTCCTCTTTATGTCCGCAATCTCGAAGTCCCGGACTCCTCTCATACGCCTTATCAATCTCCTCCAAAACATCACAAACCTGTGTATGCATCCGATCAAGTGCCTCACCTAAATCCTCATAGCAGTCAATATCCACCGCAAATCCTGACACTCCAACATAATCAGTTACTGTCACCTAAGCCATCTCCTCATATATATTCTTCAATATCCCATTAAACTCTTTCCTTTTTTCCTCTATCTCTGGTCGCCCCATCACAACCACCCTTGGATTCCTATCAACATTTCGCGGGGTATACACCTTAGTATCATTATTCCAATACCCGCCCACATCCAGATACAAAATCCATACCTCATCAATATGCTGGCCCGTCACAAACTCATATGCCTGCACATAAGCGGCCATCTGAAGAGCATAGCTATCATACTCATCCCCCGTCTTAATATCAACCAGCCGCCTCTTCCCATCACAAAAGGTGGCTACCCCATCAAGCCGCCCCGCATAAGCGCACACAACCCCATCCAATTCACCCTCCCACCAAACTGCTGCCTCAATAGCCTCCCACCCCACTACCACCTTCTCAAGCTCCAACTGTTGCCACATCGCGACAATATCATCAAGCTTTTGACTGACCTCCTCCGGCTCAGTCCAATAAGGATTATCGCCCGGAATATCCAAGTTCACTCCCAGATACTTCTTCGCGATTCCATTAAGCACCACATAATGTCCCAATGTCCCAATCTTGGCAGCATCCCCCGCCTTAATAGGTTCATCATTCCAGTGGCAAATAGTACTCACTGAGTACATTTTGCGGGTGGGCCTATCAGACCAACAATAAAACCGGCCCTTCTTATCCTTCCTAACCAACAACTCAGCCATTTTAAACCTCTATCACTACATTATACCCACCTTCTAATATAAACTTGGCGGCCCGAAATCTATATAAAGTCTGGAAACCTAGGTAATGTTATGCGGAGATTTGATCTTGAAAGACGTATATCAGAACTCAATCGAGATATAGAGGCTAGTCGCCAACTTGCAAAAGAGTATCCAGAGGTTTTTAATAATGTCTAAAAACGTTTTTATAATATCATCGCCCGATGATATGAAGAATTTTGGCGCGGTGAATCTTCATAGATTGCTCTTGCGCCCCAAATTGGTATTTACGGGTATAGAACTTAGGAATCCTGCCCACCAATACATAATAGAGTCGCCCAGCGGTTCATCTCTATGTCAGCTAGGTGACTGGGCCATAATATTCCCCGATGGCAACCTCTACAAAGTAACAAAATCCCTCTTTAACAAGATGTTTGATACAAACATGGGGTTGGAGGGAATTGGGCGGCCCTGTATATTCAAAGATTGCCTCGGAATATATGGAAAAGTGCGAGGAGAAGTGCGCTGTTCCAAATGCAACGACCTATATCCAACATCTATGATGAGGAAAAATAAATATATTTGAGGAGATTAAAATGCCACCAGACATTCTATACATGAGCATAAAAAAGTCGCTAAACCGACGCAGAATCGCCCGCCTATACCCATCAAATAACGACCCCTCCATTGAGTTCGTTATTAGGAAGGGCGCACCGTATTCTTGGCAACTCTTGGAAAATGGCCGTCAAATAAGAAATGGAATCGCGACCTCAGTTGACGAACTAATAAGTAAATACCGCGAAATCGAACTCGAATACCGGGCGCAACCTATAAATAGTATGCCGACCAATTAGACATTGTGGTTGGGTTAGAAATCCCTTCATGGCCCAGCCACTTCCCTCCTCTATTTTTTAAAAAACCTAACCAAAAATGCTCCTAACAAAAATCCGGCCCAAATCGCCCCCACACAACAACATAAAATTAAAAAAATGTTAGAACTGATATAAAGAGCTTCACCCAACATATCGCGACGCCTCCAACGTGCCCAGCACCTTATAAACCAACTGGCTGGCCTCATACTCATCATCTAAATCATACTTTAATGCCCAATCCTTATCACAATAAAATGTCCCTATCTCGCGCCCGTAACATCGAATGGTTGTAAAGAGATCACCCACCTTTGGGTTATCCTCAACAACCGAGTAATATGCCCCAATCACAACTCCAATATCATCGGCCATATCAAGGACATCAATTGATCGACATTCATAATCTACAAATACTCCATCCGGCCCGATATCAACATCTGGATAATATATACCGGGCGCATTAATCGCCAAGTTATCTTCCATAATCTGCTCCACCGTAAAGTGCTCCAACCCATACCCACCGCCACACACAAAATTTGTGCTCAATATAGCGGCAATCATAAACATTTTAATCGCATCCATTGTTTATACCTCCCGCTCTTGATCTCTCCACTCATATCCGAGTGGGCAGTCATTCCCCAATACCAACGCTAAATAGTCCAATGCGCCCATTATGCGGTCCGGGGGCATTA
>CAYTIW010000074.1:0-1352 GCA_964438075.1 uncultured Planctomycetales bacterium
GAAGCAGCAGTCACGCCCTACCGTGACGAGTACCTGCGCCAACACCTGTATCGCGCGCAGCGCAACGCGGAGTACGACACGCGCGAACAATGGCGCGCCGAGACCGCGAACGAACGCGCCGACCTGACCGACTTGCAAGACCGCGCCCGCGCGATCATCCGCGAGTACGACGCCCGCCTAGCCGAGCTTGCCGAGCAGATGGCCGCGGAGCTTGACCCGATCAAAGCCGAGCTTGCGGACTTACAGCTTGCCATTAACGCCAAGATCGACGCCTTCCAGCCCGACCTGCCTGACCGACCGGAGGCCAACCCGCGCGGCGATGTGGTCAACCCTGACGCGTGGCTTTATGCGTCATGGCGGGACTACCTGGAACAGAACGACATCTACCGGGCGCGCAAGAACGGCAGTATGGCCGACTGAGCGCCAAGCGCGCGACTCTAGCCCCTCCCGCGCGGGAGGGGCCTAGCACCAAGGGGAGGCTACAACCATGACCGTAGGAGAACTGATCGAAAAGCTACAGATGCTAGACCCTGACGACATCATTACGCTAGAGTTCGAGGAAGAAGAAACCGGATGGGGCAGCTACGACATTGCCGTATATGTCGAGGGGCCAATTATCACCAAGAGCACCGAGACCATTCAGGGCATCGTGAGGGATAGGCGCGGAAACACCCGCATCCAAAGAATGCAACCACTGTAAGGAGGCGCAACCATGAGCAAGTCTAACATCATCATCTACCAGGATACCGCGACCGTCTATGTCGAAATGATCTGGATACCGACCGAGCACGGCTACACCGCGGCCGGCGGCTACCGTGAGACACCAGAACGCTCCCGCCGCGGCGTCACTGTCCGCTATACGGCCAAGTATAACGACGAGCTAGGCGTGCTAGTCTGCGATGGCTCCTGTGTGGGAGACTACATTGACCCCGGCGTGGAGCTTGGCGTCCTCCGCCGCACCTACGACATCAAGCGCGACAACCTGTATGCTATGAACCGCGGCGCAATCGCCACCCGCAAAGCAATCGAAGTGTACGACTCGTGGCTTATTAGCCTAGAATTCTGGGCCGAGCAACAAAGCGAACCCGCGTACGAGTATGACCGCACGCACCCCAAGCAGGAGGCCACCGATGACAGTACAGACTAGCACCAGCACGGCCAAGCGCGCGACCGCGCCGACAATGACGAGCCATCAGGCTATCGTGCTAAACATCTACGCCAGGCACCCGATTGACGACGCGCTGATCGTCGCGGAGATGCAGCGGCGCGCATTGTGCGCTCCGTCGCCCATCCCGCAGGAGGAATTGGAGAAGGTCATTGCCGGCGTGTTGGCCGACCGGCGCAAGATGGGA
>CAYTIW010000074.1:1452-2673 GCA_964438075.1 uncultured Planctomycetales bacterium
CCCCAAGCGCGCGATCCCGCCGCGCCCCAAGCCCCTCGCCACTACGACGAGGGGCTTCTTGTTTCCCGCGGCACCAGCCGCAACCGTCCGCGCTTGTCCTCGTACACCGGGAACGCCAGTGAGACGGACGCGACCAGCTTATGCGCCGTCATCTTGTGAATGTCGAGCCGTGTGGCTATGATGTCCTCGGTCAGCGGCTCCCCCTGCACGAGCCAAGCGCAGATTTGGGCGCACCTTTCAGCCGCCTGCCAGCCGCGATACCGGAGGGTAGGAATTTCGTCTGTGTCAATGTCGTCATCGCAGTCACCAGTCATCGCGCCGTTCCTCGCGTCACGTCCGCCTCGGCCTTCGCGACCGCCGCGGCCAGCACATCGAAATCCTTGACCAGCCCGCTCCGCCGCAACGCCTCAGCCGCGGCGAAGATGACCACCTGGCAGTCGGCCAGTTCCGCCGCGGCTTGCTCTGCGTCCAGCAGCTTGACCGCGCGCCAAGGGGTTGCGACATCGAAGCGCCCGCGCGCGATCCGACCTGACTCCTGGATGTAGCCTTGCATTACACCGGGCAGCAGCATCGCCGCGGCAAGCTCCGCCACTTCCTCGGCCAGCTTCGCGACCTGGCGCGCGATGAAGCGGACCGGCGTCCAGCCGGCCACGTAGCCGCGCTTCTCGACCGCGTTGTAGACGCGGGCTTGTAGGTTCTGTGTGTCCATCTAACTCTCCATCTGGATGACGTCGATCACGGTGCGGGGGCGCGCCTTGTCGAAGTTCTTGTGTGCAATCAGCGCGTGCACCTGCTTGTCGTCGGCGTATACGATCTTGTTCATGCCATCCATCGCTGCTTTAACAAGGTTGTCTAAATCCGGCTCGTTGCGATGATCCGGCAACCAGAAGTACAGACTGACCGCGACCGCGCCCTCGAACATATCGAGGCCGCGCTCCGTCATGTGTTCCTTCGCCGCCCACGCGACCGCATCCTCGTAAGCCTTCGTGCGCGTGGGCGTATACGCATGACCATTGGCGACCCTGGGCCGCGCCTTGGCGATTGGCAAGCCATCAACCTCGAAGATCATAGCTCAGTCCTCCAACCAATCGCCGCCCTCATCCTGCTCGAACGCGGCAACGACTTTCCGCGCCAGCAGCACCAGTACGCTGACCGCTATGCCGAGAACCATGCCGATGCCGAAGGACAGCGCACCGATAGCGAATGCTGTTGCGCTCATGG
>CAYTIW010000074.1:2773-7942 GCA_964438075.1 uncultured Planctomycetales bacterium
ACCATGCCGATGCCGAAGGACAGCGCACCGATAGCGAATGCTGTTGCGCTCATGGTTGCCGATCCTCCTGTTCCGTTGCTTTCAGCGTGTCCGCCACGGACGCGTTGGGCGTCTCATCCTTGCCGGTGTGCATCTGCTCGATGACGGCCTTGATACCGTCATCCGTCAGGCCGAGATCGCGCAGGAACAATGCTGTATCTGACAGGTAGTTGCGTGCGGTCCTGGTGTACGCCAGATTCGTTGATCGCTTCATGGTTGCTTATCCTCCAACGTCGCCGTTACATTGCCGGCCGCGTCCATCTCGACGCGGATCACATCGCCGCCTGCGTTCGCGCGCACGACATCGCCGGGCCGCATCTCGATCAGCAGGGGTTCGGTGCGGGGTTCCTGTTGCCGCGCCAGGAACGCGTCAACTTGGGCTTCAAGCTGGCCTAACACTCCATTGGATATTCTCTCGCCGCACCTCATGGCGTCTATCAGCCCCTTGTAGTTACGCAGCAGGGCATTCGCGCCTGAGAACCATCGTTCGCGGTCGATCAATCGTATCTCATCGCTCAGTTCCTTCCCTTCGCACCAGGCCAGGCTCGCGCTGAACGGCGTCCGCACCTTCCAGATGCCATGTCGTACTTCCTCGATGACCTCGACCTCGCTCCGTAGGCCGTTCTCGCCAGTGTAAATCTTCTTGTTCATGCCTCCACCTTCCATGCCTTGCGGCATTGTTCCTCGGTAATACCAAGCGCATCAAAGAACTCGCGCAACGTCATGCTGTCACCCTCGATACCACACATCGTATCGAACCAGCCGGATATGTCGAGACGCTGCGCGGTGGGCGTCCACTCAACCCCGATCCCGCTACTGTCGTTACGGCCTCTACCGCGCGGTAGATAGATTCGCTTAGGCATCCTCGGCCTCCTTCCACTCGACAGTCTCAATCACGATCCGCAGCGTCGGCACAGTCGGGCCTTGCCAGCCGCAGACGGGACACGCGAACTGATAGGCCACTGGTTCGCCAGTGCGCGGCCCAGACACGGAGCGCAGCCGTAACTCCTTGCCGCAGTCAGGGGTCGGGCAGACCGTCCGCTTGACCGCGCCGACGCGTGTGAATGTAGTCATCGTTATCCTCCCAAAGTCTCAATCGGTCGCAGCGCGGCAATGGCTTCGGGTGGCAGCGGGGCGGTCATAGTTGTGGCTCCTCTGGGTCGTATGGTAGTCCGCACGCGGCCCGCCATAATTCGGGAATCCAACAAAGTCGTTCGTGTTTAGCCGGTTGGCCCTGAAACCACGTGCCATAACAGATCGGGCATTGATAGTAGGCTCGGCGCTGAGTGGGGTAGGCTTGCAGGTGAAACCAGCGGATAATGCGCGCGAGTAGTTCAGTGGTCATGGCTGCGTCTCCAATATTTTACGGGCCAATGTTGGACCTTCATCCTCGCCCATCCACGCATCATCAGTTGCGCCGAACGGGCCTGTCTCTACTGCCATCCAATTTGCATCAGCAGCATACTGGCGGAGCGCCGCCTCTAACTGCTCGATACGGTGGTTCTTAGCGTCCATGCCTTCCCATGCGGCGAAGCAACCGCGTGCGAACATATCACGCGGCAGGTCGGGCGGGGCCATTTCCTCGAAGATGGCGTAGACGCGGCGCAAACGTGCGATTTCTTTCAATGCCGCTTCATAGCTTGGCTGATGCCTAAAACAGCGATCAATTTCCTCGCTGCCCCAGTCACACTCGCATGGATCAGATGCCGGGTCAGGTGCGCCGCAGCAGGGACAAAGGCGTTGTGCGGTCATGGTTGCTTTCCTTCCGCAGAGGCGTGTACAAATTCAACGTCCGATGGTAGATGACCTCGGATCACTTGATACTTGTTCAGGTAGTCAGCGCATGGCTTTTCATCGTCGGCATCAATGACTAGCTTGGGCAACCCCTCATAGATTTCGATGTACGGCATCAATACGCTGTTCCCATCGTCGGGCGGCACCTTGCCTAGCGAAACATGGGCTGCATAGATGCGCTGCGAAAAACAGGCCGCGCCCTCGCGGTGCCAGCACGTCCAGCAGGGCATGAATGTCAGCGTGTCTCGGTCGATCATGGTTGGGCCTCCAGCGCCTGACGCGCGACTTCCCAGGGATCGTCCATCGCGTTCCAGACGCCATCAGACGTCCAGTTGGCGCGGTTGGCGAATGAGCGCAGCGCCGCGCGCAGCCGGTCCACCTCATCGCACAGCGCCAGCATGTCTGGCAGAGCATTTTGGGCATCATCCCAGTAGCGGTACTCGACGCTTACCGCTTCAGCGCAGAGGGCGCGGATGGCGGCGGTGTCAAGCGTGTCTGTCATGGAATCACCCTCCAAAGATCAGCCTGCTAAGTTCTTCGCCTAGCAGCAGCGCGCCACCGCAAATCAGCAGGATAAAGAACGCTAGTACCGCCAAGAAACAGCCTCCCATGACTCACTCTCCTTGTTGTTCGTGTTGCGGCTCTCGCACCCACGCAACCCACCCCTGCGGGTAGGTATCCCATTCGCGGGTTTCGCCATGATCCGAGCCGCGCCCGACAGCGCGCTCGTAGATTTCCGGTGCCTCGTTGCTAATCCAGCCCGCGTATAGCCAGGGGTACGGTCTGGGGCTTGCGAAGATTGGGAGGGTTACGCCATATTCTGCGGATAGTTTCATGGTTGCCATGCCTCCTGTGACTCGATTGCCAGTTGCGGCGTCTCAGCCGCGGCGATCCTGGCTTGCACTGCCCGTACTTCCGGCAGTAACGCTTGATTGTCAGCCATCCGGCGCGCCATTACCTCGTAGGCTTGCAGGAACCGCGCTCTGTCCGCGGTGCCGTCCTCGCTGGCGCTCAGGGTGTGAAAGCCCATCGCGTCCACCACCTTCTGCGTGATGGGGGAGAACGCCGGCAGCGCATGGAAGCCATCGGCGTACCTGTAGTAGCGCACGTCGGCCAGCGCGTCGATGACCTCGCCCCACCCCTCCATCGCCGTTGGCAGTTGCGGAACCGCAACCGTGCCGCACATGCCGCGCAACTCAGCGATAGCCGGGAAGAACTTGTTGGACGCGATGTGCTGCAACGTCGCAGCCTGTAGCACCTGCATGTCCACATCTGCCAGCATCCGTTGATACAGTTTCAGCGTGAGCCGCAACTGTTCGGGCTGCTGTTCCTTGGCGTAGTACGGGTAGGCCGCGATCAGCATGACCCACACTTTTTGCACGTCCTCACTGGTTGCCACGTTCTTCCTCCTGCACCATACGTAGGGCGGTTATGCCAGGATGCTCGCGACCACCCGCGCCATTGCCGTTTCGTTGTTCTCCAGGGATGCGATTGTTGAGATAGTATTCCTGCACCATGACGGTGTAGGACTTCGGACTCCATTGCTTGCAATAGCCGGCGACGACGCGGCCCCAGAGCGCGAGTGCGGCGGGCGTATCCCGGACGCGCTCGCAGATGTAAGCTATCGCGGCGGCCTTCCTGGTCATGCCATCAGTCAACTTGCCAGTCGGGAACTTCCCCCCGTTGTCAATGAACACTTGCACCTGAGGGGGCAGCGACGATTGCGGCGCAGCCGCCGCGCGTGAGCGCGTATCCGTATCCCTATCTGTATCTGTATCTGTATCTGTATCTGTATCTAGCGCGTGACTTGGCGTGACGTTGGCGTGACGTTGGCGTGACGCGCGCTGTCGGTCACGCGTTTGCGGCGGCGTGTCACTCGGCTTGTCGTATTGGCGATCAGTCCAGTGACAAATGCGGATCGTGCGTTGTTCGGCGTCGTAGGTGAGCATGTCCATGTCGGCCAGGGCGTCCAGCGTTACGGACAGTCGCTTCTCGTCAGTGCGTAGTGCCGCGGCTAGGCCCAATAGCCTCACGTTGGCGATTACGCCACGTTCCTCGGCCTCCGATGCCATTGCTAGTAGGCAAATCCACAGCCATCGCTGATGATCGTCAAGCTCTAGCATCTTCGGGTCGTCTTTGATTTCTGAATATACGCGAAACCACTTCATGCATTACCTCGTGGTGTTTCTAGTATCTTGCGGAGTGACGGTTGCCCTTCGCGCTGTTGCATGTACGGCAAAGCCATTGCAGATTCGACGCATCGTTTTTGCCGCCCTTTGAGCGAGGCACAATATGATCTACGGTCAGATCGTGTCCAGCCCCGCACTTTGCGCAGCGCAGGGGCGACGTGAAGATGCGGAACTTATGCCCGTTCGCGTCTGTCTCAATTCGCTCGGCCTTCTCGAAGTCGATGAACAACGCACCAAGGCGCATGGCTGAGATGCCGGTTTGAAATTCGATGTCGCGCGGATTGACTGGTTGCCAGGGTTTTGCTGAATGGTCGTTGGTCTGCATCCATAGCCATAGCAACTTAGCGTCCGTTTCAAGCTCTGAAAACCAATCATCCTCGCGCCATACGCTGGTTTCTATGATGCAAGAATCAGCCATGTCAATCCTCCCTGTCGTAGTCCGATTCGCGGGGCGCGTCATCGAACGGTAATTCTTCTGACCTGCTGCGATTGACGGAGAGCCTAGCGCGTTCCAGTAAATCTCCGAGTTCATAGAAACCGCTCGGCAGATCAGCGGGAGGTAGAGGCTTGATCTGGTCATCGAACGGGATTGGCTCGATGCTGTCCCAATCGAACGGCTCGATCTTCTCGTGGTTGTACTCAACCGGCCCATCTGTGACGCTCGGCAAAGCCTCGACTGGCGGTATCACTGTGTCGCAGAACGGGCAGATCACCGGCTTGTCGCGCTGACGTATGAGATCATGCAGCAGGGCGTGGAGCCTGTCGGCAGTGTCGTCACTCATTTGGCCGTGCCTCTAAGTCGGGGGTGGGCGGCGCATCGCGCAGCGCATCTAGCGCCGGAATCCAGGGATCGCACATGACGTTCCACACGTCATCGTTGACCCAATTATCGTAGTTCGCGTACGCCATTAGCGCCTGATCCTTGCGCTCAATCTCGTTCAGCAGAAACTTGATGACCTCGGTCTTGGGCGAATACTCACCGTCGCCCGCTTCGGCCTCGAACGCGACCATCTTGCGTATATCCTCAACGGTGTAGTGACCTATGACGGCGTGGGTCATGTCACACCTTCCGCACGTACAACGTCGCCGCGCCATCGTCCCAAACCCGCGACAGAATCTTGACGCGATAGCCGTGTGCCTTGGCCCA
>CAYTIW010000075.1:0-7484 GCA_964438075.1 uncultured Planctomycetales bacterium
TATCGCATGGACTTCTACGAGATTCAGCAGTTGGTTGATCGGCAAATTCTCGAGAATGGCGAGGCGTTAATTATTCCGATGATGCTTAAGGATCCGGTGCGGCCATATTCGCTCGGGCTTCAGGTGATCGAATCAGACCGGCTTGATACGCCGCCTGATAGACGCGGGGATAAATCAGTCAGGTCAGGTGTGAAGATCGGAGAGAAGGGTGAGCCGGTTTCATATTTCATACAAAAGACTCATCCCGGAGATATGCGGTACGCCAAGCGCGAGGAGAGAGAGTTTATCGAAATTCCCGCGTTTAACGAATATGGCAGACGCAATGTGTTTCATCTTTATTACGTTCAGCGATCAGGGCAGACAAGAGGTGTTCCGTTCTTTGCGCCGGTTCTTAATTATTTTAAAGACCTTTCGGAATACGCAGAGGCGGAACTTGTCGCGGCACGGATCGCGGCTTGTTTCTCGCTTTTTATCACGTCTGAGGCATCGATGGACGTATCCACAAGCGGCGCGTATGACCGCAGTCCTGCAGGTCAGCTTATCGAGAGCTTAGAACCGGGCATGATTAAACACCTTATGCCGGGTGAGAGCATCACTTCATTTAATCCACAACGTCCGGGGTCGAGTTTCGAGCCGTTTGTTGAGCGCATTCTCAAGGCGATCTCAGCGGCGTTAGGGTTGCCCTATGAGCTTGTGGCAAAAGATTTTTCAAAGACAAATTACTCCAGCGCACGTGCGGCACTGCTTGAGGCGAGGCGTTATTTCAAAATGCGGCAGGAATGGTTGTCACGCAAATTATGCCAGCCGGTTTGGGAGATGCTTCTTGAGGAGGCGTATTTAAGGGGCGAAGTCAGGGCAGATACGTTTTATGAGAATCAGCGTTATTGGACGAGTGCGTCATGGATTGCGCCGGGCTGGGAATGGGTGGATCCGCTAAAAGAAGCGCAGGCGGCTGAGGTTGGTTTAAGAAACGGCATCGTGACGTATTCCGATCTTTACGCGCAGGAAGGCAAGGATTGGGAAGAAAGTTTCGAGCAACGCAAGCGCGAGCAGGCGAAGCTCAAAGAATTGGGATTAGAGGTGAACAATGGAAACAACGCAAAACAAGGACAGCAAGCGGCCGGTCAAGAAACGCCGCAGGATACGGCTGGGGAATAGACAGCAGATGTCAATGCCGGTTGAGGTTGATGTTTCTGTTAAGCGGTCGGAAGGGGTGAAAGATGGCGAATAAAGATATTTATTTTCGCGCGGACATTGCCCGGGGCGGCGATGTGAGAGTTAACCGCAAAGATGAAGTCATCGCGGGCTTCGCCGTTGTCACCAAGGGCGTTACGCATGACGAAAGGGGGGAGTTCGATGATGTAGCTTTGGATTCGGTTGTTGAGTTTGGCAATCAGTCGAAGGGCGGGATCAAATCTCGGTTTGGTCACCCGAATATGTCAAGCACCGCGCTTGGCACGTTCTTGGGGCGGACAAAAAACTTCAGGCGTGACGGTGATGTGGTGCGGGCTGATTTACATATTGATCGCACAGCGCATGAAACGCCAGACGGAGATTTGGCGGGTTACGTGATGAATCTCGCTGAAAGCGATCCCGGCGCGTTTGGGTCTTCGATGGTTATTCACTGGGAAGAAGAATTCCGCGACAAGAAACAGACCGAAGGTGAAGAAGTACCACCTCTAATCCGCGTAAAAAAACTCATGTCAGTGGATGTTGTGGATGATCCGGCGGCGAATGATGGGCTTTTCGGATCGCAGTTTTTCTCTGATGGGGTTAAGCCCTCAGCTGAGATTACAGCGTTTCTGGATAAGTTTCTTAATCAGCCGGAAGCGGTGGAAAAGGTAATCGCTTTTTTAGAGCGATATGGATTTAACAAGGAAACAAAACGAAAGGACAAGTCTATGTTTGAAGAATTGACGTTGGAAAAGTTAAAGGCGGAGAGATCTGACCTTTACAACTCTGTTCACGCGCTTGGGGTTGATGAAGGAACGAAGAAAGAGCGCGAACGGGGAGTGGCCATCCTGAAGAAGTCAAAAGCATTTAAGGACATGAACGATCTTGCGCTTGAAGCGGTTGAAAGCGGTTTAACGATTGACGGAGCGACGATCAAGTTTCAGGAGAAACAGCTTGAGGGTTTACAGAAGGCTTCAGTGCCTCCGGTGGGCCCTGATCTCGATGAGGATCCGGCAAAGAAGCCTGTGACGCATCTTGAAAAGGCAACGGCCTACAAGCAAGAACATGGTTGCAGTATGACCGAGGCATTACTTAAAACCGCAGACAAACGGAAACAATCATAAGGAGGTTTCAAATGTCACAGTACAACTTAGGTTCAAAAGCATTTGTTGCAGGTGAGGCGCTTGAGCCTTACCGCAGGGTCAAATTAAGTACAGGAAGCGGCACGCAGGTTGAGTATGCGGACGCTGGAGATGCTTTTATTGGCATTACAGCGGCCAAGGCGGCTCTTGGAGAAATGGTATCGATTGACCTCAAGCACACCGGTCGCACGTTCAAGATGGAAGCTAACGGCGCGATCGCGGTTGGTGGAAGTTTTTACGGCGCATTGGACGGCAAGGTCAGTGCAACGGTGAGCGGTTCTATTCAGGGCAGGGTTCTGGAAGCGACGGCCGCCGACGGCGAAATTGTCGAGTGCATTCTTTTGTAATTAACGAAATTTCAAAAATTAGGAGGATACCATGGGAGTTGATTATTCAGGAACAAGGGCAGTACCGAGGCTGGAGTTGGGCGAAGCGGCCTTGGAGTTTACGCAACAGCAGAATGAGTTCATCGGGACGCAAGTGCTTCCGATTTTTCCAACAAAGAAAAAATCGAGCATCTTTCCGGCTATCACTCGCGAAAGTATTACTCGCGAAGCTGATACCAAACGTGCGCCTCGCGGTAATTACAACCGTGACGGCTTCTCGGCCAAGGATAAGCAGTACAACTGCGAAGAATTCGGTCTTGAAGGCGCGTTGGACGATGGGGAAAGAGCGCTTTACGCCTCCGACTTTGACGCGGAGTTGACGACCGTTCAGATCATCACCCGCAGGGTTCTGCAGGCACAGGAACGGCGGGTGGCGGGGCTTGTGTTTAACACGACCACGTTTACCGGTACTCAGCTTTACACCGATAACTCGGCAACGCCGTGGACGAGTGCGTCAACTGACGTTATCGCTCAAGTTCGTGCGATTCGTGAGAAAGTCCGAGCCAATAGCGGGCTTGATGCAAATACGTTGATTTTCAGCAAAGCGAATCTTGATCGTTTGCTGAATAACAGTGTTATTAAGGACTCGATCAAGTATGTGGCGCGGTTAACCGAGGCGGAGATATTGAATGCTCTCGCGGATCTTCTTGGGATTCAAAAGATCCTTGTCGGTCGCGGCATTTATAACACCGCCAAAGAAGGCAAGACGTTCGTAAACGGCGATATTTGGAACGCCTCTTACGTTATGGCCGCAGTGATCGGTAATCCAAACCGTCTTTCTGACCCAAGCGTTGGAAGGACATTCCTTTGGAATGCCGACAGCCCAGAGAACGCAACCGTTGAGCAGTACCGTGATGATGCGTCGCGTAGCGACATCTTCCGCGTGCGTCAACATGTGGATGAAATCATCATTGATCCGTATTTTGCTCATCTGATGAAGGTAGCTTAAGGCTAGTAGCGGGGGATCCTCTTTTTGAGGGGATCCCCCTTATGCCTTTGGAGGAATGATGAGTTTCAAAACTCAGTTAGCGCAGGATGCCGCGCAAGCGTTTCTTAATCCGCTGGAGTTCTCGGAATATGTGACTTATACGCCAAAGGCCGGAGTGCCAAAGGCGATTAAGGCTGTCATTAACCGAAAACGATTGGATCCGGCGTATGAAGATACTGGCCGGACGCTCATTAATCAAGCGGAGTTGTTTGTGGCCAATGACGCCATTGCAGGCGTTACCTCGATTAATAAAGGCGGGGACGTGGTGTCGTTCTCTGAAACGATTGGTGGCGCGGCTATCAGCTGGGTTGTCGCGGATATTTTAAACCAAGACGAAGGGATCTGGCATTTGCTGGTGCAGAAATGAGCGAATTAACTGTCGAGATAAATACCAAGAACCTTGATCGCGCGCTTCGGTTGTTTCCGAAGGATCTCAAGTATGAGATTGCAGATGGTATGGATCATATCAGCCGCAAATTCTTAAAGGTATTTCGACAGGAGAGATTGCAGGGGCCTCCGGGCATTCGCGGCAGACCGCATGGCATATTCACGCATTTTAGCCGGGCAAGTTTTGTTTCGCAGGACATTGAAGGGATGGGAATGATGATTTTCTCGGACTCCAAGATCGCGCGGATGCATGAGGAAGGTGCGACAGTAAAGAATCAGGGCGGAGGGAAGCTGGCGGTTCCGCTTTCAGCGAGAAAAGAGCTTTTTACTTCCAATGGCAGGCTTAAAAAGCAATACCGTCAGCCGCGACTGCTCAAGAACGTGGTTCCCATTCAGTTAAGAGGCAAAACGTTCTTGGCGAGGGTAAAAAAGAAATTGCGGCAGATTCTACCGCTTTTTGTTTTGAAAAATAGCGTGCGAATCAGGCCGAGGCTGATGTTTTACAAGACATGGGACGACATGCAAAACGAACGGATCAATATTTTGAATAAGTCTATTGAGAAAGCGTTGAGCAAAACATGACGGTCAGAGAAAACATTTTAGAGAATATACGCACGACACTTTCTGGAGTGACAACCGCTAATGGTTATCACAACGATATTCAAAGTGTTCAGCGTTGGCGGCAGTCGGGCAATTCGCTTCTAAATGTGCCTTGCATTGTCATTAACGCCGGGCCTGAGGAAAAGAACCCCGCGCCGAATCCTTTTATGACATGCCGTTTGACGGTGTATCTGGATATCTGGACAAGACAGGACGCGGCAGATATGCAGGCGACTGACACGATCTTAAATAGTCTTTTGGGTGATATCGAAAAAGCGATTATGCAGGATATCACTCGCGGTGGGTTTGCGAAGGACACGAATATTAAATCGAATGTTTTATTTGAAACCTTGGAAGGTCAGCCGCAAGCAGGCGTGGTTATGGAATTGGAAATTATTTATCAGCACAAACAAGATGACCCCGAGGTTTCGGGATAAAGGAGGAAAGTTATGTTAACGCGAAAAAGACAGCTTGCCGCCAAGATAGAAGCGGTTGAGGGTACCGCTGAGACGCTCGCGGCCGCTGACGCAAAGCTATTGGTTTATGACCCAAAGGTGAGTTTTGATGTTGCGATGTTTGATCGCAATCCGGCTCGTCCGTCATTCTCGAATGTCGGTAAAACCCCGGGTAAGCGCACCGCTGGTATTTCGTATCGTCTGGAGTTAAGAGGATCCGGAACGGCCGCAACGGTCCCCGAATGGGGCAAGTTGCTTCAGGCGTGCGGATTTGGAGTGAATGCGCTTAAATCTATGAATATCGGGGCAATTACCAACGGGCCCTTTCAGCATGGAGAAACGATTACGGGCGGCACATCCGCGGCCAAGGGCAGGGTGGTTATCAATACCGCAAACGGTGCGACTGCGGTCATGTTCGCCGTTGTTTCTGGAACGTTCGTAAGCGGTGAGGTTATTACCGGAGGCACATCTACAGCGACCGCTACGACTTCATCCGTGCCGACAACGATCGGCAACGAGTTCAAGCTTATTTCGGACAACATTCCGTCCTTAACGCAAGGCAGTTATGAGGACGGTGTTAGAAAACTGATCAAGGGATCGCGCGGTAAGGTGAAGTTAGGTTTTAAGACAGGTGAGCCGGTCATGCTGGATCTCGACTTTCAGGGAGTTGAGGCTGGGGTAGCCGATATAGCATTCTTGCCGAACGTCACTTATGAAAGTACGAAACCACCGGTTTTCATGAATGCGCTTTTCTCGGTTGATGCTTATTCGGCCAAGATCGGCGAAATGGATATTGATATCGGGAACAACTTGGCAGTCCGAGATGATGTCAACGATGCGCGTGGTGTCGCGTCGTTTGCGCTCACTGGGCGCAATGTCACCGGTTCATTTAATCCGGAGATGGTGGCAGTGGCGACTTACGACTTTCACACCAAATGGTTCTCAGGCACAGAGATGATCATTGACTGTACGATCGGTTCAATAGCAGGGAACAAGTTTAGAATTTATGTTCCCAAAGCGCAGTACACAAAAGTTGAGGATGAGGATAGAGACGGCTTGCAGTTGGCAAAAACTTCGTTTGCCCTTAACGGCTCAGTTACGCCGGGTGACGATGAAATTACAATCTTGGCACTTTAACGAGGAGGATAAAACATGCTTACGGGGATAAATATTTATGAAAGCAAACCTTACAAATCGAAGCTGGATTCTGACAATGGCAATCCTACTGTTTTTAATCTTGGGCTTCTTGATTCTCATTTAAGGGCATTCATTGAGGATCAGACGACCAGTTTTGAGTTCAGTTCAAAAAACCCGAAGGATCCGGCCAAGGCTAACATTAACGCGTCGAAGCGCAATCTTATGGTTGTGCGGTTTGGGCTTAAAGGGTTAGAGAATTTTATCGATCCGAGGGATAAGAAGCCAGTTAAGTTTGACACCGTGTCTATGCCGGTGAATGGTAAGAATTATAACGTCTTGTCGGATGAGATTATTTCGATGTTTCCCAAGGCGTTAATTGATGAGCTGGCCGAGGTGATCTTGGCCGAGAACACATTGAGCGGGGAAGAAGCAAAAAACTGACACTGGCGGTCTGGTTGCATAAGTTCAAACTGGACTGCCACAAATGCTCAGACGCTCAAAAGAGTGAGCGGGGTTGTGAGACCGATTCACCGATCCCCGGGATGTGGAAATTAAACGATTGGGAGTTTACTCGATGTCCAAGAAGACTTGTCGAAAGAAAAAGCGTTGATTATCTAAGCGCGTATTTTTTCTTCATCAAAGGCTATCTTCCCAATCCCGGCGGTTGGCTGGATCAACCCGCGAAGTTTGTTGAGGCGGTCGTTTTAATCGAGCGGGAGATCGCGCGTATGAAAGAGAGCGAGGAGTAGATGCCTACCAATCGTGAACTTGAGATTGTGATGAAGTTAAAAGACGAAGTCACGAAGCGTCTGCAGGGGATTGAGGGGAACATACAGAAGTTCGCTAATTCTTGCAAACAGCTTGGTGGGACTATGCGTCAGGTCGGCCGTGAAATATCGCAGGTCGGCCAGAATCTTATCTTCATGGGCGGCGCGTTGACGGGCCCTTTGGCACTCGCATTCAAATCTGCAGAGAAGTATTCACTATCCGTTTCCAACGAATTGAAACGTCTTGATAACGCATTTATCGGTCTAAGAGTGAGCATTTCCGAGGCATTGGTGCCGGTTGTTCATCAGGTGGCCAATGTATTTGGTAATTTGCTTAATATCTGGAACAGTTTGTCGCCAGCCACACAGGGGATGATTGTTCAGACGATTGCGGTCAGCGGGATATTTTTAACGCTGGGCGGGATCGTGTTGTCTTTAATCGGAAGATT
>CAYTIW010000076.1:0-7343 GCA_964438075.1 uncultured Planctomycetales bacterium
AGCCTTTCTCGTTGCTGGATACTGTCAGGTCGTGGCGGGCCGCGTACTCTTTGACTGCAGCCCCCAGTTCGCTCATTGTGATTGTTCTTGCTGCCATTACTGGTCACCTCCCGGGATAGAAGTACAAACTTCGCAGACCTCGGCAAACCTACCTACGACGGTCCGTGCCACCGCATAACAATAAGCTCGATGCTTCAGCCAGCGCAGCATATACCGGTATTCTCCGGTTCTCTGGTATTCTTCCCAGAAACAATTCCCCAAGACTCCTATGTCCGCCATCGATTCCTCGATCAATTTCTTTCTTGCTTCATCGGTGTACATTGTCTTCCTCCTTCCAAGGCAACACCACTAGGGCATCACCGTCTTCCTCAAGTTTCACGTACTGGCCTTTCCCAAGACGGTGTTTATCCGTCCACTCCTTTGGTAGTGTGAGCGTCAGGCTTTCGCTTTGGCCTTGCGCCACCAGGGATCTTATAGCCTTTTCTATCATAGGCAGGTATATGATCATATATGTATTTATAGCTTTCGGTGTTTTGAATACCCGCATACCCGCACAAAATCGCTATCAGGGATATGCGGGTATTCTTTTAGTCCTTTGTAGCTATTACAAAAATATCCTTTCTTTTTATTTTGTGACCCGTGAAAACACCATCCAATACCCGCAATTCTTTATTCTATATTTTTACTTTTCTCTGTTTTAGAGAAGAAAATCAATATCAATAAAAAATAAGTATAGTATTATTATAACTAATAAGGCGCGGGTAACAATTGTTATTTTTGCGGGTATTGGACCATCGAATACCCGCAAACCAAAAAATAATGAAGAGCATGACACCGGTCCATATACCCGCAGTCGCCGCACGTGTATTGCGGGTATATGTTTTTACTACAACAAAAAGAAAGAAATTGAATTAAAGAGTTGAATCTTTGGCCTTTACTACTTTCCATAGTTTTGTTTTGTTGTGTTTATCATCACTTTGTTCTAGTTTGAGGCCATTAGAGTATATTACATTCAACTTTTTACGCAAAATTTTTGACAAAATCTTGGAGTTTCCAGGCGCATGAAACTTGATTTTTTGGGATATCTCCGTGGTAGCATTCTTGCCTATAGCAGAATATGGATTTTCTATGTCAGTCACTATATCAGATGCAAACATTTCATGTTCTCCATGCTCTGCATACCACGCTTGAAAAAAGCTTTGCCATTCATCGCTTGCGCTATCCAAGTCTTCATATAGTTTCGAAAGATTACCCAAGAACCCATCGACTTCGGCATATTTAAGAATGCCACCGACCACGAAAACCCAATCCTCGAACCCCCCAATAACTTGATTGCATCCAGATGCCCGACCAGCGATTGCCCATGCCCGTGCCATGGTTAGAAGGGCCGCTAACAGTTCTCCCCGATGCTCTTCAACCCATTTATTGAGTTCTGGATGCCTGAACTTGGACGTGTCTCTTTCCCATGGCCGGGCCATCTTTGCATCCATCTGTATTAGGTAAGCACGACGGGGAAGATCTCCGCCCAATACGATGCTGTTTCCGGTCGCATACCAGCATGCTCTCTGGGGGTATTCTATCGCGTCTGTTTTTCCCAGGGTGCGATCCTTCCATATTGACGAAGTGAGTGCTCTTGAGAGCGTGCTGGCATTGAGATCAGAATCTATATTATCTATACATATTATATGGGTTCCGTCCCGTAGCAGGCCGGTTATGAGCTTGCGCCATTCGTCTTCGTTCTCTGGCGGGCTTATAGCAGCCATGGATTTGCCAGTGGCTATGATTGATATAAGTTCAAGAATTTTAGAGGCCCCGGTTCCTGGTGCTGGTTTGTCTATCAGAGCGATAGGCACTTGCCCTTTTATCATGGGTCTAACAATGGTGGTCAAGAAGGCAGCGAGCGCGTTGGCTTTTGCTATATGATCTAAGAAAGGAAAGTCGCTTAACACCTCCGTCATAAAGAACTCTGCCGCTGTCTTGGCATCATCTTTTGTTGGATATTCTGGTATGTCCGGAATACGCAATTCGGCTGCCTGTGCATAATAGAGGCATGTCTCATCATCGTATCCAATCGAACATAATATGCTACCATCTTCTCGGACTGCCGGCGCGTTTATTAGCCCCCGGACGACGGGCACTTCCCAAGATCCTAATGCAAGAATACCTTTCGATATATCGAGCGGTGGATGGCAAGGGACAGCCACATCTTCATCATTTATAACTTTGATTCTGTTGTAGCTGGCCGCGCGGCTCATTTCAGTTCTCATTGCGTGGTCTGTATAGTCTTCAATTCGGTATTGATCCAAATCGACCTTCTTTATGCGACATAAAGTTCCGCCTCTTTGGAATATAACAGGCGGATCGTTGAATTCATATAACGTTTTTTCGACTTGCTCGATGAGTTCAATTAGATCAGGAACTAAAGTTATGGACGGTCTTTTCCGTTTTCCGTACATACCCGGCCACTTGAAACAGTTTTTGTCTGGCTTGCATGCCCCAAGCCCCTTGAGCCCGAGGTGAGGATAGCCCGTGCCGTCGGTCTGAATGGTCTTACAAGAAGGGCATGATATCTTTCCAAAACAACTTTCAAAGATATGCCCCGCATTACCTACACCGTTGCGTTTCGATATTTTTTTAACGACTTCCCATGCATCGTCTTCCGGCCAGCCCATCTGATATAAAAATGCAGACAGAAGACCGCTGAACCTGGTTTTTCCCGCGCCGCGGTTCTCGGTTTCAAGTATATGAAGCACACACGGCGGAAAGACCTCAATTCCTTCTTTGCCCGGCGACCTATAAACTTCTCGGAAACTTGCTTTTCTTTTTCTCTCATCTGTTTCCGGGTATTGGTCTAACAACTTGAACAATGCACTTCTTTCTTCCAGATCATAGCTTGAATACCAAGCATCGGCAAGTTTCAATACGCCGTTTCCCAATGGCAAAGATGCTTCTGCCAAATCAATCTTGATCGCATCGCGCTCAAGAGGCACCACGGCATACGGCAATCTCTTATGAATAGACAGTATGCTCTTGAATACTCTTTTGGCATTGTTTAGGGAATCAAACTTAACGCGTTGCCCGTATTCTGGAAACCGTCGTTTAAATTCTTCTTCCGTCTCAACTATAAAGCGGTTGAACTTGTCGGTCAAGGTCTCATAGAATTCGATTCTGTCATTTCCATGACAATCATCTTTGGGTTTGCATATGGCATGGTGTATCTCTACATAAATACCACCACCAGAGAACAGAACCCACACGCTCTTATGGACACCAGACGTTTTTAGTTTTTCCACTAAGAATGTCGCCGCGTGGTTTAAAGCCTCTTGTGCTTCCTCTATCTTGAACATGCCATTTTTATCGATGTCAACCCCAAGTGTATAGCCTATCGTTTCTGTGGGGGTTCCCAGCGGAGTTTCGCCCGTGACATCCTTTTTAAACGGCGATTTGTTTTTTAGATCTTTTTGAAAAACGTTTAGTGTTGAATATAACACCCGGTGATTTTCTGTGACATATTCATAATCGTCTTGTGAATTTAAAAGCCGGATTCTGTTTTCATCTAGATACTTATACCAAACCACAAAATCGCCGTTTAGTGCCCTCCAAGAACCATCAACGAACGACGTATTTTTTAGGATGGTGTTCTTTACCTCTTCACGTCGATAGTGTTCAATGGTTAACTCAGTTGAGGTCTTCATTATCAGATACCCCGGATATACTGAGTTTTTGCGAGCTTGGCTTGAATTAGAGGAGATACGTCGTTGGGATTATTTAGAACGCCAGATAACAGGAAACCCATTCCCTTTGTCCATGCCCACCCATGACTCCTAACTTCATTATCACAGAATCTCCAAAGCGTTCTAAGAGCCATATGGGTGTATCTATATTCTTGGAGCGGTATATGTCCTTGCTGAGCAGCCCAATTTTTGCCAGTTGATCTCGGAACAAACTTTTTTTCAAATGCAAACAGTTTACCCATCGGGGAACATTCGGTTGCAAGAATATAACACACCGGGTTGAGTTTTTCACCTTCATATGAAAACTCCAAATCACCGGTAGCATACCTCAAAATCTGACCCATTCCATCTATTACATTGGCCATGCTTGTAGCGCTTTTTACCTCAATCGCAACATCGCCCCGAGGCGAACGAATAATAAGATCAGGTCGTTCCGCCCGGTTGCACTCAAAAACGGGCTTGCCAAAAGCGTTTTTCTTCTCCCAAAACACAACGGTGTTGGGAGTCTCGATCCATTGAGCCAAAACAAATTTGGCGTTTTCTTCTTGTGTTTTAGTGACCATCCGGACACACCAAACCACCATTTCCTTATATGTTTATATATGTTTCGGTCTTCCAGATAACAATTGTTATCTCCGCGGGCCACAAAAAAAAGAGGCCGCCGCTAAGCTCCTCCTCTTCGCGTTTTTCTCCCGAAGTGGCTCTTGTCCGGCGAGAAGCCTATGCACTCCTGCCCCTCCGTTGGAGCAGGATGCTTGCAGGAACCCGCCCACGGCACCCATCGCCAGTGGCAAGAATCGCAGTGCCCCCAGGTCACCCTTCCACCTCCCCCCACCTATCGAGCCTGGCCGGGACCGCCGCGATGCGCTTTTGCGCCGCCTCTGGCTGGCCCCTGTCTAGTTTGTACTTCATCATGCAACTAACCACTCGTATCTATATTTGGTTTCACGTGCGTCATAGAGCGCATGATGCTCTATGGAGTTTGGCATGTCTGGCAGTTTCCGATTGCCTTTTTCCTGGCAAAGTTGTTTGAGATCCATGCAGAACATCGGCCAACCTTTTGGCAAATCGATCATTGCCCCGAATATCTGGCAGAATACTACCCAATCATAATCTGCATAGTATCCCCAAAATTCCGGGGATGGATCATTCCCGATGAAATCTAAGATCTCCTTTCTTATCGCATCCAAGGACATTATTCCCTCGGCTTCGCGAGCCATTCGCGGCGACCCGCCGCTTGATACATTGGAGTTGCTGCCATTAGGCAGGTGGGACAATACGTGATCCTGCACCCACTTACTCGCTCGACGATGAGCCATGAATCCATACCAGGCTCTATTGATGGCGTAGAATTCGCGGCCATCCTCCGCGACTATGGCTATACTGATCAATTCTATTGGGTGCTTTGGTCCGCGCTCGGAAAATTCCGAGTCGATGAAGTATTTCATCTTAGTATCTCCTATTAGGTTTTCTGAGAAATTGGTTTTCTTGTATCTCATCTCTCAGTAGGTTTCAACAATATACATATACCCTATGACAAAGGGCTTCGCTTTCAGCTTCCCCATCTCCTCCAGGCAGTCGCCCTGTATGATGGTGTCTATTGGCGTGGTTCCTGTCATGTCCTAAGCTCCCCCTCCCCCCCACGTGGCCTCCGCCTTACCTTCGCTGGGCGGAACATCCCAATCTTGCATTCGTGCTCCGCGTCGGCCTGGTCAGCGCACAGGGCAGCATGCCTCTTGCGGAACCAGTAGCATCCACCGCAAGTCCCCCAGGTCATACCTGAGCCCCCGCACAATCCCTGAGAATCTTGATTTCCACTCGTGCGTTGGCCAGCATCTCAACCAGCTCTTCCTCGTCCTCCAGCCTCATGGCTAGTGCCTGGTCCACCGGGATCAAGCTGGGTCCGGGCTCTTCCGTCCTGGCCCGAATGAGCGGATGTGTCTGGCAGAGCATGATCTGCCTGGCCCTTTCACAATAGCCGGGGCATTTAGAATAATCGAAGGGCGTCACTTTGCCTCCTCCAGCATAGCCACAAGAACGGATTCGTCTTTTGTTATTTTTTCCACATCATAACACGGCGCATCATCCTCTTTCAGGAATGTTAGCATCCTCTTGCAGTGTAATATCACCGCCTTCCGCTCCTCCGTGATCTGCCAGCAATGCGGCTTGGCATCCGCATCCGGCCCGATCTTGCCCTCTGCCATCTCCGCTGCCGCCTGGACGCGGGATATTAGATCACATAAATCTTTGGCTTCCCGGCCACACAGATCGCAATTTCTTCCTTCTTCTTGGTCTGGACAAATTTCATTCATAAATAAGATGGAGAGTGCTGCCGCGTCCCCTGATCGAAAGTATTTTGCCATTTTCTTCCAGCGCTGGACATCTTCGTAATCTTCGATGCCCATGATAAAATCTGATATACTCATTTCTGCCCCGCCTCCTCCAGCATGGTCTTAAGCGAATTAAGATAAAATATATTTTCAGATAGATCCATCTCACCAGTAGCAACTTTCAACGCTTCAACTCGCTCCTCCGTGATCTGCCAGGCAGGAGCAGTCCGTGGGATATCCTCGATGTTTCGGCACTCTCCACACTTGAGACATGTTTGGTATCCCCGTTCTTCGATGGCTGCTTGCCATGCATGATCGCATTTTGGCCTGGCATCCGGCCCGATCTTGCCATTTGCAGGGGCATTTAGGATTTCATCCCATTGCTTTTTTAGCCCCGGTATATTGGCATATACAGATGATCGGAGTTCGTTGATTATTTTCGCATATTTCGCTCCGGATCTCTTATGGGCATCCTCCAGCTCCTGGATCCGGGCAGCCTGCTGCTCGACCACGCGCCTGGTCTGCACACGGTCTGCTCGCGCATGTAGATGTTCGTCATACCAATGGGCGGCAGACTTGGTTTTGTGTGCGACGACTCTCTCCGATTCATCTAGAGCCTCCTGCAGCCGCTCGATTTCGGCGATGGCGAGAGGAAACATAGTGATCGCCATGTGATCGTCGAATTTCGCGGCATCCCGCGCCTTCTCCAAATCGAAGGTCATGGAGATTTCTCCACTGAGGAAATCCGTCTGACTGACGCCAATGGTATCCATTCTTGTTTTCCGCTGCTATGCATTATCCAGAGAGTTGCATGTCCGCAATGCCACGCGGTTATATCCGAAAATCTTTTCATGTAGTCATCGTGCCATCGGACTTCCAGATCGAAGCCTATCATTTTACTGGCGTCGGAAATATGTTCGCTGCTATCGATCATGGCCCGGAGAAGGTCCACATCTTCGGTACAGCCATGATACGGGCTGGCAATCGCATACATTTCATCCATGTATGCAACGACTCGTGTAAGCGCCAGCTTCTGCTCTTTGGTCAGGGTCATTCTTCATCATCACCGTCGTGATCATAATCTTCTTTTTTGAAATCCTTCGAATAGAATCCCGGAGTTGCTAAAATGTCATCGGATTCTTCAATCAGATAGACTTGAATCCCGACAACTTTCCAGTTTCCAGAAACCATGCCAGCGGCCTGTTTCCGGAAGGATTCCGCCAATTCACGAACTGTTAGATCTGAGTTTAGTGATTCCAATATTTCTTTCATGGTCAGT
>CAYTIW010000077.1:0-6429 GCA_964438075.1 uncultured Planctomycetales bacterium
TCAGCCTTGCTCCAGACGCCCCAGCCGTCGGCATTTATACGGCCGGTGGGGTTCACGACTCATCCCTCGTCAGGTACTCGAGCCATGCGACCGCGACTGCAGCGACCTGCACGAGTTCGGCGCGTAAGTTCTCGTCGTCCTTGTCGAGCACCGCCCGCGCGACTTCGCCGCATTCCTCAGACAGCACAATCGCCCGAGTGTCGTCACGCACTCGCGGAGACGAACAGTCGCCCCATCCCCACTCGTGATCGCGGCTCCACTTCTCGCGCTGCCGGTCGCGCTCGGCATCGATGAGGTTGAAGATCTCGGCGCGTGTCATCGCAGACACCCGAATAGAGATGTCTCATTGAGCGACGATTCGGCGTCTGCTAGGTTGCGGCAAGCCGTCTTCCAGTAAGACTCCTTGAGCTCGATACCGACGAATCGCCGTCCGAGCCGGACGGCCTCATGGCCTTCACTGCCGATGCCCGCGAACGGTGAGAACACGACCTCACCGCGGCCGCTCCAGAGCTTCACGATGCGCTCAATGACAGGCAGTTGCAGCGGGCAGATATGACGCTCGTCTGCGGAGTCGCGGGCAACGGTGACGTTGAGAACGTCCGTCTCTGATATGCCGTCACCATCGGGCGCCCAGTCGTGCGCGTACCAGACAGGCCGCGCCCAGCGAATCCACTCCTCTTGCGTGATCCAGCCGTCTGAGTTGCCGTACTTCTCGCTTTGCCCAGCCCGCAGCGGAGTCCGATTCTCACCGTCCTTGCGAAAGTGCAGCACCCAATCAGGCAGGGCAACGTGCATCATTGACGAATCTGTGGCCAGGGTCTTGAACAACAGGCCGCGATCTTTCGTGCGGATGGCTTTCACTTGCGGATTCTTGTCGATGGTGATCTCGCCGTAGTAGCGCCAGCCGGCATCCTGCATCATCTCAATCGTGCGCCCGCGGAAGTCTTTGAGGCCGGCGAACCCGTCCTTATTGATGTGAGCGACGTACTGCGTGAGGTGAACAAAGCAGGACCGGCCAGGGTTGGTGATCCTGAGCAACTCCGGAGCGAGGTAGCCGAAATGCTGCATGAGATCGTCGATGCCATGCGAGTTGCCCATATCGCGGACGCTGTTCGAGTACGTGTACATGCCAGGGAACGGCGGGCTAAACACGGACAGGTCAACGGACTCGGACGGCAGTCGCTTTGTGACTTCCACGCAGTCGCCAAGGTAAAGAGTCCACGGGCCGCCAGTTTCAACGCGCTCGACGTATTCTGCTTCCTGCCTCGTCGTCTGACCGGACACGGCGTCGCGAGTGAACTGCACGACCTTTTCCATAACCTCACCGGACTCACGCTCTTTGCGCTTCACGTTCTGCACAACTGCACCCTCCGCGTCGGACGTCACCACGTAGGCGACAACCGGTTTCTCCTGTCCGAACCGCCAGCACCGCCGTAGCGCCTGGTAGAACTGTTCATAACTGTCAGAGAGCCCCACAAACGCCATGCGCGAACAGTGCTGCCAGTTCATGCCGAACCCAGCGATGCTCGGCTTGGTGACGAGCACGCGCACGCGGCCGGCGGCGAAGTCGAGCATCGCCTTAGCTTTATGCTCTGGGGTGTCTGATCCGCGCACCTGAACGGCACCGGGGATAGCGTCTGTGAGTGCTTCCGATTCAGCGTTGAGATCACACCAGCACAGAAACGGCTCATCGGTTGCGTTCGCGAGGTCCGCGGCAGCCTGCACACGGTTAGTCATCGATGCACGCCGCGCCGCCCGCCTCTCGCTGATACCTATGCGCTCGCTCGTGAACAGGGCATCTGGAGTGATGTTCTCACCCTCAACGACTACCTCTCTCACGTCGAGATCCGGCAGCGCGAAACGACCGTCGTCAAACCCAAGGTCGGACGGCTTGCGCATCGCTACAGCCCACGTCGCCATCCAGCGGTAGAACGCCTCGTGCGAATGCCCCTTCAGGCGCCAGCGCGTTGTCGTTCCGTCCGTGGTGAAGTACAGCGCCTTGACTTCGCTTTCCGTCATGACGCCCAGAAACTCAGCGTGGTTGCAGAGTTCGGCAGGGTCGTTCGGAGCAGGTGTAGCGGTACATGCGAGCCGGAACGGAACTTGCTCCGCGAACGCGATGATCTCTGTCCGCGTCTTGCCGTCGTAGCTCTTGAGGATGGACGACTCGTCGAGTACGACGCCGGCCAGAACATCAGGCGTGAAATGCCGCAGCATCTCGTAGTTCGTGATGTTCACGCCCAGCGTCACATCGTCACCAGTACGGCACACGTTGACCGGGACGCCAAACTTCTCGCCCTCGCGGGCAGTCTGTTCGGCCACGGCCAGCGGTGCCACGATGAGAACAATGCCTCCGTGCCGCTCACATACGAGTCGCGCCCACTCCAACTGCATCGGCGTCTTGCCCAGCCCGCAGTCCGCGAAGATGGCCGCCCGGCCCTTGGCGCAGGCCCATGCGACGATAGCCCGCTGGAAGTCGAACAGTTGCGGATTGATGTCGGACTCATCGACCTCGAATCCATCGCCGTGGTCGATGGTACGGCGCTTATCGAGAAAGTCCGCGTAGGTAGTCATGCCGTCACCTCATTTTCCCGCCGCCTCTTGCGTGACGCTGTATTCCGGCATTCACGGCAATCGTGTTTGAACCCGCCAGTGCATTGCATATCAGGCGGGTAGTAGTCCCGATTCAGCGGCTTCGTCTCGCCGCATGTCCGGCAGGTCCGCTCGCCAAAGATGAGCGCGTCCGTGCTCGTGTCGGCGTCGATGACGGCGAACAGCTTTCGGATCTTCGCCAGAGATGCCACGGTCGCGCTCGGCTGTTCGCGTCTGGCGATCACGCGCAGCGTGGTTTTGGACAGCCCGCACATGCTCCCCATACGAGGGAACGAGAGGCCGCCGTCTAGCAGCTCAAGCAGCCTCTCAGACATCTCGGCCGGTATCTCGACCTTCTGCGACTCGTCGCACTCGTCCAGGTCCGGCTGATGCGTGACAATCGCCAGGTGCGTACGCTCGAATACGAACGGGTTGCGGCGCTTTCTCAGTTCGAACAGCGCCGAATCACTCACGCCGATCTTGCGAGCGCAGAGGCCGAGCGAGCCGTAGTGAGCGACGAGTTCTTCCAGCCGATCCAAAGCCTGAGCCGAATCGACCTTTCTGCGGCTGCCCTGCACGGTCGCGTGGTTGCACTTCTGGCGCGGCGTCACGTCAACGTGCTTGTCCGAACGGCCACACGCCGCGCAGAGTCGCCCGCGGTTGTACATGGACAGCACCGTTCCGCACCCGCCGGCGCAAATCCGTCCGCGTCCAAAGGTGCGGACCATCTGACCTTCTGCACCGCCGAATCGCCCCATCGTGACGCAGTAATGAGACGACGCATTCAGACTGCGCTGCATCATGCGGCCCCCCTCTTGCGCAGTTCGTCAATCCCCTCCTGGTAGACCATCTCAAGCAGAAGGTCAGTCCGGCAGCGAATCTTGCCGCCGATCTTGTCGTTCGGAATCTCACTCCATATCGACATTGGGATTAGGGCCGATCTGTCACGGTGCGGTGCTAAACGCTCCCGATACCGGCGCGCCATCGTGTACCCCTTATCGCTCTCGGTA
Source organism: uncultured Planctomycetales bacterium (assembly GCA_964438075.1). Classification (GTDB taxonomy): domain Bacteria; phylum Omnitrophota; class Gorgyraeia; order Zapsychrales; family Fredricksoniimonadaceae; genus JAAXVU01. The sequence goes on from CAYTIW010000077.1 coordinate 3,603, forward strand.
TCCAAGCAGAGCAGAGTGAAGGCGTCTGCGAGCGGCACGGTGGCCTGGTCGAGCATCCTCGTGACGACGGCCGGCAGGGCATAGGCGGGGGCGCTCATCACGCCCCCGTCCCGCAACTATCAGTCCTTACAAGGTAAATCCTAAAGTCGCGAACCTTGACAGATGCAGGTACACCAAGCCTTCTGATGGCCATTCCAAGTGATGACCGAGCGGCTTTGACCGCTGTCTTGCTCCGGTTGTCGATGCCGATGATCTCGGCTGCTTCGATTTCGGAGTTCATGAACTCGCGCAAAATATCTACCCACTCGCCTCGGCTGGATGCTTTTGGATTCATTGACTCGACGCGAACCGGCTTCAACTCATACATGTTCACTCACCTCCGGCGACGGCATCGTCAGCGAAAATCTGGCCGCTGAGGCTTTCAGAGGCAGCATGGCTACCGTTGCGCTCAGATGTCGCCAAATCGGCTGAGAGTGCCGTTTCTGGCCCGCTATGCGTGTCTTCCGAACATTCGCCGTCGATGACCTCGCCGGTATCGCCGTTGACCTGCACGCCGATGCGCTCGCGAACGCGGTCGGTGACGTTGCGGCCGGGCGTCTCGACGATCCCGCCGGCCACCCTGTCAGCGAACATCAACTCGGAGTCGGCTTGCAGCGCCGTGGCCAGTCGCTCGCTCTCCTTGGGCGCCAGCTTGAGGCACTGAATCAGCACCGTCTTGCAGCCCATCGGCTCATAGTCGCTCGCCCACGGGCCGACGATGTTCCCGGCCTTATTGCGGGGAGCGAACCTGTCACGCACCGCGTCAACGTCACGGCGAGGCATGACCTTCATGAGCGTGCCGCCGTTGGTGAGCTTGACGACCGCGTAGAAGGCCTTGATGTCCTCAGCCGTGTGCTCGGCGTCCATGTCGGGAACGTGCTCGATCTTCGGGTCAGAGCCGAGCTGGTATTTGAAGTAGTCGGTCGGGTAGACGGCGACGGCGTGAATCTCGGACACCTCGCCGGAGCGATACGCGAGTTGTGCGATGCCCTGGTAGCCCGGCTGGAACTGAGCTTCCATCGCCTTCAGTTTGTTGCTCCAGCGCGGGATGATCCAGCCTTCACCGAACATCCCTGGACGAAGGCCCGCCTGAGCCGCCTTCAGCAGGGCGCCCATGAAGCTCTGCACCGTGCACTTCTGAAGCTCGGGATTCATGCGGACCTCGGTCAGCGCCACGCGCATCATGGCGTCGACGCCGATGTGCTTTGGGAGTGCCGCCGCGACTTGCTGCTTGAATGACGCGCTGGAAAACACGTCGACTACGCTCTGTGGCTGTTTCGTCGCCAGTGCTTGCGCCTCTTCGCGGCGGGCGACTTCGTTTGTCGGCTCGTTAGTCAAGGGTGATCTCCTTCGGCTGTGCGAAGACGCGTGAAGTCGTCTCCCGCGTGTACTCATCTGCGACCTGAGGCAGCTCCTTACGAAGCGCCTTCGTGTCGATGGTTTTGCGCGTCTGCTGCTTCCACGACAAGCGCCACATATTGCCGACAATGGCAGTCTCACGCTCGCCCATGACGGCTTGCAGTTTTTGTTTGGCGGCGTCTGCCTTCTCGGCGTGCTCCTTCGCCTTGAATGAGTGCGACAGGTAGTCTCCGAGCACGTTCTGCGTCTCAACGTCGGTGATCTCAAGCGGCGGGTCGGGGATCGTCTCGGGCCACATGTGCGCCAGCGCCTCGGAGTCTGCTTTGTGGCCTGTCGGCTTCGGCGGCTCGGATGCCACGACGTGACGAGTCCAGAAGTCGCGTCCGGCCTGAATCAGCCGAGCCTGCGTGAGTTCGTCGGCGTGCACCTCAACGACGGTCAGCTTGTCGCCGCCCGTGTCGGCAACCCCGTAGCCGATAGGCAGCTCGGCAATCGCCATGTACCACTGAAGCTGCACGAAGTAGTGGTCGGGAAGATCCTCGTCTGCCTCGCTCCAGAGCTTTGAGCTGCGAAAGCCGAACGCGCACTTGGAGTCCATGAGCGCGACAGGCGTCCGCGGCTTGTCAACGGCTGCAAGCATGAAGTCGATTGATGCGCCGGCGGGGAATCCCCAATCGGTGCGCACAATCGGCGCCGGGTGGTAAAACACGAACTCAGGATGCTCGCGCACGAACTCCTCAGCGATAAACCGCTCAAGCGCAAGCCCGCGGCGCATCGGCAGAGAGTCGCGCTCGGGGGCGTCCTGCGGCTGCACCTTGTCCATGTAGACGGACAGCGGCGAAGCCCACGGAGAGACGCCAACCACGGCGGCGATGTCCGTCCCGCCAAGGTAGCCGCGACGAGACTCGACGAACTGAGCGTGCGCGATAGACACGGCGCTCATGCCTGCACCTCCCCAAGCTTCCGAGCGATGGCGCCGTAGCACTCCTCAAGCCACTCGGCCTCAGCGTTGGCCAGCGCGACCACGGCGTCAGAACGCGGGTCCGTCTCGCAGGGCTTCAGCCCCATGCGGATGAGGAAGTTATCGAGGGCGTTCATGCCGTCACCGCCTCGCCCACGCGCACGCCACAACGGGCAAGGAATGCGTCCTCGTCAAGTTCCGCGTGCATCGGCTTGAGCGCGAACCAATCAGCGAAGACGACAGCCGCGTTGGCCGCCGCCTCGTCGCGCTCGAGCCCGGTCAGGTGGCGAGCGATCCAAGTCGCCGCGTCAATGGCGATGTCCTCAAGCTGTTCGGCCATGACGACGGTCGGACACTCGTTGAAGTCGATGCCATAGATCCGGCAGAACGACGCGCCGGTATCACCCTCGACGCGACAGAGCTCGCAGGCGTCGCAGGTGTTGAACTTGACGATGGGCCGGTCAGCCG
>CAYTIW010000078.1:0-6293 GCA_964438075.1 uncultured Planctomycetales bacterium
AGCGTCTAAAATTTTCTTTTGTTGGTCATCGAATTTATCTTGCATATATCACCTATTTGCTTAATCTTGAATTAACTAAATTTAAAAAAGCGTCAATAGCCGAAGCAGCTTCGTCTGCACGTCTGTCGCGGTCTGCCTGCTCGGTGCCGATTGCTGGAATAAATGGCGTCTCAATTTGATTAGCTGCTACCTCTACGGCTTCTTTAATTATTTCATCAGCTTTTATTTTAATTTCCGGCGCCAAAGGTTTTTCTTCAATAGCTTCCGTTATTGCTTCTTTCGTTTCGGCTTCTATTATTTCTGGAATGATTTCTTTAGCTTCGGCAGGTAAATCGGTTTTTTTAAGTTGCTTTTCAACTTCCTTTTTTACTTCCTTTGCTTTCTTATTAATCTTTTCTTTAGTCGGTTTGGAATTTTTAACCTCAGTTATTGCTTCTTTAATTTCATTTACAATAATATTTTCAACCGGCTTAATTTCTTCTTTGATTTCCTGAACATCTTGGACATCAGAAATTTCTTTTAAAAATTTATCTGGATTTTTCCTTAATTCAGAAAGCGAAATGCCTAAATTCTTTTTCAAATATTTCACTACGTTTTGCTCATTGGAATAATAAGAATTTTCCCAACCTGGAATAGTGCAAGTTCCAACACGTCGCCAGGTTTCTTGGCTTTTCTTTTTCTTATTAGCATTAGTGCAAACCAAATAAAACGGCGCACCTAAACTTTTTAGAGCATTATTAATTTTGATTGCATTGTGAATAACAAATTCATCTGACAAACCACATCTTTTTTTCATATAAAATCTATTATTTTGTGAATAAATATTTTTTTGCATAATAACTTACAATTCCAACTACCAAAACAATTCCTACGAGCATTAGTGAATATTCTAAAATGGTATATCTTTTTTCTACTTCAACAATTCGCTCATTATAAAAATTAAATAAACTATCAGTTGGAGGTCGGTAATCTATTACTAAATTATTTTCAGGAAATTCATAAACAATTTTAAGGGTATCATCTCTTAATTGTTCCTGTGAATATTTTGTAGCGGGTATTTTTATTTTGATAATCGTATCAATCGTAAAAATAAATGGTCGGGTTTGGATAATAGTATCATCAACATAAATAATTTTTGGTTTTGTTTGCACGATAAAAGTGTCCTGCTTCGTTCCAATAAACTCTTTTTTCAAAACTGAAGCGTCATTGCTCTTGCAACCTGTAATAAAAATCAAAATCACCAAAAAAGCTAAAATTACTCCAAAAATGAGCCGATGTTTAATACCTTTTTCCAAAAAAAACTCCTTATAAACGATTTATGAGCGAAAATTTTGAAAGATAGTGCCACACTGCATTTTAACGGACTAAGAAAAAGTTTCTGCGTTTAGGTAGCGAATTGTTGGGATTTGCTACTTCAGAATCATCTTCTTTGTTAAAACCGATGTCGATTGTGCAGCCGTCATTATTATATTTGATAACTTCTCCACTCAAACCGGACATTTTACTAACCGGGCAACTTGATGAACAGCTTGAAGCGATAGCATCGAAACGATTCTCCCACATATTTTTAAATTGTCCAATCGTAGTTAGTTTGTTTTTCCCAATCGTATTGCTCCGAATTGCTTTTTCTCTTTTATGCCCTGCGATTAAAGTATTATCTGAACTGCCGAAAATATCCGAGCAACCGCCTCCGCCTTGCTGATGACAAACGTAAGCCATCCAGTCAGCCCAACTTTTTCCGGGATATTTTTTTTCAAAAATCTTTTTATTAGCTAACATATATTTGATAGCATATTTGGTGGATTGATAGGGGTCGAATCTATCGGCATCAGTTCCACCGAGTTCTTTAATTGTATTTACGTGAAACTGAAAAAGTCCTTTGTAGGGTCCGTTGCCAGCGAGGTTGTTAAAAGTTCCACCTGTTTCGATGTGAGCGAATGCAACCATCATACAAGGGTCAACGTCCATATCGGCGGCTGCTCTTGCAATTTGTTTTATACATTCTTCTTTTGAATATTTTTGTGCCATTTTTATACCTTAAAATAATTTCTTTTTGATGAATAATTTGAATTACCAGAATTTGAGTTACCAGAATTTGAATTTCCACCGGTTTGCCAATCGTCATTTGTAGTTTGGATTGGGCCGCAGGCAGAAACGTTTAGCTTTGCTAATTCTGAAATGTTAGCGGGGTTATCGGCTTCTGAGTTAAGCCCCATAAGTTCAGTGTGAATAATATAGTGCCGTTTGTAATTGCCGGTTGAACTTCCATTTATGAAAGTGTTTTTTGGATAAGAGCGAATGCAAAAATTATCGCTTGTATTTCCTTCAATCGTATAGACGAAATCATCAGTTACATCAACAATAAGCATTGTGTGTCCGCTTGTGCTTTCCACTCCTTCGCTTGTAAGGTATAGTCGCACTGCAACCGCACCGGGCGTTGGAGTGAAATTAACTAACACTCCGTTTTTTTGTGAAGTATTTAAAATTACACGGCTCGCACCACTCAGAGCCATTTTGTTTTTTACACCAGCTTTTTCGCAGGCAGATTTTATAATAACAGAAATAGCAGCGGCGCACCAGGGTTCTTTGTCTTTCACATATATCCAACTAATTTTTTTACCATTGCAGTAAATAACGTTATCGGGATTTTCACGGCAGCCGTTTGCGTTCCAATATTTCAGCCAACCGATTGCCTCGTCTATTATGTATTGTCCTAACTTTGTGGTTTTCATTCTAAAATCCGATTTGTTAATTAAAGATAGCTCAATTCCCTTGTAACTTTCAAAACGTTTGCTTCGTTAAATTCAGGACCGGTAATTTTCCCTTCATCAACGTAAGAGGGGCCGCCGGGTTCGCATTTCAAATTACGATACCTTAAAACTCCGTGATATATTTTTCTGAAAGCGGTTTTAATTCTTTCTGAAAAATTGCTTTTACCTACTTCACGATAATAAGCTGCTTCTTCAATTAGCATTTTCCAATCGGATTCGAGCATACTATCAATGTCGGCTGTGAAATTTGGAAGCAATTCCTTCAACTTATTTTTCACAAAATCAAGTCCTTTGTTTTCAACGTAGAATTTAACAAAAACGTAACAGGTATCATTTTCGATTAATCCCATACGTTTTCTGCCATCAACGATGATTTTCAGAGCATCGCTGCGTTTCATTTCATTGATGAAATCTATAATATCGTTAAATTCCTGTTTTAAAAAAATAACGAACTGACCGAAAGAACCAAATTTATAAGCATCGTTTTTCATAAAAACTCCTTTAAATGTTACTGGTATTTTTATTGATTTGCCTGCTAACCGAATAAGCGGAAGGCAATAATTTGAAGTTGGTATTTCTCGAATTAATATTTAGTGGATTGTTAATTTTAATAAAAGAATTTCCACCAAAGCTCGAAGAATTACCGGTATTAGAAGACGACCCGGCACTAACACTTTCAGAACTGCCCGGATTCATTGGCGGAACAGAGTAGCCGCTGGGCAAAAAAGAATTCGCACCAATGCTAACTGAATTTCCAGAACTTGAATTAGGAAGTACACCAGAGCTATTTGTAGCCGGCGTAGTAGTTTGTTCAGTGTTTGTCTGTCCTTGCTCGGCTGTTTTTTGCTCGGTTTCCTTTGGGATTTCAGCCGGTTTCTCTTTTTGAAAAATGAAATAGTTTCGTTTCATTATTTTACCTTTTTAAGAAAATAATTACGATATTTTTTGGTTTCTACAATAGTTTTTGTGTTTGAATACGCCTGCAATGCCGTGCATAAACTAACCGCAGAGTTTCCAGCCAGAATTTGTTGATAAATTGTAGCAACATTCAAAAGTTTTGTATCATCTAAGCCATCAATAGTTGCTGCATAATCGGGGCATAATGTTTTCAGAGCTGTTTTCAAAGTAGCAACATTTCCGATTGTAATACTTTCAGGGGCGAGTGGCGTTGAAGCCGTCCAGGTAATCCCTATTTCTTTCAATTTATTTATAATATCTTCAGTCATTTTATTGCTTTCATTAAAATAGTTAATAATCAACGGGAGTAAATCTTATAATTCTGAAATAGTTGTAAGGTTCAATTCTCACAGTTTTTTCATAAATGCCGTCTCCCACTCGGCTCATACCTTTCTTTTTCGTATTTGCTTCAATGCTTTTTCCAGATGTATTTTTCCAATTTGAAGAAGCACAGCCGGAATGACCGAAAATAGTTTTTCCTTTAGCATAAGTAATCATATCGCCGCATTTAACTTTACGATGTCCCTGAATAACTGCCATAGCAGAATAGCTATCTTTCGTTTTTACATTTTGAGCGAGAGCGGTGCGTTTCCATTTTGGTTTTGCATTTGCTTTGTTTAAAATCCATTCCCAAAACGTCTGACAAAAAGGTGAGCCAAGCGGAGCCCCTACAAACAAGTTGCAAGAGTCCGCTACGGAGCCACGATTTTCGTATGTTTCTGTCCAGCCGTCATACTGCCGTGCTATTTGAATGTGTTTAGGTTCGCTACTTTTATTTTCCGAAAATGTAGGCAAGGAAAACAATGAAAGAAGCACAATACACCATAGCACAACCAATAACGAGTGCAAAAAAGTAAATCGCATAAGCTATATTCCCAAAATCTACTATTTGTTCTTTAGTATTCACGGAGCCGAGCAATTTGTCATCAATGAAATGAATGAAAACTGCAAAACTTCCAGAAGCGAGCAAACCGCCTGCAAATGCTAAAAGCGGAGTAAAGTAATAATTACATACAAAAAAAATTACTAAACCCAAAATAAACAAAAGCCAAGTGTATTTGTATGATAATATAGAATTTATCGTATTAATCATTGTTTTGTTCCTTTTGACTATTCGTAGGTTTTTGGATAATGCTTATAGTTTCTGCTTATTTTTTTTCTTGTTTTACGTGCTTTTGCGGCTTTCCTTTTTGTTTTTTTCTTAGCAGCAAGCTCTTTTTTTGTTAGGAAAGAAATGTTTTTCAACATTACAGTTCCACCTTTTCTGTTTAAGGTTTTGGAAGCGGAATCAAGCGCTTTTTGTTTTGTTTTGTGGCGGGTTGGCTTACTTTTTTTGCCATCTTTAATAACTTCATATTTTACGCCTGCTATCATTTTATAGCCCTTTCGATTAAGTTTATAAATAACTAAACGGCACTTCGCCTTTTTTTAATTTCTTGGATTTTTGAATTATTAATTAAATCGGTTAATTCTTTAAATTGTTCATTTAATTGTTTTTTAATGTCTTGGATTTCTTTGAAAATCGTATTATATTTTTCGTTAATATCTTTAATTTCTTTTGTCATAACCACAATATCGCTTTTTGATTTGCTTACATCTTTTTTTACTACATCAATTTCATTATTAACTTTCTCCATACAATCGTCTTTAAATGTTTGTAATTTATCCTGTATTCTTTTTTCAGTATTTAAAAGCCCGATGTCCTGGCTGTAATCTTTATTTATTATTTCTTTCAACTCTTTTGAAAATTCAACTCTTAATTCATTGATTTGTTTTGATGAAGATTCTTTAATTTCAGTCATCGCTTTGTTTAATTTCCAGACTAAAGTTATAACACCTGCAATAATCGTAATAATCAATCCAATAAGAGTGTAATCTGTCATTTATGAAATCTCCATTATTTCCGTTTTTTGTTCTGATGTAATTCTGTTTTTTGAAATCAAAGTATTTAAATATGCTTCATTGATTTTTCCAAGTTTCCATTGAATTTTTAAAAAAGCTATCATTCTATAATCCTTTCTAATTCTAATAATTCCAATGCTTCAACACGCTGTTCTATTGTAGGTAACTGTTCACTTGGTTTTGGTGGCTCAGGTATTGGGTTTAACTCCATTGCTAATACTTCCCCTGCACTTGCGTTTGGATTCGCAAGGTAAAAAGCTATTTGCTGTTCATTTAACACGATTATTGTGTTTGTAGGATAATTGCTAATTGGAGGCAATTCATCTACTTTGATAATTTTATCTACCCCATATATTATAATGTATTTCATAATTCCCTTTTAATTAGTTGAACGTAAGATTTTCCCATTTGGTCCGGTTCCTGCAAGGTATATACCATTTCCTGCATAACTAAGTGAAAGAATATAAGTTTGACTAAACTGCTGTCCTAAGTCTGTCCAAGTTAAGCCATAATTAGTTGAACGTAAGATTTTCCCATTTGGATTAGTCCCTGCAAGGTATATCCCATTTCCTGCATAACAAAAGCTACGAATATAAGTTTGACCATATTGCTGTCCTAAGTCTGACCAAGTTAAGCCATAGTCAGTTGAACGTAAGATTTTCC
>CAYTIW010000079.1:0-1994 GCA_964438075.1 uncultured Planctomycetales bacterium
ACGCCCTTTATCCGCCCTGGACTCAATGTTCACGACCGCAAGGGAACAAACAGATGAGCTCATTTACTCGGATATGATCGGTCGACTTTCACAACCGTTCCTGACTTAACCTTGCTTTTAGAATAACCGTCCCGCGGCCGGGACAGCTTCTCGCGTAAGACCCTGGATATGTCCTTCTGCCGGTTGTTCCTCTGTCCCTCGGCCATCAAAACATCCTCCCAAAAAAGGACACGTCCCTTTTTCCCACTTGAAGCGGAACCTATTTAACCTATTTAGAGAGCCACTTGAGGACTTCCTCTTTTATCTTGTCCCGGTTGAACGGCTTGGAAATAAAATCGTTCATCCCGATCTCGTAACATTGCGACGGTACCCACTCCATCGCGTGGGCGGTAAGGGCAATTATCGGCAGGTCCTTGTTGAACTCCCGGATGGCCTTGGTGGCGTCGTACCCGTTCATTAAAGGCATCCTCAGGTCCATGAAGATCAGGGCAAACTCGCCGGTCCTGGCCTTCTCGACCGCGTCCCGGCCGTTGGCCACGATCTCAAAACCGCACCCCAATTCCTCGAGGATGACCTGCATGAGATACTGATTAGCATCGTCGTCGTCGACTACCAATACCTTCTTGCCTGCCAGTGATGAGTCTGCCATGGGTGCCCCTCCCCCGGTAGAATGAATGTTCAGTTATCACGTCAGCTGGAATGAGTCTCCGCCAGCAGGTCCAGAGTGAAAACAAAATCACTGCCCTTGCCGACCTCTGACACTACGCTTATCTCCCCGCCCATTAGATTAACCATGGTCTTGGCAATATGCAAGCCCAACCCGACACCTTTATTCTGCTTGCCGCCCGCGAATTCATGGAACCGGGTGAAGGGATCAAATATCTGGGCCTGCTTTTCCTTCGGGATGCCCCATCCGGTATCCTTGACGGAAACCCTGACCATGCGCCTCTCCGGCGAACCGGGCTTTTCCGAACAGGACACCGTCACCGTGATGGACCCGCGCTCCGTATATTTCACCGCGTTGGTCAGCAGATTGGCAACCACCTGCTCCGCCCTTATCGGGTCGCCGATGAAACGGGGCATCTCATTTAGGATATCACAGGTTATCACCAGGTCCTTGTCCGCCGCATCCAGCCGGGCCACCTCGACCGCGTCCAACATCAACCTGCGGAAATCGAACGGTATCGACCTGAGCTGGGTCTTGCCGGACTTCATGCCGGAGGCTTCCAGCAGGTCGCCGGTCATCGACAAAAGCGACTGCGATTTGTCCTGGATGATGCCCAGCATTTTACGGGAGCGTTCATCCAGCTGCGCTTCACCCAAAATAGCGCTGAAGCCTGCGATCGCGTTCAGCGGCGTACGGAAATCGTGGGAGACATTGGTCAGGAATTCGCTCTTGATCCTGTCCGCCGCCTCGGCCTGCTCCTTGGCCCTCTTCAGCGCAACCTCCACCTGCTTCTGCGCCGTCACGTCGCGGAAGCTCCACACCCGGCCCTCGGGGCGCTGGCCTATCTTGAGCAGCCTGGAATAACGCTCGAATATCCGGCCGTCCTTGAACTCCAGCACGTCAAAACTTTCCTCATCAGGCTGGAGATACAATTTATGGACTTTATCGATGAACACCTGCGGACTTACCAGCTGGTCGAGCACATACCCTAGCGCCCGCTCGTCGTCCCGGGAATCCATGACCGACTGAGGGATCTGCCACATCCGGACGAACTGGTCGTTATAATCCAGTATGCGGCCCACCCCATCCACGACCAGTATCCCGTCCGCGGTAGATTCCAGAGTCGCCGTCTTCACCGAGGCGACCCTGCGGATCTCCTCCTCTGCCCTTTTACGCTCCGTTATATCCGTGACCATCCCGTCGTAAGATACCACCAGCCCATTAATGTCCTTATGCAGCACGATCGTGTCCCGCAACCATCTTAGCGATCCGTCCTGGTGCATGATACGGTGCTCCAGGGGCGGGGGTGTTTGGCCCGCCAGGGCTT
>CAYTIW010000079.1:2094-4040 GCA_964438075.1 uncultured Planctomycetales bacterium
TCCTGGTGCATGATACGGTGCTCCAGGGGCGGGGGTGTTTGGCCCGCCAGGGCTTTGGCCACCTGCTCCAATACGGCGGAACGGTCGTCCTGGTGGATCATCTGGAACCAAAGGTACTGGTCAGCTTGATAATCTTCGGGAGTATAACCGGTCACCGCCACGCATCCCGGGCCGTGGGTTGTTCCCACCGACTTGCCGTTCTCGACCTTAACCGTATAAATATAATCCGTGGTCGAATCCACCAGCCGGCGGTAGCGCAGCTCGCTCTCCCGCAAAGCCACTTCGATCCGCTTGCGGTCAGTTATGAGCGTTATGATCCCCAGGATGGCCAGTTCGCCCTCGAAGTCGATCAGGCTGGTGTTGATGATCGACTCGATCCTTTCACCGTCCTTGGTGACCAGGGTGTATTCATACGGCGGGACTTCTTCCCCCTGCATATGGCGCCGGAGGTTCTTTTTTACGAGCGGACGCTGTTCGGGCGCTATCAGGGTGGAAAAGTCAAAACCGGTATCATAGAATTCATCCGGCCGGTATTTCATGATATGGCTGCAAAGCCTGTTGGCGAAGACCACCCGGCCCATTTTATTTATGAAGATCATGTTGGGCGACTCTTCGGCCAGGTTGCGGAATTTCTGCTCCGCTCCCCTGAGCGCCGCCTCTATCTTCTTCCGTTCGGTGATGTCCTCGATCGTGCCGAAGATATAAAGCGGTCGGCCGGACATATCCTTCGCCAGGCTTGCCGAAACGTGCACCCAGACAAAGCTCCCGTCCTTGCGGATATACTGCTTGTCCAGCATATACTGTTCGATCTCCCCCTCCAGCAAACTCTGCAACAGCCTTCTGTTATTGTCGAGATAATCGGGATGGGTGATCTCCAGAAAGTTCTTCGAAAGCAGTTCTTCCTGCGAATAACCAATGATACGGGCCATCTCGGCGTTGACCTGCAGGAAACGTCCGTCGAGATCGGCGATGATGCCGCCCAGCGGCGACTGATCGAAAGAAAGACGCAGCCGCTCGGCGTTCTCCCGCAAGGCCGTCTCGGCCTGCCGGCGTTCGGCCAGAACGATCGCCAGGAACAGCCCGGTCACTGATACGACCGCCAGGTAGAACTGCAGGGCGATGGTCTGCCCATAGGGGGAAAGGCCGCTCAGGCTGATATCGCTATGACCGTTGGCCGTGAACCAGACCGCGGTCATCGCCACCAGCAGATTGGCAGTCACCACTCCCTGCACACCAAAACGCATCGCCACCCACATCAGAAGGGGTATCAAGATATATTTCACTGCCAGTCCCGGGTGCAGCTCGTCCCAGAAAATAAAGACCGCCATGGCCAGGATCACGCAGGTCATAAGCGCTGCATCTAAATTCTCAGCGGAGAATCTTAACCGTTCCGAGAGCCGGAATTTCCTGTTCCAGGTCAGGATAAAAGGCAGCAAGAGCAAGACCCCGAAGGCGTCCCCGCTCCACCACAGCAGCCAGGTGGGCCAGTAATCGATGCCGGGGCCTGGCAGGAGGGCAAAGGCTGAAGCCCCGACGGTGGCGCTCAGGACCGGGCTCAACAGTGCGGCCAGGGTCAACACCCGGCCGGTCTCTTTCAATGTCGAGAGCCTGGGGCGTTGAGCCACGAAACGCTGTACCAGCCATGCCCCGGCCAGGGCCTCCAGGCAGTTCCCCAATGAAAAAAGCAAGCTGAGGAATAGCCCGTGCCCGCAGACCGCGTCAAAGGCGAGGTTGGCCATGATGGCCGCCAGGACCAGTGCCGGCCAGTATCGACGCTCGTCGGCGAGCAGGACGCCCACGAAAAGCCCGCTGGGCAGCCAGAAATTGACAAAAGCGCCCGGGTCCAAAGAAAAAAGACTTCCCACGACCGCGCAGCCGAAATAGGCCAGGCTGAACAATACCATCCGCGAGCCGAGCGGAAATATATCCAGCACTTCCCTGGAGGT
>CAYTIW010000079.1:4140-6264 GCA_964438075.1 uncultured Planctomycetales bacterium
TGAACAATACCATCCGCGAGCCGAGCGGAAATATATCCAGCACTTCCCTGGAGGTCGATCTGTTAATGGTCATGGATGAAATATCTCGGTACGGAATTGGTTACCGGAGCGTCCAGGGCCCTTGCTCTGCGACGCCCTCTCCTTCTTCCAGAAATGTTGTACTGCCGGAAAGGATACCGGTCAGCTGAGTTCCAAAAGACGAGGGTACTTCGCGTGGCTTAGCGCCACCTCTTCGCTGATCAGACCTTTGCGCAGCATGTGCGATAGGCACTGTTCCAGGGTATACATGCCCTCGCGGCCCGATTCCATCTGGCTGCGGATCTCGGCCTGGGAATTACGGTGGATCATGTTGCGGATGGCCAAAGTGGAGATCATGATCTCGGTGGCCAGCACCCGTCCGGGACCGCTCTTGCGCGGCAGCAGCTGTTGGCCTATCACCGCGGACAGGTTCTCTGCCAGCTGGACGCGTATCTGGTTCTGCTTGTCTCCCGGATAGACGTCTATGATGCGGTTGATGGCCTCGATACAGTCGGGGGCGTGCAGGGTTCCGAAGACCAGGTGCCCGGTTTCGGCGGTGGTCAAGGCCATGGCGATGGATTCCAGGTCGCGCATTTCCCCGATGACCACCACGTCCGGGTCCTGCCGGAGCGCGTATTTGAGGCCGGTCGCGAACGACTGCGTGTCATGCCCCACCTCGCGCTGCACCACCAGGCTTTGCCTTGATTCGTACACGAACTCTATCGGGTCCTCGATCGTGATGATCTTGGCCGGGCGCTCCTCGTTGATAAGCTGGACCATATGGGTCATGGTGGTGGTCTTGCCGCTGCCGGCGCGGCCGACCAGCAGTATCAGGCCGGAGTGTTTGCGTGTCAGGTCCGCCACGACCGGCGGCAGACCCAGCTCGTTCAGGGACTTGATGATCGCCGGCAGGACGCGGATGGTCGCGGCCATCCGGCCTTTGTCGCGGTGCACATTGATACGGAAATAATATTTATTGAAGAATTTATAGGAAAAATCGACCTCGTGCTCGGAGGCGTACATCGCCTTTTGCCGGTCGGTGAGCACCTCAAAGATCACCTCTTCCAGGTGCCGCGCATCCAATATGGGAAGATCGGAGGGCCGGAGTTTCCCTTCCAGACGCAGGATCGGCGGGCGGTCCACGACCAGATGGATATCGGAAGCCCCCAGCTTGGTGGCATGTTCGAGATAATAGGTTATTTTGGGTTGATAATTCGAGTTATCGGCGTTCACTTTGCCTCCTTAAATTTAGCAATTGAAACATGTTACCACACCAACCCGTATTAAAACAAGCGCCAGTTTCTGCCCGAACTGTCCCTTGCACGCACAAAAGGCCCAGCACCCCACCAACGTCACAAGGGTCCCCTGCCAAAGGACCGGTCCAGCCTTTCAGCGCTCCGCCTTGACCAGCGTGGCGACCAGCGAAGTGAAGACCGGCGCCCTGATGATCACCTGGACCGGTTCCCGCGCCGCGTCGGCCGAGATGTAACCGCTCAGCCGGCCTGCCCGGACGGCCTTGCCGTCCTGCCGGGCGTAAGGACGGAACTGGAAGACCCCCCGCCTCTTGCCCCCCACCGGCCTCTCCTGGCGGCCCTGGACCTTGAGGAACAATTCATAGTTGCTTTCGCTGTTCGCCACCCTCAGATCGAACATCCGGCCCGGTGCCAGCGGCAGGAAGCGGGAATAATACGCGGCGGTCACGGTGTCGTGGGTGTGCGGGGCTATCGTATAGACCTTCCTGGAGCCGTCGGTGAGATTCTTGAAATAGGCCTTGTGGGCTTGCTGGTCGAAATCCGTCACCGCGTCCTTCTTGTAATGCCCTTCCCGGCGGTGGACCTCGTGCCTGAGGGTATGCATCTCTTCCGCGTCCAGGTAGGAGACATAATGGTCATCGATGCGGTAAATCGTGGAACAGATGCCCACCGTACGCGCCCGGACCGCGATCCGGTACGCCTTGCGGCCGCGCCACTTCCCCAGCCCCTGGACCTCGGCCGTGAGTTCGCCGGCGGTTATCCCGAGCCATTTGACCCGGTAGACCAGCTTCTCCCGGGCAGGGAAAGCGACCTGCAGGGCCAGAGGGGCCGAACGCTCTTCCTGCAGGGCCTC
>CAYTIW010000080.1:0-6204 GCA_964438075.1 uncultured Planctomycetales bacterium
CATCAGGCTTGATTTTTTCGTAAAATTTTATAAAATGAAAAAAAATTAAAAATATCCACCCAAATGAAAAGGAAATGTCATGGTCCCTAAAAAGATCTTTTTGACCAAAGGCGTCGGGGTCGACAAGGACAGGCTCGCCAGTTTCGAGCTGGCCTTGAGGGACGCCGGCATCGAAAAATATAATTTGGTCTGCGTATCTTCCATTTTTCCCCCGAATTGCAAAATGATCTCAAAAGAGGAAGGGGTGAAATTATTGTCTCCGGGGGAAATTATTTATTGCGTGATGGCCCGGAACGAAAGCAATGAACCCAACAGGCTGGTCTCGGCATCCATCGGATTGGCCATCCCCAAAGACGATAATCAATACGGCTATCTTTCAGAGCATCACGCTTTCGGAGAGAAAGGCGAGAAAGCCGGAGAATACGCGGAAGACCTTGCGGCGACAATGCTGGCGACCACTTTAGGTATCGGTTTTGACCCTGACACGGCCTGGCAGGAAAGGGAACAGATCTATAAATCCTCAGGATATATTTTCAAAACGACCAACATTACCCAATCCGCGGAAGGCAACAAGTTAGGCCTCTGGACCTCGGTGGTCGCGTTAGCGATCTTTATTGATTAAAAGAGCGACCCGGTCACGGCAAGATGGATTTGTTCCCCGGACAAGATAACCAGATAAGCCCTGCCCCCTGATCTCATACAACTACAAGAACACTTTGGATGGTCGCTCTCAACGCGCTGCGCGCTCGTAAATCTGGAACGGGCCCGGGCTGACGCGGCGGTAGCTCCTGCCCCGGTAGTCGATCGTTTCCGGCCCGGCGTTCCCCTCTTTCACCAGAAGGCAGGGGTCCGGCTCGCCGCGGGGATATGGAAAATGCCTGGAGACGTTCTCCACCATAACGCTCTCGATCCGGACCGGATGTCCGCCCGTAGCGAACAAACTCCAGAACGGATATTCGTACCCTGACTCGTCGGAGATAAAACCGAGATCACGACATCCCGGCAAGGCTTGCAGGCGCTGCCGCAAAAACCGCAGGTTACCGCGTATCTGGTCCCGGGACAGCTTGAAGAACCGGCCGAACAGCAGCTCCTCCTGCGACGCGGACAATATCCCCCCGGGGAAAGAAGGCGCCAGGCTCAGCACCTCGGACACGCCGGAGAACTCCGCCGGATAGGCCCCGCGCAGACGCTCGAACATGCCGCTTGTAATATATTTGAGATGCCCCTCTTCCCGACCTCCCCCGGGCCAGAAATAGCCGTTTCGCCTCAGCCAGTCAAAGATCTCGCTGCCGTGCGGTACCCGGGCCGCCAGCTCGATCCTGGTGACAGCTCCCATGGGCAAAAGCGGCCGCTGCTGGTTATACAAAAGCGGCGCTGCCGCTCCCGCCAGCATCCACGCACAGGCCAGCAAAGCCGGCCACGTCCGGCGGCCGCCGCCGGTCAGGGCCACCGCCGCCAGCGGCGAAAAAATTACGAAGAACGGCAGATGGAACCGCACGCCGCATTGCTGCCATTTCACAAAGACGCACAACAGCAGCATTGCGGACGCGAAGAGCGCCAGGAACTGCATCAGGCCGTTCCCGGGGCCCCGGCGCCCGGGCTCCCCTCGCCGGGCTCCACCGGCGTTGCCGTCAGCCTTTCCCTGCTGCAGTGCGAACAGGACCACGATATAACAGGCCGCCATAAGATAGATAATGAAGTGAGCGAAACTGCTGGCAAAATCCTCCATCATGGGGACCTTGTCCCAAAGGAAGAAGTCGGAGTCGTCCAGCGTGAAACGGGGGTCGTTGACGTCGATCCCCAGCCGGCGGTGGACCGCGAAGACCGCCCGTAACA
The DNA here is from genome assembly GCA_964438075.1 of uncultured Planctomycetales bacterium. Classification (GTDB taxonomy): domain Bacteria; phylum Omnitrophota; class Gorgyraeia; order Zapsychrales; family Fredricksoniimonadaceae; genus JAAXVU01. Next base: position 1,837 of record CAYTIW010000080.1, read on the forward strand.
GCCCGGCGTTCCAGCCGGGGAACGGCGCCGCCAGTTCCGTGGCCATGCCGCGGACCGCGTTCGACACCGCCCCGCGCCAGTCCGGGCCTCCCTGGACCATGGCGTTCCAGCCCATCCCCATGGCTTGGAATGGATTGGGCGCCAGCTCCGTCAACCTGACGAGGAAGGCCCCGTTCAGCGCCAGCGACGCCGCAATGACGAACAACAAAAAGAGGGCCTTGTCCCGACGCCGCCACCGCACGCGCCACAGCGCCCAGGCCACGAACGGCGCCGCCGCGATCATCGCTATCCCCTTGGTCAGGAACGCCAGCCCGCAGGCGAGCGCGCACAGGCCTGCCCAGCGGCGCAGTCCCGTCACCACCCAGAGCCGCGCGAATACCACGACGCACACCGCCCACAGCGTTCCCACGTAGTCGTTCTGCGTGCTGGTGCTTTGCAATATCCCCATCGGCAGCGTCGCGGCGAACAGGGCCGCGAAGAGCTGCGTCCGCAGGGACCCGCCCAGCATCCCGGCGATCAGGGAGACACCGGCGAGCGAAGTCACCATGCTAGACCACTGGACCAGGTTGGCATATTGGTCCGTGCCGCTGAGGATATATCCCTGCAAAATGGCGTACTCGGCGTAAGGGGCGATCTTCAGCTGGCGCAGAATGCCGGTGGGATAATTGGCCAGGGTCGCGTTGTGCGCCCAGTGCGCGACCCGGGCCATATGGTAGGACATCGAATCGCAATTGTTCGAAGGGGCGGCCAGCGCGACCAGCCCGGTGACCGCGACTATGACGGCAATGGCAATGAGGACGGCGATGTCGAGGGGGGCCAGGGAAAAGGAAGGCCGGGAAAACTTCGCGCACCGCCAGGAACGCCGCAGCCAGACAAGGCTTGCCGCCAGGGCCGTAGACCAGAACGCTGCCAGCGGCCAGAACGTCAATATCCGCAACGCCCCCAGCGTTTCGGTCGCCAGCACGGTGAGCACACCGGCCGCCACCTGCGCCGCCAGGAGGCCGGCGCGCACTCCCCAGCCCCGATGGACAAAGCCCGCCCACAGCGAGACCAGCACCAGCAAGGGTATCAGATGCATGCATTACTCCGGAGATCCGCCCTTAAGATCAACACCGCTCCTGGACCGGCCTTCAGGGACCGGTCACATCCGCTCCAGCACATCCGTGACCATTGTATCGACCATCCGGGCGATGGAAAGAGACCCGGTAAGGCCGGGGGATTCGATACCGATAAGATCGATGAACCCCGGGAACCCATCCGGCGCCTCATCCCGGATGATAAAATCCCGGAAACCCTCGCCAGGCCCCTGCAGTTTCGGCCTGATACCCGCCATATCCGTGGTGATGTCTTCCATATTGACGAAGGGCAAGAAGGTCCGGACGCTTTCATGAAAAAGCCCTATCTTGGCTGGATCAACGGTGTAGTTCGGCCTGTCGATATATTCATCATCCGGCCCCAGACGCATGCCGCCGGCCAGGTCCGGGGTGGCATGTATCCCCAGGCCTGCCCCCGCCTTCTTGGGGACCGGGTACACCAGACCGTTGATCAACCGGGCCTTGGCGGGATGCAGGCGTAAATAATCCCCCTTGCAGTATTTCAGCCTGTATTCAGCTTTCGTGAGGCCGACCAGGCCGGCGACCTGGTCGGAATCCAAGCCCGCGCAGTTGACCACGACCTGGCTGAAGAACCGGACCGGCTCGCCCGTGCTATCGCGGGCCGTGACCACATAGCCGCCGTCGGCCTTCTCGACAGCGGTCACCTCGGTATTATAAACAATAGTCCCGCCGCCGCCTTCCAGCCGCGCGACAAGACTCTTCATCAGGCCGTGCGAGTCCAGGATCCCCGTCGAAGGCGAATACACGGCCGCCACGGCCTCGACATGGGGCTCCAGCCTTTTGAGCTCTTCCCTGGAAAGGATCTTCAGATCGTCCGCCCCGTTATCCAGCCCGCGCCTCAACAGGCCTTCCAGGTCCCTGGCCTCTTCCTCGTTGACCGCCACGATCAGCTTCCCGGTTTTTTTATGTTTGATGTTATTCCGCAGGCAGTATTCATAAAGCAGGTGCCGCCCTTCCACGCATGTCCGGGCCTTGAGGGAATCCTTGGGGTAATATATCCCGGCGTGGACCACTTCGCTGTTCCGCGAGCTGGTCCCCTGGCCGAAGGAAGGTTCTTTTTCGACCACAAAGACATCTTTGCGGCCCTTCGAGAGCTCCAGGGCGACGGCCAAGCCGACCACCCCGGCCCCTATGACGGTGATCTCTATTCTTTCCATGGCTGCTATTTTACTTGCAAATTAAAAAAACTAAAGAAAAAGCCCACCAGAGATCTCTGATGGGCTGGTGTTAATTGGCTCCCGGAAATGGACGAAATACTTAACTGGCGCTACTCGTCCGATGCCAAGATATTAATGGCTCAAAGAGCTACCTACTTTCATCCGCGATAATACTTGCGGGCACCAGCCCCCCTTAAAGATAGTATTCCTCCCCCTTATGGCCGAACTCAGCATCCTCGAACCAGCTCTCGGGTTTTGTAACAAATTCAATTATGTTCTCCATCACCCGCCGATGCTCCTTCTCTTCGGCGAGAATTTGAAGAAAAACAGCCTTGATCCTATCATTATCCGCCTTCTCCGAGCCCTCTTCATAAAGCCGGATGCTTGCTTCCTCAACTTCGAGCGCCTTGCGGTAGAGCTCGACTTGTGTCATTTTGACATTAAGCCTGGTCCTTGCGTCTTGCCAGCCTGAAAAGATGCCAAGCACTTCCTTGAACACGGCATTTTTTCTCAACGTTACCTGCGAGGCGTCCTTCATTTTCTTGAAAGCATCGTAATGATCTTTCTCCTGGTCGGCCAACCGGGTAAAGATGAAGACCGCTCCCTTGTCGGATGAATTTTGGGCAAAAGCCCGGTAAAGCATCTGCCCTTTCTTTTCGATCTTCATTGCCTCGCCCACTATATCCATAACGTTACCCCCGATAGAAGCCGCTTAACAGATGCGCAATACCGTGCCTGCCCCGGTTAACTGTGCCAGCGCTTTTAAAGAAGATCCTACGCTGGCAGGTTGATATCTATAGGTTTTATGATCCCATAATACATAGCCAACCACAATAAGAGCGAATATATGGACGCGATCAACAAAGGCTGGAACAGGCCATGCCTCATCAAAGGCCCGGCTCTTTTATTCATGGCCGATGTGCCTGAATAATGCATCATCAGCAACCCGAGAATGTTTGTCACCCAGTAAATAACCAGGAACGCCCGCTTAAATAAGACCGTCCCGAACAACGACGCAAGCGCCCATGAGATAGGCACATTGATAAACAGATCGTTCCACCAGGTCAACGGCGACAGAAGGAACCCGATTCCAAAAACGATCATGGCCCAGCCTGATCTCATGGACTGCCTCTCTTTATTGTACCGGTGCTTGTGCGAAAATAGCGACCTGCTCCCCAAAGCCGATCACAACTTTTGGCGAGGTTTTTATGGGCCAGGCCGATCCCCATTTCAAGATATTAGACAAAAAACCCTCTGCGACACATTCAAAATATTCTATCACAAAGGGTTAGGGATCAAGCACTCCCCCAGGCATTGCTCATTTCGCCGCTACTTTCTTGCTAAATAAGCGAAGTGATCAAAGTATTTTCGCCATAACGATTCCGATGAACAAAACCGATTTGTCCCGCAAAAGAAATCGACCAGGGCTTCGCGAACCCTGAAAAGCTCTTTGAGCCTAGAATATTTCTTTACAGAAGGAATGGTCATATCAATTAATTCTAAAGCCCTATGGAAAGCTCTTTGTGAGAGATCTTTTTTGCCTTTTTTCTGCCAATTCAAGGCCCTGCTTACTTCGCTGCCGATATTGGCCATTTGTTCAGCTAATGGCATTTTCGCCCAGCGGCTGTTTGCAAGTTCTTCATGCTGGGCACTCATTTTTTTACCCATTTATTTACAATATTTATGATCTTTACCTTAATATCCGCCGAATCAACACCTCTGGTCATGTTCCCTTGCGACGGACGCAGATTGATCATTGAATCAAATTCAATAAAGTCTTCTCCTTCAAGCTCAGGATAAAAATTAATACCCCAGAGGCTATTTTGCTTCGAACCTTCTTCTATTAATAACGCTTCCAGATCCGAATGGAGTTCCGCGTCAATAGCGATCAATTCACGGTCAACATCGACAACGGCTTTGACCAGATCACCGAATGTATTCTGAGCTATTTTTTTTAGCTCGTCTCTATTTTTAATGCTTTTTAATATTCTCATATCTTCCTTAAATTAAAAACCCCACAAGCCGGTTAAAACTTGTGGGGTTTGATTATAAATCAGTCCCAAAACATTCCAGTTTCGGCTGATCGTCACAAATAA
>CAYTIW010000081.1:0-6116 GCA_964438075.1 uncultured Planctomycetales bacterium
GCCTCAGGCTTCGGATCGACTCTGTCGCTATACCCGGCCACGGCTGTTACCGGCCTGATCCACGAATATTTCTGAACCCGGTCCGATTGTGTTGGAATCGCTCTGCCGGATCCCATAAACTCGGCGTATGTCGCCGGCAGGGAATTGCTCTCGATGATCTCATATTCGAGAGGTTCCGCAGGATCCTGTTCCGCATAGTATGGCGGAGGATTGTCCCATGCCCATGACTCGGATATATATGTTGGCGGAATATCCATGCCAGAGTGCATGTGTTGCTCGCTATATGCCAGCCTGACTGGCTGCGAACCAGACGAGAAATAACGTGAAGCAGAATAATCGCTGCTCCTGATTTTTTTCAGGCCCACCATCGGCCCCAGATCGATCAGCAGGACAAACTGCCGCCCCTCGGTTTCGATGCGATCGAACTCCTCGACTACCTCCTCCCCCTCGCCGAATACGAACACATCAGCTCTCAGCATGTGGCGCTCCCTGTCGATGATCTCTGGCTCGTTGATTTCGGTGTATCCCGGGACATAAACAGTCCTGTTATAGTCATATATCCGCCTGGGCTTCCACCCTGAATAATCAATCCCATTGCGGTGATATACTGCCCCCCCGGATTTACTGCCGTATGAATCGTTGGATTCGTAATCGATCACCCGATCAATCGAGAACTGCGTATCGCGATGATACGAGAACGCCGACAGAGGTGACACATCGTAGGATTCAGTGCCGTCGTAGTTTTTGACGTAGTCGATCTTGTGCCGCAGCATTGACCCGATCGGCTGCGTATACAGGACCCGCCCGATCGCCTGTAGCATCTCCAGCAGCTGCCTCGCGTCCAACCCCGCCTTGCGGCTTTTGTTGGTATATTCCTCCAGGCTCGGCGTGTAGCGCCACGGGAATGGCGGAGCACCACCGATCTCGCGCAACTGATCGATGCGGTCGCGCAGATACCACTGATCCGGCGCTCCCTCTGTCGTGATCCTGTCATGCGCAAAATTGGATTCCGCCGGTGGGCCGTAATATGTTCCTGTCACTGGATCGGTCCCGTACCACTGCGAGACAGGCTGCCCCAGTATCCTCTCTATCACGCTGATCCTCTGCAATATCAGGATGAGGCTCTCGGCCCAGTTCTCCCGGATCCGGGGCTGGTCCCTCAATGCCCGCAGGTTGTAGTAGGAGAACTCCGCCATCACTTCACCCATCCCGAGACTGACAGCCATTCCCCGTTGCTGTCCTCGACAACAAAATTGTGGTATGACCCGACCCTGCCGGTGTCGTCCATATCGTATGACCGAACGGTTTTCCGCGCAATGATTCGCGCCTGATGCCCGTCGATTGCGTCCTCACCAAACTCATATTGATCGCTGAGCCTGCCGGAATGATTCCCATCCGTGATCTCGGTCTCGATATGCGCCTCATCCCCGATCCGTATCGATGCGATATATGCCTCCAGGGCGGCTATCCGCTGCGCCAGGTAGTTGATCTGGTTGACCAGTGACGGATCGTTGATTCTGTACCGCCTCATAGCACCATGCCTCCGAGCATATTGACCGAGTCGCTATCCAGCGATACCGTGGTGGTAAATGCCCCGTCACCGATCACCCTGAGTCCGTACTGTATTGGCCCCTCGATCGTGTAGTTGATTCCGTCCCGAATGACCCTCCCCCTGTCATCGACCATCCTGGTATATGTCATGCCATGCCGCAGGTGAAACGCGCAATATGGCATCGTGACATTGATCGAGTATTTCGGATGCTGGCTGACAACAACAGACTCCCACACCTCCCGGGACAGAATTGGCGTGTCGTCGAACATTGACGCCGGTTCCGCCGGAGTCCTCGCTCCATCCAGCTCTCGGTAGAATCGCCCCGCTGTCAACGATGAATATTGGTTGTTGTAGTGGATCCTGCGCCGATAGATCGGCAGATCTCCCTGAACACCAGTATCGTACAGTAGCAGCCCGTCCTGTTTGAGCGCCTGAATCTCCAGCTCCCAGAACGACACAGAGGCGGCAACGCCAACGCCCTCGGCCCGCGCCTGCTGCTGCTCGGTAGTGTAGTACCTCGACACCATCGGTGCGTCGAACACAACAAACCGGTAATCTCCGGACTCCAGCCCGGCCATGTTTTTCCGTGACAGGAACATTGCCTGCCCCGGTTCCGTGACCATCGTGAATTTTGCTGATGCCGGGATCATAACCCATGGGTCGCTGTAACTCCGACGCCCCCAGATTATCGGAGTCTCCTGCGGGGCACTGACACCAGTTGCGTCAGAATTCATCGGCCAGAACTGCCCGTCGAACCGGAACACCCGCCCAACCTCTCGCAACTCAACGCTCCTCTGCATAGAAGCCGAGTTTGTTGTCACATACCCATCCAGCGAACGATCCCATGCCGGGACTAATGTCGCAGTATCGGCCCGCCGTTTCACGCCCCCACGCCCGGTGATCCTGTTGACAACACGGCCATAATCAATGGTGCCGCTGATGCTGCTCACATCAGGCACGATCGACACGCTGCCGGTGTGGTCCTGTATCGATGGCACCACCAGATCCGCATCGGGTTTGCCGCGCTCTCTGGCAGTCAGAATGATTTTGCCATCATCTCGGAACTCGACTACAGGGATCAGCCCCTGTTTGAGCTGCAGCACATCGGCGAATGCCTGAGGCAGCGGCAGCCCGGCGATGTCGATCATTCCGGTCCACTGCATGATGCCGAACAGGTCCTCGTCGATGCATCCGATCTTGTTGCCTGCTGCATCAGTCGGCCAGCAGTCTCCATTGTTTATCCGCTGCAATACGTATCCGATCGATTGAATCGACGTGAACATCTCGACAGGCTCGGCATCCAGTAATGCCGTCGTAGACCATGTCAGGTTCACCCCGTTCTCGTCAGCGCCAAACTGGTGCTCCTCGCTCGACAGTGCGCCGCGAAACAACACCTGCCGCAGTCGGCGAGTGCCGGATTTGTAGAATGCCTCCAGCGACAGGATCGACCCGATCAGTGACTCATGGATGTAGTCGGCATTGCTGGTGATCGAGTACTCCCCAGCCACTCTCGTTTCGAGGGTCGGCCCCTCAGGCAATGGCGCATTCGACAGCGATATCGGTATTATGTGCCTGGCGATTCTTCCCAGAGAATCGGACCCAGCCAACAGTGATCGGCGGTCTCGATGAGAGTCGAGCAGCCTGACCACAAGCGTCGGAACATCGTTCGTTTTTGCCACGGGTGGAATGATGTTCATCAGTGCACCACGTCCACTGTCAGTCCGCTGGCCTTCTCCGATGCAGCGGTGATACGATACACCTCTGCTATCATATCGTCGTTCTCCTCCTCGACTCCATTGCGGACCGAGCGCGCTCCAATCAGATACCGCCCATCAGTCAGCCCAGAGGATATAGTCAGCGTCACCTCATTCATCTCGGTCGTGCCTGTGTTGGCTGCAGACACGATCAATGTCGTGTAGTCGATTGATCCATCATGCGCGTCATGGTACACCCTGACATGCGTCGCTGTCGAATCGACCCACACGGTCACCAGAATATTGCCGTTGCTCTGCATCTCGGCAGTCATCGAATATGGCGGATTCGGAGCAATGATCTGATTGAGGCTGTCGTCGAGTGTTATCTCGAACACATCGCTCTCGCCGCTCTCCTGGCCTGATGCGTCCAGCGTTGTCGCAGTGATGCGGTTGCGCCCCGGTTGCAGCGCGAGCGTTCCGGACGTGAATCTGTTAGACGAGAATGACGTTCCGCTGTCCGTCCATGCCCAATGAGTGTCACTCTCGCCGGCATGAGGCCTATTCTGGTGGACTCGCCACGATGCGGCATCGTCATCACCGACAGACCACGTCACGGCAATCTGGCCAGTTCCGTCAACGTATGTGGTGTTGCTGTAGTATGACGGCCGTTTCGGCGGAGGGTTGATTTGTTTCGTCACCGCATCTCCCGCTGTTACCGATCCGGCAGCGTTTGCCGTGTCGATCCGAAACGTGTGGTCACCAGTGAGTGTCCATTTTTTCGTCGTGTAGTCAGTCGGCAGCCCAACACGTATCTCCCACGTATCACCAGCCTGGTACTCTGTGTTGCCGTCAAACCAGACACGCACGCCATTGACGGCATGTTCCGGGTATGTCCTGCATACTCCGGATCCGGTGACGCTCCCCCACGTCCACTCATATATTGCCTCGTCGGCATATCCGCCTGACGTGATCTCCAGAGTGATCGTGTCGTACTGCACACCCCCCAGACTCCAGACACCAGACGCATAGGCCACATTGGTGGTCAATGCAAACGGATCAGGGATGGATGCGGACACTGTTGACAACACAGCAAGCGGATCGGATCCAGATATCGATGCGCCGTAATTCCCGCGCACACGCACGCGATATGCATCACCATCCAGATCCCATTGCAGCAGCGCCCGATCGTATGACTGCCACGCGTCGAATCCGTGCTCCCATATCCCGCCGGATGGCCCCAGGAATAACTCGATCTGGTCGCTCACTGAATCAGACAGAGGGACGAACCAATAGAATTTCTCTCCCACAACACGCTGCACAAAATCGCCATCATGATAGACATAGACCGCAGTGCTGCCGTCATCGATGCCGTCGAGCAACTCCACATCCCATGAGATCATCCATTGCCCGCCAACCTGGTCAGCACGCACATCGATGAGCCTGCCGACTGGAGTCAGGCCCAGATCGGTCGCCATCACCAAACCTCTCGGCCTGCGGATCATTCAGCGTACCTCGTGATCGGCACGTTGACATTCAGAGCCAGCGACAATCCATCATGAGATGATTTCCCGAGGAACTGCTGGTAGTCATTGGTCTGCAATTTGCAGGACGGGTCATCGTCGCCGATCCATGTCACCTCACCGCCACGGCCAGCCCAGATGTCTCTGTTGCCTGGCATCCCGCGCTTCGGCGTCACGTTGCCGGTTCTCTGCACGACAGCCGAGTTCCCGGCAGAGACAGACTGCGTGATGAACACTGTCGCAACCGAACTGTAATCGGATGGATCGGCCTGGTACAGCAGACCGTCATCAGCGACATACCCGGGGCCAATTACCACACCCTCCCCAGCAGTGTATGTCTCTCCACCCCCTAGAGTGACGTTCTGCATCCTCACACAGTTGGCATGTAGCCACGCGAAATATGACGCATCCAGATGAGACATTATTGATTTCATGGTGACGTACAGAGTCACGCCTGATGCCGACGAATGAAACAGCAGCATCCCAGTCCCAGGCTCGACATGCACCTGCATCGCCGACGGGCTGCCAGCACCCATGATCACGGAATACAGTGTGCCACCGCCACCCGATGCCGTCCTGCATTGGAAATTGCTCGTGTTGGTCGGGTTGCCGTGGATGATGAACGGCAGGGATATTTTGAGTCCGGTCGGCACCGTGAACGACAGATCAGTGATTGTTGTCGCCGCCCCACCTGACGTATGGTTGAGCGGATTCAGAAACTGAATCATGCTCAGAGATGGGTACTGGTTTATGTCGTCAGGCGTTAATCCGTCGTATCGAGTAATCATATCAGGCCGCCATCTGTTTGAATGTCAATTCAAGGAACCTGTTGATCGGTCCCGTTTTCGATTCACCTATCTCTGTCAGCCGCATCCGCTGCCACGACAATGGAGTGACAGACCCGATCGGCGTGATCTCGACCGTGCCCCTGTAGTTGATCAGAGCCTTCCATGCGTTAGCGACATTGTATGTCGTGATGAAATCAACCTCGTTGATCCTGATAGTAGCAGTCAATGTCATCCCCGACTTCGGCCCGATCTCTTTGTCGATCGTCCCATAACCCAGGATGTCCTCATAGATCACATCGTAATCTACTGCAGATGGATCGAACGAAATACACTCCTCGGACTTCGATCCGGATCCGGGAGATGTATATGTGAATGTTAGGCTCGCCATGTCAGAACCCCGGCATCATTGCGCGCCGCTGATTATACGCCCTGATCTGGTCTGGGCCTGCCGTGAAATTCGCGTGCGAGATGACGACACGTGGCCCGCCACGTTGCGGCTGCCGCATCCGCTGAGCGGCTCGATGGGAATAGCCCCTGTATTGACTGGCCGCACTCTCTGCCG
>CAYTIW010000082.1:0-6114 GCA_964438075.1 uncultured Planctomycetales bacterium
ACATCGAACGCGTGTTCAAACAGGGCGATGTAGGAGGGCAGGACAAAAATAATGGCGGTGGCGACCAACGTGGCCGCTATTTCGGTCTTGTTCTCGCTGATCGACCTGAGGAAAAGCGTCTCGTAATGGTGCCCGCCCAAGTCGGCCACTATCCTGGCGACCAGGATGAGCTTGAAGAACCGGAACGCCGTCCTGGGCAGCGAGAAGGCCCGGACAAAAAGCGGCCACAGGGAGACCACGGCCAGGGCGGAGGACAGCAGGGCGAAGATGTACCGGACCAGGTTTAAACGGTGAAAGGCGATAAGGGAGTGGTAAAAACTGCCCGTCCTTCCGCTGGGCAGGATCAGTTCGATGAAGTAGCTCAGGCTGGTCACGAGGAAAAAGATGAAATAGCTTATCCAGGCCGCGCGGATGACGTGTTTCATAGGACGTATTATGCCATAAATAAAATATTGTTAAGACTAAAATATCTTTTTTCTCCGCCGACAACATGTTAGAATGTGTCCCATGAACCAGACGTTCCTGGAACATATCGAGAAGATCGTGATGGCCGACCAGCGTTACGCCGCTGACGCGTACGCGTTCGTCATGGAGGCCTTGGCATATACCCAGAAACGTTTCGGGAGCGAGCGCCACGTTACCGGCGAAGAGCTCCTGGAAGGGATCAGGGAACTCGTTGTGAAGGAATACGGTTTCCTGGCGGTGGAGGTCCTGCACAATTGGGGCGTCAGGACCACCGAGGACCTGGGGCATATCGTTTTTAACCTGGTGGACCACGGCATCCTCGGAAAGCAGGAAGACGATTCGTTCGACAGTTTCCGCAACGGTTTTGATTTTACTTCCACGCTGGGGAAAGATTATCGCCGGCAGCTGACAGCCGTGGCCCGGAGGATGAGGTGAGGCCCCGGTAGACAGCGGGACGCAGCTTTTATTTAGGGATGATCGTAACGGCCGCTTCGGGCGTAGAGGCTAATCCATAATAAAGGGGGGAGAGATGGTTGCTTTATATGTGATCCTGGGTTTGATAGTCGTTGCGCTCGTGATGATCGCCAGCACCTACAATTCTTTCGTGCAGATCAGGGAGAGCGTGAAGAACGCGTGGTCGCAGATCGATGTCCAGCTCAAGCGCCGCCACGACCTGATCCCCAACCTGGTCGAGACCGCCAAGGGCTACATGGGCCATGAACGCCAGACCCTGGAAGGGGTGACCAAGGCCCGCCAGATGGCGATCGATGCCTCTTCCATCAAGGACCGCATGGCGGCCGAGAACATGCTGACCTCCACCCTGCGCAGCCTCATGGCGGTGGCGGAGAACTATCCGAACCTCAAGGCCGATAAACAGATGATCATGCTGCATGAGGAACTGACCACCACCGAGAACAAGATCAGCTTCGCGCGCCAGTTCTACAACGACGAGGCGAACCGTCTTAACGTGGCGGTACAGTCCTTTCCGGCCAACATCGTCGCCGGCATGTTCAGTTTCCAGAAGGCCGAGTTCTTCCAGGTCGAGGATGCCGCTGAGAAGCAGGCTCCGCAGGTGAAATTCTAACCCGTAAATGCACAGTCAGCGGTCAGCAGCCAGCAGACGGCAGTAGGCAAGGTTGACCGCTGGCGGCTGACTGTTGACGGACCATGCCCTTTTCCTTTGTCCAGATAGAACAGGACAAGACCCGGACGATCCAGTGGTCGTTCGCGTTCCTTGTCCTTTTTTATTTTCTGGCCGCTTACCTGATCGTTTTCGTGGTGAAGTACCTTTTCGTGCACATGTACCTGGACCAGATGGCTTACAGCGTGCCGGTCTTCGACTGGAAGACCTTCGGCTGGACCAGCGCCGGGGCCGGCCTGGTAAGCTTCCTGCACTGGAACTATGCCACGGACGCCATCATCGACAAGATAGTCGGCTTCATGGGCGCGCGGACCGCCGACCCGTCCAGGGAGGACGAGAAGCGGTTCCAGAACGTGGTCGAGGAGGTGACGGTGGCGACTGGCGGCAAACGCCGCATCGAGGCCTACATAGTCCCCACGACGGCGATGAACGCGTTCGCCCTGCAGGATTTCGAAGGGCGTTCGATCATCGGCATCACCGAAGGCCTTTTGAAGCGGTTGAGCCGGGAACAACTAGAGGCGGTCATCGCCCACGAGGCCGGGCATCTGGCCGCCGGGGATTCGCTTACCACCACCGTGACCAGTGCGATCTTCAAGGTTTTTGATAACCTGTGTGATTTTACGCGCATGATGATGGACGGCTACGGCCGGGGACGCGGACGCCGGGACGGGCGGATATTTATTATCCTTTTGGTGGTCATGCTGCTGGCCTCATTGCTGCGTTTTATCGGTTTTCTCGGGGCCATGTTCATCTCCCGCGAGCGGGAATACCGGGCGGACGCGCTTTCCGTCAGGCTGACCCGCAATCCGCTGGCCCTCGCCGAGGCCCTGCACATCATTGACAGCCGCTGGAAGGGCGGGGGCATGCCGGGGGAGTCGATGGACGCGATCTTCATCCAGAGCCCGCGCCGGAACGCGGTCGAGGACGGCGAGGACTGGTTCGCCGAGATGTTCACCACCCATCCGCCCATCCGGAAAAGGATCGGCATCCTGCTGGACATGGCCCACGCCGACGCCAGCGTCCTGGACGCGGCGCTGAAAGGGGCCCAGCGCCGGGCCGAAGAGGCCGCGCCGGCGGACGGACGCGGCGGCGAGGGGGTGTCGGGAGGACAGACCCGCTGGATGGTCAACAAGGGCGGCCAGTGGCTGGGGCCGTTCGACCTGGAAGGGATGCAGAAGCTGGCAGGGCTCGGGCCGGAGACCGTTGTGCGGCGGGTGGGCGGGCCGGTCATGCTGGAGGCCCGCCTGGACCGGGACCTGTGGGCTTTCCTGCCGGCCATCGCCGCTGCGCAGAAGAACCAGTGCCCGCGCTGCAACGTGCCGTTGTCACCGGAAAAGTACGAGGCCGTCAATATCCTGCGCTGCCGGCAATGCTCGGGCGTCCTGGTCTCCGAGATGGACGTGCTGTCCATCGTGGGCCGGCGCGAGATGATGATCCCGCAGCGCGTGGCGGAACTGGGCGAGATAATGCTCAAGCAGCCGCCTCCGGTCAGGCGCGGCCCCGGGGACCCCATCTACGATGAGCAGGGACTGCGCTGCCCGTTCTGCCTGGACTCGAGCCCGCGGATGACGCGCCGTTTCGTGAACCAGAAATATCCCGTCGAGATCGACAAATGCCGGGTCTGCGCGCGGGTCTGGTTCGACAAGGACGAGCTGGAGCTGTTGCAGTACATGTATGAAAAGGACAACGCGGCAGCGGCCTCCAGGGCGAAATAGAAGGGCCGCGGGACATTCCTTCATTGTTGCAAAGGACAAATAGCGTGAAAGGAGCTTTATGCTGAACGGGGACGATCGATACAAGGTCATCGAGCTTCTGGTAGCCCACGAGCTCAAGATCGCCGAGCTTTATGATATCTATTCGGGGAACTTCCCTGAGCTGGGCAGCTTCTGGAAGACGATAGCCTCCGAGGAGAAAGGGCATGCCAGGATGCTCAAGGGCCTGCTCTTCAAGGTCGAGAACGGCGAGGTCGTTTTCAAGCGGGATAAATTCCCTTCCCCGGCGGTCAGGGCCTCGCTGGAGCACCTGGACCAGCTCATCGCAGAGTCTGCCGGGGCCGGCGGGCTGTTGGTGGGGGCCCTCGAGTCCGCCATGGATATCGAACAGGGGCTTATCGAAATGGAATATTACAAGGTCGTCGAAGGCGACACCGAGGAAGTGGCTGACATTCTCAACAAACTGGCCGGGGACGAGAAGCGCCACCGGATGCAGGTACAGGAGAAACTGGCCGGGCTGAAGGGGAACAGGTCCTGACCCTGACGCAGCGCGGACTGCAAAGTGGGCATGCGATATGCCGATCATCTCAACATCCAATAAAGGCAACGTTGTCGTCAATGCGGTAAGGGCCGTGGGGATACTGCTCCTGCTCGTCGTTGTCCTGCCTGTCGGTGTTTTCGCCTTCTTCGTCATCAGGGGATGGGTCGATTCTTCCCGGAAGACCTCGGAAATGGAGCGGCTGGTCAAGGCCTGGCAAGACACCGCCTTGCTGGAGAGGGAAGGCGGCCGGTTCTACACGTTCAACTATGACCCCGACCCTCAGAAAGGGGCCGCCGGCCAGCAGGACGCCTATCTTTACGAATTCTCTCCCCGGGAGAACCGGTGGGAGAAACATACCTATCCGGCCTTCAGGCAGGCCTGCACCCAGGATGGATGCGTCAAGAACGCCCTGCATACAGGCTGGGATGTCAGGAACCGCTGTTTTATCGCGGCCAAATCCCAGCTGAGCACTTCGCGGCCTTTCACCAGCTCGTTCTACACCGTCGATCTGAACACCCGTCAGGAGGAATGGCTGTCCTTCACCGCGGACCGGGCTTTCTTTTCGGCGGCGGCGGACAAGATCCTGTTATTGAGCTGCCTGCCCGGGTATGTGGAGGGCGGCCGGGCCAAAGGTTCCTGCGCGGCCAGGATATATGACCGCAAGACCAGGGTGGCCTCCGAAGAGCTCCCTGTCAGCCTGCACGAAGGGTACGCCTACGAAGGCACCCTGGACTGGGACCGGTCAGGCAAGAAGATCTTGTTCCGCAACGCGCAGGGGTCGATCGAAGAGTATGTCCTTTCCGGGAAGAGCAAAAAGTATTTCGTTTACGGCAAGGACCCGAAATGGACCGCCGACGGCCAGGGCTTTTACTTCCGGCCGGACGAGGGGTGCGGGCTGGACAAATATACTTTTTCCGCGGGGAAGGCGGAAACGGTCCTGACCTGCGACGGGAAGTTCTTTCTGTACGACAACTACCTGACCCCTTCGCGGGAGAGCGTCGTGGGCTGGGCCTGCCTCGGCCCGGGGGCGCCGCGGGACTGCGCCTTCTTCGGGGTGGTGATGGCCGATCTCAAGGACCCTGCCCGCCGTCTCATCCTCAAGGACCTGGACGACCGCGGTTCCACCTCCGCGGTGTGGGACGCGGGGGCGGCCGGAGAATAGGCCGGCGTTCCGTCGGGCACCGTGGAAGAGGCAAGGAAGGATTCAATGGCAAAGACCCTGGCGGAAGGCAAATACCGCAGGCTGGTCGAGGACATCTCCGCGATCTACGAGGGGCTGGCCCGGAAGCTGGTCGAGGCGTACTGGCGGATCGGGCGGCGTATCGTCGAGGTCGAGCAGGACGGCGCGGTGCGGGCCGGATACGGCGCAGGGCTTTTGAAGGAGCTTTCCGGGGAGCTTTCGGAGAAGTTCGGCAAGGGGTTTTCGGTCGATAACCTGGAAAATATGCGCCGGTTTTACCTGACGCACAGGAATTCCGGGACGTCTCGGAAATTGGACTGGAGCCAGTACGTGGCGCTCCTCTCCGTGGATGACGACCGGGAGCGCCTCTCCCTCGAGGCGCGCGCCGCCAGCGAGGGGCTCACCGCCCGCGAGCTTCAAGCGCTTGTCCGTAAGAAGGCCGTTCCGGACGCCGTCACGCGACCGGTCCCGGCCGCGAAGCCCCTGCCGGAGCTCGAACTGCCTTCGGGCCTGTGCCTGGGGACCTGCCGCCGTTCACAGGCCCCGGGCGTGGCGGTCCCCGAAGACCATGTCCTTCTGGACCTGGGGTTCTTCGTGCATTTCGCGGTGCCGCGCGCG
Organism: uncultured Planctomycetales bacterium; assembly: GCA_964438075.1. Classification (GTDB taxonomy): domain Bacteria; phylum Omnitrophota; class Gorgyraeia; order Zapsychrales; family Fredricksoniimonadaceae; genus JAAXVU01. Next base: position 5,658 of record CAYTIW010000082.1, read on the forward strand.
TCCATCGGCGCGGTCACCGTCACCGACAAACCGTCCTACACCTACCGCGGCGTGGTGGAGCGGGTGGTGGACGGCGACACGCTCACCGTCTTTCTGGAACTGGGCTTCGGGGCGGTGGCCTCCGAGCGGCTGCGCCTGCGCGGGATCGATGCGCCGGAAACGGGGACGCCGGAAGGGGAGAAGGCGAAGGTGTTCCTCGCGGGGCTTTTGCCGCCCGGGACGCGTGTTGTGGTCCAGAGCCACCGGACCGACATCTACGGCCGTTTCGTGGCCGACGTGCTCTTCCTGCCGGACGGCGGTTCTGACGAAGACATTCTGGGCCGCGGGGTCTTCGTCAACCGGGAGATATTGGACCGCGGCTTCGCGGTGCGGGTGAAGTGACACGACCACCACCCTACCGGCCGTAAAGGCCCCGTTGGGGCCAACGGCCCCTTTACGGGGAGAGGGTGGAGGTCAG
>CAYTIW010000083.1:0-6068 GCA_964438075.1 uncultured Planctomycetales bacterium
GCTTGGAGACAACCTTTCCGCCGGAATCATCCGAAACTGAGGGGGTTTCACCACCCTCGGGGGCCGTTTCTCCGATTCCCGAATCGGGAGTCGCGGGAGTGCCACCGTCCTGGGAGGTCTGGAGGGAATCGAGGAAGCTGCCGTTCCCTGTCTGGGTGGTTCCCTGGCCGTTTGCGGAAAAGGTCGCAAAACCCAGGAATATCACGAGAAGGAAGAGTTTCCCAAGCTGAATCTGGTCTGGATGTTTCATCGCCCCACCTCCAAAAATTGACTGCTATTCTTTTGACACGGGTAGCGCAGGCCTTCCAATCTATCATACGCCTGCCGGTTCCGGGAGGTTCGAAAAGAATCTCGATGGATTTTCGCAGGAAATCCGATTTTCAAACGCTTCCTCTATTCCCTTGAGGAACCCGGCTTCGGTCAGTTCCACCTTCGGAATTCGCAAACGATGGGCGGATGCCGAAACTCCTGGCAAGCGTGGTGGATCCCCCTGATCAATTCTTGGTAACAGGATCCTGGGTTGTCAGGGTTTTACGGATGAAACCCAGGATGGGGCGCATTTTCTGCCCGAAAAGAGTATCGAGCTGTTTCATGTTTGGAAGCCTTTCCACTACCTGTCCGAAGGTTTGTGAGTTGGCAAGCTCGAATGCGACCATCCGGCTCAAGCCTGGACTTCGTCCCTTCCCGAATGCATCTAGCTGTCGAAGAAAATTCCGATACTCGGCAAGTCCGTAGGGGTGGGTGGGAATCAACATCAGAACCCGGTAGAGATCGATGACCCGGATGATCAGATGAAACTGCATCCGGATACCCTTGTAGCCGGCAAGAGGGGGAGAAACGATGAACTGGTAATTGGCCCGGGCCTGCAGAAGGCTGGAAACCAGCGTTTCATAAACCAGACGGAAATCACGCATGATCGCTTTCAACTTCCAGGACTGTTTCTCGAACTCCGAACCCAGACTGCCGGGAGAATACCGGCTCGAGAATGCCGTCATCGCCGGCTCGATATAAAGCAGGAAGTTGAGCGAACGACGGGCCATCTCATACCACACGCATGCCAACCTGGTGTGGCAGTTGTACAATTCCTTGCTGGGAAACCTGCAACCACGGGAAACCTTTTTGAGTTTTTGGATCTCATTGTAAGATTCGACAAAGAAATCGGAACTGATGAACGCCCGGCAAGCCCGATAAACTTCCCCCAGGCTTTTCAGGAGCTCGGGAGATCCGCCCACCGACCCAAGAATGGCTGCGTATGAGGCATCGGAACTTGCCGGATCGACGAAGGAACCGGGTGAGATTCTTTTGGGAGTTATGGGGGAAAAGAAAAGTGACTCAACCACTCCCTGGCCTTTTCCACGCTTGCCATCCCAGACGAACGAGATATCACCGTGGTAGAGGTTGGACTCCGGCCGATTCTCGGTCACAGGCGCCATCCGCTTCGCCAACACATTTAGCTTGAGATCCTCGACCTGGTTATACAGGGGTTTCATTTCCGGGCCGATGACGTCATTTCGCGAGGGCCCATCCCCTACGGACTCGAGATTGCTGAAAAACACGGATTTCCCCTCGGTTATGGGAGTCGGAGGAGAAAAATCGTTCTCTATCCCCAGAGCCAGGAACCCGAGGGGGTTCACCCAGATCTCCTCCATGAGATCCTCGATGACTTTCTGGGAGCAAAGCAACACGGAAAGATGCTTGTCGCTGAACTCCGCTTCCTTTCGGGCGGAACGGACCCCGATGATGAAAACGCCGAGGATGGAGGCGAGGATGGAGATTCCTATCACGACTTCGATCAAGGAAAAGCCCTGTTGATTCTTCATTCCAATTCTCCGAACGACACCATCCTGGCCTGGGTAACCATGCCCAGATCGCCCTTCAGGTTGCTCAAAACCAGATTGAACTGAACCTGGTTCGGACTGTAACAGGTAAAGGTCAAGCGCCTGATGGAATCGAACATCACCTCGCTGGTTCCGTTGGGAGTCCCATCCCTGAGGAACGATTTCAGGCGGAAAAGGGACTTCTTGCACAAAGCGGAATTCGGTTCATCCGGTTCGAGGAAAAGCAGGTTCATTTGATTGTAGGTGTTGCGAAGAACCAGGAAAGGGGTCGTTTCCCCGAGAGTGGGGCGGACGACCTCGAGGCTCTCCCGGATCCGGTCGATCAGCGAATTGGAGGCCTGTGTCAAGTCGGTATTGATGATCAGGCGATCAGAGAGGGTCGGCTGGGCGGATTGGTTCACCCGCCCCATCACCCGGAAGAATATCGCGCCCAAAATGCACAGGAGGGAGATCGATACGATGAGCTCGACAAAAGTGACTCCCCATGCGTGCCGGGTTGGCGAACAACCAAGTTCTCTCAACGTCGCCTCCCGTTTCAACGGATCGTCTTGATGGCTTTTTCGTCAGAAAGGTCCTCGAAGGAATCCTTGATATCTCCCAATGGGGTGAACACGACCTTCCCATCTTCCTTGGCAGGAATCAAGGCCCGCTGACCCGCTTCCATAATGGTTTCTGCTCCATTCTTGTCGACCAACCCGATCTTTCCCTCGAGAAGAACCACCTCAGAGGTTTGATCCTCGTTCACCGTCACGTCGAGTCGGGTCCCACGGACTGCCAGCACCACGACCGGAAGGCGGATACTGTAGACCCCTTTGACCCTGCTGAATTCCATTCGGACACGGCCTTCCTTTACCACCAGGCTTCTTAGCTTGAACTCGATCTTGGCGCGCAACCTCATGGAAAACGTCGCTTCATCGGTCACGGCGGAAAGTCGGAGGATCTCCTCGGAGGTGTTCTCCAGGCGGTCGCCAGGATGGAAGAGAAGGCCCTGGGGGCCCGGCAGGTCGACCGTCTTTTCCTTGCGGGACAATCGGATGACCGGTTTCGTTGCATTCAGAAGTCGGCATTCCGCGCCCCCTTCCCCCGAAGGAAGATCGTGGGGCTTTGAAAGTTGGGGGGATTTCCCGGACTTGGAACTGCATGCGCCCAGCAGGCTGATGGTCAGGCACATCAAAGCCAGGGCCAGAAGGACTCGCAATCTCTTTTCAATCACTGTTTTCTCGACTTTCATCAGGTTCATTCACCCTCTTTCGGTATCGGTCTCCATGAAAATAGGCGGTCAACGCCCGTAAGGGGAACCGCTTTTCAATAACGCAATTTGGGCATCGATCTTCGCGTTTACGTTGAACCTGCTAATTTCCGCCTTGCTTGCTGCCTCGAATTCGGAAAGTGCGGTATCGACGGCGTCATTGAAGTCATTCAGTATTCCCACGTTGGCACCGCTTTTCGCCACCGGTTCGGCCTCCATTGCGGCAGCGCCAGCTTTCCTGGCTGCGCCTCCGTGGGACTCCAGATCCTCGACCGCTTTCCGGTACTCTTCAAGCAAGCCGGCCAGGGTCGGGTCACCGGGGAACATGCCCGCCCGCTGTTCAATATCCTCCGCCGATAAGTCTTCCATCATCGTGTTCAGCGTCATGATGGCTTTTTCGACCTGGAGCATGCTGGCGGCGACCGCATTCGCGGTTTTCTCCTCGTCCGCATCGGCGGCGGCGGCGGCATTCTCGGGAACAGTGGGAGCTGTGGGAATCTCCGATGGGGGGGGGGCCGTGAGCGGGTCCGTAACCGGCCCGCCTGGAACGACTGTTACAGGCGGAAGAAGCGGTGAATCGGTGTAGGCAGCACCCTTGGTGGATGGGAAGGGAATCGGGGGAAGGCCAGGAACAGCGAATGTGTCGGCATTTGCCGCCGTGGGGGAGAATTCCGGTGTATTGGTGGCTGAAGGGGCGGAGGTTCCGAGGATCCGGGCGATTTCCCGTGCATCCTGGATGCCCTGTATCTGGAAGGAAAGATCGTCGGCCGTATCACGATTGGCTCGTCGAACGGCCAGAATGCGGTCAACCTTGGAACCGAAGATGGAACCAGCCGGCCCGGGAAACTGCTCAACCGGAATGGAGCCGAAAAACAAAACCCCAGACCTGTTCGAAAGGTCCAGCAGGTCGTCCCGGTATTGGAACCGCCAGAAGAAGAGCCGCTTCATGTCCTCAAACCGGACCCTGATGTACAGATCAGTCTGGAAGTCCCGGTTCAGGCCGGGGGTGTTCTCCCCGTGCAGATCATACTCGCCCCCGAGGAGGGGTGCCTGAAAAAGTTGCACCGGACGGTCCCGGAAATCCCGGTCGGCCCAACCGGTCTGGTGCAGCCTGGCCATGAACCGGGACATCGCGGAATACCCAATATGGAAGGCGGTCTGGGCTTTGCCGAGATGCGTGATCCTTGCGCGCGAGCTCTTTCCAAGGGAAGACACGACCACGATGAACAGCGTGACTGCGAGGCCCGCCAAGATGGCCAACGGCAGAACGAAGCCCCGGTTTCCCCTCATTCGAAAAGTCCCCCCCAACGCCACCCGGAGGGGCACCGCCTACCCATGTGGCGAATGCCTTCAGCCAAGACGGAAAAGAATGCCCAGCGAAAAAGGTGAGATTCTACCCCCTTTTGAGGAATAGCAAACTCCTGATTAATGATATCAATAGGAAGCGCGATGTGTCAAAATCCTTGTGTGGGTGATCCGGTTGGGTTGCCGGTGAAAACGTACCATGTTATCTTGAAGTCGGTTCAACCCCATGTCCAAGGAGTACCGAACACCGATGCAGGAATCCCAGCCCCCGGTCATTCCTTTCGGAAAGCCGGGAGCCACCACTGGCGAAATCAGGAAATGGCTGAGCGACCTGAGCCGTGACAAGGCACGGGAAATGGCTCGCAATGCTCCGGATTGGCTTTCATCCACCGCCGACTCCGAAGTTTCAGTCCTGGTTGTCTCACGATTCGGCGAGTTCTGGCCCCTTTCCAAGCTGAATGTGCTGTTTCCATACCTTTTGGCCGACCCTCCCGCCTTGCGACTGGCAGTTCTCGAGACCTTGACCTGCCTGGCACCCGAGGCACTCCTCGATTATCTCCCCCCCCTTCTCGTTGCCCCGGATCCGCGTCAAAGGACTCTGGCCATCAAAGGGCTGGCAGCCATCGATCCTGACGAAGCCCTGGCCCACATCGACTATCTGATGTCCAGCGCCGATCCTGCCTGCAAGCAGGCAGGGGTCCAAGCGGGCTTCTTCCTTCCCTTCGACAGGGTCAAGCCCCTGGCGTTGAAGTTCGTGGCCGCCGAGACCGATCTGGGCGCTCTTGAACCTCTTGCTTTGCTGCTGACGAGTAATCCCGACCCCGAGGTCCCGCTCCGATTGTGGGAGATAGCCGGCCAAAGCCAGGCCGCCAAAGCGGCCCGCTTGAAGGACCTCATCCAGGAGGTCTGCCGCGGTCTGAAGGGATCGGGTTTGTTGGGCGACCGGTTCGATGAATATATGGAACGTCTCAAAAGCTGGGGCAGGCAAAAGGAAATCACCCGTTTCGTCCAGGTCAGCCTGCAACGACTCGGCAGCAAGGACCCTGAAACGATCGCAGAAGCCGAGGCCATTATCAACCGCCAGATGGGACGTCCGGACGTCCGGGCCGCATTCCAGGCGGCATTGGACTGGCCTCTCCCGCCCGAACTCAAGGCATGCCTGGAGCGAATTCACCACCTCACCTCTCAGGAGCTTCCACCCCCAGGGGCAGGAGGTGAGCGCGTGGGGGAGACTCCACCCGATCAAAAAACCCAAAGCCCCTCCGATGTGGAGATTTCGGAACAGGCGGGTGCTTCGGGCCCCAAGTACCAACCCAACCGTGAATTCTTCCTCGCCCTTACCCCTGAACAACGGGTCGAGTACATGGCCGCCTGGGAACCTTCCGATGCCCGGGTTGTTCTCCCCCTGCTCGAAGCTTTTCTGGATACCGCAAAACCAACACCCCCTGAGTGGGCAACCATTTTGCGGGTGGCGTGTCTGCTCGAGTATCGCGGCTTGCGGGAGAAGGCAGCCCAGCTGTTGAAGAGCCAGGACCCAGGGCTTGCCACTGCGGCCCTCGACTACCTGAGCGAGCATGACCCGGACGTTGCAATCCTGCATCTCGGGCAGTTTCTGCAAACCCCCAATGTCCGGATGAAAGCAGCCGCCATCCGGGTCATGAACCGGTTCGACCCTC
>CAYTIW010000084.1:0-6051 GCA_964438075.1 uncultured Planctomycetales bacterium
TTCGCGACGCGGGGGGAAGACCCGGAGCCGGACCAGAAGAGCCTGTTCGACGACGTTGACGTGGTGGTCGAGGAGGGGCTGAAGTACATCGGCAGCCAGAACGTCACCCGCATGGACTGGGACACCTTCGATGACGGCAAGGCCGTCATGCAAGGCATGGGCGAGCTGTTCGACGACAGCCGGGAGGCCATTCGACGCCAACGGCGCGGTGTGCAGACGTGGAGCGAGACGCGGGCGCTGGCACAGGCAAAGGCGCTCGGCATCACCCCGAAGATGCTGGCTCGCATCAAGCCAGGGACAGCATTCAACGCCGAGAACGCAACGGCGCTGCGCATGGCGTTCATGCATCTGGCCCGGAAATGGGAAGATGCTCAGAGGACGTTCGCGGCAAGCGGCACCGTAGAGGACATGGCGGCGCGGGACTTCGCACTCTCGGAATGGAAAATCGCCATGCTCGCGGCGCAGGGAGCTCCGACCGAGGCGGGCCGGTCACTGCAAGCGTACAAGATGATGGCACAGGAAGTGCGGCGGCTGGGCAGCAAGAAGGACCTGCTGTATCAGAGGCTCCTGGAGTTGCGTGGCCCGGTGGACGACGCGCTGATGATAGCGATAGCCGACATCCCCGACAATGACACCGTCGCGCTCTTCCGAATCCTCAACAATGCGGCGAAGGCGCAGGCGAAGTGGGGCGACCACGTCCACACGGTCCTCTACTGCAACATGCTGTCCAGCCTCAACCCGCATGGCATGAACTTCCTCGGCAACCTGTCGCACACGCTGCTCGAACGCGCGGCCTATGCTGGCGCGGCGGGCGTGGACGCTGCTCGAAGCGCCATCACGGGCAAGAAGCGGGAGGTGTACTTCGTCCCCGCACTGCGCAGGGCAGCAAGGGCGAAGGCGTTCTACGATGTTGCCGGCACGTTGGGGCGCGCGCTCGGCCGGGGCGTCACCCTGGCCAAAGAAGGCTTCACGGTGGAGCAGGCGGAGCGGTTCGACATCCCGCACGGCCACAGCCTGCCACGCATCCGCATCAACGGGAAGGACTACTGGAACCCTTACGAGTGGCCTCTGCGCGGGCTCGGGTCCGCCGACGAGATACAGCGCAGCATCGCGGAGCAAATATCCATCAACGACAGTTGCGTGACGATAGCCATCAACAACCTGAAGGAGACGCATCAGGGGCGGTTCGGCGTGGATGAGATAGCCGAAGAGGCCATCCGGGTCCGGGACAAGCTCATCGAGCATCCCGAGGTCATCGAGGAGGCGAAGAGGCAGGGTGACCGCATCCTGCTGACCAGTCCTCCCGGCGACCAGATGCTTGAGCCGTTCATGAAGATGATAAACGGTGAAGTGCTGAACACGGGCCTGCGTCCTCTGAAGCTCGTTGTGCCGTTTGTGCGCGTCGCGGCGAACGCCAGCAAGCGCGGCATGGAGTGGGGACCGGCCGGGACGCTGGAGTTGCTCAACAAAGACCTCTCCGTGAAAGAGCGCGAGATGGTCGTCTCCCGCGCAATGCTCGGGACTCTCGCGATGGCGGGGCTGTACACGGCGGCGATGGCCGGGGCGATAGACATTCAGGGCGAGGAGCCGGAGGGCACCGGCGAGCGGTCGCTTCAGGAGGCGTCCGGGCGCAGGGGGTGGAGCATCCGCATCCCCGGCACGAACCGCTGGGTCCCGCTCTACATCTCCGGCGTGCTCGCACCGATGCTCTACGGCGTCGCGGCGGCGGTGGACGCTACCAAAGCAGGCAAGGGCGACAAGGAGGTTCAGACGGCCTTCTGGGGCGGCTTCCGGGGCATCTACAAGGGCGTGATGGACCAGAGCTATATGCAGGGGCTGACGACGGTGCTGAACGCGCTCGCTGACAGCGGCGGGCGCTGGCAGAACTACGTGGACAGCGCGGTCGGGAACGTGATGGGGCAGTTTGTGCCGCAGGGCGGCCTGGTGGGCCAGGTCGCGAACGCAACCGACACGGTGAAGCGGGACACGCGACGCTGGGGCGACGATAAGTCGCTGCTCGGACCCGCCGTCAGCCGCGTGAAGTCGCGTGTGCCGGGATTCCGCCAGACGCTTCCGCCAGCGCTCGACGTGCTGGGGCGCGAGGTGCCGCAGAACCCGACCGGTATCGCCGCGTTCAGCAAGCTCGTTGGGACCAGCGAGCGGCCCGATCCGGTCGCCGATGAGCTGCTTCGCCTGGGGTGGGCGCCGGGCTACGTCGGCAAGGAGTTCAGCCGGGACAAGGTGACCTATAAGCTGACTCGGCAGCAGTGGCTCGACTATCAGAAGCAGGCGGGGACTCTGGCGTATTCGAGGCTGGCGTCGCTGTTCGAGAGCGACAGATACCGCGACGCGAGTGAAGAGCAGCGGCTGGAGATGGCACAGCGGGAAGTCACCAACACCCGCGCCAGAGTACGCGAACAGATAAAGCGCAAGGTCATGACCGCTCAGTAAGGAGAGAAATGAACGACTTGGAACTGGTGAAATCCCTGCTGCAAATGGGCGCGGCGGGGATTTTGATTATTGCGGGGCGGGAAATGCTCCGGTTTCTGCGCGAGGAGCGCGGGGACCGGACGGAGGAGCGCGAAGGCTGGTTCACGCGGATGGATTCCCTGTCGCAGCACTTGACGCACCTGACCGAGCGAATCACTGAGGCGTTGCAGGAGGCAAGGCAGAGTCACGAATGGCGTTGCCCGTTCACCGGCGCGGACAGGGCGACGATTGACGAGTTCGAGCGCCGAATGAAGGAGAAGAGATGAAGCCGTTCTGGAAATCGAAAACGATCTGGGCGTCCGTTGTGATGCTCGTGAGCTACGTTCTGTCCTGGCCGGAACTGACAAAGTGGGTGGAGCCGCAGCACATCGCGACGGCGACCGCCCTGATTACCCTCGTCCTCCGGCTGCTGACCGGCGAGAAAGTGAGCACGAAGTGAGAATCAACATAGGCAAGTGGCTCCGGCGGCAGGTGTTCGGCGGTGAGCCCGTGACGATTGACAACCTCTACGACCTGGTAGCCGCGATCCGCAGCGATACTGCGCTCCGGGAATCGCTCGAAGCCAAGATCAAGAAGGGGATTCTCCTGAGCCTCGACCTCGAAACCGCAGAGGCAACGCTGGCGGGGCTGGCCCCGAAGCACAAGCAACAGATCGCCGCCATCGTCAATCGCTTTCAGCGGGCGATACTGGACTGGCAGTTGTGACACAGGCTCAACACCTCGCCCGGATAGACCACCGAATCCGGCCGAAGATAGCCGCTATCCTGAAAGACCTGGAAGGGCACGGGTGGCAGCCGCGTATCGCGAGCAGCTACCGGTCACTCGCGGAACAGAAGGCGCTGAAGGATGCCGGGCGCTCTACCGTCTCCTTTTCCTATCACAACCACACCTACAAGGGACGCCCGGCGGCGCTCGCCGCCGACATCATTGACCGCAGATACGGATGGTCCATCCCCCAGGGCCATCAGTTCTGGCGGCATTTGGGGAGTTCGGCGCGGGCGCACGGTCTGACGTGGGGCGGCGACTGGAAGCGGTTCCCCGACGTCGCGCACGTCGAGATCAGGGGCGTCACGCTCGCACAGGCAAAACGCGAAACGGTCTAGTTCACCTAAAGGTAAACCGTCCGGCTATGAAGGCCGGATGCTGTAGCGCCTGATGCGCGGCCCACGCGCACAGGACGAAAACCCCCAGCATCAGCAGTTTCCAAATCCTCTCAGTCATAGGACCTCCGGCGGGAGCAGCCTCCGCCCCGTCAACCTCTCCCAGACCCGCACAATCGCGAGCTGTGCGTCCGCTGGCATCCGCGCCATCGAATCCGCCCCGAGCCTCAAGCCGAGTTCCGGGCGCAGGAGGTAGTTGAATGCAATCGCGACCTTCTCCTCTTTCGACTCCGCACGCTCAATCGCCTCTGTGACGGCGCTGGGAACTTCGGGAGGACTCTCCACCCCACCCTGACCCCCGGAACGCGAGGTTGGGGCTCCTAGGGGGCTAATTTGATGTGCCGTGGCAGGCTGCCAATCCTCCCCGTAAGCTAACGCCATCCACTTCTCCACTGGCTCTCCCAGAAGACGCGCCCACAAGATGACACCGCCTTGCCCCAAAATATTTTGCAGAATATTGCAAAACCCTATTGACAAACCGTCACGGGGCGCAGATAATGAGGGTGCCGTTGGCGCGGTGCCAACGCAGTAAGTGATTATGGACTACGGACAGGACTACGGACAGATCATCTATAGAGAGCGCCGGAGAGTGATGCGGGAGCGGCGGCGCCTCGGGCTTCTCGGCCCGACACAGGAGGACATTGCGAAACCGTTGGGTCTGGCTGTCCACGTCGTGATTGCCTACGAGACCGGGCAGCAGCCGTGCGGCGAGGAGTTCTACCGGAGCGCGATGGACATCATCCGCAATTACGAGCCGCAGGTGGCGACGTGATTTTGACGATGTGCGGGCCGCGAACAGAGCGGTTTTCTTGGGCGAGAGCCACTGGTTCGTGGCCCGCGCAAACCTGTGGGGCCGGAGGGAAGTTCGGTGTGGTTGCCCTCCTACTCACCGGCCCCACAACTGGACGGCCGGGGCGAAGGCATGGAAACCAAGCGCCCTGGCTGTCCACTAGCCGGCAATAGGGCCGGAAACGACCGCGGCCCCGGAGCGAGAACTCCGAGGCCGCACAGAGAGGGGTTCGGGTCAAATGAACCGCAGACACTATACCACACATCCGCAACAGCGGACAGACAGGCACGGGCTTCGGCGGTTGCCTGCCGACTACGAGGAGATTATGGCGGGGCAAGCGGCTGTCTGCAAGCTCTGCCGGGGGCGGGGAGTCCTGATGACCTTCGACTGCTACGGCGATCCGATGGTTGACGGACTCTGCCCGAACGTGGACACCTTCCCCGAGCTTCACAGGAGGAAATCATGAGCCGCTTCAAACTCGGGTATCGCGACCCTCAGCAGCCGAACGAGACGTTTGATGAGTTCCGCGACCGCTCGGAACACTGCTACCGCGACTTGGTGGAGGAGGACGAGGAGGACGACGAGGACGAACAGGAATACTACCCGTCTGCCCGCGAGATCGCGGAGGAGGCGTGGTCGTGAGCACAGCAACCTGCATCCGATGCGGAGCGGCGCTGTCCGACCCTAGACGCATTGACGACGGCATGGGCATCTATTGCCGACGCCATCAGCCACACCGCCGCCACATCCGGTTCGATGGGGTCAAGCCGGACGGCACCAGCGTCTTCCGCATCTACAGCCTCACCATCGGCGGCAACAGTGTCCGCTACGAGGTGAAGGTCAACTTCGAAGACGGGGAGTTCTCCTGCTCCTGTCCCGACTTCCAGTACAGGAGACGCCAGTGCAAACATATCCGCCGCGCGTGTGACTACGAGCAGCGGCGACGAGAGAGGGGAATCTAATGGCATTCACAAGAGCAGAACGCAAACGGGCCAAGGCCCGAATCCTGATCGAAGGCCCGAGCGGGAGCGGCAAGAGCTACTCAGCCATTCGCTTGGCGAAGGGCATCGGCGGCAAGATCGCCGCGATTGACACCGAACACGGGTCGCTTTCGATGTACAGCGACCTCGGCGAGTTCGATGTGTTGGAGTTGTCCGCGCCGTTCAGCCCTGACCGCTACATCGCGGCCATCCACGAGGCTGAGCAGGCCGGATACGACGTGCTGATCATTGACTCCATCACCCACGAGTGGTCGGGCGAGGGCGGATGCTTGGACATCAAGGACAAGCTCCCGGGCGCTAACGACTGGGCGAAATGGTCGAAGGTGACTCCGATGCATCAGAGGTTCATCGAGACGATGCTTCAGAGCCCGCTGCACGTCATCGCGACCGTGCGGAGCAAGACCGAATGGACGCTCGACGAGAACAAGCCCAAGAAGATTGGCACCGCCCCCCAGCAGAGGGACGGGATGGACTTCGAATTCACCATGGTATTCACGGTCCAGGCTGGCAACCACGTCGCCAGCGTGACCAAGGACCGCACGGGGCAGTTCGACGGATACCTTGAGGTCATCACCGAGAAGACCGGCAAGCGCATCGCGGACTGGCTCGG
>CAYTIW010000085.1:0-6012 GCA_964438075.1 uncultured Planctomycetales bacterium
CGTATGCGCCCTCAGCAGCTCCTCCTGAGATAGCCAGCGCATATAAAGTCTGGCTGTTATTGAAGTCAAAGAAAAAGCTCTCTTCTTTTTTCTCTTGCTCTAATAATTTAATAAAATCTTCTTTGAAAGAATCACTAGGCATACCGCTGAATGCCCTGATATCTTGCATACCGAAAACTCGTGCGCTGCTTAATAAATCAGGGGGGATCGCATGCCGTACGCTTGCACATCCGGATACAAAGAAAAGCAAAAAAACTAATAAATAAAAACGCTTTATCATTTTTTAATGTTTCAAAAACTTTCTCTCAAAACGCTCCAGATACCAAAAAACTACCGGCACCAGAACGAACGTAAATACAATCGAAGCAAACATACCTCCGATCATTACTGCGCCCATGGACTGCTTAATCTTGCTCAAGCTCCACAATTGCGGCAAGACACCTAAAATAATGGCAAGCGAGGTCATAATAATCGCCCGGAATTTAGCTGAAGCGCCCTGCCAAAGCGCATCCTTAATCGCCAATCCCTCTTTCATCTTAACTAAGGTCTGATCCAAAAGTAGGATCGCGTTATTCACTACCATACCCACCAACATAACCATACCCATCATCGAAGCCACATTCATACTCTGGTTAAGATAAAACAACCCCAAAACCATCCCGGCAACGGAAGCAAGTACTGTAGTCATGACCGCCAAAGGATAAGCAATCAGTGAATTCATGATCGCGCACAACAGCATAAAGGTTAGGATGATCGCCAAAAGAAACGCCCTGCCCAATTCAACATTTGTTTCTTCCATATACTCCGAATATCCCGAGTATTTATAGTTATAGCCGGGAGGAAAGTTAATTGCCTTGAACTGTTTATCCAACTTCTTGCTGACGATAACCATGGAGCTCTTGCCTAGATAACCGTCAATTCGTATGATCCTGTTGCGGTCGCGACGCCAGATAGTAGGAACAGCCTTATCGATTTTTAATTCTCCTAATTCATTGATAGGGATTAACCCTTTGCGCGAAAGAATTGATATTTCTTTAATATCGTCGAAATTCCGAGCATAAACATCATCCATCTCCACGTTGACCTTATATTCTTCGCCCTTTTCTTTGTAAATATTGGAATCCTCTCCGTAAATGGAGTATCGCATTACTGCACCCACGCTAGCTGCGTTGAGCCCGAACTCATTAAGTTTTTCCTCATTAGGAACCAAGCTCATCTGCTTCTTAGGGCTTTTATATGAAAGAACTACGCTCTGAAAATCGCCGCTTTTATTCATGATATCTTTCATCTTTCTGGCCAGATCAACCATAACCGTGTAATCCGTGCCGTAAAGGTCTATAGCTACATCGCCTTCAGACATCGAGCTCATACCTTGCCGTACGCAATACGCTTCTACATCCGGCATCTTTGAAATGAAAACGATCAGGTCGTCAATAATCTGCATATCGCTGCGTTTACGCTCGGTTGAAGGGATTAAATCCAGGGTAATCTTGGCGTTCTCTACTCCGTTATTCCCAATATTAGACAAGTAAACTCGTTTCTCTGGTATCGTATCCAAGAAAGATTCAATATGCTTGACCGCCTCTTCTGTACGTTCGACGGTTGAGCCTTGAGGAAGAGAAAGATTGATAATGACCTTATCTTCGTCGGACTTGGGATGGAAATCATTTTCCACATAAGGAAAAAGTAAAAATGAACCGATCAACGCCAAACAGCAAAAAGCAATGGTTGATCGCGGAAAGCGAAACATAAGCTCAAATATGTGCTTATACTGCTTTTTAAGAAATTCCGTTAATTTGTCCACGGAAACCGGAATCATTCTTATTCTAGAGATAATCATCTGCATCAGTCCGGGCCGGGAAGGTTTCTCAGTTTTTTGAGGTTGAAGCATTGCCGCGCACAACATTGGAGTCAATGAGAATGAAGCCAGCAATGAAAAACAAGTAGCATAAACCACTGTCAGACCGAATGATTTCATCATCAGCCCAACCATTCCACCCATCATAGCAATCGGCATAAATACAACAAGATTGGTGCCGGTAGAGGCAATGACGGGAATTAAAACTTCCTTAGTCCCGTCTATCGCTGCCTTTTCCGGATTGTCGTGGCGGCTCAAATGTACCATCACGTTCTCTAAAATTACTAAAGCATTGGATATAAGCGTTCCGATTACCGTAGCGATGGCAAGGAGGGTCATCATGTTAATGGAAAAACCCGACATCCACATAGGAAATAGCGTGGAGATAATTGAGGTAGGAATAATGATTGCAGAAATAAACGACATATCCCAACGCCCCAGAAACAGCAACAATAGGATTATGGTTAAAACGATTCCTATAAATATGTTCCGTTCGGTATCCAATGTTTCATTCGTGATAAAAGTCGTGGTGTCGGTAGCAATTTCCAGATGCATTCCCTGAGGTAGACTTTTCTGGAATTCCGCCAACCTCTTACGCATTTGATGAGAAATGAATACGGCGTTACCGTCGGAAGCTTTATTGACGGAAAGGCCAACCACAGATTTACCGTTATAGCGAGCGACTGTAGAGATTTTTTTATAGCTGTCCTCGACTGCTGCAATATCCTTCAGGTGAAATTCACCACCGTCGGATGAAACTAGAAGGGTATCGGCAATCTCTTTTACGCTTGTGAATTCTCCGGTAAAGCGCACACTAAGAGCATCGTATCCCTTTTCAATATCCCCCGCAGGCACATTTTTATTGCGGGCCATGAGCGCCGCGATCACTTCGTTGATACTAATATAATGCTGCTTCATAAGCATGGGGTCCAAACGGACATTAATCTGCCGTTTCTCCCCTCCATATACGTCGACCTTGGCTACGCCACGTATGGATGAAAATTTGGTCTTTAAGGTTTTATCCGCATATTCGTATACTTCGCGCAGGTCGCCGGAGTCACTGCTTAAAACCATGTCCAACACCGGCTCAATTAAAGGATCATATTTCTCTATTACCGGTTTTTCTATTGCATCAGGCAGGTCGTTGAGGATGGCCTCAACCTTGTCCTTAACTTCTATAGATTTGACGTTGACGTCTGCGGAAAGTAAGAATTCTACGAAGATGTATCCGAAGCTATCGTAAGACTGGCTTTTGATCTTCTTGATCTCGGAAATCTCGGAAATAGCGTCTTCAATTTTCTTGACTACTAACGTCTCTACCTCCAAAGGAGTCGCCCCCGGATAAGCCACGGAAACCGTCACAATCGGAAAATCAACCTTCGGGGTCTTCTCAATCATCAGATTGGAATAGCTGAAAAACCCCAAGACCACGAATACCAACACAAACATGACCGTGGTGATCTTATGTTTAACAAAAAATTCTATCATTGAATTTGTTCCTTTTTATCTGTTTCTCCGGCGTCTACCACCAGTAGCCGGTCATTATCCTCAAGCATACTCTGTCCGCTGAATATTACTTTATCGCCGGATTGCAATCCTTCGGATATTATCGCGCCGTAGCCGTTGCGTAATCGAATAGCCACTTTGCGTTTTTTGGCAAGACCGTTTTCATCCTTCCAAATAAAATATTCATCTCCGGCAATATCCAGCACTTCATTGGGAACGGCTAATACATTATGCAGCGTCGAAGTATGAGCGCAAACCACAGACGCAACGCCCGGATCCCGAGACTTAGCAAACTCTACCTCTACCGGGAACATACCGGCGTTCATGTCCAGTTCCGCACCTATGCTTTTTAATCGGGCGCAAACAACGGATCTATCCTCCGAATCGTATATCTCTTGTCCTTCCTGAAGCGCATTTTTAACTTCACCGGTAACAAACCCACGGGCAACCCGCCCGTCAACGATCCTGACCGTAAACTGAGCGTAAACGGGGACATCTCCAGCTTTAATCACCCGAACCTCAACCGGCTTCCCCACCTTCTTCCATTCCCCATAGAAACTGACAATTGTCTTACCGCGTGCTGCCTTGACCGCATGAATACGCAATGGAACGGAAGCTAAACTAAGGATAATGATTATTAAATATATTGTTTTTCGCTTAAGGTTTTTCATGTTCGTATTTTTCGGTTATTAATTTCTCGATCTTGGACAGCGTTATATTTATGTTATAAAGAGTGGATTCCTTATTCAATCTTTGGTTAGTCAAAGAAAGTTCCGCAATATTGAGGTCGGTGATACTGACCTGACCTGAAGAAAACATCTCTTGTGTTTGTTTAAAGGCCTCTTCGGCAAGATTCACTGCTTCGATGTTTGCCTTAAGATTATCCTTATACTGTTGATATTCTAAGTAGGCTTTTTTAAGCTCCAGCAGTAGATTTCTTTCTACTTGTCTTTTCCTGAGAACGGCAATTTCTTTATCCGCTTTGGCTTGACTCAGTTGAGCTTCTTTTATTCCTCCTTCCCAAATCGGGATACTTACCTTGAGACCGGCGGCAGAGTAATTATCAAGTTCATCTTTTTTCAAAAAACTATTTTCATTGGAATCACCTTTATAATTCATAGAAGCAAAAGCAGAAATCGTAGGTAAAAAACTGGCGTATTTACTTTTTACGCTCGCTTCGGCAGAGTCGATTGATTTATCAAGACCCTGCAAAGAAGGCTCATATGCATACATGGCACTCACCAGCGTTTCATAATTAAAATCAGCGTATTGTTCTTGAAAATCTCCTTCAAGTTCAATCTTCCTGTCAAAATCAACATCAATAACCCTTCTTAAGGTTTCGATAGCGGCATCAAATTGTGTACGGGCTTCATTGACTGCCGGAATCCGAGCTGCGACATCAGCATTTATCTTAACGATTTCATATTTCGAGCTACGGCCTCCATAAGAGCGTTGACCGATTAACTTTTTATTCTCCAGAACATCGGCATATGATTTCTCGGCTATAGACAGAGTACTTTTAGCAAGAAGACAGCTATAGTAGCTTAATTTTGCGGCAAAAATCACATCTTGTCTGCTTGCTTCCCTATTCAAACGAGTCGCTTCAACAGCATTCTTAGCTGAATCTATTGCGTACATCACTTTGCCAAACGACCAAATAAGCTGCGAAGCGCTTATGCCGTTATCTAAGGAGTGATCGTAATACTTGCCGGTAGCTTTATCCGGATAATCCATATTGTTTGTCCAAATAGATTGGCCGCTGATATGCGGTAACGCCTCTGAGCGAACTTCACCGTAAACACCCTTGCTTTTCTTAATCTCGCTATCCTTTATCTTTAATTCTTCACTAGTATCCAGCGCCCTCTGAACGGTTTCCTCAAGGCTAATCTTTAAAACCGATTCCTCTTGGGAATTATCCGCATAAGCGCCAACATTAAAGGTAAGCGCAATAACAGTGCTTAAGCTTGTAATAAATACCGATAGTTTTTTCATTATCACACCGCCACCCTAATATTAATCACGAAACCCTCTTATTACGCTGCTTGTGAACATTATATCAATATGTGAACAACTGTTCACAATTAAAGCATACCATTCATTTATGGGCTTGTCAAGGTAAATGATTTTGTAAAGAGTACTATGAGGAAATACTAGAAGGCAGGTTATTTACTTGCAGCACCGTATAGAAACAATCTAAGAATTGTGTCGGATAAACCCACTAAACTTTCTTCTTTTCTCTTTTTCTTTTGTAACCACTTAAGAGTAATCGTTTTTAAAATAGCTTCGAGCACATTGCTGATTTGCTCCGGGTCAAAATTACTATTAACAACCCCTTGCCCTTGCGCCTCCTTCAGCAGGCTTTCTGTGTATTCTTGCAATTGCAAACCAATGGAAGATTTTAGGAATCTTGTTTCAATGTATGACTCACTCCCCTCCGAGACAAATATCTGAAAAAAATCCTGATTTTTCTCGAAGAAGACTAAACTTTCCTGTATAAAAATCTCCAACTTCTTTTTCGCATCTTTCACTTGCCCTACTTTCTCTTTAATCAAAGCTAATAAGCACTTTAACTTTTCTTCAAGCAAAGCAAAATAAAGAGTGTCCTTGTTCTTAAAATGTAGATAAACCGTCCCCGTTCCGTATTGAGC
>CAYTIW010000086.1:0-5878 GCA_964438075.1 uncultured Planctomycetales bacterium
GGATGGTGAACGTCGTCGTGGTCAGCGCCCAATCGGTAATCTTGCGGCTCTTGCCCGAGTGCGTGCCGGACGTAATCCACACCGTGCCGCCGTTCCAATAGTCCACCAGTTCGGTGCGCGTGCTATCCACCAGGGTGGTGGCGCTCCCGGCGGCTGTGGTGGTCGAACTCCTGACGTCCCCCAGGATGCCGGCCAGCGAGAGGGTTGCGGTGAATAGGGTCGTCATGGCCTACCCCACCGCGAGATAGATCAAGTCATCGCCCGCGCCCGCGCAGATGTAATACAGCAGGTTCAGGTTGTGGATCGGTATCCAGGGCGTCTGCTCGCCCGTCGCCAGTTCCAACCCGGTCGTGGTGTTCGTTGTGCCTGCAGCCAGGGTCACGCCCGCCGCCCCAACACAAACGAGACCCGTGTTCGTCGCCGCCGCCTTGAACATCGCCATCCTGCATGGGATGTCGGGCATCTGCACCGCGGTAGCGCTGCCCGCCAGTTCGCCCGTTTGCACCGTGTTATAGACTTCCATCACAGCCTCCGATATATCTTGCTCGCGCTCGTTTGCGCCTCCAGCCGGTAGCCCGCTCCGGTAAACTCGTACCCCGGTGCAAAGCCCAGCACTACCCACTCCGGCGGGCTGGCCTTGAACGCCTGCCGCCATTTCTCGCGGCGCTCGTGCGCCACCTCGCGGATCTCCGCCTGCTCATTCAGCCCGTACTCGATGGGCTTGCGGGCGTAGATGTAGATGTTGGTCATCAGGCCATCGACCCACAGCCGCCCCGGTTTGTCGCGCAGCCATTCGCCCACAATCCGGGCGTCCTGGTTTGGTCCCGATAGCCCGCCGTAAAATGTTTTCCACAGGTCCGGCAGATACAGCCGGGCGCTAATCAGGTCGGCGGCGATCAGCGCCAGGGTCACGCCCGGCGGCAGTCCAGCGGCGGCAATCCACCCGGCCAGCGGGAGGGCGTGGTTGTTGCGCACGGCCAGCCCGGCCAGGGTCACGCCCACAAACAGCGCCGGGGCCAGCCAGTACCGCCAGTCCGGGCGGGCCTGCACTGCGAACACCAGCCAGGGCAGGATGTACAGCACCCCGGTGGATGCGTGAAACATGGTCTGCCCCTGCGCTGCCATCTCGCGCCGGAATGTGGTCATGCGTCGGGCTATGGTGAGGTTGGCCTCGGTCAGGTAGCCCCAGTACTCCCGAGACAACAGGCGGATACACAGGGCCACAGCCCCGGCGATAACGGCGTACACTGCCCCAGGCAGATACCAGCCATTCACGATAAACATGACCGCCGCGCTCGGGAGTAACTTAGGCTCGGACGCCACAGCCAACCCCACGCATAACCCCCCTACCCACGGGTCGCCACTAAGCAAACCGATAAACACCAGGCCCGCGGGAACCTGACCAACATTGCCGTGGAAAGCCCACAGCCAGCCGCTATTGACCAGCGTCACAAAAGCCAGCCCCGCCCACCCGCCGACGATAATCCCCGGCAGGCTGACGAGCAGGTGATGCGCAAACCGCACCCGGCCCACGTCACGCCCCACCACGCGGGCAATGGCGTAGTACCACCAGTGGATCAGCGGCGTCTTGCAGTCCAGGAAGTCGCGCCCGTAGCGGCTGCCGGTGAACGCCTGCAAGTTGAACATGGCCCAATCCGGGTCGATCTCCGCCCGGCTGTAGCGCCAGGCATACCACAAAGCCAGGGCCAGGGCGCAGGCGGTCATCATATCCTCACCACCAGCCAGGCGCTTGAAAGTTCGACCCGCTCCAGTCCCTCGGTCACGGCGTCGATAACGCGGGTCACTTCGGGCAGGTCGTGGCGGTAGTCGTGGAACGCCACATAGCGCGGCCCGCGCCCGGCGGCTCGGAACCAGTCACTCAGTACGACGCCCGGCGAATGCCCGCCGTCGATAATCACCAGCCACAGACGCCCCGGCGGGAATGTCGCATCCCGGCTGTCGCCCACAATGACACGCACGTTTGGCAGGTCGGCGGTGTTGTGGTCGAACGCTGCCCGCTGCGCCACGCCGGGGGGTAACTCGCGCCGGTACAGCTCGGCCAGCACCAGCCCGTCTTGCGTCAGGGTCTTGTCGTAGTCGGTATCGAACACATCCAGTGCCCACACCAGGCGGTCAGGCCAGGCCTCGGCCAACTGCCGCGTACCGTGCCCTACCAGCGCGCCAATCTCCAGGATGTCACCCGCCCAATCCGGCGTGTGCTTCAGGTACTCAATCAGCGGGGCGTAGGTGGACAGGCTCACGGAATCGCCTCGCTTGCCTGCGGCGTGCGCTTCACGGCAACCACCACGTTCTGTAATACCCGGTGCGTATCCTCGCCCACGGTCACGTGGTAGGCCTCGGCGTGTGCGTTCTGCACCAGCATCCCCATGCGTTCGATCATCCCGCGCAGCCACAGCAGGCGGAACCCGGACAGGTGCGGCGTTTCGTCATCCCCGAACAGGGAGATATACGCGAACAGGCTGGCGTCTTCGTTCACGGCCAGTTCGGTACACGCCCATTCGAGCGATGGAGCGGTGACGATCAGCGTGCCGCCCTCCTTCAGTGCATCCCGGTACACCTGCAAGATGGCCGGCACCTGCAAGCGCCGCGCCTGCTGCACCAGGTTGGAGAGACATACCACGTCGTAGCTCCCCGGCTCGGGCTGCTGCGTGTCGTTGACGACAAACTCCACGTCGGTCAGGCCCTCAAAGCGCGGGCGCGCCAGTACCTCATCCCCGAGGATTAAGATTCTTTTTGGCATTGAGATAGTCCTTGTAGTCCTTGTACCCGGTCGGTTTCGCCTTGACGTGCTCGCACAGGATGGTCGTATCCACGAACGGTTTGTAGCCCGCAGCCTCGGCCAGCTCGCAGAAGTGGTGATCTTCGGTCCTGCCGTACTCCATCGAGTAGAACGGGAACAGGCGGTTATCGTCCGGGCCCGGGGGGGTGACGCGCGTACATGCCCAGCCGTTCGACACGAACACCTCGTCGCTCGGCGGGCGGTGCGCAAGCTGGGGAATGTTGAGGTTGTAAACCTGCGAACGATGCACCGGGAACAAACTCCCGTTGGGCCGCACAAACACCTCGTGCTCGCGGCGGATGGCCTCGTAGACCTCCCGGTGCACAAGCGTGCACCCCATGCCCACACTATCCACCTGCATCAGCGCCCCGTGCGGGTAATCCCACAGGGCGTCATAGCCGATGTGGTCCCTGGCGCGGTAGTATGCAATCGGGTTGTATGGCTCGTTGGTGTTGAAATACAGGCCGGCCACAAACGGTTTCTCATGCGCCAGCAGTTTGGAGATGAACCCATCCGGGGGAACGGTGTCATCGTCCAGCCACATAATCCAATCCGCCTGCCAGTCCTGCGCGGCATTGCCGCCCATGAAACGGCTGACGGCATAGCAGCGGTTGGCATCCGTGCGTGCGTTGCGCCGGGGGTCCTCCACCGGGGCGATGTTGTAGCCCACCGACTCATTCTTGTTGAAGTCGGGGAGCGCCGAGCCAATCGCCAGGATCTGCCCGATCTGGATACCACGCTGCTGCTCCTGGAGCAGGCGGCCCATCACCGCGCCCCACCACCGGCTCGTTTGTGTCTGGTTACAGGCGATGCCAATGTCTACCCGATGCGTCATAGGTTCCCTTCGTCCCACTCTCTACCGCGTCCCTGGCTCTGGTACCAGGCGCGCTGCCGCTCGTGAAATTCGCATAGGGCGTTTTCCTGGACGGCGCGCATAATCGCCGCCATATCAACGCCCGCCGCGGTGTTGTAGTTGGCTACAAACGAAGCCACAACCGGCCTCCCGCAGCGTTTGCAGAACAGAACCGGTTGTGTCTTGAGTACTGGCATAGGTTTCTCCAAAGGAGGGGAGGCGGTTGGCCTCCCCTCCTCCATCGCTAACTAACGGCGGTCAGGAGGGCGTGCGCCTTCTCCTGTCGCAGGCAGAAGGTGAACTCGCCCACCACCTGCTCGCGGTTGTAGTCGCCGGTCTTCGCCAGCGGCTCCCAGCCCAGCGGGTCGTAGGTCAGCAGGCCGCAGTGCTTCACGTCCAGGATCGGGATGATCGTGGTCGGCACCCAGCGGTCCATCACCAGATCCACCTGCCCAAACGGGGTATTGATCCGGTTGACGTTCATGCCGACCTCGCGCTGGTCAATCGGAACCGACACGCTCACGTTGGTGCTGGTGGCCGTCGGGTCGTACCAGTTCTTGATCTTCTGCATGTTCGCCGGGTTGACAATGGCGATGAACGGCCCGCCGCCGCCGCTGTTGTAGGCGGAGAGCACCGCGTTCTCGAATGCCGACTGTGCCAGGGATGCGCCGCTCACCTTATTCGAGGTGACAAACGCCTGGATGCCGCCCATGATGCGGGGCGTGGTGGCGCTGCCGGCGGATGCTCCCTTGTTGTACAGCAGGTGGCGCTCGATCAGGCGGGTCAGGGCGGGAATCGCCTTGTCGCGCTGGTAGGCCAGCTCATCGGTGATCCCGTACTGGCTGAGCTTCGAGTGGGTGCGAGTGACCTTGACTTCCTGGTGGAAAATCTGAGTCACGTTGCTGCCCGTGGTGCGGTCGGTGAAGCCGATGGCATCCGAGTCTGCACCTTCCAGGCGGGCCATGCCAACCATCAGGACCGAGGCGGTCGATGCGTGCGTGGCGGCGGTCGATCCGCCGGTGCCGCGGGTGACGGTCACAATGTTGTTTGACACGTCCACCGAGGAAACCCACAGCATTTCAGAGTCGATCTGAATGATATGGCCCTTCTCGAACAGGGTGCCGTCGGTGATCGTGATCGTGGTAACGGTGGAGGTGATCGACGCGCTCTCGTTCATCGCGGCACTGATGGCGATGTGCGTATCCTCCAGCCATTCAACTTTGGTGCTGGGCCAGTTGGCGAACCGGAACTTGCCGCTCGCGCCATCCAGCCCGCCCAGGGCCGTAATCAGCGGGGTGTCAACGGGGTCGATGAGGCTGATAACGTCGGTGATGACCTGCTTGTGGGGCGTGGTATCACTGTACGAAGTAATCGGTGAATCAAACGGGGCCATGCTGCCCTCCTATAAGCGGCTAAATGTTCAGCCCTTTCTGCCGGTAGGCCCTGCGAATTTGCAGCGCCCGCTCGCTTCCGGGCTGTACCTTAGTAATATCGCGCAGGTATTGGTCCATCAGGTTGCCCCCCTGCCCCTGGCCGGTCACGGCCATCGGCGCGCGTGCTCCCTGCGGTTTGGCGTTAGCGCCGGCGCGGGTGCGCTTGGCATTGGCGGCGGCTCTCACGCTCTCCAGAAATACCCGCGGGTCCGGGTCGGTCAGCGCCAGCATCCGGTATTCGGGATCGGCGGGCGTGATCTGCACACCGAACTCGTCACAAATTGCGTTGGCCTGCTCCCGTACATACTCCACCACGGCCGGGACGGTGGCGGGCGCAGCGGGGTGGGGTGCCTCGCTATCGTCCTCCTGCTGGCGCTCCAGCTCAGCCATAGCCAGGCGGGCGCGTCCCTGCTCCAGCATCTGCTGGGTAACGGGAATGCCCTGCTCTTCCATGCGCTTCTGCCATCCTGCCAACTTTTTCTCCATCCCGGATAGTTGTTTACCGGCCTGGCTCTGCGCTGCTCGGCGGGCTTCCTCCACAATTGTGGCCTGTGCCTTTGCCAGCTCAGCGCGGAAAGCCTCGACCGTCAGATACTGCGGTTGTTCGGACGGCGCAGCCTCCGGGGTGGAGGTGTCAACCGCAGGCTCCCCAGCCTCCGGCGCGCTTCCGAAACTCACCAGTTCATCGGTCATTCTTTCCTCCGTCAGGTTAAACAAAAAGCCGGCGTCTCTCCCGTTTGGGAAAAACGCCGGCGGTCAACTCGGCCTTACACTATTAGGTTGTTCGCATTA
>CAYTIW010000087.1:0-3235 GCA_964438075.1 uncultured Planctomycetales bacterium
GGGGCCACATCGTCGTTGGCAATGGTCACGTGGATCTCGTCCAGGCTCGCTTCCAGCACGGGCGAGGCGGCGCCGAGCATTTCCCTGATAATGCCCTGGACCTCTTGGTATATCCTTCTGAGGGCCTGGTCGCGGCTGACCTGGACATGCTGGAACATGCTCTCACTGGTGCCGTTGTTCCGTCTTATGACTTCCGCCACTTTTTCGGGCGGTGTGGCCGCACTGAACTGCACCGCGGCCGTGCGGTCGAACTCTTCGAACCGTTGGCGCACCTCGGCCTGGTATGCGAGCGCCTGCTGGGGCGTTACCGTGATCATCGCGGCGTCAGCCAGGTCCCGGGACACCCCGCTCATGGCCATATCGACCTTGAAGGTGCGGCCGACGGGCCGGCTGGCACGCTCGATATCGGATGTCCGCTTCAGGGGGATGTCCTTCATGGCGAAGTCGGAGATCCCGCCGGAGAAATACTTCCGCGGCACGGCCTCGCCCGTTACCGGGTCGGCCTCTTCCTTGATAAGGTTGAAGACGCCCTTCTTATAAGCCGCGATGTATCGCTGGTAGATCTGCTCCTTCAAGGCGCGGTCATCGGTGGTGACGCCCCCCACGCGGTTCTTGCCGACATAGGCGTCTGCCAGGAGGGTGTTCTGGATAAGCTCGCGGTACCATTTGGCCAGGATCGCCGCGTGGTAGACCTGGCGGATGACCGCGAAGTTCTTGCCCTCGTTCACTTCCTTTTCGATGGCCGGGATGACGACCTCGCGCAGGACCGCCTTGGCGAGCGACTCTTTATCCTCCGGCATCTCACCCGAACCGTTATGGGCCATGGCCGTGCGGTCGCTGTCCAGCATCACCTTCAGTTTCGCCGAAGTGATATAGACCGCGTTGCCTTTCTCAAAGACCTCCGCCACCTCCGGCATGATCCAGACCTTGTTGAAGGTATCCACCAGGAGCTCCGTGGTGCCGAACTTCTCCTGCGCCTCCCGGTATATCTTGGACCAAAAATCCTTCCCCAGGCTTTCATCCGGATAGATGATGGAAGCGGTCAACTGCTTGAGCACATAGTCCTGAGCCAGCATGTCGCGGCCGAGGACGGTGCGCCCAAGCTCGTCCTCGATGATGCGGTCCTGTTCATAAGGCGAAAGGTTGACCCAGAGCTGGTCCTCCGGCACCGTCAGCGCCGCCAGAAAATATTTGGCAATGCGTTCGCTTTGCTCTTGGATGACAGCCGCATCCGGGGAGTCATTTCCGGAATCGACGATGAAATCGAACTTGAGCGGTTCGTCCGGATGCGCCACCAGCCCTTTGACCAGCACAGGGACAAAAGCCGACGACCTGGCAACCATCACACCCGGTTCCGGGAGCATGGAAACAAAAGCGCTCTGGGCATAGGCGCACTCCGGGCCAAGCGCTAAAGAAAGCACCAAAATAAGATTTATAGTCTTCTGCCAAAGCTGATAATAATTAGACATAAAAGGTAAGTGTTGAATATTAATCTTTTTTTATGGGATGATTACGACTTAAATATAACATAAAATATTTGTCTATAATATAAATATTAAAAGGTTGAAGTTTATCTATTAAAGCAAAAACCTCGCCCTATATACTGAACGAGGTCTTTGTCTTAATGAATTAATGGTGGGCAGAGAAGGATTCGAACCTTCGTAGCACGGATGCAACAGATTTACAGTCTGTCCTCGTTGGCCACTTGAGTATCTGCCCTAAATTTTCCCGACGCTGTCATTATATTGTTCCAAAAGACCCCCGGCTTTGTCGGCCAAAGAAGCCGACGAAGGGACTTGAACCCCCGACCAGCGGTTTACAAAACCGCTGCTCTACCAACTGAGCTACGTCGGCAGAAATATTTAAAGGCCGACAAAACCAAGGGGCAAAAACGCTGCTCGACCAACAGAGCTGCGTCGGCAAGAATATATTTACTCGACAATTTGTCAGAGAAACGATGCTCTGCCCCCCAAGGGGTCAGGACATAGTGTAAAATACCAAATCGCCGCTGTCAAACCAGGCGGGACTTCAATGCCAGGCCGGCACAACTGTACCGGACAGGTTTTTCGATCGGGCCGGTTCTTGCACGTCGGCATCCACTCTGAAATTACTACCCTTTCAAGGGAGGTCATATTATCAAAATCAATAATTTGTGTAAAGAAAATGTTCGTTAATAAAAATTTTGGTATCATGGTCGCATGCTGGAAACATTGACCATCAAGAACTTTGGCATCATTGAATATGTCACCCTGGACCTGGCCACCGGCCTTAATATCCTGACCGGCGAGACCGGCGCGGGTAAATCCATACTGATCGACGCGCTACGTTTTTCGCTCGGGGAACGGTTCCAGAACAGTTACCTGAGGGACCAGGCGGACCAGTGCCTGGTCACCGCCGTATTCCGCCCCAAGGCCGGCATGGCCGAGGGGCTGGCCCTCCTCCAAGACTTCCCCTCTGATGACGGCACCCTTATCCTGCAACGCTCGGTGACCGCGGACGGCAAGAACCGCGTCAGGATCAACGGCATGAACGCCACGGTGGCCCAATTAAAGGAACTGGGAGACCGGCTTATCGATTTTCACGGCCCCCACGACCATCAGTTACTACTGGCCGAGAACATGCATCTGGGGATCATGGACGCACTGACCGATTTCGGCAAGAGCATAAATCCTTACCGGTCCTGTTATGAAGAATATACCGCTATCCAAAAACAGATCCGAACCCTCCAGGAACTCGACCATACCAGGGAGCGCGACCTGGACTTCCTGACCCACCAGTTGAAAGAACTGGAACAGGTTCCCCTCGAGGATTCGGATATGGCCCAGCTCGAGTCGGACCAGGTGAAGGTCAACAACGCTGAAAAACTTTTTGCCAATGTCCATCAAGCTCTGGAATGCCTTGCCAACGAAGAAGCCGGCATCGAGGCCGCTCTTTCACGAGCCTATCAGCCGCTGGAGAATTTATCCCATATCGATGCCAAGACCGCTCCGTATCTGGAATCACTGACAATGCTGCAGGAGAATGTCCACGACCTGGTCGCATCCCTGCGCGACTATGCCGGATCGCTGCAGTTCGACCCGGGCTACGCCCAGGAGGTCAACCTGAAGATCGATATCTACCGGGACATCATAAAGAAGTACGGCCCGACCTTGGACAATGCCCGGGCTTTCCATGCCGAAGCCAAGCACAAACACGACCTTCTAAGCAATTTCGAACATAATACCGAATCACTGAA
>CAYTIW010000087.1:3335-5868 GCA_964438075.1 uncultured Planctomycetales bacterium
TGGCCGAAATCGTGTCTTCGGGGGAATCGGCCCGCATCATGCTGGCGGTCAAGAAAGCCTTGATGGAGGTCGACCCGGTCCCGGTCCTTATTTTTGACGAGATCGACGCCCAGATCGGGGGTCGGCTGGGGACGACCATAGGCAAGAAATTAAAAGAGATCAGCTCTTACCGCCAGGTGATCCTCATCACGCATCTGCCCCAGATCGCGGCCTTCGCGGATGTGCATTTCAAAATAAATAAAGTGGTCGAGAACGGACGCACCAAAACGCAGGTCGACACTCTGGCCGACAGAACGCGAATCGAGGAACTGGCGCACATGATGGCCGGCGACAAGATGTCCGACCTGGCCGTTAAACATGCCAAAGCCTTGTTAAAGGAAGCGCAGACACAGTGAAGACCAAGACCGATCGACGGCCATTGACAGGCCTTCTGGTAATTGCGGCCGCCATTGCCCTTATCAATGCGCCCTTCTTCATCCGGCCGCTGTATCCCGTCCATGACGGCATGTTCGTGCTGACCGGCATCTACCACTTTTATTCCCAATTCTTTTTCCATGGCCAGCTGGCCCAGTGGTCTCCCTACAGCATCTGCGGCGTGCCCAGCAGTTTCTTCCAGATCAACGCCTTTTCTCCCGCGAATTATCTTGTCGGGATGTTCGCCAAAGTCTTTCAGGTCCGCGACGCCTTCCTGATCTACCATCTATCAATAGCCATCGACGAACTTATATTGGCCGGAGGGGTTTTTGCTTTCGTAAGGTACACCACCAAAGACCGCAAGGCCGCCTTGCTGGCCTCCCTCGCGGCGGTCCTTTCCTGCGCGCCATTCTACCAGCCTTTCTTCAACCTGCGGTTCTTCTACCTGATGCCCTGGACGCTCTATTTCATTCTTAAGGCCGTCCGTAAAGGGCGGGCAGGATATTTATGGCTCTCGCTAGGACTGATCGCCTTGACCAGCATCGGGACAGCGCCTTATTTCATGATCCCGCCGTTGTTAGCCTCATTGCTGTTCTATATTTGTTTATTTCCCCCTGCCAAGCTCAAGGCCGCCGTAACACTCCCGTTGTCCCCGACCCGTTCCAACCTGGCCGCCTTCGCGCTGCTTGTTATCTCGGCCGCGCTGTACTTCATCTGCCTGAAAGAAATGGCCGCCAGCGCTTCGTTCGAAGCCATCGGCCGCGACGTGAAAGGCCATTTGGACATAAATACTTTCCTGGCATACGGCGGCCACAAGAGCCCGGCGGATTGGCTGCAATGCCTCCTCTTTCGCCTGCCGCTGTTCCCCTCGTTATACAAAGACTACACGATATACGTCGGGATCCTGCCGGTGATCTTGTTAATAATAGCCTTATTCCGTGTCCGCGACCGGGCTCTCGCGGGCATTATAATAACAGCCGGCGCCATCCTTCTGATCTCTTTTGAAGGGATATTCCAGCGGCTGTCTTATTATCTGCCATTAATGAGCTATTACCGCCACAGCGCTTATCTGCAGGTCATAGTGAAGATCCTTATCATCATGGGCTCAGGATGGGGTTTCGCCTGGGCATTAAAAAAGGCCGGCAATGGTCGGCATGGGGAAAATATTATCCTCCTGCTTCTGTCTTCGGCACTGCTATTAGACCTGCTATCATTCCAATATGCCGTATATAAAGAAGTGGCGGCAGATGCTTCACAAGACAGGGACCTTTACTCGGCCATGTATGTGCAAAAACCCCCTTATAATGAACGCCGCACCCCGGCTCCTGCCAATGACCGTGACTGCAAGGCCCTGGCCATAGGGACCGCTTCCCGGCTTAAGGGGCTCTATTTCTACGCTTCAGATTATAATTTCTTCCAGTACGAACCCTGTTTCCAGGACTCCCGCAATGACTGGATGTCAGACGGGATAAGGAAGCTTTACCGAACTCCTTATGTTCTGACCGCGGTCAACGGATGCGGGTCACCCAAGCTCCGTTTGACAACCGATGTAAGGTACATGAGCGAAGAGGATTTCTTGCTTTCAGCGCGGAAAAAGAACGATCTCCTGCAAAAAGGGACCGCCGCCAAAGATACCCAAACGCTAAGCGAGATCGGCGCCGTCCGGGAAGACCTGGCCCGGACACTGATAATAACGACCTCTCCCCAAGGAAGCCTGCCCGCCCTGCGGCCAGCGGATCCCGCCGGAGAAGTCAAGGTCGAAGATTTCCATTTGAATGCTTTAAAGCTCTCCGCCGACGTCACCGCGCCTCAAGGGGCGTGGCTCTATTATGCCGACGCCTTCCATCCCGGGTGGAAGGCGTATGTCGACAATACTCCGGTCGATATCCATAAAGCCTATGCCGCCTTCAAAGCCGTCTTCGTCCCTCCGGGCAGGCATATCGTCAGGTTCGTTTATTTTAACGGCCTGCAGACCGTCCTGATAATCTGGGTAGCCATTGCCTCGGCTATCGCGGGGCTGCTCCTGGCCATAACCAGCCTTAAAACATTCTGCAGGCCCATGCCGGGAACTGGCACTGACGATCACCGGACCTGATGAAAGGGCCCCCCTTTCGCCAAT
>CAYTIW010000088.1:0-5840 GCA_964438075.1 uncultured Planctomycetales bacterium
CCCCGGGTAGGATAGATACCGGGCTTGTTCACTTCGCCCATGATGCTCACGACGCTCCGCGGCACTATGACGACATCGTTGGGGTT
Organism: uncultured Planctomycetales bacterium; assembly: GCA_964438075.1. Lineage (GTDB taxonomy): Bacteria > Omnitrophota > Gorgyraeia > Zapsychrales > Fredricksoniimonadaceae > JAAXVU01. The sequence goes on from CAYTIW010000088.1 coordinate 87, forward strand.
AAGCAGGAAGCCCTCGTTCTCGGTCGACCCGTTGTTCATCACTTCATACAAACCCACCACGATCTTGGTCTTGGTGCCGTCAGGGTTGAGCCGGATGATCTTGACCTCCTCGGTGGAAGCGAATTCGCTGAACCCGCCGGCCATGGCGACCAGCTCCACTATGGTCAGCCGGCCCTTGATCGGGTAATCTCCGGACCGGTTCACCTCCCCGACTATCGTGACCTTGCTGAACTCCTCTACGAAGACCAGCGCATTGGAAGAAACAAAATCGTTCTTGACGAGCCGCTGTTTCAGCTCCCTCTGCAACTGCGTGACCGTCAGGCCGGCCGCGTTCAATTCCCCAACGAAAGGCAGGCTTATGACCCCGTCCGATGACACGCGCACTGTCTGGCTGAGCTTCTCGCCTTTGCCGTTGTACATGTCAACCCGGAGTATATTCCCGCTGGCGATCTTGTATTCCGTTTCAACCCACTCCTGAGAAAGTTGCGTTTTCTCAGCTTTCGTTTCAGCGGCAGCGGCACCCTGTGAAAAGGCCGGATCGGCCAGGCAGGACAAGATGATAAACATAAAAACAAAATTAATTGTCTTCATTTTACAAATCCTCTTTTAAACGCATTATCCCGGTTGTTTGAGTGATACTAGAACATAGCACAAAAGTGGAAAATGTTTCAAGAAAAGAATATGCCCCCCCTTTAAACCCGGGGTGCCGGTATTTCGGGCGAATAAACGTCTGAACAGGACGGAAAGGATCACACCATAAGCTGCCTTGACTTGGGGAGAGGCCCTGACGCCATGTTACTGCTGTTGCTGCCCCACGCAATCGCATTTAGGTTCGCCGAAGACATCCCACTTGAAATCGTATCCGGCGTAACCATTGGTCGTGCAGGACACCTCGCACTCTTTCGCCTTGGTCTCGGACTGGGAATACTTTTTGTAGGCGAAAGACAGCAGCCATCCGATCAGCGGTATGGCTATCAGCAGGATCACGATCACACGGAAAGAATTATCTTCGTTACTGGCCTGGTTATATGGGGACATAAATCTCCTTTCGCTGGTGCTTTTATATTTTCTATGCCGGACTCTCTTCTGGGCAAGACTGTGCCCCGGCCCATCGCGCTGACTTTTGGTGAATTATAGTCCCGGGCCCTCGGCTTGCCAACCAAGAAAAGAACGGGCCCGCCGCGCTTGTTCACGCCCGGGCCCAGCCTGTCACAGGCGTAAATGCCGACCTCTGAGCAGCCGCTCGGCCGTCGTTATCCCCTGCTTCAATTCTGTTTCATCCTCAACCTGATAAAAGCAGAGCGGCCGTCGCCGCACAGCACCTCGAAATCGTATCGATCTTGAAGATAGCTGGCCAGTCCGTCGGCGCCGGCTTTCTGGGCGTACCAGTGGTCTTTAAACAGGACCAGGCTCCGCGGCCCGCTGCTCAGGCCCCGGAAAACGTCCACCGCCACGGCCTTCTTGTGCATGGCGGACACGATGGAAGGAGGATTATAGGCCAGCACGTGAACATCATCCGGAACAATATCCCGGCAGGCCAATATCAATTGATACTCCTTATGAACGTCCCGCGAAAAGGTTCTGTCCACATTCTCCCGGAAACACCCCGCGCTCTGAAGCCCGATCAAGACCAAGACAAGGGTTAAGAACCACTCCCGGCGCCATCGCCAAGAAACAAACAGCTTCGCCAGTCCGACACCGGCCCAAAAGACCACGCTGACATACAAATTCAATGCGAACCTGTCCGAGTCGAGACCGTCGAAAACGCCGATATGATAAGAAGAATACAGGACCAATAATGAAAAGAACCATACTCCGCTGAACAACAAAATCTTTCGATCCTGCTTCCACAAGACCGGTATCCCGGCCAAGGCCAGTAAAGTGACCAGCGAAGGATGGTACGGGCCGGACCAGAACCAAAGATTGCCGATAACATGTTCCTTCAAATTCAAAAGCCTGCGCCCCGTTCCCTGCTCCCAGCCGGGAGGGTGCACAACGATCTGCCCCAGGAGCATATGGACCAGATACGGGGCGGCCAGCACCATCAAAGAACAAACGGATACGATCAAGTGGGCCCGCGCAGTCCCCGAGGACCGCTGGTTCTTATCCAGGAACAGCAGGACAAAACCCGGGACCAGGACCAGCAGAAAAAAGTTCTCCGGCCGGCAGTACAACGCGACGGCCAGGGAGAGGATCAGCCCCCAAAGGCCTTGCGTGTCAAAACGCCTGACATAGATCAGACCGCTTATGAGGGCCCACAGGATAAAGAACAGCGAGGTGATGCCCGTCTCGGAACTGCCGGAATATTTCAGATGGACCGGGATAAGGTTGAACAGAAAGGCGGCGTAGATGGCGACGCGCTGGTCATTCAGCAAAAGGTATGCCAACAAGAACACCAAAAGGACCGACAGGGCGCCGAGAACCGAAGAGAGCTCGAAGGCCACGGCCTCGGAAGGGCCGAACGCCGCGAAGGCCACTGACAATAGATAATGGTACATCGGCGGCCAGTTCAAAGGCTCGATCACTTCGGGGCTGCTGCCGGTCCCCTGTTCCGTCGCACAATAGATACCCCGGTAAAACAGGTTCTCCGCCCCGTTAAGGTGTTCGAACTCGTCGAAGTAAACATGATGCGTGTGCGGGACCGCCCATATCCGGATAAAAAGACCCGCTGACATTATTATAAAAAGCGTTAACCAGGTCCTCCGGCTGATCCCGCCCAGGAGGCTGACCAAACGCCTCCCGTTCATGAATACTATGACCGCGAAGGCGATGACCAGCGCGGACAGGAAGAAATAGTAACCATAGATCAGGATATCGTATATCAGCTTGGTCATCCTTGACACGCCTCCTGCACAACGGCGAAGACATCGTCGGGACTGACGGCCTTGAGGCACCGGTTATCCCGGCAAAAGGAATGCCGGTGATTCAGCACGGAAAGACAGGGCGAACAGGGCCAGTTCGAATAAAGCACCGTGATCCTCTCGCCGAGCGGAGCGAAGACCTGCGGGCTTTCCGGGCCGAAAATGACGAACGTCCTCATCGTCGAAAACATGGCCAGGTGCGCCATCCCGGAATCATGCGTTACAAGCGCCGCGGAAAGCCCCATCAATTCCATGAGCTCCTCGAGGGATGTCCTGCCGGTGAAGTCGACGCATCGTTCATCGCCCAGGGCCTTTATTATCATCGCCGCTTTCTTCGAGGCGTCCTCAGTACCGACCAACACGACCCGGTTTCCGTCGGTCTTCAGGATCCTTTCTGAAAGAGCTATAAAATGGTCCAGCGGCCACTCCCTCACGGGCAGGAAACCATCCCCAGGATGCAGCAGGAAGACCCGCTGCCCGTCGGCTATGCCGGCCTGCCTCAATCTTTCTTTGACCCTCTCCCGGACTGCCGGTTCCGACCGGTGGACCGGCCAGACCGGTTCGCCCTCTTCTACGGCATATTCCATCTCAGGGGTCCCCTTCCCGGGCTGACGGATGACCTGCCCCAGGGACAGATAACACCTGCTCATGTGGATGAGCGGATTATACTGGACCTTATGGGTCATGAGGTCGCCCCGGTACAAACCTTCAAAACCGTAACGGAAGAATCCGACCCGCTGGCGGGGTCCGACCAGAAAAGACAGGACCGCCGAATAACGGGAGAAAAATTCCAGGTCGAATACCACATCGATATCTTCCCTCCGTATCTTTCGGACCGCAGCCAGCAGATCCCCCGGCAAGAACGCCTTATCCCGGCGGATGGCGAAAATGTTCCCGGGCGGTATGATATCGTCCAGCAGACGGAGAACCCCGCGGTTATTTTCAAAGGTCAGGATAAAAAGCTCTGCCGAAGGGTGATCGGCCCTGACCTGCCGGATAAGAGGGTAGGCCATGATAATGGAGCCCATTTCATACAGCTTGATGAAAATGACCTTCCGGGGCGGACGGTTCTCCCCCCTTCCCCCTAGACATCTGCCCACAGAGTTCGCCAGGCTCAGGAGAAAACATGCCGGCACCCCGACCCAGAAGTCGATCTTTCTAAGGATATCCAGGTTCATAATTTATTTCCAGGATAGGGGCGCGAGGGCACCTGCGACCCCGGGAAGAATTTGTGTCAACAGCAACGGTCATATCTTGATGATCTTGTCCGGCGGAGCCCCGCAGATATGGCAGTGGTCGGGCGGCCCATCGGCGCTGCGCATGTTGCCGCAGGAGGTGCAGACATAATAATCCCTGGCCTCGATATCCTCGCCGGACCCATAAGCCTTTATCGCATCGGGCAGAAGCTCGAAGTTCTTCTTTTTGGCCTCATATGCCTCGTAAAAACCGTAATAGGCCAACGGCGAAGGGGCCACCAGAGTAAAGGGCATGAATTCAGAGCTGAGCCTGTCCAGGTCTGCCCGCTCCTGCTCCCGGCTCAGCTCAAGATTGTTCTGTATACTGCCCAGCCGGTTCAGCACGCTGAAATAGTTCTTGGCATGGTAGAACGCGGACTTGGCAAAGGCCCGGAACAGCTTTTCGATGCCGAAATACCCTTTGGCATAGGCATCGTCGGCGAAGAACTGGAAACGGATATGCGCCGACGCTTCGTACTGGAAGGCATCTTCCAGCAGCTTGCGGACCTTATCGTTGCGGCTCTCGCGGTCATAGGTCACATCTGCCAGGGAGACGAATTCATACCGCAAAAGCCCCTGCTGGTCGAGATGGAAATTCAGGACATGGTGGAAGGAATGCTCCCGGTCCGGCAGGCCGCCGAAGAAATCCAGCCGGGCTCCCCCGCCGCCCGACACCACCACCTTATAACCGTCCACCTCATCCTCAAAAAAGGAATGCACGTGGCCGGAAAGGATGTAACGTATATCATCCTTGTACGGGTCCATGACCTCCCTTATCCGCGCCCACTCTTCCGCCTTCATGCTGTTGGACGAAAAACGCGTTGGCGGGGGTATATGGAACAAGATCAGTATGTTCCGCCGCCGGTGATCCCTGAGCGATGCCCCCAGGAAAGCCAACGTCCCGGCCTCGAACTTCCGCCGGGAGTTGTCCAGGAGCACGATCAGCATATCCTCGTTGACCAGGAGATAGTCCTTCAGCCCGAAATACTTCACGTAATGCTCGGTATCATGGTTGCCGCACAGGCTGTAGACCGGGTTCGGCGAGACGTCGTTTATGATATCGGAGACGTGTTTGTAGAAACCCTCCAGGCCGAAAGGCACCAGGTCGCCCAGGATGATCTTGAAGTCCGAATGGGTGCAGTTCATGGCCTTGGAGAAGGTGGTCATGATCTCCACCCCCAGGCCGTCGCAACCGGGGTCTCCCAGGACAGTAAAGGACCTCGCCCGGCCGATGGTATTTACCTGCTTATCGACCTTTACCACGCCTTTCATACTTGCCCCCCGTGCGGTCCTTTATCCCTTGAACCCGGCCTTGACATGAGTCCCGTCGCAGAACGGCTTGTTAGCGGACTGCCCGCAGCGGCAAAGAGCCACCGCCTTGTCTTTGGCCGGTATCGGCTTGCCGTCGCCGTCCTTCAACTTGACCTCGCCGTTCACCAGGAACGGACCGTTCTTCAGCGCTTGAATAGTGACTTCCGACATTATCTCATCTCCTTGTTTATACGCCCTGATCCCTCCAACATAAAAAGTATCTGTACGCCTGACTCCTCGGATGGGACATGCGATCGATCAATGTTTCAACACCCCCATCTTACGCAATGCCAGGCTGCCGGCGATCTTTAAAATACCCCGTTCAACCACCAGGCTCAGCCAGCCCA
>CAYTIW010000089.1:0-5758 GCA_964438075.1 uncultured Planctomycetales bacterium
TTCATCACGGCGGTGGTCTTCATCGCCGGCAGCGTGCTCATGACCATGGAGATCGCCGGCAGCCGGGTGCTGGCCCCGCATTTCGGCGGCACGATCTTCGTCTGGGCCAGCCTGATCAGCGTGTTCCTGGCGGCGCTGGCCTGCGGTTATTTCCTCGGCGGCGGACTGGCCGACCGCCACCCGTCGCGCACGGTCTGGGGCGGCCTCCTGGGCGCCGCGGGCGTCTTTGTCTTCCTGGTCCCGTTCATCGGCCGGTGGACCAACCCCTGGCTGGTGAATATGAGGGTGGGCGACCAGGCCGGGCCGCTCTTGGCGTCGCTCATCATCTTCTTCATCCCCAGCCTGCTTCTGGGGATGGTGTCGCCTTTCGCCGTCAAGTTCTGCGTCCGGGACGTGTCGTCGGTGGGCAACACCACCGGGCGGCTGTACGCGGTCTCGGCGGCGGGCAACATCCTCGGCACGCTGTTGACGGCCTTCCTGCTGATCAATATCGTCAGCGTGCCCTATATCTTCGTCTTGTCGGGCCTCGTCCTGGCGGCGCTGGCCCTGCTCGTTTTCATCGGCGAGAAGAAGCGGGCGCTGTCGCTTCTGTGTTACCTCTTTTTCGGGGTGTCCGTGGCGGCGTCGTACCAAGGGGTCCCCGGGACGTTCACGCCGGAACCGCCCCAGACGGTCGTTTTCCAGCAGGACTCCTTCTACAACCAGGTGACGGTGCTGGAAGACCTGCCGGCGGGCATCCGCAAACTGGCGTTCGACGGCAATTACGGACAGACCGGGGTCTACCTGTCCGGGGACCACGCCTCGCCCTACCCGACCACGGACATGATGCGCCTGCCCTTGGCCTTCGTGCCGGAGATGCGGCGGGTGCTCTTCCTCGGCTGCGGGGGCGGGGTGGCGCCCCGGAACTTCCATGACGATTACCCCGGCCTCCAGGTGGATGTGGTCGAGATCGACCCGCTGGTGGTCCGGGCCAGCAAGGATTATTTCTTCTTCGAGGAGAAGGAGGGGCTGAAGGTGCATATCGCCGACGCCCGCCGGTTCCTGCGGGAAACGGAGCAGACCTACGACATCATCTTCCTGGACGTGTTCAACTCGGCCGGCCGGGTCCCGTTCCACCTGCTGACCAAAGAGTTCTTCAAGGAGCTGGAGGGGAAGCTTGCCCCCGGCGGGGCCGTGGCGGTCAATTTCATCAGCCTGGAGGGCGGGGTGGCGAACAAGCTTTTCCTGGCGCTGTACAAGACCCTGGGGAAGGTGTTCAAGAACGTCTACGCGGTGCCCAATGTCCTGCCGGACCCGCAGAGGAATTTCTACAAGCGCATGAACATATTCCTTCTGGCCACGCGGACCGGGGAGACGCTCAACCAGGACCAGGTGTACCTTCGGCTGAAGGCGCTCGTCGATTCCGGGAAGGTCAGGATCAAGGGCTTTGAGGAGTACGCGCGCGTCACGCACACCGTGATGCCGGCCTTCCTGCGCCGCGTGCCGGTGCTGCGGGACGACTTCTCCCCGGCCGAGCTGCTCTATCTGCAGAGGATAAAGATATAGGACCTCCACCCTACCGGAGAGGGGGGAGGTCTAACGTCAAGGTTCAACCATCTATTAAGGAGGTTTTATGTATCTTCAGTTAATGTTGTCCCTGGTCCTGTTACTGGCAGCGCTGCCTGTCACGGCGGCCCAGGCGCAGGGGTTCAAGGCCGGGAAGTGGTCCATGACCATGACCACCACCATCGGCGGCGATTCCGAGGAAGCGGCGGAGGCGGCCAAGGCCATGAAGGAGATGGAGAACATGCCGCCCGAGGCCCGGGCCATGATGGAGAAGATGCAGGGTTCCATGGGCATGAAGATGGGGATGGGCCCCGGCGGCGGCCTGACCACCACGGTCACGCAGTGCATCACCGAGCAGGACCCGGTCCCGGACACGAAGAGCGGAAAGAACTGCCAGCAGACCCACGAGATGAAGGGCAACACGGTGACCTTCCACGTCGTCTGCAAGGACAAGGGCGTCGAGACCGACACGACCGGCAAGATGACCTACACGGGGAATTCCGTGAAAGGCGAGACCCGCAGCGTCCAGAAGGAGCGGGGCCGCAGCACCGAGGCCGTGGTCTCGATCGACGGCAAGTACCTGGGGCCGTGCGAATAGGCCGGTGAGCCTGCGGGGATATCCTCGTTTTCGTGATATGGCCGCGGCACGGCGGCCCGGACGGGAGGGAACATGAAAGTCATCGCCTTCAACGGAAGCCCGCGGCGGGAATGGAACACCGCCACCCTGCTCGGGAAAGCCCTGGAAGGCGCCGCGTCCAGGGGCGCGGAGACCGAGCTGGTCCATCTTTACGAACTGGACTATAAGGGCTGCGTCAGCTGTTTCGCCTGCAAGGCCCGGGGCGGCAAAAGCTACGGCCGCTGCGCAGTGGACGACGGGCTCAGGCCGGTATTGGAAAAAGCGGGGTCGGCCGGGGCGCTGATCTTCGGCTCGCCGGTCTACCTGGGCAGCGTGACGGGGGAGATGCAGTCCTTCCTGGAACGGCTGGTGTTCCCGTACCTGACCTACACCGACCCGCCGGGGACCCTGTTCCCGCGCCGGGTCCGCACCGCCTTCGTCTACACCATGGGGCTGCCGGAGGAGGCCATGGAACAGTTCGGCTACCCCCAGCGCTTCGCGGCCGCCGGGCGCCTGCTCGAGCGGATCTTCGGCGGGAGCGAGCAGCTCCTGTGCTGCGACACTTACCAGTTCGAGGATTATTCCAAGGTCTACGCGCCCCGTTTCGACCCGGCCAAGAAACTGCAGCGCAGGCGGGAGGTCTTTCCCGTGGACTGCCGCAAGGCCTTCGAGCTGGGCGCGCGCCTGGTCGGGTCCTGAGCCCGGGCCCGGCCGGCCAAGGGCGGGAAAATGGCGGCAGCATCGACGGGAAAATCACCCCTTGACAACTTTTTTAAAAGTAGTAGAGTTAAATCAGGCCGCGAAGAAAAAAAGCACGCAGCGGCCGGTCTAAGGGCTGGCGAGGATAATCAGAATCGCGTAAAAGAGCGTAGTGAGAGCATTCGCCAGCCTGAAAATTCAGCCCCGTTCTCTCCCGGTGAGAACGGGGCATTTTTTTTGGGCCAAGGACCCTTGGCCCAAAAATCCCGAGGCCGCCCTGCTCGCCAGGGGGTGCCGGCGAGCAGGGCTCCGCGTTGCATTTCCGGAAAGGCAATGTTGAAGCAACGCTTCGCCGGGCGGGATATGTACCGAGACAGCGCGCGGTTTTTTTTCCCAAAAATCAGTGACCATCGTTCATCCTTCGCGCTTATAATGTCCCCAGCGGTCTGACAGCAGTTCAGTCACGGTACCGGACCTTTAACAGGCCAGGCATGGACCATCCGGAAGACGATATCAAGCTTATGCTGCGCGCCAAGGGCGGCGACGAGAAGGCCTTCGAGGCCCTGGTCGAGCGCCACAAGACGCGCGTTTACCATCTGGCGTACCGTTTCCTGGGCAACGCCGAGGACGCCCAGGACGCGGCGCAGGAGGCCTTTGTCAAGGTCTACCTGGCCCGGCAGAACTACGAACCTGCGGCGCGGTTCACCACTTGGCTCTATACCATCGTGAAGAACACCTGCCTGAAGGCGCTGGCGCGGGAGCGGCCCACGGTCTCGCTGGACGAGGATATCGGGACCGGGGAGGACGCGGTGCCGCGGCAGGTGGCGGACCCGAACATGCCCACGCCGGCCGAAGGGCTGCAGCGCAAGGAGCAGGCGGAACTGGTCCGGCGCGCCGTGGACAGCCTGCCGGAGCCGCAGCGCCTGGCCGTTCTGCTCTCCCGTTTTGAGGGGTTGTCCTATGAAGAGATCGCCGGCGTTCTGGGTTGTTCCGCCAAGGCCGTCAAGTCCATGCTGCACCGGGCCCGCCTGGCGCTCAGGGAACGGCTGGAGCCGGAAGGGAAAATATGAGAGAATCCGGGGAACTTTTGGCCGATTAAGGGATTACAGTAAGTAAGGAGAAAGATCATGGACTGCCGCGCGGTCAGGGAAGAACTGGTGGCTTTTCTGGACAACGAGGTCCCCTCCGGTCTCAGGGCGGAGATCGAGGCGCACCTCAAGGGGTGCCCGGACTGCGCCCGGGAGATGCGGGCGCTTGCTTCCACCTGGGAGCGGATCGGCCAGGGGCCGGTGCCGCCTCCGTTGCGGCCGGATTTCACGGCCTCGGTGATGGACAGCATCCGGCCGGAGGCCGGCCCGGCTGTCCCGCCGGACGGTCCGCCTGCGGCGAGGAAGCCGCGGGGGCCGGCGATCGTGGTGACCGGGGTTTTCCTGCTGGCGGCCGTGGGCGTGGTCCTGTTGGTGTGGGAACCTCCGGCCGAAAAGGCCGGGGAGCGGTCGCCGGGGTACTCAGCCGAGCCGGCCCAGGCTCCGGCGGACGGCAGCGCCGCGCCGGCAGCCCCGCTAGGCCGCGCCGCCGATGACTTGAAGCCGGTGAAGCCGCCCGCGGCGGTCCCGGTCCTGCCGGCGCCCGTGCCGGTAAAGACCCCGGCCGTGCTCCCGCCGGTCCCTCCGGCCGGGAAAGTGCCGGTCCTGCCGGTAGCCGCTTTGAGCGAGGCTGACCGCGAGATCGTCGCGGACCTGGAGATGTTCGAGAACACCGATATCCTCAAGGACCTGGACCTGGTCTCGGACATGGATATGCTCGATTCGATCAAGGAGCCGTCATGACCGGATGCGGCGTATTTAACAGGCTTAAGATGCCAGGCCGTTTGCTGGCCGCCGGCATCATCCTGTGCGGGGCGCTCTGCGCCGGTCCGTCCCCGGCCCGGGCCCAGGCCGTGCGGACCTTGCCGCCGGAGGAGCGTTACCAGCTCAACCTCCGGCGCTGGCAGGGCATGACCGACAAGGAACGCGAGGCCATCCGCCGCCGGGTGGCGGCCCTGTCCCCCGAGGAACGCCGTTTCCTCAAGGGCCAGCTGGAGAAGTTCCGGGGCCTGCCGCTGGCCGAACGCCAGGCCCTGCGCGAACAGTTCCGCCGTTTCCGGGCCCTGCCGCCCAAGAAGCGGGAGGCCTTGAGGCAGAAATACCGCCGCTTCCGCGCCTTGCCGCCCGAACGGCAGGAGGAGATCATCCGCCGTTTCCGGGAAAAGCAGGCCGCCCAGAAGGCCGCCGGCACCGCCACCGCGGTCCGGCAGTACAAGGTCAAAAAGTACATCGCCGAGCGTAAGGTGATCCCCAGGGAGGAGTACCGGGTCCGGGCCAAAGAGTACCGCATCAAGAAACAGAAGGAAATAAATAAACTACGGAAGAAAAAGCGCTCCCTGCAGCAGCAGAAGCAGCAGAAGAAGAAACCGGAAGCCGTGAAGAAAACGGCGGACTAGGGCCCCGGTCCCTTCCCAGACGCCCCGGCGGTATCGCCGTTAAGTAATATCGTCTTTCCCTGATCCAGTACTCCGTAATATCCCCCATACCCCTAAGACAAAAAAAGACCGGAACTTTTCCGCGCCCGCCGGGTTTAACTGAACAGAGGCGGCGGGGCCCTTTGGTACCAGGGTCACCGGCTGCCGTTAAGCCGGGGTGCCGGTCGGCATCCCGGGAAAGGACAGGTTCGGGGAACAGCATAAGGAGGTTTTTATGAGGTATATTCTAGCGGTGATACTGGCCGCGGGGCTGGCAGCGGCGTCCGGAGCGGCGATGGCCCAGGAACAGGCCGCTTCCGGGTATGAAGGGAAAGGCCGGGAGGCCATCGAACAGAAGAAGGCCGCGGAACAGGCCTGGCGGGAGGATTTCCAGGCCC
>CAYTIW010000090.1:0-5557 GCA_964438075.1 uncultured Planctomycetales bacterium
CATCAGGCGGGACCTTTACAACCTCGTTAAAGGTCACTAGGTAGGCTCCTGGGTCGAGCCAGAGCCACCCGGCCCGCACTAGAGTTCGGTCGGGAAACACCAACTGACGAATGTCGGGGAGTTTCCTATCGTCATTGGAGAATGCAAGTTGGCCCGCTGATAAAAACTCATGGATGGTTTTTAGCGTAAGCTCCACCCCGCACATCTGAATTTGTTTATCTTCACCAACCATCTTTGATACCATGCTGCCCAAATTTTTAGTTATTACTGCCATATATCCCGCTCCAAATACCCATTGTTGACCAGCCATTGGATAGGCTCTTCCCATGCCTGTTCCTCGTTTTTGGTATAGAATGTTAATACGTGGTCGCCTATTTCCAACCTAGTATAAATATAGTTTTTATTCTGTTTAGAATAAAAAAGTATATTGCTTGATACGTCTTTTCTGGCGCGTCCAAATTCTCGTAGCTCATTTACATATCTGGACTTCATTATGTATCCTCTCCATCAACATCCCATAAATCAGGGCGGTATAACAGATAATATCTCCGCACTTTTCTATTATAAACTCTTCGGTCAGGTTTTCATCGCGGCCATTCTGAAGATCATTTATCATCTTTTTTAGTGACATATCGTGTTTTAGGCGATATCGCCGGGCGATCTCCTCGGGAATTACGCCTTCGACTTTGGCCGCTTCTCGAAACGCCTCAAATGCATCCCCATGCCCCGCATATTCAACATCTTTTCGCACCAAAGTATCAAAACAATCCTCAAATAATATCGCAACTTGTTTTTCAAATTCTGTGTACGTTATGGGTTCTGCTATGGCATTGCCCAAATTTGATAGTTTTTCATATTCTTCTCCATAGTCGATATCATCTTTGGAATTTACATCTTCTGTTGAGCTAGTAACAAAGTGTAACATTAAATCATCCTCACCAACCAATGTTGTATTGGTCCATCTATATAAGTTATTTCATCTAGAAGTACAGTCCCAACCAAATCTCCATTTGGATATCTACACGTTATTACGATGTCTGCTTCATTTATGAAAAGTTCACCTTCGTTCATTATCATTTCCATGTGTACAGTCGGAATTGAACCCACCTGTTGACTTATACTTACTGATGAAATATTTTTAATTTCTTCTCCATTGTGATAAATTTTGGAGTTAGCTAAGTTACCACGTAATATGATATTGAACATGATTTATTCCTCGTATATGTGGGCGGAAACTGCGAATACGGTTAACTCACCCATTGGAAATCCAACTTGCACTGTCACATACTCCATTAACTTACTCAATCCGTACAGGTTTTGTGGGGCGGCCCGCTTTACATCCCAAGATCGAAATACAGCAGTTAGATGGAGCTTTCCATCGCGAATGAGAAAGTTCACTAGCTGTAGGCATGGTATACTATCTTCATACATATCCAAATCTGGGTCATATGTAATAGCAAATGCTCGTCTAGAAGTAGGTTCTGCGTTCAATTTCTTAATTATATATGCAATTTGACTACTCTCCCAGCTACAATATGGATAGTTAAACAATCTTTCTCCGTATGTGTACCTGAATCCATCGGGCATAGATGTGTTTGGTGATAGTATTTCTCTTGTTACATATTCATCTAGAGCGGGCATCTTCCATCCAGTATTTGGAATGGGCCAATTATCAGGTTTACATGGATCAGTTATTGTGATCTGGATATTTCTCATTTCTTTTGTGGCATACCCATTTTCATCAATAACCCTATCACCAGACTGTGATATCATCCCGATCATGTATCGATAAGCTAACTCAGGCGTTTTAAAGCGTGTATTCATCACTATTCCACCATATATACAAAGCAATCTTCAGCCTGTCGCATTGGGTGTTTGCATACTAAGTCAACGCCCCCAACCTCGCCTAGCAATTCGCCCTTTTTTGGCAAATCCTTTGCGCATAAAAATCCTGACCACTTATAGTTGGGCGAATCTCGCATTTTCAGGTATTTGCAGCCGTAACACGTTTCAGTCATGTTTTTCACCAACCCTCTATTATGTATGTATGTTATAAAAAGGTGGCGATCATTCGATAGGGCCAGCATCTGCAAAATGTTGTATCCATTTTAGAAGATCTAGTGGGTCTACATCATATTCACCAACATATACGTCATTCCCAAATAGATGTCTTATTAGATGTTCTTTTTCTTCTTCGAATGGCATACATCTTAGCTTGAATTTATCACTTAACAACTGTTTTGCAGTTCTATAATCGATGCCATCTACAATATATGTTTCACTATATTTTTCTGCCAATGTCTTAGCATCTGCATTATATTCTAGCCATATAGCATGTATAGCAACTTCTAATTTTTCAAACCTTGCTATAAGATATGGTATATCATTTAGCCTCATATTTTTTCACCTCAAATGTCAAATAATGTTTTTTGCTTGGATATCGATTCTTCTTTGATCCAGTTGTAGTGTATGGCCTCAAATATGCGATTTATGGGCGGTATTAATTGTTTTTCCAGGTAATATTTCTTGTTGATACCCAGGCCTTTATCGTGGGCATATGATTCAAGTTCGGTTAGATCTGAGATCTTTTTGGATCGGCCCTCAATTACGTAGTATGCAATTCGGTCGCCTATTGATGGGGCGGGTTCTCCGCGATTTATGGCGCGTTTAATGGCTTCTATGTGGGGCATCATTGCTTTGTAGCCATCTATTGGGCGGGAGAACTTCTTGGTCAACAGGAGTTTTTTAACTAGCTCTGGATCGTCATTGATGGAGGCAAGATTTTTGATTCGCGCGACTTGGGTGTTGGCGTAGGCAGCGGCCTGTTTTTTGTCGCCCGTTGATAACAGGATGTTTATTATTTGCTCCAAGGTTTCGACTGTGTAGGCGGTGAAATCGCGACGGCGGGTTTCAATCCCCCGCATTTTGAGTTTGAATTTACCATCTGGCCCAACCAATCTCATAGCATATCGCTTTTTCTTTAGGAATACCCCTCGGTCTGAGTATGCTTCAAAATCTAGATTCATTGGAGGCGGTAGTATTTTGGCCATTTTATCATGTATATCCATTGCAATATTTTTTGCAACGTCATACGTACATTCCATGTTATTTATTTTAATCATACAGGAATCAGTGTTGTGGAGCAATATATTTCCACATGAATCGCAGAATGTGTGAGCATCCTCTACTTCAAGATCATATACATATCCATCATAATCAGTTTCCAATATCTTAGTATATGTTGTTGGACGATTTCGTATATGATATGATGTAGCCAGTTCATATGCTCCAGTGGGATTACTATATCTCAATGTATGCGGTATATCCATTATAGATAACATCGTGGACATGCCAGATACTAATTGGGTGGATACTGTGGTATATCTAAAATTATTTTTTACATATTCTTTGCTATAACCATTACCATGTTTTCTTGTTCCATCTCCATCTAATAACGTTTTTAACATTGATTTCTTATATACATTTTTTAAATTATATGTAAAATCTGGCAATTTTTTATTTCTACTACCCCTCCCGCATAGCTTCCAGAATACTGCTGCTGTTAATTGGTTGGGGAATAATAATTTATATATATTAGAATATTCTAATATAACCGATGTTGTATTTATAAACAGATTGTCATATAATTCTTTTAAATTTTCTAACCATTCTAGATTCTGTGATGAAATAGTTGCGTGAAAAGTGGTTCGATTATCACCCACGTTTGCAACATGCCCCTCGCTTACATATGCGCCTATAAGTTCACATAAATCTGATAGTTTACTTCCACTAATATAACGTGGTAATAGATATGGATTTTTCTTCCATCCAAATTTTATAAATTCTATACCATTTATATCTATAATCTCGAATCTAGACAGTTTAGTTCTCCCTCGATAACTCAACGTATAAGTAAAATCTTTAAGATATTCATATATATCAATGGTATCAAGCTCTTTATCTAGTTTCGGTATTTCACACTTATACATTATATAATTTGGCATCTCAGTCGGTAATCTTCGATTTAAATTTGAGTCTATATATGAATGGTCACATGTTGTTATAGATTCTCCATATTTTTGAATGACTCTATATATCCGCTTATCAGTTTTGTGTCGCATGACAGATTTAATTGGTTTCCAACCAAGGTGGGTAAGTGCATAACATTCTTTTATATCATGATATTCTTTATCACCTACTGAATACGATACATAATTAAATAATTGCTCGATTGGAACAACGTTTACAATATCGTTCTTTTTTATAGTAACACATCTGCTACCAATTACACTATCCCCGGCGATAACTCTTAGATTTGGATTTTCTTCAATGACTGCCTTCGTTTTCAATAACGTATCGCGCGCAACATATGTAACACTCGATGCAATATCTACATCGTATAGTCTGGCGCGGGTAAATCCAAACATACCGTACACGCTGTTTAACAAAATTTTTAAGGCGTATTGCATGTTATCATACTGATTATACAGAGTAGTATCCTTAGTAGTTTTCATCATAGTTTTATATTGTACCCTCTCATTAAATAACCTTTCTAATATCTGTGGTACTATTCCAACATATTTAGTTGAGAACCCCACATTGTTCCCAAGTACTACTTTCTCATCACATTGCTCATCTTTTATGATCATTGTTGGACAAATGTTATACGCCCGCATGATCGACGGAAACAAACTGGTATAGTCCATAGTGATGATGTGTTCATGTAAACCAGTCTCTGGTTCAAGTACACTTCCCCCAGTATATCCAACTTCACCATCATCTTCATCCTCATCTTCAATTTTGGGCCGCATATTCATAACACGTCCATGTTTTCTAAACTCGCGAATGATTAAGTTGTCAATAAGTTTAGTCTGGCCCAAATTAACTACATCTTGAAGTAGCGTCCCACTCACAGTAGATATTGCAATATATTTATCAACCAGTTTTAAGTCCAATAATAACTTCATAACTAGCTCAGCGTCCCGGTCGGAATATGCTATTACCTTGTCCCAGGATTCGCTGTAGTCGCCAAGGTACGCCTCTCTCATTTCCTTGGGGCTAACATCAAGCTTCTCATAATCGACCAGGGATGCAGCCGTAGCGAGGTTATAACGGTTCAAACTGTAGTTGGCCCGGATGATGGGCAATAGATCAACTACTACTCGGCCAGTAATCGTGACATCCACCCCACCATCAAATCTGTTTCTTATGTACCATTCGCGATTGTCGCGCGTGCATTTTGGAGAGATGCCCAGCACTTTGCACCGGCCCTGAAGATAGGGAAAATCGAACTGGTTAGTGTTGTAGCCTGCTATGATGTCAGGATTATACGTATTAAATAATGATAGAAATGTGGTTATTAGATGGTGCTCATCTTTGCAAAGTATTACAGGGCACACCTGGTAGTTGGTGGGTTTGGTAGATAGAACCACCCTATCATTACCCTCAAATTGGGGCGAGAAGGCCATTGAGATGAGGATTATGGGATCTTTGTCGGAGGTGGGCATAGTACCCTCGGGCGGGACCAAACACTCTATATCGAAGCTACAATAGCTTA
>CAYTIW010000091.1:0-3710 GCA_964438075.1 uncultured Planctomycetales bacterium
AGCCTGTTGCCTCCTGATAATTCCAGGTGGTCGTGTCCTTACTGGCTTCCATGTTCGTCGGGAAGGTCGCTGCATTCCAGCCTGTCCCGCTGCGCCAGGTGTCCATCAGGTGCAATCGTCCGTAGGTATCGAAGGTATAACGCACCGGATACGGCACATCGCCCCAGACGTGGGTGACGCGCCCTTGAGTGTCGTAGCCAAAGCGTGTCACCTGGTTAAGCGCGTTCGTCTCCGTCAATTTCCGTCCGGTGGTCGCATCATAAGTGAAAGAAGTGCGATTAGTGGCCGCGTCTTCGACATAATCCACCTGGCCGGTCGTCACATCGTAATGCGTGACCGAGGTGCCCGTGCGTGGGTCAGTGACACCCACCTGGCGCTCCAGGCCGTCGTAGGTATAGGTCATGGTGACCCCGGTCTTCGATTGCGTCGAGGTCAGAAGTCCGTCCACCGTGGTCGTGACCTCCGGCGTACTCGAATCCGGATGGTTCACGGTCTGCGTGAGCGTCTTGGCCGCACGGTCGACAGTCGTCTGCGCGGTGGTCTGATTGCCCAGTTGATCGATGGACACACTTTCTCCGGTCAGATTCCCGCTGGCCGTAAGCGTGCCCAGGCCCGTCAGTTGCGTGCGCTGGGTGCTCGTGGTGGTGGTGGTCGAATTGTTTAACGTGGCATAGACGCTCTGCGTGGTCTGTTGCCACCACTGCGAATTCAGGTACTGGTAAAGCGTTTCCGACTCGCTGATCCTGTCCGTCGAGGCCAGGTCCAGCGTGCCGTTATGGTTTATATCGAGCCCGCTGCGGAACTGCCGGCCCAGTGAGTCGTATTCGTACATGGTATCGGCCAACCCGGTGGTTGTACTCTTCTCCAGTTGCCCCAGCGCATTGTAATAGTTCTGCGTCGTTTCCGTGCCGCTATAACCGGGCTTCTCGACCTTGATCGTGCGGCCGAGGACGTCGGTCGTGGTCTTCTCCCATACCGGTGATGATGCGCTGCCGCTGTTGACCTGCGTCCACTGCGTACCATCTACATTGACGCCGTAGGTGTAATACTGCGCCACCACTGCCGAGCCGGCCACGCTCTTCACCCGGCCGTCCAGGTACTTGGTGGTGATCTCCGTGGCCCCTCCGGGCTGGGTCACCGTGGTCACAAGCCCGTCACCCGAATAACCGTACCCGGTGACAAGCTCGGCAGGATCGGTCATGGACGTGATGCGTCCGGCGTAATCGTACACACTGCTCGAGGAGAGGCTCAGGGTGCCGTCGGACACGGTTTCGCCCAGGCGCCGGCCAGCAGCGTCGTAGGTGTAGGTCTTGACCACTGGATCGCCGGCGGTCTCCTTGGACTCGGTGCTGAGCCGCAAGAGGTCGTCATACGCGGACGTGACCACCGTGCC
Source organism: uncultured Planctomycetales bacterium (assembly GCA_964438075.1). GTDB lineage: Bacteria > Omnitrophota > Gorgyraeia > Zapsychrales > Fredricksoniimonadaceae > JAAXVU01. The sequence continues at coordinate 1,394 of CAYTIW010000091.1, forward strand.
GTTCTCGCCGGTATCGGTCTTGAGCGCCACCCCGTTCCAGACAGTGTCGCTGCGGGTGCCGTTCGAGCGCGAGGTCGCAATGAGGCGTCCCCGCGGATCATACTGGTAAACGGTCCAGCCGAGCCCCTGGACGGTACTGCCGTCCCAGACCTCCTGCGTCTCCAGAAGCACCTGGCCGAACTGGTCTGTGACCGTGCGTTCGCGGGTCGACTTGTAGGCCACGCCGGAAGGCGCGCTGTAAAGCCCGTGAGTCACGGCCGCCCGCTCGTAAGTGCCGGTACTCGAGACCGTGAAGATCCCCGGCAGGTACGGGTCGGCGCTGGGCACCCAGGTCCCCCGCTCGTATTGGTAGGTGTCCATGCGTCCGTCGGGCCAGGTCACCGTGTGCGGACGCCAGGCTTCGACCGAACCGTGCACATAAGGATACGTGACGGTCGTGGTGCGGAGGTTCCCTGTTGCGCCGTAAACAGCACCCGGAGCGCCGGCACGTTCCACTATATTGGTACGGCTGCCGTTCGCGGCTTTGCCGTATACATAGTATGTTTCAGAGACCACCTGTCCCAGGACGCTCTCGGTGACCTTGCGGGGCTTTCTGGCGTCTTCCGGGGCCTGCGAGTCGGCCGCGTCCTGCGGGACGTAGCTGTAAGTTATCGCCCGGGCCTGGGCCGCCGTGGACGTCACCGGCGCGTCCAGCCAGGAATGTATCTCCTGGGTGACACGGCCGAGAGTATCGTATTCGTACTTGACCCACGATCCGTCGGGATTCACCACCTGCGCCACCTGGCCGCATGAGCCTGCCGGGCACGGGTCCTCGTACCAGGTGGTCGCGGTGGTCAGGGCCGCGCCGTCGAGATCGTCCACCACTTCCACGACCTTCTCCACGGGCTGGCTGTTCACCAGGATATTATGGTGTATCGACCGGCTCTTTGAGGCGACATTCTCCGAACCGTCCTTGATCGTCTCGGTCAGCACCCGGTCTCCCGACACATTGCCCTCGGTCAGGGCGCGGACCTTAAGGCCGTTCCCCTGGCTCAGGGTCCAGGTCTGGGTGTTCACGTCCCAGACGTATTCGTTCACATAGTCCGCGCCGTCGCGGGTCTCGGTGATCCTGAGGCGGTTATACACCGAGGGCGAGGCGTCGGGGTTCTCCACCATATAGGTGACCAGGGCCTGCGCTCCGGCATTGGGCACATAGAGGCCGTTCACAGACTGTACGTCACTCGATTTGTAATAGGTAATGTTGTACTTGTAGGGAGGATTCACTCCGACCACGTCCACCAACACTTCCGGTGCCTTGATTTGCCGGATGGCATTGTTCTCGCGTATTACCGCGGTGTCCGTGCCATGGGCATAGGCTGCCAGGATATCCGGCGTTGCGTTGGCCGGGCTGGGGGAACCGGCCTGCAGGAATAAGGCTCCCGCCGGATCGCCCCGCGCCGAGCGGCCCAGCCTGTATTTGACGTCGACCTTTCTGCCGTCTCCGAAAGAGACGTTGTCCCGGCACTTGCCTGTATTTTCGCAGCAGTCGTCGCATTCTATGTTCAGCGCGACCTCCCTCCAGCAATAGTCCTTGTCCGGGTTGCTCACCTTGACGATCAGCTTGCCCTGCCCTTCGATGTCGGACACCACGGCAGTGCGGCCGTCCGCGCTCGGGGTCAGGACCGCCCGGGGCGGGTTATCGCTGTCGCTCGCAGGCTGCGGGACTATTTCCCACACCAGAGGTGATCCTCCGGCCGGCGTGTTGGTGCTGGCATAGAGCTCGGCCGTGTCGCCGGGAAGGATGGAACCCTTTTCAGACCTTACATCGATCGAACAATAGTCGTCCTTGCCGTTTATGACATAATAATTGTCAAGTGTTCCCAGTTCCCATACACCTCCCAATATATAGGTGGCCTGGACCTCAGAATCCAGACCGGTATATTGCAAACGGGTCATATACGGATCATTCGGAGTCATAGGCACGACAAAGTCGGCCTGGATGTCGCCGCATTGGGTTATTGATACTTTCAACGTGCTCCCGCTGCCGGTGAGAACGTTACCCGCAAAATACCCCCCTTTGTCGAAATCCCATATGTCGTTAATATTAGGACCATAACTTTCGGTCGCATGGGCTATAAGACGCGAGCTGCCCTGGTTGATCATGTTTATGTCATAGACTGTATAACCACTTTCCACATGGGGGTTCTCGACCGTGACCGTAAAATCCACATCCAAGCTGTAGGCAACGGTCTGCAGATACATGCCACGGGTACCAGTCTTGTTTCCCGTCCCTGCCCCCTGGATCCGCACAGACAATGCCCCAGGTTTGGCATAGGCG
>CAYTIW010000091.1:3810-5494 GCA_964438075.1 uncultured Planctomycetales bacterium
TCCCGTCCCTGCCCCCTGGATCCGCACAGACAATGCCCCAGGTTTGGCATAGGCGGCATTGGAGAACGGTCCGTCCCCAAAGCTGTTTCTTGCCCTTACATGAAAGCTGCAAACCGTTCCGTCGGGAAGGCCTGTAATGACTTTGTGAGGTATATCACTCGAAGTGTTTATAGTGTAATTTACATTGTTATATGTATATTCAGCGATAATGATGTAAACGGTAACAGGTGAACCGTTGTCATACGGCGCGCTCCAGTTCAAGGTCACGGTCCCGCTCTGGCCGGGGTTGGTCGATGCACGCAGGTCGGTGATCGCCATGGGCGCCCCCCGCACTGTCACCAGCACGCTGGCCGTGGCGGTCCCGCCCGGCCCGGTGGCGGTAATAGTGTAGGTGGTGGTCGCGGAAGGCTGGACCGTCTGGCTGCCGTCCAGGTTCACCGCGCCGATGCCGTTGTCGATCTCGCAGGTGGCCGCGTCCTGGGACTGCCAGCTGAGCTGCACCGTCTGCCCGGCGTCGATGACCAAAGGCGAGGCGCTTATCGACACCGCGGGCGGGACGATCCCGTGCGGCACCGCAGAGAGCTCGTTGGAAAGGGCGCTCTCGCCGCCCGCGTTGACGGCCGTCACCGCGAAATAATAGGTGACCCCTTCCGTAAGCCCCGTCACAGAGTAGGCGGTCACGTCCCCGGCCGCAACGGGCGCGTTGTAGACACCCGGGGAGGTCCCGTAATAGACCCGGTAGCCGGTCGCGCCGCTGACCGCGCCCCAGGACAGTTCCGCCAGGGAGATCCCGCCGTCGACGCTGTTGAGGACCGGCGCGGACGGGGCCGCCGGCATGGTGCCCCACATCTGCGCGTCGGTTATGGCGGCGCCCTGGTTATAGAAGGAAACGTCGGCCAGTAACGGCGTGCTGCCCTGGACCGGCACGGTGCTGGTATAGAACGTGACACCGTTATTCTTGTATTGGACCGTGCTCCCCGCCCGCTCCACCGAAAGGACATCGCCGGTCTGGTAGGCGCCGGAGGCCGCCTGCATCACGCCGTTCTCATAGACGTACAATGCCCCGCCCGGGTAAACATAGATGGCGTAATTGATGGAATTGTAGTTGGCATCCGTGTTGACAGAGGAAAGTCCGATCATGCGGTAGGTAGCGTCTTCCGAGGCGGTAAGACGCACCCCTCCGTCGCCGGTGAAGCTCTGCAGCGATGCCGCCCCGCCGTTACCCCACCCGGTGTAGGCGGTCATGGTCAGGTCGTTGCCGTCCGCCGCCATCCCCACCAGGTCGGTCCATACCACGTCGACCGCTATCAGCGGCACGGCGACCGCTGTCCCCGATGGAGCCGAGGTCCCGATGGCGTTCGCCGCCGTCACCCGGAACTGGTAGGCCGTGCCGTTGGCGAGCCCGGTGATGACCGCGCCGGGTGTTGCATCGTCATTAAATGTCGAATTGAAGTTCCCGCTGGCCACGGTCCCGTACTGCACCTGGTAGCCCGTCACCGGCGATCCGTTGGGGTCCGAGGCCGTCCAGTCGAGCACGGCCTGCTGGTCGCCGCCCGCGGCGGTAAGATCAGCGGGCGCCGAAGGGGCCGCCGGCGCCGAAGGCGCTATCCCCACCAGCTGCGCGTCGGCGACCGTGGACCCGGTCTCGTTCAGCGACACGTCCACCAGGAGCGGCGTCGAACTG
>CAYTIW010000092.1:0-5027 GCA_964438075.1 uncultured Planctomycetales bacterium
AGTGTGGCTTCTGTGGCCAATCCAGCCGGGTCGATGGTGGCCGTGAGTTCGGTGTCCACCTTGAGCAGGCCTTCATCCGTACATTCGAGGGCCTTGGGCCGGCCATCGCTAGTCTTCTTCGCGTATAATTGTGCCATGTCAATTCTCCTAAATCTTAACCGTCTTTCTGACGTTCCTTAAGAGCAAAACTTGGACTGCAAAGGTAATACTTAGCAGGCCAGAAACAGGTTTATAATAATGAGTGGATTATGCGCAGTTGTAGACCCTGAAAGGCTGGGTATTGTCCAGCTCCAGGTCTACCGCACTGTCTACATTTTTTACGTAAATGTCGATTGTTTGACCGTTCTGATGAGGGTCTGCGAACCTGATCTGATCGCCAATGTTTAGGGGCTCTTCGCTCCATATGTCATAATTTGTTTGTTGCCATCCAGAGCCGCTCCTGTCCCTCAGGATGCGCGTCTTGGGGAAGCATATGATCTCCATCGGCACCAGCGTCTCGTTCTGTAGGTATTCCCCATCGACTGAGATCAACTCGACCGTGATCTTGCAGTCCAGGCCGGTTAAGGTGATAGTGGGCCAGGAGGTGAGCTCTTCCTCGGTGGTCAGCCTGGTCGCCCTGGTGAAGGTCAGCTCTTCGTCGTTCACCTTCACGATTCCAGCTACATCGGTGTGGCTGGTTATGGCCTCTGTGATGATGGCTACCCGGAAAGGCACCGCCGGGGCCGATCCGGCCAGTACCACGGGAGGCACGCCGGAGAAAGCTATCCAATTGCTAAGTTCAACCTTCCAGGCGTTGTTCACACCCGTCTTGAACTCGGCAAAATACTCTCCAGCCATTATAGATATCCGGTGACGCTGTAGTCGCCCGCGCCGCTTGTATTATCGTGCTGGCCTATCCAGAATTTCAGAGGTCTGGGTGTTGAGGACGATGCCCTGGGAGTTAGCGATGGGTTAAGAGCTTGTGCCCTCAGGGCCATGGCCTTCTTCCGCCAGTTCTCACTTTTTTGTGATAGAGAGACTGAGGAGTTCCCCATCGACTTATCAACCATGCCGGCATACATCCCTGCTATGTTCTCCGCACAGAACGCGGCGGCGAGAATGGGGTTGTTGTTTGTTCTGGCTAGGTTATACTCAATCTCGGCATCGGTGATGAGGTCAAGGCTCGCCTCCTTCCCCAGCTCTAGCCTGACCGCGTCAACGGGGACGGTTGCCGGGTTGCCTGTATAAGTAGAATCGGCCATAATTCCTCGTTTATTATTTGGAAGAAAAAATATCAGCCGGTATTGAACCGGCTTAAGTCAGGTCGTTCCAGACTATGATGATCTGGTTGCTGGTCTCATTCGTTCCGGCATCTTTCACGAGCTTTCCGGCACCTACCGCATATTCGCTGGTTCGATCTGCTAAAGACGTGATGGCCGCTTTCGTGGTCAGGGCCAATACGCTCACGAGCTCGTCACCAACTGCCATGCCTGATACCGTGACATCGGTCGCTGAGGCTGTACCATCGGCGATCGTGACCTTCGAGAATCCTCCAGCCAGCTTCGTCTTTAGGACTGATTGGGGCTGCAGTCCGGACGATCCCAGCGCCACAATCTCAGCCTTGACCGTATTGAAGACGATCTTGCCAACAGTCGCGCTCTTGACCTTGATCCTGCCCACGATCTGCTTGAGCTGGTCAGCTCCTGTTGGGGGGGTTAGCGTCCACGAGCCTGCTGTCGCGGCGTCCAGGTAGACCGGATCGCCTACATTCCCGGCATTTGTGTTGAGGCCGGTCAGCTCTTCGATGTCCGAAGCGAGCGACGTTTCTAAGCCTTCGTTGTCCTCGCTCGCTATGAGCTGGGCTGGCTTGCCGCTTGTGTCTGCGTCGGCCTTCTCCACGACGAATACGTCATTGACGGCTTCGTAGCTGGATATGTGGAGCAGGTCACCCTTCACGAGTGCGCTGGCGCAGTAGACAGTAAACCGCCTGGTGGTGATGGCCATGGCGTTGAGGTCATCAGCTGTGACGGTGAGCTTCTTCAGGGCACCGTTATCTCCCGGAACCCAGACCTCTTTTGCTTTTATTCGAGCGGTGTCCAGACTGTCCAGCTTCATCGGGCCACGGGGGTACTCAAATCTGGGTGGCATTCTGTTCCTCCTCCATGATTACGGGCTCTTCGTCGAGCATCCTGTAGATTGCCCCAGAGGCTACCAGCGTCTGGAGCGGATTGCCTCGGGGATATTTCTCAGGATCTCTGATATCCATCTTAGCCGCATCCTTGGCAGAAATGATAGAGCCCCGCGGATACTTCCGCAGGGCCTTACCCTCCCACCGCTCGAATGCGCGCATTACCTTGTACCTGGTCGCCATGGCCGCCTCAAGCGATCGCCTGATACAGGAACATGCCAGCGTCGGGAGCCATTACGACTGGACACCAGCACTGGAATCCTTGATACCATGTGGTGTGGCTGTGGAGATCCGGAACTTGGACCATGGCGGTGTCGAAGCCGCCTAGGGGCTCGTTGAAGCTGAGGTTCATGGCGGCAATAGTCTTCAGGGGGCCGGGGGTATCGACATACCCGAGCCACATGCTCTTACCGAAGATCCAATCCAGTGTTACGGTATCTCCAGGGGCGGCAGTGTTGTACATAGCGCCAGCCACCATGATCTTCTCTACGTCGAGTGCTTGTGCGATCATCTGCTCGTTGAGTTTAGTTGGAACCTTCTCAGCGCCCTGCGGGTTCCTGAACAGGCTTATGAGCTGGGGGTTGATGCGAAGCGCTTCATAGACCTGCTCGCCCATGATGAGAGTATTGGGTTTGACGCCTGCCTTCTGCTTGACAGCCATCTTAGCGTCCTTGAAAAGGCCCAGCGGGTCGCTGTCCGAATCGTTGAACCTGCGGAACGTCTCGCCCGTGGTAACCTCTCCGGCCTCCCAGGTCTCGCCCGAGTTGACGCCCGTAACATCGATCGACCAGACACCGGTCTTGAAGTAGTTGTTGGCGATGATGAGCTCTTTGTTGAGCTGCATGACGTCTGTGACCATGTTGGTGGTCGCCTGCTCGATTGGGTAGCCTTCGTCAGCTACGTAAGGGATATCTGCCAGGAGTGGCATCTCGAAGGCGTATCTTTCGCATACATAGCTTCCGGGTGTATCAACCTTCAGCTCTCCCTGGGGCGGGATGGTGCCGGGTCTCCATTTGCCTGCCTTAGGAGTGAAAGCGTTCTCCTTGGCCCATTTCGGATACATACCAGCAATCTGGCTGACACCGATCATGGGGAACCACTGGTCAGCCACGAAGTTTGAGGGTTCCTGGCGGTATGCCAGAGACCATTGAGACTCCAGGCGGGCTACGTGGATCTGGGAATAGTCCATGCCTTTATTGACCACGGCCTGCTGCATTAATGCTAATTGTTCTTTGTAATCCATGAATAATCACCTCAAGTAATGGCGTAGTAGAACGGCCCCATCAGGCGTACGGTCGCGGGAAGGCCTGCCGCAGCTCCGACCTCACACTGTCCGACAATGATATCTCCGGCTGTGGGTGTTGCCTTGTCGCCTACTCCACCAGTACCGACCTTCACCAAGTCGCCTGGCTTCAGGGCACCGCTGCCAGCCTTCACGAGAGCCTTACCTCTCCACTGCACCATGGCGATGGTTGAGAATGCTGTTGATGTGGCAGCCTCTACTGGCCTGTTGACCAGGACACCGACCGGGAAACCAGAGGAGAACGCGGCCACGCATCTGTTGCGGGTAGTATCCAACTCGACGAAACAGTACTCAAGCGCAGAGAGATCTCCCTCAACATCATACGAAGAGATGTCTCCAGGCATCGCCTCCCTGAAAGGAGCTGTTATCTGAGAATCAGACATTTACTGCACCCCCGTCTGGATACGCATAGAAGCTTGTCTTTCCTCAGCCATGACGGCTTTAGCCAGTGCACCATGTTCTTTGGTGACTGCGGCTACTGCAAGAGCATTCAATACCTTGGGGTCCTTGGGCGCATCTCCGGACTTGCGGATTTCTCCCATCCTGGCCTTGACCAGTGCCTCAAACTGTGCTGTGGAGCTTCCTGGTGCGGGCCTCTCGCTGCCTATGGACTTGTAGAGGATCTTTCCTGCCTCTGCCTTCATGGCGTTGGCCTGCTTCAGGGCCTTCAGGATAGGCTTTCTGGCTTCAGAAGGCAATCCTTCCAGGCTCTTCAGAATCTCGGCCCCCTCTTCGGGAGTCCCGAGCTGGGAGAAGTCGGACTTTGCTATGGACTCGTAGTCCTTCTTTCTCAGGATGGCCCGCAGCTCTGCGTTCTCCTTCCTGATCGGTTCGACGGCCTTCTGCACAATATCTGTGATATCGGCCTTGCTAAGAGTGACCGAAGCCCCGGCTCCGGCCTTGTCAGCCCTGGCGGGCTTGGTCTGTCTCATCGTCACACCTTCGGATTTATAAATCAAGAATTTCCGGTTGTTAGCCGCCTTACCGACTAACGATACCTCATCTAATTCCAGATCATACAGCTTGTTTGCCATGGGTTTTACACCTCGATCATTAGAAAAGATTATAAGGGAGTTCGTGAGCCGGTCCCGGCTATCGAGAACCCGGTGATCTCGCCTTTCTTCACTGCCTGCCAGAGCCCCTTATCGTGCACTTTCACGGCCATGATCCAGGAGCCCTTTCTCACCGGCTGGCCGTTGCACTTGAAGTCCGTTGGGGCGATGTAGCTCTCGATGATGCTCGCTTTGGCCACACCAGAATGCTCTTTGCCTATCCTCTGGCTGGTCTGCATGAACTTGTGGCAGGCCTTCCGGATTTCGGATTCGCTCAGGATGTCACCCTGCAGGTCCTCAACTCCGGGTTCTGAGACGACTCCATAGACGATCTGCTGATCTCTAGCGGTCTTGATGATAGGCACCCGGTAGGACTTCATGACCTTGCTTACTTCGTCCTCGTCTTCCTCTTCATCGTCGTCTTCCTTCAGGAACTCGGGGAGGTCTTCATCTTCGTCCTCTTCGTCGTCCTCTTTGTCTAAGGACTCCTCTCCGGGCTCGGCCT
>CAYTIW010000093.1:0-4952 GCA_964438075.1 uncultured Planctomycetales bacterium
ACTACACAGACTCAGTGAACGACCATGAATACGCCGACGCCGCCATCCTCGCCCTGAGCGAGCGGTTCGCTGAGCGCATCGCGGAGCTTGAGCGGGAAGTGGCGAAGTGGCGTCAGGAGTTTCTCGATTTCGCTGCAGCAGTTGCGTATCAAGAGGGAACTCCATATACCGGATTCATCCTGCGAAAGAAGACGCTTGACGAGTTTCCGAGAGCAGTTGCGATCAGGGACGACATCATGGGCCATAAGGTTGTGACCGTTGCCCGTTATGCCGAGGAGGCCAGCGATGAGTGACCTCGTGAGCAACATTGAGAATGTTGTCGGCTGCAAGCGGCATCCTACGGCTCATATCGGACGTGCGGTGTCTTCAGAGCAGGTGGTGTACATCATGCATTCGCAGGAGTGCGTTGACTCTGGCATTGATCTGCGCGAGTGCCCGTATTCTGTGGCACTTGACGAGTTCGGGATCGACGACGGTGAGTGGAATGGTTTGGAAGATCGCCCTGTGCTGCTCGCTATTGATTGCGGCATGATCGCGCCAGTTGCGGAGGCCAGCGATGGCGACTGATGAGCAGAGCTACCGCGACGGCTGGAACGCCGGATGGCAGGCGTGTCGTGACTACGTGTTCGGCAGAAGCGACCAGACCGAACCAGTCGTGCCGGATGAGGGGGAGCGATGAGTGGCGGCGTGCTGGACGAGTTACGGAAGAAGTTCACTCAAGAGATTACACGTCTTGAGGAAAATGAGCGATGGACACACACCGATACCACGATGCTGCGTGTTGGCCTGTCGTTCATCGACGCATTCGAGGCCGCGCATCCGGGGCTGGTGGACCACACAGAGCCATGCGTCCGGTGCGGCAAGCCGTTCAACCCATTCGACGGGCTGAACGAAACCTACTTCGTGACCTGTCCTGAGTGCTTGGGGAGAAAGCCATGACTGATCTAGCCGCCCGCCTCGCCGCCCTGCGTGAGAAGGGCGTGGAGTTGCCGGATAACATCGAGTTCGCGGAATGCACGTACGACTTAGCTGTGCTCGTCGGCTCACCGACGCCTATCAAAGCTGTGCCTGAATCGCTTGTCACGAAGGCGCTAGCCGACCTCCTCACCATCATCGAGCGGCAGCAGGAGGACGCTGCCATGTGGAGAGACTTGTTCCTCTGGGCCGACACGAACGCAGACAAGGTGTACTCCATCGTCCACGCACGGCTGAAGCTTGCGGAGCAGCGCATAGCGGAGCTTGAAGCTCAAATTGAGTGGTGGAAAGGCGTGCTCCACCGCACGAACGTAGAGTGGAAGAAGGACGCCACGAAGGGCCGCGTGCAAGAGGAGCGTGCCGAGCAAGCCGAAGCGCGTGTCGAGAAAGCCGAGGCAGAAGTATTCGAGGTCTTGAAGCGTGTCGATGCAACGGAGCGGCGTGCCGAGCGAGCCGAAGACGCCCTCGCCGCCGATAACCGTGGAGTGACGTGTCCGTACTGCGGAGATGGCATGAACTCCGTCGGGACGCTGAATCACATCGAGTGCGTCATGCGCTTGCAGGCCGCCCTCGCCGCCGAGCGCCAGAAGCGGTGCGCGACGTGCGAGTACGATCCCGCCTGCAATCGGACTATCACCATCAAAACAAGATGGACCCCGCTGCTTGACTACTGCTCCGAACACCGCCCGCGCAACCAAGTCCCGAACGTAGCTCAACCGGGCGACGAACGGGACGCGGAGGCGACTACGTGACCGGCACGCACTCCCGCAACAAAGGCCGCCGCGGCGAACGTGAAGCCGTCCTACTCCTCGAGGAGCGCGGCTGGAGCATCGTCGAGCTCGGCCCCGGCCGCAAGACAGAGGACATCATCGCTGAGGACGAGCGCGGCATACGCTACTCGGTCGAGGTGAAGAATCACCTAGTCTGGCACCTGACCGACTGGCGCCGGCAAGCGAAGGAGCAGGCCCGCAAGCGCAAGTGTCACTGGCTGTTGCTGGCCCGCGTGCCAATGCAAGCGAGCACGTTCTACGTTGAGGGGACGAATATGGACTGCTGCGTTTGGCGGGGGAATGCGGCCCGCACCGGCGAGACCCCTGCGAACTCAGGGCAAAACGAGCACGGCACTGGCAGAACGGAGGCGAAGTGATCTCAGGCAAGCGTGTCTCGCCGCTTGAAGTGGCGCTCATCTCCGTCGGCGTTTTCGACCGTCTCGCGCTTAGGCTAATCGGCTCTCGGCGGCGTCACTGGCTAGACCGCACGATTCATGGCGAGTGGGGTAACGAGGCGAAACGTGTCGCTCGGCTTCAACGCAAGCATGGGCGATCTTGGGAGGAGTGGGTGTGACCGTCGGCTGCAAGAATCCTTGCGATGACATTGAGCGCCTGAAGGTGTGCGGGACGTGCTTCTTCTGGCAGGACTACGCCAAGAACTACTCGCCGAACTGCAACGTTCCGACAACGCCGGACGAGCCGTGGGTAGACTACGCTGCCCCGCACGACCACTGCCACTTCACCCCGTCCAAGTGGCGGCCGTATTGGGAGCAGTCATGACCGACTACAGTATCGTCCGTAGAGTTTGCAGGACGTGCCACTGGTGGGATAAGCCGTGTGGCGAGCACCGCAGAGAGTGTCACAGGTATGCTCCGGTTGCCGACAAGCGTGGCAATCCGGTCTTCCCAATCATGCCCGTCTACGGACGATGTGGAGACTACAAGAAGACGAAGCGCAAATACATCGAAGGCAAGACCGCTAGTGAGTTCTGGGCCTGCGTTGCAGGATGGGAGTCGGACGCCAAGTGAACGGCCACGTCACCAAGCGCGAGTCCAAGCACGGCCCCCGCTGGCATGTCGTCTACTACGTGGACAAGGCGCACGGCGGCCCTGCCCGCAAGTCTGGTGGCACGTTCGCCCGCGAGAAGGACGCGAAGGCGGCGCTCGGAGATATTCTGAAGTCTTACCGCGACGGCTCCTACAGTTCTGTCAGTCCAATAGGTGCTCGTGCCCTGTTGGTTCAAACCCAACATCGCCCACCACGTACCACTCCGCAGCAGTTGCCGTTCTGAGCCTGTCAGCAGGCAAATCCGGCGTCACACACCGCTTCTGTCCCTGTCTGTTCCGTTCGGCTTGGGCTCGGCTTGGCATCATTTGGACACCAAAACCGCCGTCTGACGTGTGCTCCGTCCGTCGCGCCGGCTGGTAGAATGTCAGCCATGACGCTCACCACTGAGCAGAGGGAACGCCTCGTCGGGCAGATTGCCATGGGCGCCTCACTCGATACCGCCTGCGCCGCGCTTGGCATCAAGCCCATCGACCTCATGTTCGCACTGGACGCCGACCCCATGCTCCGCGTCGCGCTGTACGGCGTCCAAGACCTCCGAGACATGATTGACCTCGCCTGCTCAGACGAGAGCGTTGAGCGGCTGCGCAGGGAGTTCAAGGGGCTCCGAGAGGATACCGAAGACTAGCATCGTCACCACTGAGGGCCGCCGACAACGTACAAGGAGCCCTCATCTAGTGGTCACACCGCACCGCGCCCCCGCCGCCTTCTGCATCAAGCCCGGCGCCAAGCCTTCGCTACTCAAGCCGTCCGAGCGCCGCTGCATCTGGCCCGGCTGTAACGCCATCCTTGCCCGTGACAACGACAGCCTAGCCTGTACCTGTCACAACATCCGCGGCGACTACAACGTCAGGCACGACCCCAACGCGCCGCAACTCATCTTCGAGCTCCTAGTCAACGCCTGCCCCCGCAAGATTGACCTTCTGGACGTGCTCGGCACATTCGACAAAGACGGCGTGCGGGACGTGATTCAGAAGCTGCGTCGTCACGGCCACACGATCACCGGTCACGCAGTCGGCTACAGCTACACGCCGCCCGCGTGGAATGCACGCCAGCTAGAGCGCAAAGCGCGTAGGGTCCAGGCATGTCACAAGGCCCGCCCAGAAAGCACCCGCCCAAGCAGCCTCAGTATCTAGGTGAGACCGTCACCCAGAAGCGCATCCATGACGTGTACCTCATGCTCGTTCAAGGCCGCCGGCGATTCGAGATCATCGAGCGGATTCTGGCCGATAACCCAGGCATCAAGACACGCACCATCGACAACTACATCCGAGACGCAAAGGACCGGCTGTACGCAGAGGCCAAGACCGAGCGCGACTACGAACGCGGCAAGGCCATCGCCCGTCTTGACGACCAGTACCGCAAGGCCGACGAGGCAGGCGACCACCGCGGCGCCGCTCAGGTCGAGAAGGTGCGCATTGAGCTGCTTGGCCTCGCGGCTCCGAAGCGCGTTGAGGCGAGCGGCCCGGATGGTGGCCCAATCGCCGTGGAAGGCGCCTTGGGTGCCCTAGAGGATGAGATCGTTGCCGCTGTCATCGGCGCCACCGGAGGCCGTTAGGCTCGCAGTCCGTCGCGAGCTTGCCGCCCGCGGCGTGACCACAGACGAGGCCGCGGCTCCACTCCTGCACGGCAATTGGCGCAAGCCGGCGACGCCTCCGCTCATTGAGTTCGTGCGCTCCTGCCTGATCGTTGAGAAGGAGGGCGGCTCGGAGTCCGGCCTTATCCCGTTCACGCTGTGGCCTGAGCAGGAAGCCGCGCTCGAGGTCGTTGATCGGGAGCCGTTCCTTGTCTGGCCGAAGGGGCGTCAGATTGGCGCGACGTGGCTGGAGTTGGCCGCCATGCTCCACGCGGCAACCTTCCACGGCAACCGCCTCATGAACATCGCTCGGCAGTCCGACGAGTACGCTCAGGACGGCATTCGGCGCATCCTCATCCTGGCCGGCTACGACCCAAACAGCGACCCGCCTAACCTTCGCGTCGTGCCTGAGTCGACCATGCCGGAAGCGTGGCGGCCGAAGATCGTCGCCAAGACGACGCGCTCGCTCACGCTGGCCAACGGCTCCCGATTCGAGGCGAAGACGGCCACGCGCTCAATCGCACGAGGCGACGCGGCCTATTGGACCCTCTGCGACGAGTACGCAT
>CAYTIW010000094.1:0-4935 GCA_964438075.1 uncultured Planctomycetales bacterium
TATTATGATTCCCTAATATCTACAAACTTTATAACCACCCGCAACTATTTCCAGACAGGCATCGTCTTCGTCTTCCCAGTTCGCAAAAACAAAATGCCTATGTTCAGGGTTCTTCATCTCAGCTAACGCATATAACATCATTCCTTCGGGCCGGTTGGACTTGACCGACACAACTTCCTGGAACTCGATCTCTAATTCGCCGCCAGATTGTGTTCTTATCGTTACAAGCACCTTTGATCCCGACTGGGAAATACTGGTAATAATCCCGTCGTGCACTTCAGGATCACCCACGTAGCCGATAAATTGAGGATCAGCAGAATCCATATCTTTACTTATTCGAAATATAAGTAATATTGGGGACAGAGCTCTATTTCTACTTTATGTGTCACTCCCAGTCTCGAGAAAAATGCTTAACCCCCAGTTTCTCCGGTCCACTGCGGATTGTCAAGGTGGATTATGCCCGTGGGCTGAACGATGCGGACGGGGCCGGGCGGCCTCCCGGCGCCGTCGGGCGGGCAAGAGCACCCGGGACAGGGACAGAGCCCTCTTCCCTCGGCCGGCGTCCCTTCCTTATCCTCACACCCACGCGGGCCCGGCCGAGGAAAAAGGCCCTGCCCCGTCCCCAGGCGCCGCCGCTGCGGCGGGAGAACTCGGGCAGGGCCGGAAGCTCAGGAAGATAATTCCGCCAGTCTCCTCTGGGCGGCGTCGGCCGGTTTCCAGAACCAGCCCTTGGGGTCCCAGCACTGGCCGAAGGAGAAGTCGCTGACGACCTTGCTGAAGGCCGCCTGGCTTTCCGCTTTCTTTCCGGCCTTGAGGTAGGCCTCGCCCTGGATGAAATAACTGGTCGCCACGTCGTTCAGGGCCCAGTATTTGAAGATGGCGTCGTTGCTGCCCGAGGCGTAATCCTTGAGCCCGGCCTGCATCTCGCGGGCCTTTGCGCCGTAGAGCTCGACGCATTTGTTGGTATAGGCCAGCACCGCGTCCAGGTCGTTCTTCTCCAGGGCGGCCCACGCCTTGGACACGAGCGTGTTGGAACTGAAGTCGCCGAAATCGTACCCCTGGGCCCGGGCGGTCTGGACGAAGGCCGTTGCCGCCGTCACTCCCGCCAGGAACAACACCAATATCCTCTTCATATGTACCTCCTTGTTTATTATTTGATCTTATTCGTCGTCCCGGATCATTCCCCCGGGACCTTGTTCAGCACATCCTTGAGATAAAAATACGCCTTGCGCAGGCGCCGCTCGAACGGGGACGCCTTCCCGTCCCCCTGGCCGGCGATCCCCAGCCATTCCTGGTGGAAATACCCGTCGGGTGTCTGCTCCGGCTCCTGGTGCTCGATGGAATGATCCCCGTCGGGATCGTTCGGCGCCTTCCACCACTCGTCCAGCCATTCGAAGATGACCCCGCCGATGGCGTTGCCCGCGCCCGGGCCGCCGGGCTTGTTGTACACCAGGTCATGGAACTCACCCTTGATGATGTCCAGCTGCCGGTCCTCGTCCGGCCCCTGGTTGTCCGTGTAGGCATCGGCCCCGTATTCGGTGACCAGGACCGGCCGGTCGAACTTCTGGCGGACCTCTTCAAAGATCCGCCCGAACCCGTCCGCGCCCGGATAGGAGTTGACGCCCATGATGTCGAGGGCCGGCGCGTACTTGTTGTAGTGGTCCACCAGGCCCAGGACCAGGTTGCCGACGGCCACGGGATGGTCCGGGTCGAGCTCGTGGACCATCTCCGCCACCTCGTTGAGGAACCGCGCGTACGCCTCGGGCTGGGAGGCCGCGTTGGTCCGGCTGGCGCAGACCCCCATGTAACCGGCCGGCAGGTTGTTCTCGTTGCCCAGGACCCACATGAGGACGAACGGCTCGTCCTTGAGGTCCAGGACCTTGGCCCGGACCACCGCCTTCATCCGGGCCCGCTGCTCAGGGTCGGTGTAGTCGGTCCCCTGGTCCCAGGACGCCCCGGAGCCCAGGGTGTAGGCGCCCAGGAAATCGCCGACGATCACCCGGATCCCGAACCGCTGGTACAGGTCCCGCAGGAGGGGCTTGTTCATCAAGGCCGGGTCATAAGCGCTGCCCGGGTTGTTGGGCGCGTAGAGGCGGATGGCGTTGATCCCCAACTCCTTGAGCAGGGCGAAGTCTCCGATGGGCTTGCGGCCGTCATCGGTCCACGACTCGTAGGCCGCGTCGATGAGGCCGTTGTTGTTTTTGTCGGTGCGCATCCAGCGGTCGGCGGCATTGGGGTCCTTTTCCGGCCCCAGCCCCACTTCGGTGGGCCAGTAGGTGATCCCTTTGATGTAGAAAGGCCGGCCGTCGACCAGCATCTGCCAGTGGCCGTTCGCGTATTTGACGAGTTTGACCTTCCCGGACCCGCGCGTCGCCGCGACCGGCAGGGACCTGAGGTCAGGCAGCGCCTTTATCTTCTCCTCCACGGTCCGGCGGACGATCCGGCCCGGGTTGAATTTCACGACATCATTTTTCAGGTCGGTGTCTTCCCCGTTGCGGATATCGAAAGAGGCCCCTTCCAGTTCGCACTCCAGGTCCGGATAGTCCCGGCACAGGCGTTTGACCTGGCTGAGCGCGGCCGGCGCCGTGTACCAGACAAAGGAATGGTCCGCTCCCCAGGCCGCGGCTTTGGGGTGGAAGACCGCCGAGGCGTAGTAGGCCTTGACCGCCTGCTCGATAAGCCCCGCGTTCTCCAGGGTTTTGGCCGTGAAGAAAAGCCTTACCCCCGGGTCTTCCGGCGCCTGGGTCCAGGTGAAGAAGGTCCGCTGGTACTCCTTGGTCCGCAAAAGCTCCCAGTAAGACCCTTTGAGCAGCCCCTGGGCATTCATCTTCTTATAATCCGGGTCTTTGTAAACGTCCAGGTTGGGATCGATGCCCTCGCCCAGGGCCTGTTTCAGCCCGTCGGCGTCCTTGACCACGTAAGCGAAACCCTCCCCGCCCGCGCCGGTCATTTCCCCGTATTGCGTAAGATCCATGAAGATGGATGCGCCGGGAAAGGCCAGCCTGAAGGCCGGCTCCGGGAGCGGCTTCCCTTTAAAATAGGACCTCCAGAGATCCCGGGCATCGGGACCGGCGGAGCTTTCCCGGGCAGGGGCGCAGGAAAGGAAGAACAGGGTTGTAAGAAGCAAGGACAACAGCAGGTTGCGGCAAGTTGAGCCCAAATTTTGCGATAGCCCTGGCCTTGGCCGGCCAGGACAAGGCAAAATTTGCCCCGAAGGGGTCGTGCGGCAAATGCAAGCATTTGCCGGCTTTACGAGGCCATCCCGGATTTTGCGCTCTGCACAATTTAGTGCAGTCGTCCAATCCCGAACCAATCCTTCGCTACGCTCATGATGGCGGGATTGGATCGGGACAAAATTTGGGTTACCTTGCAAAGCTGGCCAAACTCTCGTCGATTTTGGCCACGCAACCCCTCGCTTTCGCTCGGGGCGGATTTTGCACAGCAAAATCCGGGTTACGCTGGCTATCTTTCGGATCATGACCGGCCTCCTTGGTTAAGCTCGGACCTTGCGTTAGAAAAATCCGGGTTAAGAGCTAAAGCTCGCTGACGCTGGCCCGTTCGACCAGCTTGACCGGCAAAAAGCGCGCGCCGGCCGCCGTTCTCTTTTTCGGCTTGTCTTTCAGTTGCTCCAGGATATATTCCACGGCCTGTTTGGCCGACTCGTAGACCGGCACGCTGACGGAGGTCAGCTGGGGGAAACGGTTGACTATCATAAAGTCATCGTCGTAACCCACCACCGAGATGTCCTTCGGGCAGGACAGGCCCAGTTCTTTCAGCCGCGCCAGGACCCCGCCGGCCATGATATCGGTGCAGCAGAACACGGCCGTGGTCCGGGGGGCCTTCTCCAATATCTGGTCCAGGGCGGCCTTGGCCCTGTCCTCCAGGTAATCCGCCGGGACGATCAGGTCCGGGTCCAGGCCGATCCCCTTCCCTTTTAAGCAGGCCTTGAAGCCCTGGACGCGCAGGCGGCAGTCCCGGGACCAGTCCGGGCCGGTGATCACGGCCATCCGCCGGTGCCCGCGGGAATAGAGGTGTTCCGCGGCGATGCGCCCGCCTTCCAGGTGGTCGCCGCAGATGAACATGGTCCGGACGTCCTTTTCATACTCGTCGATGACCACGGTCGGCACCGCGATCTTCTCCAGCACCTCCTTGCCGGAAAAAAGCCGGAACCAGAGGGCGACGATGAGCCCGTCGACCTGTTCCCCGGAGCGGAAATCATACCGGTCCCAGTTCTGCTGGTCGCGGCCCAGGGTCAGGAGCTTGAACTGGTAGCCGGTGCCCTCCAGGGTGTTGGTCACCCCCGACAAAAGGTGCATGTAGTAGGCGCTGTAAAAGATGTCGCGGTAGAAGGGGACCACCACGCCGATGGTCCTGGTGGAGGCCTGGCGCAGGTTCCGGGCCGCCCGGTTGGGGGTGTAGGAATATTTCCCGACCAGCTTGTCGATCTTCTCCCGGGTCTCGGGGGCGACCTTGTCCCGGGTGTGGGGGTTCACCGCCCGCGAGACGGTCGCGATGGAAACCCCCGCTTTCCCGGCTATTTCATGGATGGTCATGCCCATGGCTGTTCCCCGCCCTTTCCGGCTGTAAACGTTTACATTGAAAGTATAATGTAAACCTTTACATCTGTCAAGGGAAAAAATGCTCCGACGGCATTTGCCGCCGGCCGGGAACCGTCACGGGAAAACAGCCGGGACCGCGGGGCCGGCGTTCTCATGCCCTCCCCGTCATCCAGGCTGACCCAGCCCGGGTAAAGGCCGCTGTACCCCGTGGTTATTTCCGGCCCTGGAGCTGGGCGGCCAATAGTTTTCCTCAATATACCGGATCTGTGCTATTCTGAAATTAAAGCAGGAAATATTACCACGCTTTCCCTTCCAACCAAAGGCTTACGGAGGACAAGAACATGGATATCGCTCAATCGATCGGCGTGATGTTCGG
>CAYTIW010000095.1:0-4913 GCA_964438075.1 uncultured Planctomycetales bacterium
CAGTTCCACGACTGCCCACATTTCCTGCTGTTGTTCTTCCATGACATCCTCCTGTTGTTGGTTGGATTGTGCGCTACTCGACACTTGCCGTATCACCGCCAAGCACACGACTTAGGCCCTGATTGTCGGCGTGAACACTAACCGAGTCGCGAGTGATCCGGCAGCTATGACCTGGGGTTGGATTCGCACCGCTAGTCTATCGTGGCGCTGTAGTGCCGCGCCCGTAGCTACGACTGTTACGCTCCCAGGGCAATTGAAATCTTAGCCGGAGCCGGAGCCGTAGCCGTAGCCGTAGCCGGAGCCGGAGCCGGAGCCGTCGCCGTCGCCGGAGCCGTAGCCGGAGCCGTAGCCGTAGCCGTAGCCGTCGCCGGAGCCGTCGCCGTAGCCGTAGCCGTAGCCGTAGCCGGAGCCGTAGCCGTAGCCGTAGCCGTAGCCGTAGCCGTCGCCGTAGCCGGAGCCGGAGCCGCTATCCGTTTTTGTACTCATGGATGCTGCTCCTGGCCGCTGGCGAGCAAGGGATGACCTCAATGACGCCAGTCAGCGCGATGGTTGGATTCACCACGTCGAGCTTGCTGCCAAACGCGATGCCGTACTGCGCGACGCCGGACAGGGCGACACCCTGCGCGGCCTTCCATGACCACAGCCGCCGACTGTCCTTCAAGAGCGCCTGATCGCCGTTCAGCGAGACCAGGGTGCCGGCGTGAACGCCAGCCGAATAGCAGCGGCACAGCACATACGCGCCGACGAATGGGTGTGCGTTCGTCTCGCTGACGGCGCGCACAACGCTATCATCAGCGAGCAACTTCTTGATCTGCTTCAATTCCCCCAGGGTCAAAGAGTCGATGTCCATGTATGTCCTCCTGTGATGTGATTATGGTTGCTGCCAAAAACTCCTGACCAGACTCGCCAACTCGCCGCTGGCTTGCAGCCGCTTGAACTCAGCCGTTGCAGCCTTACGGATGGCCTCGACCAGTGAGTCGCGTACGACCTCGCGCACGACGCCGGGGGCGATCTCTGCGATGATGGGTGCGAAGTCCTGCGCCTTGACCCACTCATCGACCCTGGCGCGCACGGCCTTGTAGCCGGTGCCTTGGCGCTCGCCATACTGATCGCCGGTAGCGAACACGTCGCCAAGCGCCTTCAACGTGGCGGCGCGGACACCTTCATCGCTCAGTTCAACAGTGACTTGCATAGTTGCTCTCCTTCAAACAGTCCCGCTTCGGGCGGGAATAGGATCGCATACTCGCCCGCGCTGATCGCGGGGCCGGTCGGACGCCAGCCAAGCACCTGCCCGTTTTCGTCCTTGTCGGGCGCGACCTTGATCCAGCCGATGAGGATGTTGGCTGTTCCCGCGGTCAACGCCTTGGGATCACCAAACAGCGCCAGGATTTCCTTAGCGCGGTTCTCGTCATCTTTGGTCAGCGTGCGTAGATATGACCACACACGCTTGCGTAGAGTCTCATCGGCGGGCGCGGTGTTGGTCTCCGCGGCCTTACGGAGTCTTGCAATAATCGCTGCACGCGCGTCATCAGATGTTGACACAGGCTGCTGCGCCGCGGGTGGCGGTGCGGGTTTGGCGGGGGGCGGGGCGGATTGTGTATTCTCCAACCCAGGAGGCGGCGGGACATCACCAAATGGATCATCGCTCTCGTCGCCGCGCATCTTCTTGACGTTATCGGCAAGCCGTTGGGCAAGTTCAGCCTCATCTTTGACCGGCGTGAATTGGCCCTCGGTGATTTCGTTCTGGCGTACCCATGCTTCGGCCTGCTCCATGCTCAGGCGCGCGCTCTCTGGTGGCGGCTCGACGCCGCGCAGGGTGGCTTCCTCAATTACCTCATCGGGTGATGCCGGCGCGCCTGGCACATGGCGCAACGCGTCCTTGTAGGCGCGGTTCTTGGCTTTTTTAGCCCAGGTCATGCCGCCTTCCAGGATGATCGGTCGCCACTGCTCGCGCGGATTGAGGCCGGCCTTGTACTTCTTGCCACTCGCCGCCTCCTTCCAGTTGTCGGTGTTTGTGTACTTCTCAACCTCGCGCCAGATGCCGATGCCAATGATGGGCGTATACGGCTGGCCCATTTTCTGTGCCATGCGCCACGCGCGTAACTGGTAGACCTCGCAGGCATAGGACGTATCGCCGGGCTTGACCTCGTTTTCTGCGATCTCATCTGCGCGCAGTGGGCGATACCTGATCTCTAGTTCGCCAACCCCGCGATCCATCGCGTCGCGCGAGACGCCGCGATAGCCCTCCATGCGGCCCACCTTGTCGTTCATGTAGAAGTCGCGGCCAATGAGTTGTCCGGTGCCCGCCTGGTACAGCGCGGCGGCGATAGCGGCTTCCTCTGTGACCTTGAACGAACCGTCATCGTTGCGCCCTTGCATGATCTGGATGGCCTTGGCCGCCATCAGGATGCGCGGGTCCATCTCTACATTCGCCAGGACGCTCTCGGCCCTGACCGCCAGCTTGTCATTTGTTGCCATGATCCTCCCCCTTGTGTTGTTGATATTGCCAGCCCAATTGCCAGCCAGTGGGACGGTAGTCCCGTAGTGGCTCACCGCGCTTGGCGGCGGCTATACCCTCGGCGTATTGCTGGCGGAAGGCCAGCCATGCGCCCTCGATGTCTCCGAGGGCGATGCGGGTGGCGACGTACTCTGCCGGATGAATTGCCACGATGCCCATATCAACCCTCGCCCATAGCGGCAGCAAGCGCAATCAGTAGCACGCCCACGACGCCGGAGACCAATCCGAGCCAGGCTGTGCAAACGATCATCCAGAATCCAAGGGCGACAAGCGCCGCCCGTAGGGTGTCAGCCGTTTTGATCTTCATCATCGTCGTCCTGTCTCACCTTCGCCGCCAGTTCCTCGGCGCGGAGTTCCATGCGGAGCGCGGCCAGATCAAGGCTGACCAAATCCAGGAAGTGCTTGGCCTTGCGCGAAGCGCGTTGCAGACGGGTGAGCGTTGCGAAGGCATCGGGGAATTTGCGGCGCGCCGCCGCATCGCGCTCGGCCTCGTTCTTACCGACGATCTCGCCGGCCACAATCGCCGCGCTGACCGCCCATTGCAGGCCCTCGAAGTGGTCGATCTCGGCCACGGCCGCGGCCTCGTATGCGATCTTTGCGACTTTGACACCCTCGTAGGTGTCCCTGATACGATTGATTTCCATGTGTGCTATCCTCCTTGTGCTGTTGTGATTACTCGCGCCACGTCGCGACCCAGACCCACCGCGACGGACTGACTTCGATAACTTGCGCGCCGTTCAGCTTGCGTAATGCTGCCAGCGCGTTACTTGCCGTGCGTTCCGGCAGATTCAGGGCGTCCCTAATCTCCCGCGCCGGCAGCGGTCGTTTCGCCTGATCCAGTAAGGTGATGATCCGCGGCACCGCGTTACCGATGCGGGGCGGCAGTTCATCCAAGAACATCGAGAGTGATGTGGGCGCGCCGGTCGCGGCTGGCTCCACTTGCGGAGCCGCGCTCCTGGCCCGACGCCAGTTGGCATCGGGCGGGAAGCCGATAGCCTCATCCTCTGGACTGTCGATCTGAATGCGGTAGGTATCCAACGCCGGATACGGGGGCAATGGTAACGTCACGTCAGCACCTCGGTTTCTTCTGCCTCGATCATGGCGGCGATGATGCGCCGCGCGACTTCCGGGACGATGCTGTTTCCCAATGCCGCAAGTAGGCTGCGGTGTAGCCCATCAGCCACATCGAAAGAGTCATCAGGCGCGCGACGAAACTTGTTGTCCGCGCAAGGCACCCATACGGCGTTATCCCAATTGCATAATCGGCCATCTTGTGATGTTTCTCCGGAGCCGTTCCATCTGCCCGCGCCGCTCCCCCGTCTATGTCCGATTTTTTCGGCGTCGGCCAACGGGCTTTCAGCATTTGATTCAGCGGTATTTTGATCCCGCGACACTGATCTATCGTTTCCAACGCATGGTCGGGGCGCGCTCCATTCTTGCTGCCACCGCCCTCCGCCATTGACGCGTTCGGCGTCGCCCATCCTCTCACGATCCCGCCGATCAACGGTTCGGCTATCCGCTCCCCGCCGCGGCTCGTCTTGCCCGCTTCCGAGGCGTCTGGCGTCGGCCAGGCTGTCGCTAGCATCTGATTCAACGGCACGCCCGTATCCTGGGGCCGCGGTGGTAAGCTGCCCCGCGATGCGTCCGTTGCGGACGGACTCACCCAACTTGCCTTCAATACCCGCGGCAACGGTTGTCCGCGCGCCTCCTGCATCTTGGCTTCCAACTTTCCCGGTGCCCATTCCTCGCTCTTGGTGCCGTTCGCTCTCGTTGTGGGCCACGATCCAATATCGCTCGCGTAAGTGCGGCGCGTTGACGCTTGCAGCCGGAAGGCTGTAAACCTGGACGGCGTAACCTTGCGCCTCAATCGCTTCCAGGATTTGATGGATGTGCGCGAGTCCGGTACGATTGAAAACGTCTCCGATATTTCCAATGGCAGCGTCATCGGCGTCCACTGGAGGCTGAACTCCGTACTCTGCCACGTCTCGGATGCCAGGAGGATTCTCGAAAATCGCCCAAGCAGGTCTGATCTCGGAAAGGCATCTGATAGCCTGCGGCCAGAGCCAGCGACTATCTTCGCTTCCGCGCTGCTTCCCGGCTCGGCTGGCTGGCTGGCAGGGTACTCCGCCAGTGAGAAGCCAAGTTGTACCGGCGTATCTGCTACCGCTGAGGGTTCGCACGTCATCATGTAACTCCACTTCAGGCCATGCCTTGCTCAGGAAGACGCGGCAGCGCGCATCGATCTCGCACATCGCCACGGTCTGCACGTCATTGGCTTGCGCAGCTAGGGCAAAGCCACCAATGCCAGTGAACAAGTCAACGTGCGTGCGGGTCACGTCGGCCTCCAAGACGAAGATGAAGAAACCGTTATCCGCGCACTGTGGCCGAATATGAC
>CAYTIW010000096.1:0-4903 GCA_964438075.1 uncultured Planctomycetales bacterium
TCACGGTGAACGGGGCTGGCGGGACCACTGCCAGCGATGATGTGGTGGTGCGTATTGTGGATGATGTTCCGACTGCGAGGGCGGACGTGGCCGTGACCCTGGCCGAGGATGGCGCAAACAGCACGGCCAGCGGCAATGTCCTGACCAACGATCTTTCCGGGGCCGACGCTCCTGCTGAATTCGTCAGTTGGAGCGCCACGGCCAACGCCACGGCCATGACCGAACTGGCCAAATATGGCACGCTGACCCTGGGGGCGGACGGAACGTATTCCTTCGTGTTGAACAACGCCGATCCGGATGTGCAGGCCCTGGGTGCTTCGGATACGATCAGCCAGGTATTGAGATACACGATGCAGGATGCCGACGGGGACACGAAGTCGGCCACCCTGACCATTACCATCACGGGTTCGGCTGACACGGCCTCCGTGCAGACGGCGGAAGCCGAGGGCGCGGATCATACGGTGTACGAAGCTGGCCTGAATCCGAACGGGTCTGATGCGTCTTCGAACACGGAGAGCGCGTCGGGATCATTTACCGTGTCGGCAACGGATGGCATTGCGAGCGTGGTGATAGGCGGCCAGACGTTCACCCTTGCGGAAATGCAGGCCTTCGATGGAACGCAGACCGTGAACACGGGCGAGGGAATTCTGACCCTGACCGGCTACAGTGGTACATCCTTGAACGGCGTGGTGAGCTACACCTATGTTTTGAGTGGGGCCATCGATAACTCCACCGCGCCCGGAGCGACCGGGACCGGGTTGGACGACAGCGTGACCGTCACGGTGAACGGGGCTGGCGGGACCACTGCCAGCGATGATGTGGTGGTGCGTATCGTGGATGACGTTCCCGTGACCAACGACGTAATCGCGCCTAATGTGTTGGACGAAGACGGTTTGTCTGGCGGCTTTGACGGTGGCGTTGGCGATGCTGCCGGAATCCTTACGAGCACGAACGGCAACTTGGGCTATTTTCCTGGTGCAGACGGTCTTGCTTCGCTTACTTTGAGTGGGCCAACGATGCTGGGCATGGAGTCGGTGACCTCGACCTGGAACAGTACTACAAACACGTTGACTATTTCTTCGGCGCGAGGGGACTTGATAACGATCATGGTGACGCCCTCCACGGGGGCGTACAAAGTCGATTTGCTTATGCCGCTGATGCATTCGATATCTGGTGAGGATGACATCGCGCTTTCAGTGGGTTACACCATCATGGATGGAGATGGTGATACTGCGACTGGTTCTTTGGCAGTGACTATTGATGACGATGCTCCTGTTGTTGCTATTAAAAAAACAGATTTGAATATGTATGTTGATGAAACAGTTGGAAGTGATGATGCTGTGACTCCAGATGGATATGCATTGGGGGAAAATACTGCATGTTTAGTTTATATTGAAAATGATATTTTGTACGGTGCAGATGGCTCAGCTGTTTCGGATAGTGTGTCATTTTCTTTGAGCGTTGTTGATGGTGTTAGTTCCGGGCTTATGACAACTTCTGGTGGAGATATTAAGTTATATAATGAGTCTGGTGTTATAGTTGGTAGAGTTGATGGGAGTGGTGCAGTTGCATTTAAGATTAGTATACATCCTGGAGGTGTGTCTGGGGCTGTGTCAGATTATTACAATAATGCAGGATATGTAACTTTAACACAGTACGCTTCTCTGTATCACAATAATGTAAACAGAATAAATGAGTCGTCTTTTTTTAACAATGGAGTAATTTCTGCTGTTGTGAATGTTGCTGATAAAGATGGGGATGTGGTATCTTCGTTTCTAGATATTAGTTCGCGTTTGGCTTTTCGCGATGACGCTCCTGCTAATTATAGTATCAGCACGACTGTTGATAACATTGATGGTGGGTATAGCCGGGGTGCTTTTGACTTTGAGTCTGTGGCAGGCGCTGACGGGTGCACGTCGGTTGCGTTTGTGGGTACGGATGGCCTGCTTGTTGGGGCTACGGCTAGTGGAAGCGCAGTTTGGCTGGAGGGTTTCGGCACTGACACGCTTCTAGGGTACATACCTGGGACGACACGCGTTGATGTTTTCAAAGCGATCCTTCATGCGGATTCGGGTGCGTATGAAGTTTATCTGTATGACGACATCACGGTGGCCGGTGGCGTTCTTAATTTTGCTACAACAATCACCGATGGTGATGGCGATACAGCTTCGGGAACCCTGTCTGTGACGCTTGGTACAAATTTTATTGTTGAACAGAGTGGAACTTCTGGGCCTGATCATATGTATGGATCGTTTTTGTTGGCGGGGGGAGATGGTGACGACTTCCTTCACACTTCTGATGCGCCCTTTCAGCGGCTTTTGGGCGGCATCGGCAATGACACCTTGGTTGGCGGCGATGGCTCGGATGATATGGAGGGCGGAGACGGGCAGGATGTGTTCATGTATTTGGACGGTGATTTGGGTCTCAGTCCGGATCTAATCAATGATTTCAGCGTGGCGGCGGGCGGTGGAGATACCCTTGATTTGAGCGCCATACTCAACACGGATATTTCGGGGAGTGTTGACGACTATTTGAGCTTCAGCGCCATTTCTGTGACGACAGGCTCTGTGGATGTGAGTGTCGATGCGGATGGTTCCGGAACCAGTTCTTCATTTACTCCTGTCGCCAGCGTTCATGTCACGGACTTTTCGGGGACAACACCCGGTGATCTTGTGACCGCGATGTTGGAGCATATCAAGACCGAGCTGCCGTAGTTTGGATGACGTTCTTGCCGTGAGGTACGTTATGACGAATGTTCGTTCCGCCGGTTTTTTCGATTCGCCGACCTCGTTGCCCGGTGCCGATTCGGGCACGGTCACGTCCGGGCAGGTGACGGACACCGGGATGCTGGCCGAGGGCATGTGTCTGGTTTCTTTTGCCGGGCAGGCTGTGCCCGAAGACGGGCTGCATGTGTGGCCCCCGTGCGGCGGCGAACTCACGGTCTGGCCGGATGGGCGGTTCGTCTTCGAGCCTGGGGACGTGTATGCCGCCCACGCGAGTCAGGACGACATGGGGGTGTACTATTCGTATGTGGTGTCGGCTGCTGACGGCAGCCTTTTGACCGGTTCCCTTGCCGTGGATGTTGCCGTTCCGGACCCTGCGGACGGTTTCCAGGCCTGGTCCATGGATGACGTTTTGGCCATGGAAACGTCGCTGGCCTCGGTTGTCGGTCTTGCTGCCGAAGGCGGGGCGTGGACCGGCGCTGATGCAGGTCATGATCTCTGGGACCAGGGGGGCGATGGCGGCCTGTCCGGCGGGAGCGATCTGCTGGAGCACATGTTCAAGACCGCGCATGAAGGATGAATGCGGGGAAATAGCGGAAACTGTTTTTCCAGGCCAAAAAGGGGGGGTGCAAAGCGCCCCCTTTTCCTTTATGCGAAAGGCTCCATACTGGAAAATAATATTCTGAATGCATTGGGGGAGGTTGTCATGCAGTGCGCGCGAGGCTTGATTTTTGCCGTAACTGTTGTGTTGTCTGGAAGTTTGGCTTTTGCCGAGGGTGAAATCACGCTTCAGCAGAGCGTGATCGACACGCTGCGCTATGCGCCGCGTCTGGAAATGATCAAAAGCAACCGGGAGGCTGTGGGCCATGACCTGGAGAAGTCCAGGGGCCGTTGGTATCCCAAGCTCGATGTTCAGGGTGGGGTCGGGGTGGATTCCTTCAGCAGCGAAGCCACTCGGGCCGAGGACACGGACAATGATTGGGACCGTCGGACCGAGGCTGGACTTTATCTGACCCAGCGTCTCTATGACGGCGGGGAAGCTTCCAGCCAGATTCGTCTGGACGAAACGCGGTTGGCCTCCCTGGAGCACCGGGTTTTCGACAACGCCGAATCCCTGGCTCTGGATGCGATCATCGCGGCCCTGGAAGTCTACCGGCAACGGGAATTGCTTTTTCTGGCCGAGGAAAACGCCAAAGCCCACCGGGATATCCTGGCCTCGCTGCAAGAGCGGGAAAAGGCCGGAGCCGGGAGCGTGGCCGATGTCACCCAGACCCAGGCCCGTCTGTCCATGGCCCAGGCATCCTTGTCCAAGACCCACGCCGCCCTACAGGCCGCCATTTCCAACTACCAGCGCCTGACCGGGCAGTTGCCGGGCAAGATCGGCATGGCCCCATATCCGGCGGAGCGCATGCCGACCGATCCGGATCAGCTGCTGGCCATGGCCGCCAGTGGCAATCCCAAGGTTACGGCCGCTGGGCAGGATGTTCTGTCCGACGAGGAGCGCGTCAATATCGCCGAGTCCGGCTATCATCCCTACCTTTATCTGGAACTGTCCTCCTCCTATGCGGACGGCGTGGAAAGCCAGGAGGAGTGGGATCTGAACAACGCGGCCATGCTGCGTATGAACTGGAATCTGTATCGGGGCGGGTCTGATCTGGCCGCGACCCGTGCGGCCAAGGCGCGCAAGCGGCAGACCGAGGCCGATCGGCAGGATCTGGTCCTGGCCGTGGCGGACGAAGTCAAGGCGACCTGGGCCCAGTTTCAGTCCGCCCGGACCGAGGTGCGCGAATACACCGAGGCCAGGGACAAGAACCGGATGACCAAGGAAATCTACCTGGAGCAGTTCGGTGTGGCCCAGCGCAGCCTGCTCGACGTGCTCGATTCCGAGAACGAAGTGTTTCAGTCCTCCAACCAGTTGGTGACGTCCTCGGTCAACGAGCACATCGCCGCCTACAAACTGCTGGCCCTGGCCGGCAAGTTGAATGAAAGCCTGGGCGTGGACCCTGGCCTGTACAAGACGGCTCAGAAATAGCCTATTGCGATGCACAAAGAAACGGCCCCGGTCACACATGGTGACCGGGGCCGTTTGTATTGCAGCTTCAGTGGTGGCGCGGTTATTGGGGGCGTCTGCGGGTTTTCAGCAATCCCATCAATCCGAGCAGGCCGGAGCCGAGCATCAG
>CAYTIW010000097.1:0-4468 GCA_964438075.1 uncultured Planctomycetales bacterium
ATATTTTTAATTTTTTTTCATTTTATAAAATTTTACGAAAAAATCAAGCCTGATGACCCGGAACTTAAGAACGCGCGGAAGAGCAGATATTGCAAAATTTTGACAGACCTGCGCATTATCAACGATCAGGGCATGCCGCCTCCCGTGCCCATGGCGGTTTTTGACGTTGCGGGAGATACCCGTTTGTTTTATACTTCGGGCATGCAAACGTCGTGGATCAGAGGGATGTTCAGGGACAAGGCCGGCCGCTTAAGGGGCTGGGGGCGTTCGATATTGCTCGCCGCTGTGCTCTTATTGCCTTTCGCGGGCATAAGCCAGGCCAGGATCACCAGCAAGATGGTCTGCGCGGAAAAAGAGGACGACTGGACCATTTTAAAACCGCCGGGCTTCTCAGCGTCCACCACCTATCTGACCAACCGTCCGTCCATGGCCTTTATTATCCTGGCCGGGCCCTCTAATGCTTACAAGGTCTTTGGGAATTCCCTGTCGGTATTCTTCATGAAAAAGTCGCTGAAAGGCTATGATGAAACGAAACTGGAACTGTTCGGGATGCCGGCCGTCTCTTTTGATTACGATATCGCCAAGGACGTGGGGATCAACATGCACATGCGAGTGTTCATCATTTTCGACCGGGGCCAGTATTTTTCGATTACCTTCGGCGCCTTGAAGTCTGAGTTCGCTAATGAGCAGCCGTTTTTCGACGGCTTCCTCAAGACTTGCGACATCGAATATAAGTGATCCCGAGGCGGGGCCGTTCCGCGCGGGGCCGGCCGGTCCTTACATATTGAACGACCTGAACTCGACCGCCGATATGTTTCTAGCATTCGATTTCTATGGCAGGAACTGATCTTATTAATAACGCAAAGCCGCGCGTCCTGGTCGTGCGCGGGATATTGAGGGACCCGGAGGGCAAGACGCTTCTCGTGAGACGGTCCGCCCGCAACCAGAGTTGGCCCGGCCTATGGGAGTTCCCTGGCGGAAAAGCCGCCGAGGGGGAAGGCCCGGCCGCCGCCCTTGAACGGGAGCTGAAAGAAGAGACCGGGATCGATGTTACCGAGGGGCCGCTGCTGATGAGCTTCGAATGGCCGCGGGAAAAGGATGTCATTGATTACCGCGTTTATTATGTCTTTCCGGTATCATTCACCTTGGTCCTCAGTCCCGAACATGATGCGGCGGGCTGGTTCAGGGACGACGAGCTCCCGGGGCTTGACGTTTCCCCGCCGATCAGGCTCGTGATCAAAAAGATGCTCTTGCAGGCCATGACGGGATAATGGCAGGGATCGCGAAGATATCGTTGCCCTTAAGCCGATCAGCTCAGATCTAAAGGCGGCCGCATTTTTTTATTGGAAAAATAGTTAAATTTGGTAAAATTTACATAATCTGAACATAGGTCCTCTTCATGCATAATCATCGGCTCTGAGCTTCGCGGCAGTTGGATGATATGTATTTGTATCATCATGGAGTTCGGGGATTGAATGGATGCGACCGTAAGTGCGAATCGCTTACGCTGCTGTGAATTTCTTTCAAATCAAACAAGAGACTCAAAGGAACACGAAAATGTTTAAGAAGCATAATAGGATTAGTTTTTTGTTTCTCGCAATCGCCTTGATATTGCCCCCGGGGCAGGCAGCGGCGAGAGCATCCCAGTCGATAGATCAATCCCTTCCCGATTACCAGGACGTCAAATTCGTCGATGCCGAGACGGGGATGTCGGCCCGTATCGACAACTTTGGTACTGCCGGTTCGCCGGGCGACCCGGACCTGCCCAGCGCCAGCATCGTGGTCATCCTCCCGCCGTCCGCTGACGAGAGAACGGTGTCGATCAAAATGGTCGATGCCCGGACAGAAACGAAAAAGCTCGACTTCGAGATCGCGCCGGCCCCGCCATTGGTCAATATCGAAGACCGGACGGAAGAATGGGGGAGGAACAAAGTGATCGTTGACGGCCGGAACACCAATGTCTATGGCCAGGACCGCTTCTATCCCGAAAGCCATGTCCGGGTCGATTCGATAGGCAAGATGCGCCGTTATAAGCTGCTCAAGATCACTTATTACCCCGTCCAATATAACCCCGTTACGAAAGAGATCGCCCAGGCCAAAGGCGGACGGATCGAAATATCTTTCTCTATTAATGCCAGGCCGGAGTCCCGGTTCGAGAGATTGTCTTCCAGAATAAAGGATAAGGACAAGAAACGATTGTTCGAGCGAAGGGAGAAACGCATCCTGAAAAGGTTTGTAAAGAGGTTGTCTGCCAACTTCGATGCCGCCAGCGCCTGGTATGAATCTTCCGGAGGCAACGGTGTTGCCGATACTTTGTCCGGCGGGATTTCAGCAGCCTCCGCAGGAGCGGATGGCGCTGCCGTGGAGGTAACTGCGCCGGAAGCGACGGGGACTTCCGGCGATCCCGAACCGGCAATATTATCCGATAACACGGGATACCTGATCCTCACCACGAACCAGATCGTCAATAACAGCCTGAAACTGGCTGATTTTGTGGCGCATAAGACCAGCCTGGGCTTCAATGTCAGCGTTGCGACCGAAACGGAATGGGGCGGCGGCACCGGGAATACCGCGGCTAATAATATCCGTCAATATCTGCAGGACCATTACCTTGATGATGGGATCGAATATGTGCTCTTGATCGGCAATCCCAACCCCGCTACCGGGAATGTCCCCATGAAGATGTTGTGGCCGCGCTATACGGCGACCACCAATACCAGTTACAGGGACGCCCCGTCGGATTATTACTATGCCGACCTGACCGGCAACTGGGACCTGAACGGCAACGGTTATTATGGCGAGGCATTCTATGACGCGGGCCCGGGGGGTATCGATATGTTCCCCGAGGTCATCGTGGGAAGGATCCCCAATTACGGCAGCATCACGGATCTCGACTCCATTTTGACCAAGCTCATCAACTATGAATCCGGCAATTTTAACGGCCCGTGGACGCGGAAAGTGTTATTGAGCATGAAACCGGCTGACAGCATAACCCCCGGCTACAACCTGGGAGAAGCGATAAAGGACGATATCATAAGCCAGACCCCCGATTTTACCTCTGTCAGGGTCTATGACTCCGATTTCGGCCTCATACCGCCGCCCGACCATACGCCGACCACCTATACGAATGTGCTGGATGCCTGGATGCAGAATGCCGGGGCCCATGTCTGGTTCACGCACGGCAGCGATGTCCTTGCCGTTGAGGTATGGAGGACCGCTTATAACCAATACTTGGCTGATAATTACCCCTCTTTCGTCTTCTCTGTCTCCTGTGATAACGGGAAACCGGAAACCACCAACAATATCAGTTATAATCTTTTGAAACAGGGAGCCATCGGGACGATCACTTCTTCGCGCGTCAATTGGTACTACCCGGCCGAGACCGATTTTGACAGCCCGTCGGATGCCGGCATGGCCTACCGTTACATGTCCAAGCTTATCCTGGATTTCCAGCCGTTCGGGGACGCGCTGTTCAATGTAAATACCGAAAAGGGGTATCTGGCCGCTATCGACGGGGAACTCTGGATGAACGTCCTGGTGTTCAACCTTTACGGTGATCCTTCCATGGTCTATTCCGAGCCCCGGCCGCGCGTTGAAATAACCTCGCCCGCGGATGGTTCTAGCGGCGGACAGGACGATGTGGTCTTGCAATACAAGATCAACCGCGGCGGAGAGGTGCGCATATTCGACAATTCTGTCCTCGTTCATCAGGAAGACCTGGACACGGGCACGAACCAGTACCCGTTCAGTGTTCTCGAGGCCGGAGAACATGCCTTGCGCGTGGAGCTGACCAGCGCCATAGGCGATGCGTCCGACGAAATCCATTACACGGCCATGGCCCCCTATCCGACAGCGATCGAAGGTCATGTCACTCATGGCCGGAACCAGACGCCTGTCCCCGACGTGAACATCCGGGTCCAAGATGCCGCGAGCGGTTCGCTCCTCGAAACTGTAATGACCGATCAGGCCGGTCACTATCTGACCAGTGTTCTCGCTCCTGGGCAATACAGGGTCAGCCCTTATGATCCGGAAGGGGCTTATCTATTCTCTCCCGAGGAAGGTTTTGCGACGATCGCTTACGCCCCCATCCCTCCAATTGATTTTACGGCCAACGTGCCTCCGGTCTTGAATTATATCGGCCCCCAGAGCGTGAACGAAGGGCAGACACTGAGCTTGGTGGTCTCGGGCAGCGACCCTGATGGCGACAGCCTGGCATATTCTGTTAGTGGTCTTCCGCCCGGGGCAGCATTCGACGCGGAGACGCGCGCGTTCACCTGGACGCCGACTTACAGCGAGGCCGGGACGTACGAAGTGACCTTCACGGTGAGCGACGGGACCTTGTCCGACTCGGAGGCTGTGCAGATCACGGTGAACAATATCAACCAGGCGCCGGTGTTGAACGGTATCGGCCCCCAGAGCGTGAACGAAGGGCAGACACTGAGCCTGGTGGTCTCGGGAAGCGACCCGG
>CAYTIW010000098.1:0-4467 GCA_964438075.1 uncultured Planctomycetales bacterium
CATTGACGACCACCGTGCCGTGAGTACCCTGCGTCACCGCCGTCACCACCGGCGTCCCCTCGAAGCTGTCGTTGGCAAGGACCGTCGTCGTTACTGCCGTGTCCTCACTGGTGGTTGCCGTGTCGTCGGCGATGTCCACGATTGGATTCACCGTGACATTCACCGTTGCCGTCTCGGTTACCCCGGCCGGGCTGGTTACCGTGTACGTGTAGCTGTCCGTGCCGTTGTAGTCCGGATCCGGCGTGTACGTGATCGTGTTGTCCGCATTGACGACCACCGTGCCGTGAGTACCCTGCGTCACCGCCGTCACCACCGGCGTTCCGTCAAAGCTGTCGTTGGCAAGGACCGTCGTCGTCACCGCCGTGTCCTCGTTGGTCACAGCCGTGTCATCAGCGATGTCAGCTACCGGATTCACCGTCACATTCACCGTTGCCGTATCGGAATCTCCATTTCCATCTGTCAGGGTATAGGTAAAGGTATCCGTACCGTTAAAGTCGGCCGGCGGTGTGTAGGTAAAAGTTCCGTCTCCGTTGTTGATAACCGTGCCTCCATTGACGCTGACGGCATCGAAAGCGGTCAGACCGCCGCCCGAAGTTCCCGGATCATCATTGAGCAGCACATTTCCGGTCGTAACCGGGGTATCCTCTCCGGTTGTTACCGTGTCTTCCGTCAGATCCGGCAGCGCATTTACGTTCAGTGAGGTCATCACCGCATCGCTGGTTCGGGCGCCCACTCCGTCGGAGTTGGCGTCGGTCACCGTCCAGGTGATGGTTCGGGTCGTACGGGTATCATTCACGGTCGGGTTATTGCTGGTGGAACTGAAAGTGATGCTGCGCAGGGCAGTCTGGTAGTCGGCAAGGCTGGCCAGTCCGCTCAGTGTCAGCGTGCCGGTTGTTGCGTTAAAGGAGCCGGTGATGCCGTTCTGGTTAACGAAATTCAGGGTGTCGCCCGTGGTGCGGTTGCCGGTGATCTGCACCGTTGCCGAGGCAATCTGCGTGTCGTCGGCATCGGAGACAACCGAGAAACCGCTGTCCAGAACAGCGGCCGCCCCATTTTCCGTATAGCCGGGTACGGCTCCGCCACCTACTGCAGTTACCGGAGCGTCGTTGATTGCGGTGACGTTGATAGTCTTTGTCGCCGATCCTGCGGCCGCGCCCGCACCGTCGGAATCTGCGTCGGTCAGGCTGTAGGTTATGGTACGGGTCGGGTTGAGGGTGTTGTTGGTCGGGTCATCCGTGCTGTTCAGGTAGGTGAGGCTCCTGAGGACGCTCTGGTAGTTTGCCAGGGTGTCGGTGCCGGTGAGCGTCAGCACGCCGGTGCCCGCATCGTAGCTGCCGGTGATGTTCCCGGTATCGGCTACGGCAAGCACATCGCCTGCAATGAACCCTGAGGTGATGCTGATGGCGCCGCCGGTTATCTGCGTGTCGTCGGCATCCGTCACGGTAACGGTGTTGTCCACGGCTATAGCAGCAGTGTTTTCCGTGTAGGATGCCGCGCCTACCGCCGGCGTTATCACCGGAGCGTCGTTAAGAGGCGTTATGAAAACGGTGATGCTGCCGGAACCGGTAAGTGGCCCGCCGGTCCCTTGGTTGATTGTAGCTCCGTCGTTTATGGTATAGGAAAGCATCACCGATGCCGGTGGCTTCTCGCTGGTATTTCTGTACGTCAACTGCTGGAGAACACTGTTGACCCGGGAAGTGGTGGAACTGCCGTTAAAGGCGATCTGAAGCTGGCCTCCGCTTTCCGTGTAGGTTCCGACCGTCGTTCCGGAGACAAGGACATTGGCTCCCGAGAACGATAGTGTCCCGGAGGTAGAGAAATCATCCTCGGCGTTTGCCCCTCCCTGCCGGGAAATGGTCAGCACGGCGCCGTTCCAGTTATTCCCCGACTGCAGTTCCACGTCGGTGAGGATCGCGTTTGCATCCAGCACCACGGCCGCGCCGTTTTCCGTAAAAGTCGGAGAGGCATCGAGTCCGGAAAAGGCCGGGGGATCGTCCACAGGGGTAACGCTCGTTCCCAGGGTCACCACATTGCTTGCATTGCTGTACTGCGTAGTTCCTCCGCTCGTGGTGACATTCACCACGCTGCCGGTGGTTACTGCCCCGCTGGAGGTATCAATAAGCCGGACGGAAAGTGAGCCCGGAGTACCGTTATAGTTTGCCGCTGGCAGGAAACGAAGGCTGTCGCCGGCTGCAACGACAAAGGCGCTCGTGGTGGAAACGGCGGGGAGGTTGGTCCAGCTAGCGCCGCCGTCCGTGGAATATTGCCAGGTCCCCTGTGCCCCGCTAGCGGCATTTGCCGTGATGGCGACCCCGGCAAGGGAGTTGGCCGATGAACCGCTGTTGGCGGTCTGGTTATCCAGGGCGTCGCTGAATCGACCGGAAAAAAGGTTTGACACCGTATCGCCCGGCGGGTTGGCCGCATCCTCCGCGATGGCAGTGAGGGTGGTGGATGCGGCAGTCCTGGTGGGAGCGTCGTTGACCGGTGTCACCGTGATATCGACCGTCCGTGTATCGGTCAGCGCGCCGCCCGTTCCGGTGTTGCCGTTGTCGGACACCTGCAGGGAGAGCGTCACCGGGTTGGTGCTGTTGTAATTGGCGGATGGACTATAGGTCAGGCCGTTCAGTGCCGTGTTGACGGCTGACTCTGTGCCGCTGAAGGTCATGGTGGCATCGGCAGTGCCGTCACCGGTGGTGAAGGTCAGGCCCGTGGTAGCACCGAGGGTCAGTGCGCCGGTCGGGACGCTCAGCGTCACGGTCAGGTTGCCGCCGAAGTCATCGGGATCAGCCACGGTGATGGCGTTGCCGTTGGCAGCGGAAAACACCCTGTTCGTGTCCTCCTGGGTGGTCTGGGCCGCCGGGACTGACAGAACAGGGGCCTCGTTGATTGCGGATACCTGGAGGTTGACAGTCCTGCTTGCGGTCAGGGCGCCGCCCACGCCTCCGATGGCGGTGCCGCCGTTGGCGTTGTCGTTTACCAGGATGGAAAGCGTTTGAGTCGTGTCGGAGTTGGCATTCGCCGGCGTATAGACGAGACCGTTCAGGGCGGCATTGATGGCTGCCCTGCTGCCGCTGAAGGTCATGGTGCCGTCGGCGGTTCCGTCGCCGGTGGTGAATGTGAGTCCCGCTGTTCCGGACAGGGTAATGGTGTCGCTGCCGGTTGCCGTGAGGGTGACGGTAAAGGTATCCGGGTCGCCCTGCCCCAGGTCGGCGGTATCGTTGATGGCGATGACACCACCGCTGAAGGTATAGGCGGTTCCGCTGGAAAGAGTCACGGTCGTGGGCGCCGTTATGCTCGGCGCATCGTTCACCGGTATCAGGTCGAGACTCACCGTCTGCACCAGGTTCGGATTTTTCACGCTGCCGGATCCGGTGTCTCCGCCCACCGCCGCATCGTGCTCGTCCAGGGTAACGGTCAGGGTATCGGATCCGTTGAAATTCGAGTTCCCCTGGTAGGTGATGCCCGCGTCGAGACGGGCCTGGATGTCGGCCACCGTGCCGGTCAGCACCACGGTGCCGGTGCCGCTGCCGGTGACGGAAACGCCGGACCAGCTTCCCACAGTGATGGTTCCGCCGGTCACCGACAGGGTGAGTTGGACCGGCAGGGTAAAGGCTGTGGATTCGGCATCGGTTATGACGATGCGGTTGCCAGCTGCCTGACTGAAGGTGAATGCCGTGTCTTCCGTGGGGGTCTGGGCGCCGGGGACGGTCAGCGTTGCCGCATCGTTGACGGACGAGGCCCTGAGTGTGACGGTCGTGGCGGAGATATTGCGGTCGTCGGCCGGCACTGCTGCGCTGTACCAGTCATATTCGGTGGCGGGCACGGCTGCGGGAACCCCGGGCGGCGTCGCGGCCTGGTTCTGGTTGCCGCCGTCCGCGCCGGATGTCAGCACGCCGCTTCCATCCCGCAGACGGTCGTCCACGATGACCTGCACCTGATAGGTCTGGTCACGGTCGTCGGGAAAGGATGCGCGCAGGGTGGCCAGGGTGGCGTTGACGTCGGACCGGCTGCCGCGGATCACCAGGTAATCGCCGTTTCCGTCCTTGTCGGAATCGATGATCGCCGTGGAACCGTCTCCGTCGCCGTTTGATGCAGTAGCGACAAGAACGACCCCCGCGTAGTCACCGGCCCCGAAGGCCGTTCCGCCGCTGGTCAGGAGCCGTACCGTAACCTGGACGAAATCCGTCTCACCGGATGTAACAACAACAAGATCCGGATCCGCGACGACGAAACCGCCCACCGGGTTGTTTGCGGCGTCCGAGCTGTCGATGTCCACCGGGGTGGCCGGTCCGGTGACCGTGGGGGCATCGTTGGTCGGCGTCACCAGAATATGGAAGGTGTTGCCCGCCTGCTCCTTGTCCCCGTCGGCAATGGTAAAGCCGAAGGTATCCTCCGGCGTGGCCCCGGTGACCTCCGTACCGTTATGAAGGTAGTAGATGTAGCCGTTCGCCACATCCTGCTGGGTAA
>CAYTIW010000099.1:0-4374 GCA_964438075.1 uncultured Planctomycetales bacterium
GGCTTACGGAGGACAAGAACATGGATATCGCTCAATCGATCGGCGTGATGTTCGGCACGGCCTGGGCTTCGGGGGTGAACCTGTATCTGACCATGGCGGCTCTGGGCATACTGGAACGCCTGCACTGGATAGCCCTGCCGGACGGCCTCAAGGTCGTGGCGCATCCGCTCATTATCCTGGCGGCGGTCGTGCTCTTCCTGATCGAATTCGTGGCTGACAAGATCCCGCTGGTGGACCACCTGTGGGATTCGGTCCATACTTTCATCCGCCCTCTCGGCGGGGCGGCGGTGGGATACCTGGCGGTCTCCCATCTGGGGCCGGTGGCGCAGACCCTGACCGGACTGGTGACCGGCAGCATCGCCGCCAGTTCGCACCTCACCAAGTCCTCTTCCAAAGTGGCGGTCAATTCGACCCTGATCCCCGGCGCCGGCATAGGCGCCAGCGCGGCGGCCGACGCCTCGGTCTGCGGGATGCTGTACCTGGTCGTCAAGCATCCCATCATTGCCGGGCTTATAGTTATCGTCCTGGTCATCCTGGCGGTGTGGCTCCTGCGCACGATGTTCCGGCTGTTCAAACGCGTCTTTTCCTTCAGTTTGCGCAAGGACCAGCCCAAGACCCCACCG
The DNA here is from genome assembly GCA_964438075.1 of uncultured Planctomycetales bacterium. GTDB lineage: Bacteria > Omnitrophota > Gorgyraeia > Zapsychrales > Fredricksoniimonadaceae > JAAXVU01. The sequence goes on from CAYTIW010000099.1 coordinate 624, forward strand.
GCACCTTAACTTCCTCGGGAGCGGTCCGCAAAAGACCGTCCCCCGTTCATCCGTTAACTTTTATCGGGTGCTCTGACCTGTTATTTCTTCACAGCCGGTACCGGCTCGAATTCCGCGTCAGACGAAGACGGGGGCTCGGCCCCGGGCTCTGCCGCCGCCTCACCCGTACCGGGCTTGGGGCCGAGGACCAGGACGCCGGCGGACTCGTTGGTCCCGGGCTTGAGCTTGATGCGGACGCGGTCGCCGACCTGGACCTTGGAGGCGGCCTTCTCGCTGATCGAGATCGTCCGCTTCTCCCCGTTCTCCTCGCGCGTCACGGCCATGGTCCTGGCCGCCACGTCGACGGAATCCACATAGGCAACAATGCGCTCGTACTTTTTCATCTTTTTCTTGCCGGACGCCTTGTCCGCCAAGACCGGTGAGCCCGATCCCGCGATGAACACGAACGCCAAAAGAACTGCCATCCACTTCTTCATAACTGCCCCCTTGTTGTTTTTTGGTCTTGCTGGCAATATACCGCCGACCGGCGAAAATGGCCACGGCTTAATCATTTTTTGTAATATCAGGGCCCGGGGCCCTGCTTTTGCCCCTGTTTTCCCGAATAGATCTTTTCCAGACCGGCGGCATACGCCTTGGCCGTCGCGACCGGGAAGTTCCGCCGGGTCCTGGCCGCCGGCCGGACCCGCCCCTCAATGATATCTTTCATGATCCGGGCCAGGCTTTCCGCATCGTCGAACACCAGGGAGTTCACCCCGACGGTCGTCTTCTCGACCAGGCTGGGCCGGCCGGAAATGATCACCGGGACCTTGTAATAAAAAGACTCGAAAAGCGTCATCGGCCCCGTCTCTTCCCAACGCGAAGGGATGACCGCGTAATCTATCTGGCTGAAGAACCTCTCGAACAGGTCTTCCCGGTTGAGATTGGTCATGGTCCGCACCTGGGGATACTCCTTCAGCTTCTCCAGCCAGGCGGCATCATCCGGGTCTTTCGGATCGGACTTCACGCCCATGAGGACCTGAAAATCGAAGCGCCCGAGCCGCTGGACGGCCTCCAGCAGGATATCGATCCCCTTCAGGTCCCACATCGTCCCCAGATAGCCGAAGGCAGGGAACGCGGTCTTCCGGCGCGCTTTCTTGGGGCGGGTTATGACGGCCAGGAATTTCTCAAAATCACTCCCGAAAACTTTCCTCCTAAGGGCCCGCTCCTTGCGTCCGTTCTCGATCAGGCGCAGCGTGTCCGCGTCCTCGAGCTCCCCCCAGCCGTGCCGGGTCACTTTCTTGACGATGCTTTTCCAGTCGATCCCGCCGGCCTCGATCTCGGCCCTGGTCACCTTCTCCCTGTAATGGCGCTCCCGGTCGATGGTGACGCCGTAATAGAGCACGACCGCCTTCTTTTCCATCCCGGTGAGCCGCCCGATGGCATCCCTTTGCCAGCGGGAACAGCAAATGACCTTGTCGGCGAGAGAAACGGCCTCCCTGAGCCTCTTTTCACGGACCAGATTGTATCTTGACAAGGACATGCCGCTGGCCCTTGCGGCTACCCGGCAGCCTTCGCAGGAGCACTTTTCCAGGGTATCCGGAAGGCACACCCGCCCCTCGTCAAAACAGGCACCGGAAAGGCAGAAAAGGCCATGCGTATGCAAGGTGAGGACCTTCTTGGCCGGGCTTTGGGCGCACGCCCGCAGGATCGACAGGGCATTGACCCCGGAAAAGAACTGTATATGGACGACATCCGGGCGGCAGGCCTTCAAGACCCTGGAAAAGGCCGCTCCGAGCCCGGGATCAGAGGCGAGGTCGAAATCTTTTCCGGCGCTTAAATGCATATATTTCAGGCCGTTCTCATTATAGGCCGAAAGGATCTTATATCCCGGGGCATCGGACGGGACCAATAAGATAAAAATGACGTCATGCCTTGCTGCCTGCAGGGATATGGCATCGCTGAAGCACGGGTGGACCTTTTTGGTGGAGACGTGCAGTATCCGCATACGGGCCCGCTGATCCCGGGCCGCCGACCTTTCGTGATTTATATGCCGCCCTGGACGGCCCTGAACTCTTCCGGGCCGTAGTTGTCCAGGTACTGCCGGTATATCCCTTCGCACCTGGGCGAATGCCGGCACCTTTTACAACCGCGCAGTTTCAATTTCTGCTCGACGACCCTTTCGGTCCGGCAGTTATACAGCCCCTTGGGAGATCTCACGTAGATACCGTCGAGGCTTCCCTTGACCGCGTATTCATGGTTACAGCCGTGGTACCTCTCGTCCAGCAGACAGGCCGGGATGTTCTCCACCGACATCTCCATGCCGTGGTCAAGGCCCCAGCGCAGCGCGTCGTGGACAGCGGGAAGGACATCGGCATAGCGGGGCACGACCTGCGGGAAGTTCTTCAGGGCCGCGCCCATCGGGGTCGGGAACACCAGCAGCACGTCATTGATGCCGGACCCTTTCACGAACCGCACCGTTTCGCCCAAATGGTCATAGTTATGCTTCGTGATGATGATCTTGGCGTCGACCTCGACGCCCTCGCCGATGAGGTTCCGGACGCCCCGGACCGTCTGCCGGAAAGCCCCCGGGACATCCGCCATCACGTCAAAAACCTCCTCCCTGGAGCTGTTCAGAGAGACGACGACCTTGGCGTTATATTTCTTGATCCCGGCGGCAATCCTGGGGCGGCTGAAGGCCCTGGCGTTGGACTGGACCATGATCTTATAACCCAGATAAAAAATAACGGCCAGCAGCTCGGGGAACCGGGGATGCAGGGCCGGCTCCCCGCCTGATAAGATGATGCGGTCGTAAACAGCCGCCTTTTCTTCCAGCACCCTCTTGATCACCCGCAGGTCGATGAAAGGTTCGGCGGCCACGTCGGAAACGCAATACAAACAGTTGCTGTTGCAGAAGAGTCCCAGTTTGAAATACAGCGAGCGGGACTTCTTGTTCAACACCTGCCTGTAAACAGCGCCTGCCCCGGACCGGGCCGCCCCGGCCGAAATGAACTTTCTGTCCCGGCCGAATGCCCCTTCCAGCCGCTTTTTCTGCTGTCCAGAGGAACAGATGACCGCGTCGGACTGGTCCAGGATGCATTTTACCCTTTTATCGATCACCGGGGATGGCGGCAGGGACGGACGGCCCGGCCTGCCCCGCAAAGGGCGCCGTCCACCGTGACCGCCCTCGCCGCGGGGCGCCTGTCCGTTGCCGGTCAGGAAATCTTCGTCCAATGTCAGGACCTTCCTGATCTTGAGGCTGGAAGCGGTGTTGAGGACTGGCAAAAGGCTGAACCCCGCAGACACATGGATGTGGACAATGCGCGGCCTGTATTTCTTGAAGAGCGCGTCGAACGCTTCTCTCAGCTTCTGGTCGTAGCCATGATCTCCGGTCCACTTGACCCCTTCGACCACGATAGTTTTGGGGCCTTCCTTGCGTATACCGTATCCGGCCGGTTCCCGGCCCTGAGCGTGCCTGAGGACAACATCGATGCCCGCCTCTTGCCCTGGCCGCCCTTTCCTCGAACCGCTTGAGCCCGAGCGAGAACGCTCCGCCAGGACATGCATCACTCTCATGCGGGACCCGTTCCAGATATCATCTTTTTTCGACATACGCCTGCCTCGGATGGGGCCGCCCGCCAGTTGTGACGCTACCGCCGGCGTCCGGCCGGCACTTTCGCCCCCAACAATGTAGCAAAGTTCTCCCCGCAGGGCAACTCGTTCCCGAGCTTACCTTGGACCTTCCGAGGGAGGCTCCCCAGGGGCCCGCGGCCTG
>CAYTIW010000100.1:0-4318 GCA_964438075.1 uncultured Planctomycetales bacterium
CAAACACCTTGGCGAGGGAGTTGGTGGCCCACACAAGCTTCGCAAAATTCACAAACTTGAAAGGATCTTTATACTTCTTTTCTACCTGGATGTTGTCGTAATTGCTGGTGAGATTGTTGAAGGTACTGACTTTTTCTATGGCCCCGCTATCCAACTCCCCACACATATTGACCATCTTACCGTATAACTCTGCCACCAAGAACTTTTTATTAGGGTTTCCTATATCGTTAAAAGATACAGAGGAGAAATTGTCATCTCCGATCATGTTGCCCAGCATGGAGAGGAATGTGCTTTTTCCTGTCCGGCGCGGCCCATACAAAATAAAGGCTTTCTGGATGTCGTACCTCCTATAATAACAATACGCTATTAATTCTAGTATTTTTATATAATCCTGCGGCTGAATAATATCTCTTATCATCTCGTCAAGGATTTCACAGGTTGCATCGGGATCATAGGCAACTGGAATCTGTATTCGCGATAGGTAGGTGGGAGTGTGGGGGAAGAACTCGCCTGTGCGCCAATTATATAACCCATTCTTCATATTAATTATATCGATGTTAGCGTCAAATTCCTTCGTCTCAACATATGTTAGGTATTTAAATTGGGACAGAATCTCATTCATCACCTTATTATTATACATTGGGCGGCCCTTCCAATCGCGCAGTTCCCGCAAATTGTGAACAACTATACTTGATAGATACTTTTCTGCCCCCTTGATATATATACCGTTTACATATTGTAACATTTCGTCGGTTTCTAGCACCGTCACAATATGCAAATGTTTTCGGATTTCGTCTACTACGGCAGTGGCATCTATGGTTTCATAGAACCCGGTTTTTGGGTTGCATTGAATGCAAGCGTGGGCGTTGATCTTAAAAATATCCGACATTCTTATCCATCCATCTTACTACCCCAGAAGTTATGAAACTGTGCTCCCACATGATATTGTTATGCTGGGCGAGTGATTCGTTGTATGCATCGGGCGAGCTATTTAATATCATGTAAAAGAAATATACGGTAAGATCCATACCGTATAAATCTATCAATTCTTGGCTCATTGTAGTTCTCCAAATACTCGTCGGGGAAATTCAAATTCGCGCCGGGTAGAGTTCCAACTATCTACATGTGTGAAATACCCAACAATTCGAGTATAATGGTCGGTTATTGGTGCCCCACAAATTGCGCAGATATTAGAGTTTCCACAGACGGTAGTATGACCATTTTCGCATTTTCCAAATCCGTAGTTAACTGCGAAGTGACTAACACCGTTTTTGACTGAATACTCAATTAGGTGCTTCATATCGGCGGGATCTTTGATTTGGTCCTGCATATTGATGTGGAGAATGCCTCCCCCGCTGAGAATATCTTGGAATTGCCCGGTGAGCTGGATTCTCTCGGGAATTAATGCATCCTCAATCAACGGTATATATTGATTGGAATACAACTTGAATCCGAACTCATTTTCGCCGAACATAATATTATCTTTTTGACAGAATTTAATTGCAACTGACTCGCCTGGTATCTCCTCCACATTAAACGAGCATTTATTTTCTTTACTATATGATACAGCTAGTTCTTCGATCTTATTTAAAACGTCCGTTGTAAACTCTATTCCATTTCGGCTTGTTATATCAATCCCCATGAATTTATTCATCTCGTAGACTCCAATTATGCCAATGGTAGAGAATAGATGATCTAGAGAGAACCATTTGAGGGGGTTGAAGAATTTTAGAAATCCCTGGTCAATTCTGCGCCTCAATATTTCATATCGATGGACTAATAGGAGATCTCTAGCAATATCACATGTTTGGTGTAGTATATTTTCGAAATGGTCTATGTCTGTACAACGTTCTGCAATTCTTGGTAGGTTTATGGTTACTACCCTGTGCGATCCGATTGAAAGACCTCCATTACCAAAGGTATCTGCCCGATATTGCATACGTTCTACATCATTTACAAGTCTGCAACATGATGCTATTTTTGATCCGATATTCACATAAATGTTAAAACATCCAGTGCTAAGGTTTACTTTTGATGCCCAATCTAGGAAATCTTGATCAGTGATTTCGCCGTTTTCATTCTTTGATATATTTAATGTAACTATGGGGAATCTATATGGGAGGTTAGTATCAGGATCGCCTTTACTAAACCAATCTCCAAACATCTTTTCCAATTTTATAACGTATTCGATGTCTACTTTGGAGCCATCGGGATATGTATAGTGTTCAAATACCTTTTCTAGATTTGGCCGATCAAATAGACTGATATTAGTAAAGGGTGATTGTGAAGATACTCTAAACTTATTATTCACGATGTGTACAAATTTTTGAAAATCGTTAATTATTGAAAAATCTGATAGATTTTCTTTTTGAGCATACCATGCATAATTTACCAATATGTCGGAAGGTGCTATTGCCCCAGCAAACTCTTGAGATAAATCCATAGTGATTTCAGCGCATTGTGCCAAAAAACTATCTGCTCTTTTTGGAGGCAAACTATGGAGTTGTCCATACGGGCGACCTTCATGCATTATCATGTTGGTAGAAAATGCGTAGCAGTATGCCATTTGGATGCCTGGCCCGCTGGCATCATGAAAATATACATCGCCCTTCCAAATAGCCTCTATAAGCTCATTGGCGCGCTCTAGATCGAACCTTTTTTGGGCGTAGTGCCAAAGTAGATAATATCCTTCCAGCTTCATCATACCTTTTGTGATTTCGGCTGTATAATTGTTGGGGCATCGATCTTCGTTGGCATTAGCATTGGTATCTATAGAGACTTCAGTTATATCTTCGGTAAAATATCTTTTGGACATCACACCTAGATCTAATTGGGACCGATCAATACCCTCACACTTCATTAGCTCTGGATATTTTCTGCAATAATTATTATATAATTTGTCAAATTCTGGGTCAAACGTTTGATGTATCCTCATTGTTTCACTCCCTTGATATAGATGTTTTGGTTGGATGATGCTGGAAATCCGCCCGTTTTCATGTGGGCTATATATGGCCCATCTATCACCATATACATGAGTTGCTTTAGCTCTGTACTTAATGTGTTATATAGTTTGCCGGTGAAGAGTACACATGGTAGAGATGTCCGGGCAGCAATATCTAATACTGCGGCTTCTTGCTCGGTTGGCTCCCCACCCAAAAATACCACAGAACTGTAATAATCAAACCGCTCTAATAGGCGTATTACTGTGTCGGTGTTGGCTTCGTAACCGCCATTATGGGATTGGAGGTTGGGGTTTTGACAACCGTCACAATGGATAGAGCAGCCCTGAAAAAATATACCGAGGCCCGCCCCGATTCCCCCATCCAAAACATCATGAATACCCGCACATCTAAATTTCATCGTCGGTTTCCTCTTCATCATCCCCACAAAGCAAATCATCAATTTCTGCTAAGTAGGCATTAATATCCTCGAAATTCTCAATCCCAAACTTAACAACTACACAAGTATCATCATATCGATGGCCCCGTTTTAACAACATGTAATTAAGGTGAGAGCGTAGCCTACTTATTGATGACCAAACTTTGCCATTATGCATCGTTGTGAAAGTTGGTACACTGCCCCGCTTAGCAAATAGTCCGGTCTGTGTATCCAATATCATGTACACCTTTTTATCCATCAATTCGCCAGTAACCAGACTGGGTATTACATATTTTCTTGACATTTTCACCACCTGTCTAGAGGTAGTCCAGTCACCCACTCATCAATATGTAAGAAGGCATCGACCGGACTTTCATACTTATTCTTAATTTTTTCAAACCGCTTGCGACCAATATTAGGGAGCAACATAATAAATTGTTCCCAACTTGTTGCTTTGAGAGCAGGTGAACCCCCCGGATCATCATGAAGCACCAACAGCAGATGAAGGGTTTCTTCTAAGTCGTTGGTGTTGAGATATCTGCACCCATCTTGCTGTCGGTGAAGTTGGTATCTTTTATATACCGAATATGGAAGGCCAAATCGCCCCGCATAAGTATGGACCTTTGTATCGCTTGAGCGTTTGTATGGACCCTCTATGAGGAGGATGGCTTCGTCTGCAACAGTGCGCATCCTCATAAGCTTACTAGCCAGACTACCATTCCCAGATGCCTTATATACGCTATTACAGAAGTCCGCTACCGTCTTTCGCTCCACCAATAACGTTGATCCATCCTTCCGCTCAATAAGATAGTCGCCCAGGTTCAATTTTTGGAGGGCGAACTGCTCAGCATGTTTTAACAGATCTTTATTGCGTCCTATTATGTTCATGATATCGTCGGTGGGCTCCCTGGTATCAATACGGATCATATCTACCACTGCG
>CAYTIW010000101.1:0-4290 GCA_964438075.1 uncultured Planctomycetales bacterium
CACCAGATTGTGATATCATCCCCATCATGTATCGATAGGCTAGTTCAGGCGTCTTAAAGCGTGTGTTTAGCATTATCATTCCACCACATCATTATTGCGCATGCATGATATATTAACGTGGCGGTTAGATACCTCTGAGCGTATTACAACACGATATTACTTTATCCAATGGTCTCTCATATGGTTCCCATTTTTTCAAGACATAATCAACATTTGCAATACCAATGAGTACACGATGATTTATCTTTTCTCCAGGTACTAACCATATATGTTTAGGATTCAAATCTGTCCTATTATCAAATGCCAGTATCAGAAAATAATCTGCTATCGTGTTTTTATTAATCGCGAAGGTCCAGCGTGGGCTCTTATTCTTATTCTTTTGCACGCCTAAACACCCACTTTTGACATCGATTTTATATCCTTTTTTACATATAAAATCATATCCTATGTTACTATAGGGCATTCTGGTTACATCTTCAAAGTAATGCGACAATATTCGTTCTGCTACGTGGACTCCCAAATAAGAACTACAATCAGGAGCATCTTCCATACGTCGTGTTACACCAGTCCTATGCGCCCAATCATTTTTAATACGATATTTTTTACCACATTCTCTACAATATGTTTGTACACCATCATATCTTTTTATATCTTTATTGAACTCAGACATCTCTTTGAGTTCTCCACACATCGGACATCTTTTCATAGCAATCCATATGTATCCTAGGTATATAAAGATTTTGTTATAGGTCAAACAGTGTCTTTTGTTTCGATATAGACTCGACGGTTATCCAGTTGTAATTTATAGCTTTAAATATCCTATCAATTGGAGGAATAAGTTGTTTATTTAAATAATACTTTTTGTTTATAGTTAATGATTTATCAATTACATATTGTTCAAGTTCTGTCAAATCTGATATCTTTTTAGATCTTCCATCTACCACATAATATGCAATTCTATCACCTACAGAGGGCGCTGCTTCACCACGTTCTATTGACCGTTTTATAGCCTCAATATGTGGTGTCATTGCTTTATACCCATCAATAGGGCGAGAAAATTTCTTAGTTAATAACAATTTTTTTACTAAACCCAAATCATCATTAACGTCGGCTATATTTTTTATTCTTGCTACCTGTGTATTCGCATATATAGCAGCTTGTTTTTTATCACCAGTTGATAATAATATATTAATTATTTCTTCGAGGGTTTCTACGGTATATGCTGTAAAATCTCTGCGTCTAGTTTCTATTCCTCTCATTTTTAATTTATATTTACCATCAGGACTGACTAATCGCATTGCGTATCGCTTTTTGGCTAGGAATACCCCTCGATCAGCATAACCTTCAAAATCCAAGTTCATCGGAGGTGGAAGTATGGCAGTCATTTCATTGTGAATATTATCGGCAATATTTTTAGCCATAATGTAGTCACAATTAGGATCTTTTACTACAATCATACAAGAATCCGTATCCCCACTTACAACTTTTAATAGTTTATTACTCTCTATAACTTCTTTCGTTTTTAGAAGATTTTCTCTACCGACAGCAGTAACGCTCTGCGCTACATCTACATCATATAGTCTAGAACGCTGATAACCGAAGTAGCCATAGACGCTGTTGAGAAGAATTTTATATGAATATTGCATATTATCATAGCGATCTTTTTCAATTGGATCAGTTGCATCTTTCATCATTTGCTTATATTTAATCCTCTCGTTGAATAAAAATTCTAATATATTTGGTATGATACCGGGTTCTTTATTTGCAAATTTTACTCCATTAATAGTTTCGATATACTCATCACATTGCTCATTTTTTATAATCATTGTTGGACAGATATTGTATGCGCGCATGATAGAGGCATAAAGCGATGTAAAATCCATAGTTATAATATGTTCATGAAGACCTGTTTCAGGGTCTATTACAGTTGCCCCGGTATACCCAACCTCATCATCATCTTCATCCTCGTCTTCTATTTTAGGCCGCATATTCATAACGCGGCCATGTTTTCTAAACTCGCGAATAATTAAGTTGTCAATAAGTTTGGTCTGGCCCAAATTAACTACATCTTGAAGTAAAGTTCCGCTCACCGTAGATATCGCTATATATTTGTCAATCAGTTTTAGATCCAGTAACAATTTCATGACTAACTCGGCGTCTCTGTCGGAATACGCTATTACTTTGTCCCAGGATTCGTTGTCGTCGCCAAGGTAAGCATTTCTCATTTCCTTGGGGCTAACATCAAGCTTCTCATAATTGACCAGAGATGCAGCCGTAGCGAGGTTGTAGCGGTTTAAACTATAGTTGGCCCGGATGATGGGTAAAAGATCGACCACCACCCGGCCCGTAATAGTAACATCGATTCCCCCATCAAATCGGTTTCTTATGTACCATTCGCGATTGTCGCGCGTGCATTTCGGGGAGATGCCCAGCACTTTGCACCGGCCCTGAAGATAGGGAAAATCGAACTGATTGGTATTGTAGCCCGCTATGATGTCGGGGTTATACATATTAAATAGTGATAGAAATGTGGTTATTAGATGGTGTTCGTCTTTGCAGAGTATTACGGGGCATCCTTGGTAGTTGGTAGATTTGGTGGAGAGTACCACCCTATCATTACCCTCAAACTTGGGCGAGAAGGCCATTGAGATCAAGATTACGGGATCTTTGTCTGAGGTTGGCATAGTACCCTCGGGCGGGACCAAACACTCTATATCGAAGCTACAGTAGCTTATAGGGGCATCCCCCCCACAATCAATATCTGCAAACCCACCTAACCCATTGTCTATTAACCACTGATTTTTGTAGGGTATGTCCGCCTCGTAGATCTTGAAGATGTTGGGAATGCGGCTTACTTCTTCGCGAAGTTGGCGGACATCGCGGGGCGATGTGGTGAATATTTGGTACATTGTGGTGGGTTTTGATTGGTAACCGATGGGCCGAAAGCGTTCTACCCTCTCAAAATCATGGATACCTCTGGAGTGGAGCAGTCGGGCCGCCACATCATTGTTAATATTATCGTTGAACTCACAATAAAAATATGGTCGATGGCCCGATCTTGTTACGTGTTTACCGCCCACTCCATAGAGATGAATTATTGGCTCGCCTTCCCAGTTATGAGTGTAGGTACAATCTAAAATTTTCATAGTAATCTCCAGAAATATTCAATACCAGATGTATATTTCCATCAATTTCTGGTAATCACTATACAGAGATGGATTGCTTTCTTCTACCATCTTAAATATGCGATCATAGTTCCATTCCATGTCTCTATATATTCGACCATCCCCACACCAATCACAAACATACGGTGCTATACTATCATATATTTCTTGATCTAAGGGGGTTTCAATTTTAAAGTTTCTAAGAGCATAACTAGCACTTTCGGGACCATCTGACCAATCCTCTCTATTTTCAAGTAATCCATGCGCTAGACCAAGATATTTATTCAAACTACACATTTTTTCCAAGATATCATCTTGGGTAGCATCCAATCCAAGTCCATACTTATTTGCTAATATACCAAGTACTTTTATTTTTTCAGTTTTAGCTTTTTCACGTTTAATTTCTTCTAGTTTTGCTTGTTTTTTATCCTCTTCTTCGGATATGATCTTATTTGCTCGATCAATGGCGCTTTTATACCATGATTGAACAGAATCCCAATTATCGCTAGTGGGGATAAATTCCCCTAATTCGCGAGGCCAGTTATACGATTTGCTCTTGTGAGATCGGGTGTTATAATCGGTGTATGTTTTTCGGACCCCTAAGTTTTCAAGCAATTTAAATAACGCTGATTTTATATTTGTATTATTTGCAATTGCTTTTAGGTTTTCCTCATGCACTTTTTTACATGCTTCAAATTCCTTGTCGTATGCGGCTATGGCCAAGTCGGGAGATGAGTAATATGTGACAGAATTTCCAACCCAAGGATATTTCTGCAACTTCATTACTTGCCCACCCACAATAGAAGTATGTGCTTCTTCAATCTCTATACATTGCTTATAAAGATCCTCAACCGCGCTGCGCGCTTGTTTAGCTGTATAATCAATTTGCCATCGTGTCATGCTTCATAATAAGCGTGCTAAGTATTAAAGCATGTTGGTTGACCGCCATGTTTAAATGCTGACAGGTTATAGTATATCTTATGTTAGGTGTTGAGAAAATCCAGAAGATCTATGTGGATCTTTATGAGACAGCAGATCTTATGATGCTGAATGGTGTAACGCCCCCAGACCGAATAATGGGCGCACTGGACTATTTAGCGTTGGTATTGGGAGATGACTGCCCACT
>CAYTIW010000102.1:0-4132 GCA_964438075.1 uncultured Planctomycetales bacterium
GGCAGCAAGGCGCGGAAGAGAACACCCGTGAAAGTAGTTGTAAAATAGCCTTACGTATCGGTTTCAGGACCGGTATGCAACACGGTGGTATCCAGTCAGTAGCCGTATAGTATCATGACTTTCAATGTCCTGATGGTATGCGGTTCCCCGTGCCGGTTTGTCCCGGCACTATGCGTTACCCTGCCGACAAGCGGCTTTATCGTATCACTTTTCCATTTGAAAATAACCACTTCGATGGTTGCACGCCGTCGGTCCTTGAAGGCGCTCGGATTCCCCGTTCGTGTATGTTTCGCCGGCGGATGTGCATTATGGTTTTCACCTTCAGCCTTCAGTCTTCAGACTGTTTTCTCCTTCAGGATCATGCAAACAGCAGGCTGAATACCGTCAGAAAGGTGAGCTGGCAGGCGGCCACGAGCCAGCCGTTGCGAAGCATGGGGCGCATGTCGTCGGACTCTGCGAAGCCGAGGGAGCTGACCATGTTGGCGCCGGGAAAGACGAAGTTGTGAACGCGGGTGGCGACCACCAGGGCAAGGGACCAGGCGAGCATGGAAACGGCGTGGCCGGTGAGAAGGGGAGTGAACATCTCGTGCAGGAGCTTGAGGGTTGCCACAGTGGCGCCGCTGATGCCGAAGGCGCCGAGAAATCCGCCGGCAATGACGATGGCCGGCTTGCCGCCCGCCTCGGTCATGGGCCTGAGGAGGGTGGTGAGGGCCGCGAATCCTCCGGCCTTTTCCACGAACTTGATGAAGGGGTCCAGAAGCACGAACAGGAGGAAGAGCGAGACATTGCCCGACATCCCCCGCGCCACGAGCTTGAAGATCCCGTCGAACTTCAGGCCGCCGGCAAGGCCGGTGATGAGGGACAGGCCGAGCATGATGACCACGACGAAGGAGGTGGGGGCCTTTACGATGATGCCGTACACAACAGCTGCCAGGAAGGAAGCGACGAACAGCAGGGTGGCTCGGCGGCTTTGCGGCGAGGGTTCGAAGCGCTCCATGTCGGGCGGGATCTCGTAGGGTGCGCTGTCCCGGGTGCGGCGCTGGATGCGCTGGAGAACCAGCCAGGTGACTCCCAGGGTGATGAGCGCCACCGGGCCGGAGACGAACAGCAGCATCTCGCCGTAGCCGATGCCCGTAAGTCCCAGGAGAGTGACCACCGGCGGGGTAAAGGGGCCGAGGATCAGGGCCTCCTCTCCGACCGCCTGGAAGATCACGCCCACCGTGCTGCGGGAGAGCCCGACCGCGGCGGCAACCGGAAGGACAATGGGCGCGATGACCGCGTTTCCGCCCGCCATTGTTCCCAGGAGTCCTACCACCACCATGCAGGCGAGCATGATGCCGAGCATGGCCTTCCGTTCCGTGTCCACACCGACCGTGTGGATGATGCGGTGTACGATGGTATGGGAAACGCCGGTGGCGTTGAGCACCTCGCCCAGGCCCCTCCCCAGCATGATGATCAGACCCACCAGGGCCAGGAAGGAGCCGAGCGCGTCCGCCAGCGCTGCGCCGAATGAGATCAGGGTCTGGCCGCTGAGCAGCGCGCCGATGGCGACGCACAGGGCCGTGGCGGGAAGGATGTCCATTCTCCGGAACACCAGCACAATGTAGATCAGCAGCGGCGCAAGCCCCAGAAGCCCCATCCAGAATGTTGCATCCATCCCCATTGCAGTACCCGTATCTGTCGGAAATTGAATCGAAAGCCCTTCTATAGCACACCTTTGAGGAAAAATCCGAAAAACCCGAAAGCCGGAATTAACAGGGATGAACGGGATGCACAGGATACGAAAATTGCAAAGCTGGAGAAACCCCCATCTTCCGGGTTTAATCCCGGCAGTTGATTTGCCTATCCTGTCTTGGAACAGCTTTGACGTAGCCCCTCGTACGATACGAGGGGGCTGGGGGTAGTTATGGATCAAGATAACCCCTACCGGCCTCCCCTTACCTAAGGGAGGATAACGCATTCATTCAGTTGCCGTCACCGTTAACGGGAGAACCGAAGTCTGTCTTGTTCTCATCATGTATTTCGTGTGCCTCCCTGTAAATTCATTGTTTTCGGTTCAGCGTTCTCCTTCTTGACGCGCTTCACTAATTTGTATATGGTGCCGCAGGAATCCCTCATGGGAAATTCAATGCGATGCGGGAGGAGGAACGATGCAATTCAACATCCAACGGAGAATGGCCGCGGCAACGGCGGCGCTGGCGCTGTGTCTGGTGATGCTGGCAGGTACCCCGGTGAAGGCGACCGAGGGGGGCGGCGGTGCGTACCCCAACGGCGCCGAGGACTTCATGTCCGGCGCGGTGCCGCCGCCGGGAACCTATTTCATCAACTATTTCGACTATTACTCAGCCGGAAGCTTCCGGGACAACAGCGGCAACAAGTATCCGTTCGAGTTCGACGCGGACGTGTACGCCAATGTCTTCCGCCTCATCCATGTCACCCCGTACAAGGTTCTCGGGGGGTACTGGGGAATGCATGTCTTCCTCCCCCTGATGAAGGTCGATGTCCATAAATCGCCCGGAGGAAGCGGCAGCAAAGAGGGGTTGGGAGACATCATCGTCGATCCGTTCATCCTTTCATGGCACGGCAAGAACTGGCACCTGGCCACCGGCCTCGACATCTACTGCCCCACGGGGAGCTACGACAAAATGCGGGTGGCGAACATCGGCAGGAATTACTGGACCTTCGAGCCCATCGTGGCGGGAACCTTTGTTACCGACAGCGGGTTCGAGGTGTCGGCCAAGCTGATGTACGACTTCAATACCAAGAATACAGACACTGATTACCTTTCGGGGCAGGAGTTCCATGTGGATTACACTGTGGGTCAGAAAGTAGGTCCGTTCAATCTCGGTGTTGGCGGCTACTACTACCAGCAGACGACCGATGACGAAGTCGGCGGTTCGGACCTCAAAGACAACCGGGGCATGACCGTTGCAATCGGTCCCCAGGCGAAGTACAACTTCAAAAACATGAGCTTCATCCTCAAGTACCACTTCGAGGTCGAATCCAGGAACCGGCCCCAGGGGAACAACCTGTGGGCAAAGTTCGTCTACGCTTTCTGAGCGGAAGACCCGAAGAAACGACAAAGGGACGGCAAATCGGCCGTCCCTTTGTCTCTTTCATAGAGGAAACCCGGACTAAGACTACTTCATGATCTCCGACAGCAGTTTTCCGCCGATCCCGATATTCTCCCGGGGGAATTCATTGATGAGCACGGTGAATTTATCCTCCGGGATCTTCGTAACTTCGCTTGCCTTCACGGTCAGCTCCTTCACGAGCTCCGCCTTTTTCTCCGTTGTCATGGTGCTGATATCGATGGTAATGACCGGCATGTTTTCTCTCCTTTCCCGTTAGGTTTCCTTCCTGTTTTCTCTGGTACTCTGTAACGCTCATTCTTTCGAGTCCAACCCATCCAAACATCCCCTTCTCAGGGGAGGCTTAAAGGCTTCCCCGAGAAGGGGGGACTGAGGGGGGGTGATTTTAAATGGTACGCGCTACTGGCGCATAATCACCAGCCCGTCACAGGACCTCCTTCCGGAAGGCCTCAATCCCCATCTCCTCGATGACCTTGCCGATGCGGCATTTCTTTTCCGCCGCGGTGAACCAGGAGACAATCCGTTCCACAACGACCATGGCCTCTTCGTCCGTGGGCAGGTCTTCCACGAGGGTCTGCGCCATGCGGGGACGCGCCCCGCCGTTTCCCCCGACCAGGATCTTCCATCCTTTCGGCCCTCCGATGATCGCCAGGTCCCTGATGAAGCCTTCGCAGCAGTCGTTGGGACATCCAGAGACGCTCATCTTGAATTTCCATGGGACCTGGGTCCGGTGGTAGCGTTTGTCCATCTCCATGCCGAGATCCCGGGTGACCCGCTGCGCCCGCTTGCACCAGGTAGCGCCCGGACACATCTTCACGTAGCGGACACAGAGCCCCACGCCGCCCTCGTCCAGGTCGCCCAGGTCGGCACGAATCGCGTCCAGTTTCTCCTCGGGGATTCCGAGGAGGCAGATGCGCTGGGCAATGGTGATCTTGATCTCCGGGACGCCGTGACGCTCCGCCACGTCCGCGACCCTGCGCAGTTCCTCCGCGCTCGTGTACCCGCCCGGCATGTGGACCTTGACGGCGAAGGTCTCGCCG
>CAYTIW010000103.1:0-4125 GCA_964438075.1 uncultured Planctomycetales bacterium
CGCGCGGCAGCAGGTGTTTTTTGGCGGCGCGTCAAGTGGAAAAAGCGTGTTCCTGGCGCAGCGGGTGGTATACGACTTATTATCTGGCGGGCGGAACTATCTGATCGCGCGGCAGGTAGGGCGGACGCTGCGCGGGTCAGTGTTCACGGAGATTCAGAAGGTGCTGGGCGACTGGCACGTGAACGAACTGTTTTCGGTGAACAAAAGCGACATGCTGATTACGTGTGAGAACGGATACCAGGCTGTATTCGCCGGGTTGGATGATGTCGCAAAGCTGAAGTCACTCACGCCGGCAAAGGGTGCGGTGACGGATGTTTGGGTAGAAGAGGCGACCGAAATAGAACGCGCGTCTATCAAAGAGCTTATCAAGCGGCAGCGCGGCGGGAGCGAAAAGACGCCGAAGCGGCTGACATTGAGCTTCAACCCCATTCTGAAAGCGCACTGGATTTACGAGGAGTATTTCAGCCCGATTGCATGGGCGGACGACCAGACGGAATACCGCAGCGACGCGCTCACAATTTTGAGAACGACCCATAAAGACAATAAGTTTCTTACTCCCGACGATGTCAATGACTTGGAAAGCGAAACGGACGCTTATTATCGGGACGTTTACACGCTTGGCAAGTGGGGTGTGCTTGGCAACGTCATCTTTACAAACTGGGTGATGGCTGACCTTGACGATCCGGCAAGCGAATACTACTTGCCAGAAGCGCAGCGCACGAACCGCAGGCACGGGCTTGACTTTGGCTTTTCGTCCGATCCGGCTGCCGTGCCGTTTACGCATTACGACCGGGCGCGCAAGCGGATTTACGTCTACGACGAGCTGTACGAAACGGGCCTGACGAATGACGTGCTTGCGGAGATATTAAAAACTAAGCAGACACGCGATATTGTGATAGCTGACAGCGCGGAGCCGAAGTCTATCGCGGAATTGCGGGCGCGCGGGGTGGATGTTTATCCGGCGCACAAAGGGCCTGACAGTGTGTTGTTTGGTATTCAATGGCTGCAGCAGCAAACTATCGTGGTACATAAACATTGCATCAACATGCGCAACGAGCTTTCGCAGTACAAGTGGCGCGAGGACGGGCAGGGGCGGGCGATGCGGCAGCCGGTTGACAGGAACAACCACCTGATTGACGGGCTGCGTTATGCGTATGAGACCGAGATGATAGACCAGAAACCGGAGTATTTGCCGGGCATTTACAAATAGGCGGTGATGATGATCGAAAATTACATTTATTCGGCGCTCTCAAGTATGTTACGGGAGACAGAAACTGACAGGCTGGAGAGCTTTCAGCGCCGCCGTGAGGCGTATGTGTCCGGAGGTGAAAAGCCGCTAAAAACTGACAGCGGGGGCTTTGACGACTCAGTCCGGATGAACTACGCGCGCATGATCGTGGACAAGGGCGTAGCATTCCTATTCGGCAAGGACGTGCGGTTTGAGCTTGCAGAGGGCGATGTTACGCCGCAAGAGGAATGGCTGGACGCGGTATGGATGGCGAACCGGAAGATGTCCTTGCTGCAGAAGCTGGCGACCAACGGCGGCATTTATGGGACGGCGTTCCTGAAGATACACGCGCAGCCCGGACAGACGCCGAGATTGGTTGTGGTAGATCCGGAAACTGTGAGCGTTGCGCTTGACCCGATGGACGTGGACAGCGTGCTGCGGTACACGATCCGGTATCAGACGCTTGACCCGCAGACGGAAAAAATTATCTCCGTCCGACAGGTGATCGCGCAGGATGGGCTGCAATGGCAGATCACGGACGAAATCGGGAATGTGGATGGGGGGACATGGCAGACGGTCAGCGTGCAGACGTGGCCGTACCGCTTCGCGCCGATGCTGCACTGCCAGAACCTGAATGCGCCTAACGCGTTTTGGGGCATCAGCGACATTGAAGACGACGTGCTGGAAGTTATCAACAAAGAGTCTTATACAGTCTCGAATATCCTGAAAATATTGCGCTTCCACGCGCACCCGAAAACGTGGGTGCGGGGCGCGAGCGCGGCACAAATAAAAGTGAATCCGGACAATATGATCGTGCTTCCAGGAGAAACAGCGACCATCCAGAACCTTGAGATGCAAAGCGACCTGGCTTCCAGTATTGCGATGCACAGGGAATTGGTGCAATTTATTCACGGGTTGTCGCGCATTCCGGAAGTTTCAACGGGTAAGCTGGATAACGTTGGCGCACTTTCTGGCGTGGCGTTGGAGATTCTGTACCAACCGCTGCTGGAAAAGACACAGGCAAAGCGGCTGACATATGGCGATATGCTGGTGGAGCTGAACCGCCGGCTGCTGGCAATTGGCGGCTTTGGCGATGAAAACTACACAGAATTGCGCTGGCAGGATCTGCTGCCTAAAGACAAGGTTGCGGAAACGAACGCCGCTTTGGTCCTGAAGCAATTGGGCGTAAGCAGCGACACGCTGGTTCAGCAGTTTGGATACGACCCGGATCTGGAGCGTGAGAAGCGGGCGAAGGAAAGCGATCTTGGGCAAGCCCTGCTGCAAGCGTTTGATCGCGGCGAAGCACAGGCTGAGTAATGCCGACCATTTATGACGCGGTAGGGGAGTTCCAGGAGCGGCTGCTGCGCAATGAGCGGCGGGCTGCCGCGCAGATGGTACGCGTATACGCCGACTCCTGGAAGCGCATAAAGGCGCGGCTGGCGGTTCTGCAAAAGGAGTATGAGCGGGCGCAGGCGCAGGGGCAGGATGTCGGGCTTGCTTGGCTGTACCAGAAGCAAAGGCTGACCGCGACACAGGCTTTGGTTGCGAAAGAATTGGCACATTTTTCGGCGTTCTCACAAAGGACGATCAGCTCACAGCAAGCGCGCGCTATTGCGGAAAGCCTGACATTCAATCGGGACATGACCATTCTGGCGATGGGCGCGGAATACGACGAGCAGAGCCGGTTCGTGGTGAACAACCTGAACAAAGGCGAAACTGAAGCGTTGATAGGCGCAACGCAGCGGGGGTCTGCGCTGGACAAGCTATTCCGCTCTATTTGTGAGGCAGGAGCGCAGTCAGCAGAGGACGCGCTGGTACAGGGAATGGTGATGGGGTATAACCCGCGCAAGATCGCGCCGATGATCCGGGACGCTTTAGGCATACAACTGAACCGCGCGCTGACTATATCGCGGACGGAAGTTATGCGGGCGCAGCGTATTGCGACAGCGGAGAGCTATAAAGCGAACGCGGACGTGATAAAGGGTTGGCGTTGGCAGGCCGCCCTGACTGGAAATACCTGCCCGGTATGCCTTAGCTTGCACGGAAGCGAACACCCGATAACGGAGACAATGAGCAGTCATCCGGCTTGCCGCTGCACCAGCACGGCAATTGTAAAAAGCTGGGAAGAGTTAGGCGCGGAATACGGAGTAGACTTTTCTGGAGTGGAGAAGGCTGGTCCGTCATTCGCGGATGTGGCTAAGAAATACGGCATTACGCCGGAACAGCAGCGGACATACGCCAACCGCAAGTTGAGCGGAGAGGCGTATTTCCGGAGCTTGAGCGCGGAGGAACAGCGCGCCATCCTGGGACCGTCAAAGTGGCTGGCGTGGAAAGACGGCAAGTTCGGGTTTGACGCATTGAGCCGGAAGACGTACAGCGCGTTATGGGGCGAAGGCGTGAGGCAGGCCAGTCTGGTTGAGCTGCTGGGTGAAGCAGAGGCAAAAAGATACATGGCAATGGCAAAACTTGCAGACAGCTTGCAAAAGTAAAGATATTGTGCTAATATTGGTATTGACATAAACACATCGACCGCCTGAGACAATCAGCCCGTCGGTGGGGATAAAAGCCGCACGCAGAAGCGTCCCGCTCTTGAGACCAAGAAACTGGTCTTTGGAGCGGGCGTTTTTGTTCAATTCAAAACACGCGACACCAGCGGTTAATCGGTGGGGAGATGTGAAGATGGCTGAACAAGAAGCCAAACAGGTAACAGAGAACGGACAGACCAGCGAACAGGGCGGGGAAAGTACCGCGAACGCCGGCGGGGCTGAGAAGAAGACGTTTTCACAGGATGAAGTGAACCGGATTATAAAAGCGCGGGCTGAACGTGAGCTGCAGACTGTTCTGCAAGAAGCAGGGCTGGCGGGCGTGGACGAGCTGAAAGGGCTTGTTCAGGCGAA
>CAYTIW010000104.1:0-970 GCA_964438075.1 uncultured Planctomycetales bacterium
CCATCGCGCCGAAATGCCCAGAAACAGCGTGTAGTCCCCTCTCTGTTCCAGAAGAAGATGCTTTCCGACGTAACTTCGATGCCCGAGGCAAAGATGACCGGTTGCATCTCAAACTGAAGAGCGGCGTCACTCTGGTAGCGTATGGGTCCTTCAGGAGAACAAAGCCGCTCAAGAATGTCTGTCAGGCCCGCGAATGGAACGCCGATGAATACCACATACGTCTCACGTCGCAACGTCCAGGCGGCAGTTCCGTCAGAAGCTTTCTCCCTGACGGGAGCCTCAAGCGGAACGAAGCCAGTCTCCAGTAACGAGTTTTTTATGACTTTGTCCGGTTCAGATGTCCAGTCCGGAGCACGACCCTCCAGGTAATTAACTGCTTGGAACAGCGGGCAGGAATACGCATTGAATGGGTATGTCAGGTCATGAGAATCCGAAATCGACAACAGGCGGTCAAAGACCGATTTCAAACTGTATGCCCCAATCGGGAAGGCAATCGTTTTGAATGCCCCGTCGGGAATGAAGCATGGACTGGCACAGTCGGGCTGGTGGCTGATGTAGGTCAGCTGATATCTGTTCTCAAAGACCTCCTTGGCCTTTGTATCCCAAATTTCCGGGAACTCCATATACAGGGTCATTCCTATGAGCTTCGGAAGCGGAACCGAAGCGGGATAGGTGCTGAAACCACCATCGAGGCCGCACCATATTTGCCGAATCTCAAATCGATGCTCCTTCCTTTTGTATGTTACATCGAAGTGGGTGTCGCAATCCCGGCCCTGCCAACGTGCTGCCCAACCGGTCGAGGAAAAGTGGCAGGACGCAACATCGAGTTCACCCAGGATAAGGTAGGGGGGGAGGTCCGAGACTGAATCCACGTTCGCTGGATCAAACGCGTCAAAGCAGAATTCCCGTCTTTCCGGTATGTGGCGGCCGAGACCGATGGTGCGCGGAAGACGTGAACGAAGTTCGGCCA
>CAYTIW010000104.1:980-4080 GCA_964438075.1 uncultured Planctomycetales bacterium
GGTTTTGTTCTGTCATTTGGCTCTCCTTTCTGATAGCTGAAGGGTATTCACCGCATGTATGTATTCTCAGCATTTCCCAGGCATCCAGCCGCCTTCTCTTTTACCCGACCGTCATTGCCCTGCCCCGTCATCGTCTTGAGCGCCCATAGCAATGCCGCCGTCGCCATGGTCGAGTCCGTGTCCCCCCCTACCCATATCCCCCGCCGGTACAGCTCTTCTTCCGTATCCGCGTCAGCGATGAATGCCGCCGTCAGCAGGGTATTCCAGGCAGTGGCGTGTTCGGCACACAGGTCGCGGCGAACGGCGTACTCGCCGGGTGATTCGATTCGCTTGCCGTCGATGGCATCGATAAGCCGGCTGACCGCCTTTGCTGCGTCGGTGCTGGCGTGGGTATGGCGAGTGAACCAAAGAACGATCTCCCGCGCGGACATATTCGGCATATGGTCCTTTGCGTAGTGGTATAGAGGGTACACCAGCGCAAGACAGGCATTTCCGAACGAGTCGGCTTCATCGGCAATCTCCCGCACCTTTGCGAGCTTCTGCGCAATGGTCTTCTGGGGTCTCCTTTTGTTCAGGAAATCCACCAAGACGAAATGGTCGCGGTATGTCCTGCCATAGCCAGTTCCATGGTGTTGCTGGTGATATACCAGCCAGCCCCAAAGCCATGAGTCCATGTCGCCGTTCCAGGGGCGGTTCTCCACGTATGCGATGAAACAGTCAACAATGCCGCTCTCGTCCGTGCCGCGACTGCTCTTCATCGCCATTCGGATTCGTTCCTCGGGGACGTCGAACCACATGGTTTTCCCCTCGAACGGCGCACCGACCCGGTCCCCTTTCCTGTATGCCTCGATGATGTTAATGTCCATGGTTTCCCTCCATTCAGTGCCATGTGTTCTCAGTCTCTCCAGTTATGCCCGCACACCCCGCAGTGAAAGAGAGGGGCCTCGAAGTAGATGGTATCTTCGCCGTTCACCTCGTCATAACGGAGCTTTACCTGCCATCGCTCATTATGGCCCAGGAACCTGTCGAAGTTGTCGTGGGCGCAGAATTTACCTTGCGGAGGGGTTTCCTCCGTGGTGTCGTCTTCCCGGCCCTCAGCATCGTCATCGTCAAACAGATACTCTATCCAGTAGGTGTCCCGACTGTTGCAGACAGGGCATGCATGCTCCTCGTAGAAACTTGCTAACAACTGGCGGAAAGCCTCCTGAACGGTTGGGTAGCCGTCTTCTTTCTTCCGGAACTCCCTTGTTTCCCGACCGCGGTCATCGACGAAGGTGATGATCAGGCTCGTGCCCGCATAGCGGGAAGCAGTGGTTATGAAGCAGTCGCGCAGCATGAGTTTTTCCTGCATCCATTTGCGGAGGGACTGCCGCTGCGCATGGGACAGGGCCATGACGGTAAGGTCGTGGGGGAACTCTTCGGGAGATAGGGGTGAGACCGAATCGTACAGCTGCTGGGTCTGCTGCATGCGGCGCCTGTCGTGTTCAATTTGCTTGGCAAGCTCGATCTCGCGCATTTTGCGCTGCCTCTCCCGCACATCCGCGATGATTTTCATCACGCCCTCATAGCCGACAATGTCGAACACCGGTTTCAGCGAACTCTCGGGCCAGGAGATGTCGAGCTCTTCTTCCGCATACGCCTGTATGCTCTCCACGTCTGAAAGGAATGTGTGATTATTGAACCCATTATAGTCACTTGAGAGCCGTGCCAGCGTCAGGTCGTCCAACTCCAGAAGTTCTCTTCCCAGACATATCTCCCCGTTATCGCCACCACGCTTCCAGCACAGCGCCAACAGGCCGTCGCCGAAGACCATCGCTTCCTCGTATATGTAACAATAGTCGCACTCAGTGATCAGCGCCGCAGCTGTCCGCGGATACCCATCCATCCGGAAAAAGCCGACGACCTTGGGGAAGGCATTATCCTGATTGTCTTCGGAATCTCCGTAGTGAAGCGCAATGCCCCACTCCCTGCTCCAGGTGCACATCTCCATCTTTGCCAACCAGGTGATGCCGGGCGCTGTCGGTAGTTCCGAGGAGAGGCAGTCAAGGTAGCGGAACGAAATCGCTGGCTTGCGCAATGTCCTGTAATCAGCGGTCCCGCGGAAAGTCTCCAGGCATTTGATCGCTTTTATGATACCGAAGTTGTAGACATGGCCGCTGAAACGGCCCTGGGTGTTCCAGAAGGACTCGGTGTCGTATGTCCTGCCTACTATTCTTTTGAGATAACTTTTTGTGGGACGGAGCAGGGCGCACAGGAGCTTCATCCTGGTGAGCGCTTCGGATTCGCTGTCAACGCTGCGCGAATCAAAGATGAAGAATTCCGGGTCTGCTGCCACGACACCTTCGGATGAGCCTGGATGAAGGCATGAACAGAACTCGCGGTACACCTTCAGCAGACAGGGATCTTCGAGCTGAACCGTTGACGGGTCGGGCAGCCCGAGCAGCTCGTGCGGGAAGGGGTTTTGGTGGGGAGTGCAGGATGCGGGTCGAGTGGTATTCATATACACCTCCTGGAATTGAAAGACCCCTTCCGGATCGGTGGAAGGGGTCTTGTCCCACGAGGGGTATCTGACCCGCCTTCCTTATCTTCCGGATTTCTCCGCTGGATTTAGCACCTTCCCCTGCGGGTGGTTGCTGCGACGTCAATGGGCCAGTCCCTCGGTCGCTCTTGATAAGAAGGGGTGTTTCGTTATTTTTGTAAGAATATACCTGTGTATTCCATTCCTGTCAACAGGAGGCCGTTGACAGGAGGCAGCTGACGTACTCTCCGTCTGGAAGTCACGGCTTTCCCGGCGCAATATTGTAAAGTTGCAAATCTCAAACCTTGCGGTAGAAACCAGTACATCCCTGCAACGGCTCAAACATCCTTGAAACCCCTTCGGGAAGGCGTTCCTTTCGCCCAATCATCAGCACCCCTCCCGGGCGGAGTGCGTTCCGGAGGCGGGTCGTTGCGGTCAGGAGCCGCTCTCCCTCGTAATAGGTAAAGGCCAGGTAACGGCAAAGGATCAGATCGACACCAATGGGGAGAGGGTCGCCCATCATGTTTCGGCTTTCGAACCGGACAAGTTCTCTTACCTGAGCGTCAATTTTCCATACCCCAT
>CAYTIW010000105.1:0-4038 GCA_964438075.1 uncultured Planctomycetales bacterium
CGGGAAACTTAAGCGCCTTGAACTGTTTATCCAGCTTCTTGCTGACGATCCCCATGGAGCTCTTGCCCAGATAACCATCAATGCGGATAATCCTGTTGCGGTCACGGCGCCAGATGGTCGGAACGGCCTTATCGGTCTTTAACTCTCCCAGTTCGTTGATAGGAATAAGCCCTTTGCGCGAAAGAATGGATATTTCCTTGATGTCGTCAAAATTCTGAGCATAGACATCATCCATCTCCACGTTAACCTTATATTCCTCGCCTTTCTCTTTGTAAATATTGGAATCCTCGCCATAAATGGAGTGCCGCATCACTGCTCCCACGCTAGCCGCGTTAAGCCCGAAGTCGTTAAGCTTTCTCTCGTTGGGAATTAGGCTCATCTGCTTCTTAGGGCTTTTATACGAAAGGACTACGCTTTGGAAATCGCCACTTTTATACATTACCTCTTTCATCTGCCGGGCCAAGTCCGCCATAACCGTGTAATCCGCGCCGTAAAGATCTATAGCTACGTCACCTTCAGACATTGAGCTCATACCCTGCCGTACGCAATACGCTTCTGCATCCGGAATCTTAGAGATAAAAACAATCAGATCGTCGATAATCTGCATATCGCTGCGTTTACGCTGAGTTGAAGGGACCAGATCCAAGGTAATCTTGGCGTTTTCCACGCCGTTTTGTCCGATATTAGACAAGTAGGCGCTTTTCTCGGGTATCGTCTCCAAGTAAGCTTCGATACGCCTAACCACCTCCTCGGTGCGTTCGATGGTCGAGCCTTGAGGAAGGGAAAAATTGATAACAATCTTGTTCTCGTCAGACTTGGGCTGGAAATCATTCTCCACATAGGGAAAAAGCAAGAACGAACCGATCAGTGCTAAGCAGCAAAAAGCAATAGTCGAGCGCGGAAAGCGGAACATAAGCTCAAATATATGCTTATACTGCTTCTTAAGAAATCCCATGGAACTATCCATAGAAGCCGGGATCATTTTTATCTTAGAACCGATCATCTGCATCAGCCCGGGCCGGGAAGGCTTCTTGGCTGTCTTGGACTGAAGCATTGCCGCGCACAACATTGGAGTTAACGAAAACGAAGCCAGTAATGAAAAACAAGTAGCATAAACCACTGTCAGGCCGAATGATTTCATCATCAGCCCAACCATCCCACCCATCATGGCAATTGGCATAAATACAACCAGATTGGTGCCGGTGGAGGCGATGATCGGGATGATAACTTCCTTAGTCCCGTCAATCGCCGCCTTTTCCGGGTTGTCGTGGCGGCTCAAATGCACCATCACGTTCTCCAGGATCACCAAGGCGTTGGAAATAAGCGTCCCGATTACCGCAGCAATGGCAAGTAGGGTCATCATGTTAATGGAAAAACCCGACATCCACATGGGAAACAGCGTAGAGATAATCGAGGTAGGAATAATGACTGCGGAAATAAAAGACATATCCCCGCGGCCCAAAAACAGCAACAACAGGATTATAGTCAGAATGATGCCTATAAATATGTTCCATTCAGTATCCAGGGTTTCATTGACGATAAAAGTCGTGGTGTCGGTGGCGATTTCCAAATGCATTCCCTGCGGCAATCCTTTCTGGAACTCCGCCAGCCTCTTGTGCATCTGCTGAGCGATGAACACCGCGTTACCGTCGGAAGCTTTATTGACGGAAAGGCCAACTACGGGTTTGCCCTTATAGCGGGCGATGGTAGATATCTTCTTAAAACTGTCCTCTACTGCCGCAATATCCTTCAAGGGGAATTCCCCGCCGTCGGATGAAACTAGAAGGGTATCGGCGATCTCTTCTACGCTTGTGAATTCTCCGGTAAAACGCACGCTAAGAGCATCGAAACCCTTCTCGATATCTCCAGCAGGGACATTCTTATTGCGGGCCATGAGGGTCCCAACCACCTCGCTAATACTGATATAATGCTGCTTCATGAGCATGGGATCCAAACGGACATTGATCTGACGCTTTTTACCTCCGTATACGTCAACCTTGGCCACGCCGCGGATAGATGAAAATTTGGTCTTTAAAGTTTTATCTGCGTACTCGTATATCTCGCGCAGGTCGCCGGAGTCGCCGGTTAAAACTATGTCTAGCACCGGCTCGATTAAAGGATCATATTTCTCGATTACCGGTTTTTCTATCGCGTCCGGCAGATCGTTAAGGATGGCCTCAACCTTATCTTTAACCTCTATGGACTTGACGTTGACGTCGGCGGAAAGCAGAAATTCTACGAAGACATATCCGAAGCTGTCATAGGACTGGCTTTTGAGTTTCTTGACCTCGGAAACTTCGGAAATAGCGTCTTCTATCTTCTTGACCACCAAGGTCTCTACCTCCAAAGGGGTCGCCCCCGGATAGATCACGGAAACCGTGACAATCGGGAAATCAATCTTGGGAGTTTTCTCGATCATCAGGTTGGAATAACTAAACAGCCCCAAGACCACGAATACCAACACGAACATGACCGTGGTGACTTTATGTTTAACGAAATACTCTATCATTGAGACTATTCCTCTTTATTTGTTTTCCCGGCGCTTACCACTCGTAGCCGGTCATTATCCTCAAGCATGCTCTGTCCGCTGAAGATTACCTTATCTCCTGAACGCAGTCCTTCGGAGATTATCGCGCCGTAGCCGTTACGCAATTTAATAACCACTTTATGTTTCTTGGCGAAACCATCCTCATCCTTCCAGATAAAATATTCATCTCCGGAAATATCCAGCACTTCATTAGGAACGGCTAATACGTTATCCAAGGTCGTAGTATGAGCAGAAACCACAAATGCAGATCCCGGATCCCGAGGTTTATCAAACTCTACCTCTACCGGGAACATACCGGCGTTCATATCCAATTCCGCGCCTACGCTTTTTAATCGGGCGCAAACAACAGAACTATCGGCCGGATCGTATATCTCTTGCCATTCCCGAAGCGCATTCTTTACTTCGCCGGTGACAAAACCACGGGCAAGGCGTCCGTCAACAATCCTGACCGTAAACTGGGCGTACACGGGGATATTCTTAGCCTCGATCGCCTGAACTTCAACCGGCTTTCCGGCCTTCTTCCATTCCTCATAGAAACTGACGATTGCCTTTCCGCGAGCCGCCTTGACCGCCTGGATACGTATTGCGACGGAAGCTAAAGTAATGATAATAATTATTAAGTATACTGTCTCTCGCTTAAAGTTTTTCATGTTCGTATTTTTCGGTTACTAATTTCTCAATTTTTGCCAGCGTTATATTTATATTGTAAAGCGTGGCTTCCTTATTGAGCCTTTGGTTAGTCAAAAGCAATTCCGCAGAGTTGAGATCGGTGATGCTGACCTGGCCGGAAGAAAACATCTCTTGCGTCTGCTTAAAGGCCTCTTCGGCAAGGCTTACTGCTTCGATATTTGCTTTGAGATTATCCTTATACTGCTCATATTCTAAATAAGCTTTCTTAAGCTCTAACAATAGGTTTCTTTCCACTTGTTTTTTCCTGAGCACAGCGATCTCTTTATCCGCTTTAGCTTTACTCAGTTGAGCTTCCTTTATTCCTCCTTCCCAAATTGGGATACTCACCTTAAGACCGGCAGCAGAGTAATTATCAAGTTCATCTCTTTTCAAAAAGCTGTTTTCATTGGAGTCACCCTTGTAATTCATAGAAGCAAACGCAGAAATCGTAGGTAAAAAACTGGCGTACTTACTTTTTACACTCGCCTCGGCAGAATCGATTGATTTACCAAGCCCATGCAAAGAAGGCTCGTATGCATGCATGGCATTCACCAGCGTTTCATAATTAAAATTAGCGTATTGTTCTTGAAAACTTCCCTCGAGTACAATTTTCCGGTCAAAATCAACATCAATGATCCTTCTTAAAGTCTCAGTGGCGGCATCAAATTGGGTGCGGGCTTCATTGACTGCCGGAATCCTAGCCGAAACATCAGCATTCATTTTAACGATCTCATATTTCGAGCTGCGGCCTCCATAAGAGCGTTGACCGAGCAATTTTTTATTCTCAAGAACATCTGCATATGATTTCTCGGCTATAGATA
>CAYTIW010000106.1:0-4028 GCA_964438075.1 uncultured Planctomycetales bacterium
CCAGGGCCTCCAAGCGCGCGGTTACCGCCTCTATTGCCGCATCATCCCGGCGCGCATCGCTCGCCAGCTTCTCCAACTGGGAGAAGGTCACCCCGCGCAAATTGTAAGCGGGTACATGCTCGGCGCATAGCGCGCGGATATCTTCTAACAAGTCCCCCAGGTATTCGCCCGCTGTATCGCCCCACCGGGCCGCCCGCGTCTTTTCCCGTTGCATGCGCTCCAACAACTGGGCCCGCTCACGGGTCAGGCGCTTAACCTGGCCCGCCGCCGCTTGCTCAGCCTTGCGCAGCTCTTCCAAGGCCGCCTTGTCGTTACGGTGCACCCGGCGCCCCTCTTCCATTGCCGCGCGCGCTGCCTCCAACTCGGCCCGCGCTTGCTCCAATTCCCCGCCCGCTCTCTGTTGCATGTTTTCCCCCTCAAAATTGATTTACCGAAAAAATACAATGTGTCCACAAGCCCTATACCCTTTGAAAAAGTGGTAACATCGGTAACAAGTGGTAACAAAACCCCTACGCGCCCGGCTCTTCTTCTTCCAAAGGCCAATAGCCCAGGCGCCGCCCGCCGCCAGCTTGCCGCGCCGCTTGTAGTTGCTGGAATAGGTCAGTGCACCATCGCAAGAGCGTTAAGCCGCCGCCGCGCGGGTCTATCCTCTCCGCTAGATCATAACCAGGACCCACCAACCAGGCCAGCGCCGCAAGATCGCCGCCCTTGGCATCATCGCGCGCCCGGTCTAGGATTGCCAAGGCCAGGGCCGCCCATGGATCAACCCCCTCCATTAAGCGCGATTTGTACACCCACCCCCCTAATTTTTACCCCATCTTTTCTTGTGGCAGATCGCCCACCAACTCAGCAACCCGCGCGCGCGATAGGCACAAGGCGCGCTTGGTTTCCCCACCCACGCGGATAACATCGGCGCTGTGCCCATCTTCAGCCGGTAGTAGTATTTTCTCCTCGGTAAGGTGCTTTCTTAGCGTTGCCTCTTTCACCGGGAAGCTTGCGCCCTCATCGCGCATGTACCGGGCTACCCGGTTATAGGTGGGACCGCCCAGCAAATAGAGGCTTTCGGCGTCATACCAACCTAAGAGCTCTTCCCCAGCTGCACCGCCGCCAATATGCGCCGTTGTCTTTTCGTCTCGGTGGTTTAGCCGCGCCTTGCCCTGATCCAAGAGCCCCAAGAAAACCTCCAAAAACTTGAGGGTGGGGCGCTCGCGTTCTACTCGCAGGGCTTGAGCTTCCGAGCCCGCCTTGAGCGCTTCCCAGGCTCGAGCCTTGAGGCTCTCGGCCTCGGCCTTAGTGAGGGCTCCCACGGCTACCGCAAACTCTACCCCCTGGGTAAAGCCTAGGAATAAATGAGCCAGCGCCCCGGGAAGGCGTAAATGCCTATTGTTTAGGTCTACCCGCGCCTGGTCTCGCAAGGCTCGCAAATAGGCCGGCGCGCCGTCTTGCAGATCGCCCCATTGCTCAGCCAAAAAAGCCAGGTAACCCGCCATAGCCTGGGGATACTGCCCCGCCTCTTGCTGGGAAGCCGTGAGGCGCTCTAAATCCACGTCCCCGGGGTGTAGCTCTAGCGTGTAAATCCGCGCTAAAATGCTTTCAGTGCTCGGGGCTTGCTCACCGGTAGACACAACCAGCCCGCGCGGGCGGTAGGTTGTCGCCATGCTCAAGTTACGATTTAGGCGCCCGCGCCCCGCCTGGTTGCCCACATTGCGCACAATCTGGGCCGCGTTGCGCTCCATTTCCCGCGCTTTGAAGGGGTCCGATTGTGGGGCGAAGTCATCAACAACAATCAGGGCATCTTTGAGCAAAAAACAATTCATTTCTAGCCGGTTAGCGGTATCACCCCAGGAAAATAGCGCCTTGTCGTCAAACTCGCCATAATGGCAAAGGGAGAGCGCCGCAAGCGTGCTTTTCAATGTGCCCGTTTTGCCATAGAGCCAAAGCACAAAATCAGGGTAGACCACCTCAGCCAGGGGGGCCAGGTAGGCCGCCGCCCATAGGGGGGCGGTAATCTCTAGGGGCGCAATTTCCAAGAAGCGCAAACTTGCCCGCATTGCCTCGGCGAGGGCTTCCCGCGTTGCCGGCTCGGTGGGCAACCGGTAGCGGCTCAGCTCTCGCTCTAGTTCTACCGTCACCCCGTCACCACCCACCGCGCCATTACCGGCCAGGTAGACCCGCCGCCCCTCTATTTCTCGCCATCCGGTATGCGTGTAAATGTGCCTGTGGGTTACCCCGTTGCTGTGTAGTTGGATTGCCTCCCTTAGCCGGTCCTTGGTATCCCGGCCCGCGCGGATTATTGCCCGCACTCCCCAAAGCTCGTTTACCCAATTCAGGGCCGCAAATTTCCCCACGTCTACCGCACCAGCTGGGAGGGGGGCGCCATCCTCAAGAGTACCCCGCACCATAAGCGCCCGCACCGGCGCGCCGGTCCCATTGTCTCGGGCCACGTCTTCCACAACCTCGGCGCTAAAATTGCATAGCGGTTCTGTGTAGACCTCCCCGCCGGCATACCTCACCGCGCAATGGCAACCCTCGGCGATTGTGTACCGCTCGCCGTTGCCGTTGCGCCGCTCGCCCTGTTGCGCGTCCTTGAGCAAGGCCCCCAGATCGCGGGCGCCGATCTCAGGAAAAGCCCGGGCGAGCGCGCGCTTATAGCGTCCCTGGGCGATCTTGGGCGCCTGTTGCACCCAGGTTAAGAGCTCCTCAAGTTCACGATCCCGCGCCGCCCCCTGAAGGCGCGCCGCCGCCTCTATGCGCAAGGTTAGCCAGGTCTTGGCCTCGCTCAATAGCGCTTCGAAAGCCTCAGCCGTCCCCCCGTTTTGTGCCCAGGCGTTAAGATCGCTTACCCCCTCAGGGAGGGCGATCAAGCGCAGCTCGGGCCCTACGGTCTCGGCTAGTCTGTCAACCGCCGTTTTTCCGTCTCCATCGGGCACAAGGTAGACCACCGCCCCCCGCGCCGCGTGCTCGGCGAGGCGCTGGGGAAGGTTACCCGCTGCCCCTGAGCCAGCCAAGGCCAGGCCGGGGACCTGCCAGCCGCCCAGCGTCACCGCGCAAGCCTGGCCCTCTACGATTACCAGGCGCTCAGCCGCGCGGGTATAGGCCGCGTTAAGGTAAGGGCGCTTGTGCTCGCCATAGGGGTTGTAATGCTCTTTTTCGCCGATCGCGCGCCCTGCCATATAGACCACGCGCCCGCTTTCTCGGTGCACATAAACCAGCGCGCCGCCGTGCTTCCCCGCCCAGGCGTTAAGCCTCTGGGCTACACTCTGAGCGCGCGGGTTGCCAAAGTCTGGCAACCGGCCCCCATCGGCATAGCCCAGCCGCTCGGCCTTTATGGTTGCATCATTCCAGCCGCGCCGGTGGGCATATTCCAGCGCCGCCGGCGTTGCTTTCAAGCGGCTTTCGAAGTGCTTAACCGCCAAGCCTAGGGCGTCTTCAAAATCCCGCCGCGCCGTTACCGCCTGGCGTTGCTCAGGGGTCAGGGGTTGCAAGTCTACCCCAGCGCGCCGGGCCAGGACCTCAAGCGCGCCTCGAAAGTCCAAGTTATCGCGCTTCTGTATCCAGTCGAATAGATCGCCATGCCAGCCACACCCGAAACAATGGGCGCCGTCTTCATACACTGCCAGGCTCGGGGTTGTCTCACCATGCCAGGGACACAAAGCCAAAACGGGCTTATCGCCTCGGGGCTGTCTCGGTAAGTGTACCGTCTCGGCTACCAGGTCGGGGAAGTGTACCCGCTCTTTGATTGCCTCGATTACATCGCCGCCGCTCATGCCCCACACTCCCAGGCCAGCGCCGCAGCTGCCAAGCGATCCCCTGCTATAATCAGGGCGAGGCCGAGGCGCTCACCGAGCCACTGCCCCCAGGTCGCCACGCGCTCGCCGGCGCCCGTGAGGGCCAGCGCCGCGCGCATCATAGCCCGGCGCAAAACGCGGGCCAGGGATTGCACAAAAACGTTTTTTCGGATATACTGAGGGTAAGAAAACGAATGACCGCGCCCGCCGTCGTAGTTTTCGCCCAGCCGCCCGCCGTTG
>CAYTIW010000107.1:0-4022 GCA_964438075.1 uncultured Planctomycetales bacterium
ACCAGATCGTTCTTGTTGAACTCGACCATACGGTTCTTGGCATTCCAGAAGAACCTGTCATACTCAACTATGCCGCCCAGCCTCTTCCATTCATTAACGATCTGGCCCGGTACCTTCACCAGGCCTTCGATACCAGCATTGACATCGCCGATGATGGTCTGGAACAGCTCGCGATCAGCATAGATGAACGGATTAACGCCACGGTCGTACACGGTCAAGAGGGCCGCCGAATTAGCGCCCTGCACGGTCTGTTTCAATCCTGACAGCGTCGGCAATATAATCTGGCCATAGGATGTCGGGATTGGTTTCTTGAGCAGTTCCTTGCTATCCACACCTTCGATCACCGGCGCGGTGATCTCGATCTCTTCCGCGTCCTTGAAGCCGGCCGGCAGCAGCTGTTTCATGATTGCGTCAACTCGGATACGGTACAGGATGTTCTGGATGCGTATGAAATCCTTCTCCTTATACTCAGGGAACGCCTGCTTGAAGGCCGGGCTCAAGGTCGTAAAGCCTACATCCACGCTGCCATCCGGCCGGACGTAACCGTTGGCGAGCAGGGCGGCCATTATCTTTTCGCCGTTGAAGCCGATCTTGTTGAACACTTCGGCGGAGACAATACCGAGGTTGTTTACCGATACTTTCTGGGTAAACTGGGTCACGGCCTTCTGCAGGATCGGCAGCAACTGTTTATATTCGGCCGGATACTGCTTCTTCAACGCCGCTTTCGACTCTTCTGTCAACGGCTTGAGGTAGCCAAGGACATTATCGCTCTTCTCGAAGTAGCCGTTCTGCGCCAGCCAGCCGTAGATCTCGGCGCCGTTGGTAAAGGCCTTTTCCAGAACGGCTTTCGCCACCGGCTGGCCGAAGTTGAGCTTACGGGCATCAAAATGCTCCGGCTCGAATATCTGGGTGATATTCAGCTCGGTGGTGATGCTGCCCAGGATGGTCTTATAAGGACTGATGCCCACGCCAGCGGTCAACTTGCCGTAATCACCCTTGATCACATCATATTCGACCTTACCCTGGAGCTGATCCTTGGTATTGGCCTGGGCCGAGAGATGCAGGCGGCCGAAGAGGTCGATCTTAGCCTTGGCCTCTTCCCTCAACAGGCCGATATTAAGCGTCAGGCTGTAATCGCCGTTCTGATCGAACTTGTAGGTCGCGCCTGGGCCGAAGTCCAGACCGGCGCCGGTGCCGTAATCGTAGGCTTCCACGAAGACGCGTCCGGTCAGTTTATCGGTGAACTTATGCTCGTACTTGATCACCGCGCCCCAGTACCGGTTGGTCTGGCGCAGGGTAATGTCGCGCGGCAGTATGCACCCGAATTCATCCATGGTGTACAGCGTGGCGTTCTGCTTGCCGTGGGCGTTGACCGCACCCAGATCGATGAAGATCGTATCCTTCTTGGACAGGTCGTGCTGGAAGTGGGCGTTCAGGCCGGTGATCTGGGTGCCGGTGCCCTCGGCCAGCATGAAGCCGGAAATGCCGTAGACCGTCTTGCGCTGGCCGTCATGATAGATCGTGTACACGTGCGAAGGATTAATGAAGAAGGCCGTTGTGGTCTTGCCGTATTCCTTGAAGTCATCGACCAGCGGATCAGTGATCCAGCGGTAATTTTGGCCGACGCCGAACTTGATGCCCGTCATCGTATAGCGATTGGCATCGAGCATGTTGAAGTTGTCCGCCGTCACAATGATATATTTGGACTTCAGGCCGCCGTCCACTTCGGAATCGTTGGAAGTAAAGAGTATGCCGGAATTACCGGTGTCGGAGTTCTGGACCATGATGCCGACCGTCGTGTTAACGCCGTTCTGTGAGGCGGTCACGTTGGTCACGACTTCCGGACGGATGACGGTGACCTTGTCTCCGTACAACATGATCGTCGCGCTGGCCGTAGAACGCGGCGCCACGTTCCTGAGGCCGGTAATAATGTTATTGAAGACCGCCAGCTCGCGGGCGATCTCCGGACGGCTGTTATTGCCCAGCCGCTGGCTGACCAGGACGCGCAGGCCCTCCAGGGTCTTCTCATATTCCTGGACCTTGAGCTGATGCTGCTGGTCATGCTGCTTGATCTTCTCCTGCATGGCCTCGAGTTCAAGGCGCGCCTTCTCCACCTTCATGTAAGCTTCGCCCTTTTCGACCTGGGCATTGAGCAGGTTGCCGGAAGCCGCCAGGGTCTCGCGGCCGGAATTGGCGTACTTCTGGATGATGGCCTTCAGCTTGGCAATCTCGGCGTAGAGCTTCGTTTCATATGCCTTGCGCTTGGCCTCGGTCTCAGCATTGAACAAGTTATATTGATAGAACAGCTTGTCGATATCCTGCAGGATCGTGGCGCGGGCTTGATATACTTCATTCATCTTGGCTATATACTCGCGATACGCCGCGGTCGCCTCTGCGATGCTGCCCGTACCGGCCTTGAGCGCCGCCGCGGCCTCTTCCGCCTTCTTGCCATAGGTATTGTAGACATCGATCTCAGCCTGCAGGTTCTGGCTCAGACGCTGATACGCCTCTACACCAGCCGCGCTGTACTTGCCGCTTTCTATCTGCCGCTGGATATAGTTCATATCCGCCAACAACTGGACTTGATGACCCTGGACCTGGCCCTCAACCTTGTCAGTCGGCATCTGGTACAGGCGGCTCTTCTGTTCATCCATGACCGGAACGTCCGTCCAGTCAGTGACGGTCTTGCCTTCGAGGCTCTTCAGGAACGCGATCTGGTCATCTATGCGCTTGTTGTCGGCTTCCAGGAGCTGTATGCCCCAATCAACATACCCCGGCACATTATTCATGCGTAATTCAGTGTTACCTGCCAGCCTGGCCTCATTACCGACCTTCAGGCGCTCCCAGAGCGCCAGGTCAGTCTCGTACTGGCGCTTGGCAATATCGAGCCGCTGTTGGGCAATGGCCAGGTCTGCCGGGTTGCCTTGAGCGGCCAGTACTGCCTGCTCGGCCAGGTTGACCGCCATAGCATCCCGCTGGATCCTGCCCATCTGCTGATCTGCGCCCGGCTCCTTGTCATTTACCCAGAAATAGTTGTACCCGTCTTCATAGTTCTGAGCGCTCGGGAACACCTTGCTGTAATCACCCGTCGCCTTCATCTGCTTAAGCTTGTCCAGGTTCGTATTGTTAGTGGCTTTCTGCGTTTCCAGCCACTTGATAGCTTCGGTGACCGAAGTGATGCCGAGCGCAGTATAGGCCGAAACAGTCTTGGTGCCGTTGAGGTACGCATCAAGCTGGGCAACAGAAGCCTGACCTTGGCTCAACTGACCCAGTAAGTAAGCGATATCCTGGGTGGTGAACGGCGGCTGATGGTTCAGCGCCACATCCTGCTCCAGCTTTTGCAATTGCAACTGCGCACCAAGTTTCTCCTGCTCGATCGTCAACTGCTTGGTCAGGTCGGCCGTGGCCATGATATCGTTCTTATAAGCGCCCTGATTACGCTGTTTAATGGCGTCCTCGAAAGCCTGGCGCAAGGCATCCAGCTTCTGCCAGCTGATCTCGCTTTCCGGATTCAGGGCAGCCGTCGAGCTCGCCCTCAAGTCAGCCAGCTGCTTATCCGCCTTGGCGAAGAGATCCAGAGCGGCCTGATCGGTGATGCCGAGCATCTTGGCCAGCTCCACAAAGGTACGGGCTTTCAAGAGCTCGTCAGCACTATTGAGATTCTCTATGGACGAGGTCTCGACACGGCGCATCTCGGTCAGGGTCGGATCGACCGGAGCGCCATTGCCATCGACGTTCGGCACCTGCGAGTTGATCCTGGATACCATGAGATTGGTGATGCGCGCTCCGTAAGCAATAATGCCGATCTGGCCTTGCGGTCCGAGGGTGATATCGCCCTGGTTCAAAGCGTTATACTGCAGCAGATTCTGCGGATTGGCACCATAAATCACCTGCCACTTGACCTGGCCCTTCTCGATGATGGACAGGATGCGCGCGGCGATATCCGGATACTGGGCTTCCAGGGCCGCCTTGGAATCCATGGTGATGACCTTCGGATGGCCTTCCGTGCCGGTCGTTTCCTC
>CAYTIW010000108.1:0-3952 GCA_964438075.1 uncultured Planctomycetales bacterium
ACGCCCGTGACAATTATTTTGTGTATAAAATCAAGCCGATTCGGTATAAGGCCCGTTTGGAGGGGTCAGCTTAGCCCAAAATATCTAAAGTGGCACAGTTTGTAGAGGAATGGTGGCCTAACAGACATTGGAATCGTCAACCCTCTCTTACCCGTGATCAAATACCCCGATGCTTAACTGCTTTAGGTTCGTTTTCTCGTACCCAGGTGCACGATGAATAGGCGATAACCAATAGTATTAATGCGCTTTAGCTAAAAAAGTTTTCAACAAGTTTTTAACAAGCTGGGGATTGAGAGAAAATCAGCAAGCCCTAAATAATTATCTAATTTAGAAATCAATTCTCCAATTCTTCCCATGTATCCTCAAAATTAGCAAAACTAAAGCTATTTTCCTTTGGTTGTCTCAATCCGCTTCTTTCTTTATTAATAGCAGCAAAGATATTGCCTTTATTAGTTAGAATTTTATCTTTACGAGCAATAAAATAACGACCCACTGGTTCTAAATATACAATAATATGTGTACATGTTTCTCTTTCTTTTTGACTAACTGGTGCTGTTAAATTAGACTGAGAACCACGATTATCTAAATCCATTGTTTTGAGTTCAATTTTGCAAACTATTTTATTGTTTTTTACTGCAAGTAAATCATATCCATCATCAAACGCTTCTCCAACTAACCAACCTTTTTGTTGAAGTCTATATGCAACTCTAGCTCGACCAACTTTTTCTAATGCTTGATTTTTACTCATAATTCATATTTAATAAATTTCAAAATACACTTTTGAAATCGAGACTAATCACTTTTAAAAAAACATGATTTTAAAATCATTCCCAAATACACTTGCAGTATGCAACAAGATACAAGTAACGTCAATTTAAATTAATTTTAATTATTGTTTAAACCAAATGAATTAGTACCCAATTTATTTTTAAAAAGATTTTCTTTTTCAATCGCTTGGTCTGCTGTTACAGTTTTAGGCAATAACATTAAAATAGAAAATTTAAAATTGTTACCATAAT
This sequence comes from uncultured Planctomycetales bacterium, assembly GCA_964438075.1. Taxonomy (GTDB): domain Bacteria; phylum Omnitrophota; class Gorgyraeia; order Zapsychrales; family Fredricksoniimonadaceae; genus JAAXVU01. The sequence continues at coordinate 1,020 of CAYTIW010000108.1, forward strand.
CATGATCGATACTTATCAGCTCTTTTAATGTTTTGTTTCCTCCATGTCCGTTGGTTTTTACATATGAAACCCACCTGCCCCATATACCTTCTTCACCATAAGCAGAGCCAACGTAAAGCTTTCCTGTTTTAATGTCGCTGATTAGATATATTCCTTTTGTTACAGATAGCATTCGTATCCAGTCAGGATATTGATTAACAACAATTTCTTTAAGTTGCCGGAAATCAAGAATAAAGTCAAAATAGTCGGTAAATTGCTGATAATGAAGGCCTGGTTGAATTTCAACTACTGCTTTAATATTATCTATCCATTGTTCCCATTTGATTGTACCCTTTCCCCAATCAATAATTACTCGTTCTTTAAGATCACCAAATCCATCAACTTCTTCTAATTCGTACACATATTGGTAAATTCCACCGTAAAAGCTTTCTTGTTTTTGAGATAATTTTGACCCACATATAATTTTATACACTCCAATAAATCTTGAAAGAGTCCCTCGTTCACCAATAAATGATACAATAAATTCGACATCTTTGAATACATCTTTTCCCTGTTGCAGCTGGTATTCTAAAAATTTTTCTTTATCCGTGCGATAGAGGTTATATAAATCAAGACGAGTATCCTTATGTCTGACAAGTTTAGTTTTTGAAAATTTGTCAAGTCCTCTATTATACAGTAATTCTTGTATTGTAATCATTGTAAATAATTTTTTATTTATCTATTAAAGAGAAGTTAACTTTTTATTTTTGGCAATTCAAGTCACTTTAAAAATGGGGGCTAACGTTTCGCAGCTACCCGAAGGTGGCGATTACAAAGCACTTCACTGTCAACCAAGCTCAAACTTTGATAGACGCACAAAGCTTGATTTAACAACTGAACCGCCACTTTGGGGTAAGTGCTGTTATGGGTATTTAATTCATTATTTCAGTTATGAATTCAACTTGAATATTACATTTTGGACAAATTGAAAGAGGACCTTGTCTTCCACATAAATTCTTCCATGTCCAATCTGGGCTTCTGAACTCAATCCAAACCAATTCTTCCGAATTCCGGTTACACTTTGGGCATTTGTCATGGTTCTTATAATTTTCACTTGGTAATCTTTTGTCAAAACAGGCGATTACATCATCCCATGGAAATTGGGTCTGAAATGTTGTGTCAGGTGTAAATTTGTCCTTATCTAGGGTTTGCTGAACAAGTAATTTTCTATTTGCCGACAGTAACAAGTGCCGGAGTTGATACCAGGATAGCTGTTTTTCCCAGATAAAAATGAACTAATCGCGGTAGAAGATTCCATCGGAGTCTTAATTTTCGGATGAAAGTCCTTTTCAGGGTCTGAAATAAACCGATTAGACGCCTGATAAGGTTATACACAAGCAAAAAATAAACAAAAAACAATGATTGCCTGAGAATTGTCATCAGGTTCATTGCAAAGAAAGAGGCGCAAATCCAGCTGAATGCGGTTGGACTCAGGCGTGCCTTCACCAAATCAAGCATATAGCGTCGCTTACCCAAACCAAAGGCTCCTTCCACTTGATTTCGTTCAGAGGTTTCTTCTTGCCTGACCTTTTGCTGTTCTGCTGTGAGGGTTTCTTTAACCGGACGTCCTAATGGCTTGCCAATGTGTCGGATGTTGTGTTCCTTCATGTATTTTCGGTTTTCCCGATTCAGGTATATGCTGTCAACTTGCACCAAATCAGGATAATAACCTGTTCTTTCTCGGTAGTTTTCAATGATCGGTATCAGGAAGGTTCCTTCGTTGTAAGCTTCCCAATCCATCTGTTCTACTCGTACAATATTGTCAATCAGACTAATATTGACTTTCGCTCCAAATTCTGTTTGACTGCCCGCCTTCCCTCTGACGATTGGCCTGACATGCGGCTGGTGGATACTCACGATCCGGTGTTCCACACTATTTGTTCCCTCCACGAACATCTTGAATTGCTGACGAAATAAGTGCTGAATCACATATAAATATTTCATATCCAGTTTGTCTAAACCCCACTCAATCACATTCTTATCAAGATCATCTAACAGCAAATTTATCGTTGTAATGTTTCGCCTCAGATAGTTCAGTTGCTTCTTGATGGCTTTGCGGGTTTCTGGTTTTGAGTGTTTTCTTTTTTTGATGTAGGCAAGAAAATCTCTACGTGCCTTTTGCCTGTAGGTTCTGGGCTTCTTCGTCAAAGTACCTTGAAGATAGAGCTTATCAATCAATTCTTCTGATTTCTCCCTGGCATCGTTCAGTAGATTGACATCAGTCGGGTAACGAATATCAGCCGGCGTGACAGTTGCATCAATCTTGATACTCCCTTTGTTTTCAGGTTGTTTAGCAGCATTATCTGACGGTTTATCGCCGCACGACTGGGTCTTATCGGAGCGGTCAGAATCAGAAGAGGACTCTTTTGAACCATCATCCGATTGGTCATTCTGACGTTCTAACTCACGCTGCTTCAAAAGTATAGCCTCCATCCATTGTAAAAAATCAACATCTGTGATCCGTTTTCTTAGGGTAACAAACAACGAGGAATCAAACACCGGTTTGGCCATGTATGACTTCAAGCCAAGAAAGTACTGCATATAGAAGTTTTCCTGAATGGCTTCTAAAGTTCTTCTATCGCTTAGTCCCTCTATGTGTTTGATAATCATTGCGCCAACGGCTATCCTACTGTTAATAACAGGTGGTCCCATTCGGGTGTTAAACTTCTGATTGTAAACCTTTTCAATGGCTTTCCAATCAACTAATTTACTAAGAACCACCCAACGGTTATCGGCGGCCAAGCCCATTCCCGACAATCCGTGGTCAAATTCCTCAAAGCTTAACTGCTTTATGTTCGTTTTCTTGATCATAGGTGCACGATTAATAGGCTAAAATTACTATTATTCATGCACTTTGACAAAAAAAGTTTTCAACAAGTTATTAACAATCTGTT
>CAYTIW010000109.1:0-3885 GCA_964438075.1 uncultured Planctomycetales bacterium
CCGCTGCTCGATCATGACAGCGTCAATTTTGCAGCGTGCTACGAATAGGAGAGAGGCCGCCATGAAAGAACAAAGAATTGTTGCTGCATGCTTTACGGTTGAACTTTTAGCCGACTTTCTTTTCAATTCAGACAAGTTTGTTTACAGAATTAAAAAACGATTGCCTGAAGGTGCTAAATTAATCAATAGCGGATTTAATCAATATAAAAACAGCTTTTATTTTATTTTTCAACACGAATCATTTGAACCCGTTCAGGCTGGGATGGTAGCGCCGGAAGTTTATCTCACCTACGAATCATTCGACATCGAGGATTTGCTGAAAAAGAAACGCCGGCTCGAAGCATTCGAAAACGCCGGCATGCCGGTGCCGAAAGAGGAGGAGGTAGTGCTGCCATGACAACATGTGAAAAACATGACGACGCTGTAATCATCCTTGACAAGGGGCCATGGGGAAAATGCCAACTCTGCGAAGCAGAGGAAAAAATAAAACAACAGGAAAGCGAATTAGAAACCGCCAATTCCGAAATTGAGGAATTGCAAAACCAATTGGAGGAGACCAAATAATGGAACACGAAATAATCATCATCACCGATGACGAACGCCTTGTCTACAAAATGGGCAAGAGCAAAATTTTTTACCGCCGCATGAGCCCTGTGCAGGCGCGCCTGTTGCGCCAGAAACACACCGTCGAAGGCGAAACCGACATGGACGCCATGGGCAAAGAAGGCATGGAGCAGCACATCACCGGCTGGGAAAACGTCAAAGACGCATCCGGCAAACAAGTGCCGTTCAGCATCGACAAAATCGACTACCTGCCCGGCCAGGTGCGTGCCGCGCTCACCGAGCGCATCATCAACGGCGACCATTACGACGAGGTCCAAAAGCAACTAAAAAACTGATCGATTATGCCGAACAGTATTTCCGCAACGAAGGTTTCGACTGTTCGGCATGTCAGAGCCAGGCCGCAAAAGCAAAACAGAAACCGCCATGCCGGCGCGACGACAAGCGCTGTTTCATGGAAGCCCGAGTCGATCTTCATCCGGAGAACGTGCTGGCCTGGAACTATTTCTGGTCCATGGAGGCAAACAGCTACGAATTCGCGCAAGCGCATCTGCATCCGCGTTTCAAAAACGAATTCGAATCTGATTTATTTCACGAAAAAGTCTTTTTCCTCCGCAACCAGATCAACCACCTCCGCAACCAAAAAATAAAGCAGGACGCAGGCAATAAATGAAAATACAGCTTGATAGAAAATGGCAGCGCGGCGAGAGCATCTTGGGCAGTTTCGCTTATGAAAAAGTAAACTTGCTCAGCCTGGAGCATCCGCGCCGGGTGCCCAAGGTCCCGGGCATCACCGGGATCCCGGCCGGCGAATACATCATCAAGCCGCGCCGCGAAGGCGAAATGTACCAGCATTACTGCGAACGCTTTAAAAAAGATCATCCCATGCTTTGGCTGCAGAACGTACCGGATTTCGAGTACGTCTACATCCACATCGGCAATTTCATCCGCGACAGCCGCGCCTGCATTCTGGTTGGCAGTGGTTACGGATATGAAAAAGAGAATTACAAAATCTTCAACAGCGCGATCTCATACGAACGGCTACACGACAGAGTCGTGCAGGCGTGGGACGCTAAAGAAGATGTGTACATCAAAATAACCGATCTCATCAAAGAGAGTAAAATATGAGCCGAACAAAAAAAATCTTAATCGGGCTGGCGTTAGTATGCTGGTCCATCGGCATCTATCTGCTCGGCGATCGCCAGCAGCCGCCCCCCGGGAACGCGGACGTCCCGTCCGCCTCTTCCGACACCGTCGTTGTCTATATCGAGAAACCGGTGACGGTAATCAAGTACGTCCGGATCCCGGGCAGGATCGACACGCTCGTCAAATATTCGCCCATCTACACCCATAACAATGTAGACATCAATGCGCAGGTGGCCTCCCTCGATACCCTCCTCCAGGCACACCAGCCAGACACAGACAGCCTTACAACCTACGGACGCCTGCGCGTTGATTATTTTTTGTTTCCGTACAACTTTTTCGACCTCCGGTTCGATCCATACTCGCTGCCGGAGAAAGAAACCATCATCACCAGAACCGTCTATGTAACGGAAAAATGCAAAACGCGCTGGTATGAGAAAAAAGAGATATGGGCCGGCGTCGCTGTGCTCGTCGGTTCCGTCATAACCGCGTACCGAAAATGATCTACACCGTCAGCATCGACAAAGACGCAGTCATCGCAGCCGTGCCCACCAGCCTGCAGATCGACATCGCGCACAGCCTGTCAAACCGCGTCCTCAAATACACCCATGTCCGCGCCACCGACGAACACGACGCGGTCGACAAAGCCACGGTGTTCCTACAAGAAAGCCTGGACGAACCTGGCAAATGGGTAGAGCTGGAAGGTATGGTACAACATGCCGAACAAATGAAAATGATCGAAGAGCATTTCGAGAAAAAGAAAATCCAGCACGTCCTCGAACTGCTCGGCAACAACAGAAGCAACACCGCTGCCGCGCTGGGCATACAGCGCAAAGAACTGTACCGCAAAATAAAACAATATGGGATAGACAATGAAAAAGATCATCCTTCTAACGTTATTGCTTGCCAGTTTCGCACTGGCACAGACTGACAGCACCGTCGTAATCCCCAAAGGAGCAAAAGTCTGGCTGCACTGGATCGCGCCGGCCGATACCGACGTGGTCGCATATCGCATCTATGCCACCAGCATCGGCCGGATAGACAGTCTCACCATCTCAACCTGGTTTGTGGAGAACGGCGATATCGGCAAGCAGAGCACTATCTACGATCTGCCCCTGCCGGTCGGCGGCGGTTATTTCGAAATGATTGCGATCGATCGGACTAATTTGCGATCGCTGCGCAGCAACCGGGCATACTATAACATCATCGAGGTCGCACCTGGTGCGCCTCACATTGTGCAATTACAAATCATGTAGGGACTATGGCCCCCAAGGTCTACATAACCCTTGAAGTCGATGACAAGGGAACAGTCAAAATCCGCCAGGCCGGCAAAGAGATCCAAAAGCTCGGCGACGATGTAAAAAAAGCCTCGTCCAAAGTCCAGAGCGGCTTTGGCTCCATGTTCAGCCAGTATGATGCTTTCCAAAAAAGCATTATGACCTTTGGCGGAGCCATAGTCTTTCAGCAGGCAGTAACCGGCGTTTACAATCTGGCCAAACTCGGCGCCGAAGCCAAGAACGTCACCCAGGCCTTTTCCGGCATTGCCGGCAGCACCGACCTGCTCGAGCAGCTGCGCAAAAGCACCAAAGGCGCAGTCCCAGATCTCGAACTCATGCGCTCCGCATTGGTCGGCATGGACCTCGGCGCCACCAACCAGCAGCTAAAAACCTTTGCCGATTATGCCCGCATGGAAAGCGTGCGCAAAGGCAAAGACACCCTCACCACCTTTAACGAAATCCTTTCCGGCGTGCTCCGTGGATCCACGGAGTTGCTGGATAATTTTGGTATCTCGATCACCCAGCTCAACACCAAAATCGACCAGCTGGCCACCAAGGGCGGCCAATCAGCCAATAAAATGTCCGAACTGGAACGCCGTCAGCTAGCCGTCAAAGCCGCCACCGAATTGATGAACGAACGCCTGCAGAAAACCGGCGAACTGCCCATGACGGATGCGGAGAAGATTAGTGCATTATCAACGTCATGGCAAAACCTGAAAAACAGTATTGGAGAATTAGTCTCTACTCCAGTGGCTTCAACATTTGATTTTGCATCCAAAAAAATTGAACAAACAGGTAAGTACGTTCAATATAATATAACATGGTGGGACAATTTTAAAAAACTTGATCCTCTTGGTATGATGGCAGCAATAGAATTGCGCGCTGCGAAGTTGGGTAATTTACA
>CAYTIW010000110.1:0-3761 GCA_964438075.1 uncultured Planctomycetales bacterium
TGTCCATCCGGAAACTCCGGATGAGACACTCATTTTTGATCTTTCGTCTTCTGCCTCCCGCCCTATCACCGCTTCATAGTTACCTATCATTTCTAATTAATTTTGCGAAAATTTTATAAAATTTAGCTAAAGTTTTGGCCGGAATGTCCGAAACAAAAGGACAAGGGTCACAAGTGCGCCCCTTGTTGAGTTCAAGGGCCTTCACTTTCGTATCCCGGACAGTGGATTTTTCTTGCCTTACGCCACGCACGTTCCGTTCCCTGCATGTGGCGGAGATCAAAGAAAACCGGATTTCAAGCCTGTCCATGCCCCGGTTGAATGCCGACTCTCCGGCAGCGTCATTTTGATTGGAATCCCAACCAGCGCGTTCCGGCGCCTGCCCGAGGCAGCTACCACCAAATTCACTACGTTCGTACAAAAACAATTAAATAAAGGAGCAGCGATGGAGGCATCGGAAAAAGCAGCGAAACAGTATCTGACCTTCGAACTGGCCCACGAGACGTTTGCCGTGGATGTTGCCAGGGTACGGGAGATCCTGGACTTCATCAGCATCACCAAGGTTCCGCGGACGCCGGATTTCATGCGCGGGGTCATCAACCTGCGCGGCAGCGTCGTGCCGGTCGTGGACATGAAGCTGAAGTTCGGCATGGAAGAAACGGAAAAGACGGTCGACACCTGCATCATTGTCCTGGAAGTCGCCATCGAGGGAGAAACGACCATCGTCGGCGCCCTCGCCGACTCCGTGGAAGAAGTGCTGGAATTAGAGCCCGACCAGATTGAACCTCCTCCGCGCATCGGCATGAAGCTGAACATCGACTTCATCAGCGGCATGGGAAAACTGGGCGAGGAATTCGTTATCATCCTCGACACGGACAAAATTTTCACCTTTGAGGAAGCAGCGGCGTTGCAGGAAGCAGGCGAAGCTGACGTTGCCTGATATCCTGAAGACTTTACAAGGAAAGGAACAACAATGAGTACTTCGGAAAATTCAAGCGGATTGAGCCTCAAGGCCAAAGTCATGGCCGGATTCGCGGTTGCTGCTGTCATCGTCGGCATTATTGGAGGATTCGGCATTGCCCGCATCAACAGCATCAATGAATCATACTCGAAAAACCAGGCGCCCTATGCGGCGCTGGTGAAAATCGCGAGCGCCACCCAGAGCGAGCGCGCCACATTGCGCAATATCATCTCCGCAAAAAATGCGGCGGAAGTGAAGAGCAAGGCGGCATCCATCAAGGAATTGGACGCCAGGATCTCTGACGGGATCACCCTGCTGGAAAAACAGGCAGCGTCCCCGGAAGAAAAGACAGGGGTCGCTTCGCTGAAAAAAGCTCTCACAGCGCTCTCTTCCAACAAAGACAAGGTAATCCAGCTTGCTCGGGACAACCGGCAGGAAGACGCAGCCAAGGCTCTCCGTGACCCGGAGATCCAGAAAGTATCCGGAGTACTATCGGGCTCGCTCCAGAAGCTCATGGAAGACATGTCCGCGGGCATGGAGAAGTCATCAACGGCGTCCGGCGCAACCGACACGACCCTGCTGATCGCCATCGTCCTGGGCATGCTTGCCGCCTTGGGTCTGGGAATCGTCATCAACGGCATCGTCCAGCGGCAACTGGGGGACGATCCCAAGCATGTGGCGGAAATCGCGCAGAGAGTCGCGGCGGGCGACCTTTCCCTGGAGATTGACATGACAGGGAAAGACACCGACAGCATACTGGGCTCGGTGAATGAAATGGTCCGGGCAATCAAGGGGCTGGCAGGTGACACCCATTTGCTGGCACAGGCTGCGGCAGCGGGAAATCTCAAGGCCAGGGCCGACGAGAAGAGGCACACCGGCGAATTCCGGCGCATCATCTCCGAAGTCAACGACATGCTCGACGCGACCCTCGGACCCGTCCACCACGCGGCCGAGCACATCAACCAGCTGAGCCGCGGCGAAATCTTCGACGAAATCACGGACGGCTACAACGGCGACTTCGCGGAACTGAAAGAAAGCCTGAATCGCCTGAGAAACGCCCTGGAAGCAGTACGCCTCGACGTGCGCGAGGTCTGCATCGCCTCCTACGAAGGATACCTGGACACACGCGTCGACACCACCAAGCACGAAGGCTTCTTCTCCAAGGTCGCCGGAGGCATGAACAATATATTCGAAAACATGACCGCCCCCCTCAAGGTTTCCATGGACTATGTGGGCAAGATCAGCAGGGGAGAGCTTCCCGACACGATCACCGAGGAATACCGCGGCGACTACAACAAGCTCAAGGACAGCATCAACACGCTCGTAAACACCATGTGCGGACTTCGCGGCGAACTCGGCACCCTGATCCGGGCAAGCCAAAACGGCGACCTGAGCGTCAAGGGCGATGTAGCTAGGTTCGAAGGCGAGTGGGCCGACATCGTTAAGGGCCTCAACGAGCTCATAGACGGCTTCGGCTCCCCCATCGAGGAGATTTCATCCTGTCTGGACAAAATCAGCAAGGGAGAAATTCCTTCCAGGATCATTACCAAATTCAGCGGCGCGTTCGAGCAGATGCGCGGCAATCTCAACAATTGCATCGACGGGCTCGGCGGGCTCGTTGAGGCAAACAACGTTCTGCAGAAGATGGCGGTCAACGACCATACAGAAAAGGTCGAGGGATACTACCAGGGCGTCTACGCCGAAGTGGGCCGCGCCGTGAATGATGTTCGGGAGCGGCTTCTCAACGCCACGGCGGCAGCCCGCAATATCGCGGCAGGCGATCTCAGCGGCCTGCAAGATCTGAAGGCCGTTAATGACGGTGCGGGCAAACGCTCGGAAAACGACGAATTGCTTCCGGCCTTGATCGGCATGACCGAGGCGGTACAAGCGCTTGTCGCCGATGTCACCATACTGGCGGACGAAGCGATGGCGGGAAGGCTCCTGACCCGAGCCGACGCCGACAAGCACCAGGGTGAATTCCGCGCCATCATCACCGGCGTCAACAATACCCTCGACGCGGTCATCGGACCCCTCTACGCCACGGCCCAGTGCGTGGCCCAGATCGGCATGGGGCAGATTCCGGACTTGATCACCACCGAATACCAGGGCGATTTCGAGGAAATCAAGGAAAGCCTGAACAACAGCATCAACAATGTGAACAACCTGGTGGAAGACGTCAACATGCTCGTCCAGGCGGCCCTGGACGGTGAATTCGAAAAACGGGCCGATGTGGAACGGCACACCGGAGATTTCCAGAAAATCGTGGAAGGCATCAACAAGACCCTCGACACCGTCGTGGACAAGAGCGTCTGGTACGAAGCGATTATCGACGCCGTGCCCTACCCCATCCATGTTACCGATATGGACATGAACTGGACCTTCATGAACAAGCCGTTCGAGAAACTGCTCATGGAAGCCGGACAGATCAAGGACCGCGCATCGGCACTGGGCATGGCCTGCTGCAACGCCGCCGCCAACATCTGCAACACCGACGGCTGTGGCATAAAACAGCTCAACAAGGGAGTGCCGGAAAGCTTCTTTGACTGGCACGGTTCCAAGTGCAAACAGGACACCTCGTTCCTCGTCAACAAGCAGGGCGAGAAGATCGGCTACGTGGAAGTAGTGCAGGACCTTACCGCCATCATCAAGGCGCGCGACTATACTGCCGACCATGTGGAGAAGATGGCCGCCAACCTGCTCATGCTCGCCAACGGCGACCTGAATTTCGACCTGCAGTTGGCCGAAGCCGACCAGTACACCCAGGAAGCGCACGAAAACTTCGTCAAGATAAACAGCAGCCTAG
>CAYTIW010000111.1:0-3742 GCA_964438075.1 uncultured Planctomycetales bacterium
GCGCTCGAGCCCGGTCAGGTGGCGAGCGATCCAAGCCGCCACGTCCAGAGCCCTGGACTCAAGCTGTTCTGCCATGACGACGGTCGGGCATTCGCTGAAGTCGATGCCACAGATCCGGCAGAAGGCCGCGCCGGTATCGCCTTCAGTGCGGCAGATTTCGCAGGCGTCGCAGGGGTTGAACTTGATGATGGGCCGCTCAGCAGCTCTCCGGGTCGCGCCGCCCATCATCCCACCACCCGCATGGCTTCGAGATACCAGGCCAGCATCGGCAGTCCAATGAACAGAAGGAACAGAGCCGCCATGATGGCGCCGACAGCGACGGCCAGCCACAAGCTCGCCTCGCCGCGTTCGGTAGTATCGGGGGTCCACTCCGTCATGATTCTTCCCTCCACATGAATACGATCAAGACCGCGGCGAGACACACGAAGGCGCCGACGGTGAGAACGAGGGGGCGAACGGCCTGCACGGTCCACTCTGCCGCGGCGAATATCGCCATACAGGCAGCGAAGATGACGAGGATGCGCAGGGAGTCGGTGACGAGGCGATGCACGCGGCTTGCCGACTTGTGACAATCGGGGCCGTTCGTGGCATCATAGGAAATGCCTGACTCGTTTGGACACTGGAAGGGCTGCTTGGGGCCGGAACTCTTGGCGGGGGACCGGCCTCCGGCATTTCTACCGGACATGGTTTCTCCTCTCCTAATGACTGAAAACGTGCGGTGTAGTGCCTCTCCTTTCCGTTGTTTTCCGCTGTAGTGAACCTATACCCTAGCCTGGTACGGTGTCAACCGTCAGCCTTGCGCTCGCCGCAAGTAGGCGTGTACTGCCTTGGCAACGCATACAGAGGCGCGCTAGAGACGCTGGAGCGGAACAGGTGAGGTTGGCTGAGATTCGCCCAGCTCGCGGCTGATATTCGGCCAGTGCGTTACAAACTGTCAGCAGGCGTCCGAATGTGCCGTCACTTTGCGACATTCAGCGGAGCGGCGTTATTCATGCCGGACGTGAATGAAGCTAGACAGTTGGCTGTGAGTGTGGAGAGTGGTACACAGCCCGTCCAGGAAACGCAAAAGGCCGCCCGAAGGCGGCCTCTCGCTCTCAGACGCGGACCGTCCTGGTGTCAGGATCCCATCGGAACACGTTTCCGACTGTCGCCCTAGGAACGACCTGACAGTGCTCCAGCGCACCGATCACGTCCTCGCCTACGCCCCGTAGAACGTAGGGGCCTCAGTAGCCGGAGCCACTGAGGGATGATGCCTAGTCTACCATGCGGCGAATCCTACTCGCTCGCCTTGATGATCCGGTAACGCCGAAGCGCCACAAGCGCGGCGCCGGCCAAGCCGACCACGGCCGGAATGAGCATGTCGCTGATGCCGGCAGACGCGAGGTTGTCGGGCACTGTCGCCCACGTCACGGCCACAGTCACAACCGTAGTCGCGAGGTCAATCGCGAACGCCTTGAGTACGGGATAGTTCACCAATCAAATCACCCCCTCGCCTCTGCTAGTCGTCTGAGTCCTCCGAATGTCTCTGGGTCCGCGACTAGTCCAGGCCGGCCGCAAGCATCACAACGCCCGGTCCAGTAGGACGCCGGTTGCAGCGGTACTGAGTGGCGGCAAATCGTCGCAGCACAAGTGATGCAGACTGCCTCGATGATCGTCTCTGAGTCGGTGAGCACCGCTACCTCGGCAAGCAGTTCTTGCCGACGATGGCAACCTTCGTCTCGCCCTTTGCCGTCTCGACAACGGTCCCGCACTCGTACTCGCGGCTGGTGTGCACCTTGTCCGGCTTGCGCCTGCGGTACTCCCGCTCGGTCATCTGATAGACGACGCGAGCGCCGCACAGGTGGCAAACGTCGCCGCCGATGATTGTCTTCGATGGTGGTTCGTAAAGGGAGTAAGTACCCGTACTGCCGCTAGATGTTGCTAATGTCACCTCTCCAAACGATGCGTTGGCCATTTCTCTCCTCTCCTCAACTGATAGGTCCACTCGTCAGATACACAACCGCGTCAACGATCTCCTCGAGCACATTGCGCCGGCGCGTCTCAGCATCCCACTCGTACATCGTCGCGCCGTACTGTTCGTGACCTTGCAGAAGACGGACCCGACACATCTCCGCGAACTCTTCCGGGCTGAACACTCCTATGCCGCTGACAAGCGTTGAGAGCTCCCAGATAGCGTCACGAAAGTTGTCAGCGAAGTGTGCCGCCTGCTCGGCGTAGGTCTGCGGAATGTCGCTCACTTGTCCCCCTGTACCGATGCGACCTTGACGCCCTCGCGCCCGAACGTGATCTGGAATGTAGGCGGCCCGATGGGTGCGGGCGGGTAGCCGCCGACCTCACCATAGGCGCTCGTTCCGTCCTGATACGTTCTGAGGTAGCTGCCGCAGTGAGCTCCGAACGACTCGTAGGCGACCTGTCGCGTGAAACTAGGGTTCGTGTCCAGCTTGACCTTAGACTTCACGAGCCGGTCGTGAGAGTGCCCTTGAAGGTAGATCCGGCAGCCGTCAATCCAGCCCATGAGGTGGTCAAGCTGATTCACCTTGGCGCCGGACAGACGCCCCGCCTGCCAGCCGTGCGAGTGGAAGATGCGCACCGTCGAGCGGTGCTGGCCCTCGTCCTGGAAGCAGACGCGCGTGATAGCCGCCCATCCGGTGTAGAGCTCGCCCGGTGCGTCGCAGGCTTGCAGGATGCGCTGTACGAGGTTTGTGTGATGCTCCTGCTCGTACCGCGTCTCGTGGTTGCCCTTGCCCATCGCCCAGCACTTGTCCATGATCGGCCGCAGGATGGTCGAGATGGCCTCGACGTAGGCATCGCCAATCCGGTCCAGGTTCGCCATGTTGATGATGTCCTCGTCGATGCCGCCGGCGGCCCAACGCTTATCCTTCGGCGTGATCCACTCGACGTAGTCGCCCATCCCAATCCAGCGTGCGTTCGGGTCTTCACGGATTGCGGCGATGGTCTTGAACAGCGCGGCCTTGTCACAGTTGGAGCTGCCGAGGTGAATGTCGCCTAGCGGATACAGGGTGAGCGTCGTTCCGACTGGGCAGTATTCGCGGACGGTACGCAACCTCACGGGCTCACCTCGTCAACGTGCTTCACGGTTCGGCAGGGGTGCTCAATCAGGAAGGCATCGAACAGAATCGACTTGTCCGTGCGCTTGCGGTAGTCGGCCAGTGCCCAGGCGAGCGAGCCCCATGCGATTCCGACCGGGATGCACGGCCCGCCGATCTCAGCGTTCCGTTCGTCGATGTAGCGGCCCCATGATTTTCCACACTGGCAGCGCCGGTTTTCATGGAAGAGGCGCACAACGTCGGTGCACTCGCGGCAGTAGATGAGCTTCATGCCCTGTACCCTCCCTCACACCGCCAGGCCCCGCCGCAGACACGACACCTCAGATACGGGCACCATCCCAATCCGTCACGGACAGGAGTCGGCTCGAATCGGGAGCAGTCACGACAGCGCAGATGCACGACGGGCGCCGTGTCGGTGACGTTGCCGGAGTCGTGATCGGTGGCGGTTCTTATTTCATGGGCACGCACTTTGTCCGCGCCGGTGTCACTCGTAATGTGCACATACGCAGGGACTTCTTTATTTGACGCCAAAACGGCAATCGCTCCGCAGCGCTGACACTGGCCGTACTCGTGCGTGACGCCGCGCGAGTCGATGACTCGGCCTGTGAAGTGAGAGGGGTGGGAGCAGGTCACCTGGAAGCCTCGACCTCGGCAAGCGGCACGCGGTCCTGAGC
>CAYTIW010000112.1:0-3731 GCA_964438075.1 uncultured Planctomycetales bacterium
GTGCTAGTCCAGATGATGTTAGTACATCCGATGTATTGCTTGTTCTCATAACGTTCACTAAGTTGTGGACTGCTATCGAATCACCTAATATTTGGCAGGTAGTTTATGCGGACGGTACAGAAGATGCATCTGAGGCGTGGTTACCATGCTTTGAGGATAGCGACCGAATAAAATATCTGGTGCTTAAAAAGAGTGGGGCTGAGATTTTCAGAATGTATAGAACGGACCAAACAACAACGAGCGATTCAATAGTTACTACATTTATAATACCGTCTGGGTCTGCCAATGGAGAGATTGATCAGGCCGTTTTGGTGGGTGGGGATACTGCAACAATTACCCCCGGAACCGGCATCGAAGTAGAAACTCATTCTTTCATATACAATAAAAACTCTTTAGAAAGTTTACAACTACAGTTTACAAGCAATAAATGGGCGTGATTTAATGGTATACACTAAGACTTCTTGGCGCGAGCACTCGATGACGGAATCTGCTAAAAATGCCGCACTGACCAATCTAGAGTGTATTTATGATGAGGCGGTTTCTTACATAAATAGCATCTCCCACGCCGAGCGATATTATACTAAGGCTGAATGCGACGCGAAGTACATAACGGCTGCTAATGATGGTTCTGGGTCCGGGGTTATTTGTGAAAAGCTGGATGGACTTACGGCCCAACAGATACTTGATGCTGGTATAGATACTGGCACAATTTGTATTTGGAGTGGGTCAGAAGCATCTATTCCGGCAGGTTGGCATCTATGTAATGGGTTGAATGGTACTCCAAACCTTAGAAATAGATTTGTTATAGCGGTGGGAGATGATCACGCATATGGGACTACAGGCGGGGCCAGCCATAAAACTCTATCTGCGGCGTCTATTGCCGTTGGAACTCACGCAATAACCGCCAATGAATTGCCCTCCCATTACCATTCATATATCGATGATTATAAAGGGGATTCGGGTGGTGCTTATGGTGTAACTTCTCACTATGGTACATCTTATGATGTCGATTCTGCGACCACTGAAGTTGCATCAACGCCCCACGGCCATAGTGGATCATATTTTACTGGCGGAAATACCGACATCAGGCCCAAGTTTTATGCACTTTGTTTTATAATGAAAGGATGATAAAAATGGCATATACAAAATTTCATGATCCCTGGGAAACAACTCATTATTTGTCGGGCGGAGCATTCAATCATATTGAGTCGCAATGGGATGAGATAAAAGAGGATGCTGACGAACATAACCACGATACCCAACATTATACTAAGACTTCGAGCGATTTAGACTTTTTTACCACCTCATACTACACTGGATTTGATGCGGATAAACTGGATGGTTCGCATTATACTGATATCATAAATGAGGGTTTACCAGTCGGTGCTATAGTAATATGGCATGGCGATTCAGATACTATTCCTACTGGGTGGTATATATGCAATGGGCAGACAATAGGAGCAGTTACAACCCCCGACTTGCGTCAACGATTCATAGTGGGCGCGGGTACTACTTATAATGTTGGCGACACAGGAGGCGCAACTTCAACCTCAGTTACGGCATCATTCTCGGTTACTGCTCATGCTATAACGGCTGATGAGATGCCAATTCACGCCCACACTTGGCAAGACCATACAAATGGACTTGCCGGATTAAGCTACTCATCTATTCCTTCAACAGGCCCACTTGGAACCGCATTAACGATGAATCGTACTACTGGATATGCGGGCGGGGGTCTGGGTCATACTCATACTGGAAACACCATAACCTTCAATGATATAGCATACGAGCCATACTACTATTCTCTTTATTATATAATGAAGGTGACATAATGGGATACATAAAAAATTATACCACCTGGACGAGCGCCAACAAAATAACCACAACCGAATTAAATAACTTTGAAACTCAATATAGCGAAGCATCCTCTCATCTATCATCTCATGTTCATACAGATGATTATTATACAAAAAGTGAAATGCTTGCTAAATTCTGGGGAGTTGATAATGATGGAAGTGGGTCGGGTGCGGATGCCGATTTGATCTATTATTCGGGTGGTAACCTCCACATAGGAGATTTTGATGGGTTGAGTGTTCCGACTGGCCTAATCATAATGTGGTCGGGGGAAACGGTTCCTGATGGTTGGCACCTATGTGATGGTACGTCCGGCACGGTGGATCTCCGCGATAGGTTTGTGGTTGGCGCAGGCACTGGCTCAGATTACAATGTGGGAGATACTGGAAGTGGTACTCACACCATAGTGGGAGCGGTTACAATATCGGGGCACTCTCTTTCAGCCGCAGAAATAGCAGGCCATCAACATTCAATGCAAGATAGATCTTCACGGCCTAATTCTGGTGGATGTGGATATAATTCGGAAGGCAGTGGTTCACAACATCCAAATGCATATTACAATGTTGATAACACTGGAAACAGCAATATTGGGAAAGCTACTGCTGATCCCCACACTCATTCATCAAGTTTTTCAAGTGACCCGTTCACGATAACTCCGATGTATTACTCACTCAAATTCATACAAAAAATTGCACCGTGATCTAGAACTGTAGCATGCCCTACAAGCCACTTTATAGACCCGTAGCGAGACTTTCATAGTTATGGAAGAATTATGTATTGGAACGTGGAGAAAGTCGAGCCTTGGGCAAATTAGAGTATATTAAAAGAATAATGGATGATAAAGGAGTAAGTATTTACTTACCCCATGAACTCGGCGATCTTCTTGTTGACTGCATCCTCCTCGGTTACAACCCCGTCCCAGGACTTGTCAACTGCGTGGGTGGGTTTGGCAAGTGATAGATTTTCGGCGTATGGATCACTGCCGTTCATGCCCAAAAATACCGCGTTCTTCCTGGCAACTACGTCCTGCTCAGCTACATATCCGAATGGCGTTCCATCAACTGCGCGAACCGGCTTATCCCCATCGCTCCAATTTAGCTCGGGGCTGTGTGGCCCATCGCTAAAGTTGATAACATTGGTGGAAAAGATATTCTTAACGTTATCGGCATAAGACTTGGAATCGTCCCAACCACCAAACCCAACCGCCATACCTACCATCATAAAGATGGCTACCATTGCACCAATTTTCCCGTTCATCAATATCCCTTGAAAATATTTATGTCCATCTGAAGGCTATACAATCTTCTATCTACTTCCTTTTTCTCAATCATTAAGTTTGTTATCTGTTTTTGAATTTCTTGCCAAGTTGGCCCGTCTTTCACGATATCTCGCTCGTTCTGGTCACCTTTCAATGCCTCAATCATATCTTCGATAGCACAGAAACGATCAAACAGATCATTCCATCTGTCATGAAGCTCACCCAGGCTTGGTCCATCATCATCCCATTTTGTTCTGTAGGTAATAGTTCTCACCTCAACTACCTATATAGAAAAGCATATATATAAAGATGACGCTAGGTAAAATAGAAGGTATAATAATGGAAGATGAACAATTTGAGTTAGATTGGCCCACAATAGACAAGATTGGTGGATGGCTTGCAAAGGAAGAGGCCCGCGTTTTGTATATCATCGCGAGCGAGGTAACCGGCCCGATTGTTGAGATTGGGGCATGGAAAGGCAGATCAACTGCGACCCTGGGATTTGCATCGCGAAACAACCCAGCCCACCCCCTAATATATACTGTTGACCCGTTTACAGGCTCCAAAGAACATCGCGAACTTGATCCAAACTGCAATACGTGGAACGAGTTTAGAGAAA
>CAYTIW010000113.1:0-3677 GCA_964438075.1 uncultured Planctomycetales bacterium
TCTTTCTTATAGTTTCTTTCTGGTAGTTTCTTTCTTATAGTTTTAAATTCTGCTTCGACTTTCCTGGAATTCCTTTCTGGGAGCCTGTTTTCGCCAGCTTCTTTCTTATAGTTTCTTTCTTGTAGTTTCTTTCTTATAGTTTTCTTTCTTATAGTTTTTCCGGGAAAATCGGAATCTATCTCTCCCTCCACAATCACTTCCCAATGACCGGTTTTTCTGCCCCCAATACGTCTCAACAAACCCTTTTCACGCAAGCTTTGGAGTTGATAAAAAACTCCTATTTCCGTGAGACCGACGGCTTGCGCCAATTGGGGAATGGTAATGGATGGTTTCTCTTGGCAAAGGCTCAAAATGCGCCTACCGGTCTTTCCTGTAGTTTTTTTCCTCTCGTTTCTTTTTTGTAGTTTTTTTCCTGTAGTTTTTGCTTGGGACTCGGCGGAATTTATTGGACTCACATCGCTTTTTTCAGGGCGGGACGAAAAAGTGGTCCGAATGAAATGAGCTGAAAAATGAAAAGACTCCGGCGGATACGCTCTCAAAATGCGGGGCATGCCGGAACCGAGGTATTCGACCAGGTCCAGGTCCTTGAAAATACGCATGAGAATCTTGTTGCGTGGAATGGAGTATCCCTTGAAGAATTCATCCTGTTCGATCCCCGGCGGAATGGAACCGGCGGAAGTGATTTCGAGGCGGTCTGCGAAAATCTCGAATTTCGGCACCGCCTCGTGCGCGAAATCGTTATGTACGATGGCGTTGATCACGGCTTCCCGCAAGGCAACGGCATTCCAGAGGCTGGTATTGACACGCTTCCTCGAAGTTATTTGCGTGGTTGTCCGGTTTTCCAGGTCCAACTTTTCGAGGATCTGCTTGCAGGTTTTCACCAGGCAACAGTATCCGAATTCTTTTGTCTCAATCAGTTCGACCCGATCGATTCCGGCATATTTTGCAACCTGCACGGAATTCCCATTTTTGTCAGCCAACAAGTAAGCGGCAAGATTGAATTTTCCATCTTCGGCGATCAGTTCAAGGTTGGCGGCGAACTTTTCCCCGATTTCAAAACCGGCCTCGTTGTAATAGATCTTCAACTGCTCGAATGTCAGATCTTGTCTGGGTGATCTGATTCTGCCGATCGAATGACGGGTGCGGCGGGCGAACAGTTCTTCGATCATTCGGGCGGGCATCGGCTCTGAGGCGCTGCCGACCCGGATAAAACAGCCCTTTTCCGACATTCCGGCCTTTTTCAGGTGATAGGGTTTTTCAGGCCCGGCGGCGAACGTGACGCGGATCACATCCTTCCCGTCACGTTTTTCGTGAATGACATCGAACAACCCCAGGCACGATGGCAGAATGTTGTGCTTCAACCGATCCTTGATTTTCAATTGCACCTCGTCGCAGTCGGAAACCCCGACGACGGTATGCTTGGAATCAGTAATGCCGATATAGACGGTTCCCCCGTCCCGGGAGTTGAGAAAAGCCACGGCTTCCTTCTCGAAGGCGTCGGTCAGTTCGCGCTTGTATTCGATCCGGTTTGATTCCATCATTTGCCTTCCAGGGCGTTGATCAATTCGCGCTTCAGAGTATCACGCACGGCGGCCAGTTCCCGGGAGATTTCTTCGTATTCCCGCATCAATTGCTCGGGGTCTCCATGATCTACGGCGATCACATGCGGATTTTTGCAATCAAGGTTGAAATTTTTCGCCTCGATATCTGCCACCGAAACCTTCCAGGCATGTTCGGTTTCCTTGCGTTTCTTCCACCATTTCTTTTCGAGATCGAATTCCTGAATGGTCAGGGGCTTGGAGCGGGAGTAAGACTTATACCCTTCCGGATACGGGTGCTCGAAAAACCACACTTGTTTGGTCGGGCCGCCCTTGTCGAAGAAAAGGAGATTGGTGTTGATGCCGGTATACGGGCTGAAAACCCCCTTGGGAAGCCTCACGATGGTATGAAGAGTGAACTCCGCCAGGAGCTCCTTTTTCAGGGTGGTCTTCACGCCTTCGCCGAAAAGGAACCCATCGGGAAGCACCACCGCCGCCCGTCCTCCATCGTGTTTCAAAAGATGCATGATCAGAGCCATGAACAGGTCGGCGGTTTCGCGGGTCTGGTACTTTTTGGGAAATTTGTTTTCAATGCCATCCTCCTCCATGCCGCCGAAGGGGGGATTGGTGACGACGATATCCACGCGGTCCGAGGGACCGTAGTCCTTGAGCGGCCGGCTGAGCGTATTGTCATGGCGTATATTCGTCGGAACGTCGATCCCGTGCAACATCATGTTCGTCATGGCCAGCATGTGGGGCATCGGTTTTTTCTCCACACCGGTAATGGAATTTTGCAGGATCTCCTTGTCCGTGGGAGTTTTTACCTGCTTCTTCAGGTGTTCGATGGTGTTGGTCAAAAAACCGCCGGTTCCGCAAGCCGGATCGAGAATCTTTTCGCCGAGCCGGGGATCGATGATGTCTACCATGAACTGGGTGACGGCGCGAGGAGTGTAGTATTCACCGGCATTTCCGGCGGATTGCAGATCGGCCAGGATTTTTTCGTAGATGTCATTGAACAGGTGGCGATCCCTGGATGAATTGAAATCGACGTCGGCCTGAATGGTATTGACAACCTGTCGAAGCAATGTTCCCGATTTCATGTAGTTATAGGCGTCCTCAAATACCGACCCGACGACCTTGCCGCGGGGGGAAACGCCTGCCATGGTCGCGAGTTTCTTCATGGCCGGGAAAAGCTCGTTGTTGACGAAATCGATCAGCTCTTCTCCGGTGATTCCCTCGGGATCTGCCGCCCAGCTCGACCACTGAAAGCGGGTCTGCAAAGGTGATTTATAGCCCTTTACGAGCGCTTTCCATTCTTTTTCACGGTCATCGAAAATTTTCAGGAACAGCAGCCAGGCGATCTGGCTGATTCGCTGGGCATCCCCATCAACGCCCACATCCTTGCGCATGATGTCCTGAATGGTTTTTATGAGTGTAACAATCGACATGCGGCTTTCTCCATAAGTTGTCTAGGGCAACGGGTAGAAATAAACTGAGCCGTTATTCTGTCCCGGTTGCCATAAGGGGCCGAAGCAAAAAACTTTTTGAGCATAGTCTTTTGCACGGCCCCTAAGCACAATACAGAGCCTGTTCCAATTCCTGCAGGGCTGCCTGATAACCGTCCACCCCGCCGAAATCCCCGATGATTTCCATTGGGGCGCCTATTTCTGAAAATGGGCTGATGGTCAATATCTGCGTATCCTCGATATGAACCACCCCCTCATCGGCGTATTTTTCCAGCAAGGCATCGAGCACTTTTCGGGCTCTTTCCCCGTATCTGGCGAAGTAGTTTCGTTTTCTCACGTTCTCCGCGCGCTCTTTGCGGGTAAGCGGGGGCGCATCCCAGGCGACGTGGCAGATGAGATCGAAGGGGTCGAGATCACGACCGATTTCTTCAGCCAGAGCTTCAAAGAAAACACCTTCACGTGCGAGCTCCTCGATGATCGCCTGTTTTTTGTCGGCGGCGTTCCAGCGGGTCAGGAAGTCATCGAGAGAAGAAAATTCCCGGCAAAGGGCTTTCCGGGTATAGTCCTTCAAAGATTCCGTAATGAGTTTGCCCTCGGCATCGAAATACTGGACGCGCTCAGCTGCAACCGAAACTTCCACATCGGACACAATGAACTTTTTTACTTTAACCGG
>CAYTIW010000114.1:0-3675 GCA_964438075.1 uncultured Planctomycetales bacterium
GACAGGGGCTTTTTTCACCCCTGCGTCGTCCGGAAAGAGAGCGGGGGGATACTGTGGGGATGGGTGTGCGGGGAGTGCTACGGTTTAGCGGCAGAATCGAGGTGATTAATGGCTGATCGTAAGGCTGGTTATATTGGGAGGTTGATTTGAAAGTATTGGTTGCATGTGAATACTCTGGAACGGTCAGGGATGCGTTTATCGCAGCGGGACACGATGCAATGTCCTGTGACCTTCTGCCGACCGATGCGCCGGGGCCGCATTACCAAGGCGACGTGCGGGACGTAATACATGGCTGTTGGGATTTGATGATAGCGCACCCGCCATGCACACACCTGTCTGTTTCCGGGGCGCGGCACTTCGATGCGAAGAAACTGGACGGACGGCAACAGTCAGCAATCAGTTTTTTCATGATGCTGGCAAAAGCCGATATTCCGAGAATCGCAGTCGAAAACCCGGTCTGCATCATGTCGTCAATCTGGCGCAAACCTGACCAGGTGATTCAACCTTGGCAATTCGGCCACGGGGAGACAAAGGCAACCTGTCTCTGGTTGAAAGGATTACCACTGCTGGAACCAACAAATATTGTGGACGGCAGGGAAAACAGAATCCACCGGATGCCGCCAAGCTCGGACAGGTGGAAGGAAAGAAGCAAAACCTTCGTGGGTATCGCATCTGCGATGGCGGAACAGTGGGGAAGAATATAACGGCTTGAGTTGAGCCGTACAACGGCTCGAACGCTTTGTTATGCGTTCGGGCAACTTGTGAGGAAATTTTCGAGTTTGGAGGTAGGAAATGAAATTTGAGCACATACCAAATCTAGGTGAGGCAATCCCACGTAGGTCAAAACTCGGTTTGCTTATTTTCGGCCATGCTTTTTTCATCGGTGCCAGCAAGTCAATGGGGACGCAGGTGGTGATTTGTTCGATGCAACACAATCCTGGCAAAAATGATGGCTGGAAACGTACTTGGTTCAAGGTGATTCGACCGAATTTTTACGCATAACGCTAAGTTGACCGGCTTGTCCGGTCGTATGTTCTGGTTATTTACGGTTTAACCAAAAAGGAGAAAAACAATGACACGTAAAGAGATAGCGGCACGAGTAGCTGACAGGATGGAAATGTCCATCAAACTCACAAATAACGTGATAGCCGAAGCACTCAACGAGATACTTGCATCCGTCATGGATGACGGTGAAACGGTGGTATTGCGAGGGTTTGGCACGTTCCGGCGCGTAGAGAGAAGGGCGCATAAAGGGCGGAACCCGCAGAATGGGGAGTGGGTGGAAGTCCCGGCGAAGGAGATCTTTTATTTCAGACCGGCGAAGGCGACCAGAAACGTGAGGTAAGGATGGATTATTGCTCATTCTTGAAATCAAAAGAAATTGTAACGAGACCATCCGGTTTCGATGTTGTCACGTCATATCTTCCGTCAATGCTGTATGACTATCAACGTGACCTTGTGTCATGGGGATGTAGACGTGGCAAGGCGGCGTTGTTCACGATGACCGGAACCGGCAAGACGGCAATGCAAGTATCTTGGGCCGATGCCGTCCGACGCCACACGTCTGGCAAGGTGGTTATTTTGGCACCACTGGCAGTTGCACAGCAGACTGTCAGAGAGGCCGCAAAGTTTGGAATAGAGGTTAATTACTGCCGTCATGCAGGCGGTGTAAAGGACGGCATAACGATTACAAACTATGAGATGCTACATCACTTTGATGATGTGAAGTTTGATGGGATTGTACTGGATGAGTCCGGTATCTTGAAGTCCTACGCGGGGAAAATGAGGAACGCAATCATCGACAGATCGCAAAGTATCCCCTTCCGTCTGGCATGTTCGGCCACTCCCGCGCCAAACGACTTCATGGAAATCGGCAATCACGCAGAGTTTCTAGGCGTGATGAGCTACAACGAAATGCTTGCGACGTTCTTTGTCCATGATGGTGGTGACACATCGAAATGGAGACTCAAAGGACACGCTGAGACGAAATTTTGGAAATGGTTAGCATCGTGGGGATGCTTCTTAAATACACCGTCTGACCTCGGATATTCTGACGAAGGGTTTGTCCTCCCTCCTCTCATAGATCATCAACACATCGTCGAGTCCGGGCCGTCAGATGGCGCATTATTCGCCTTTGAAGCCAGGGGGCTACTGGAACGTCAATCTGCACGGAAGGAAAGCATCAATAGGCGGGTTGAGAAGTGCGTGGAGATTGTTGAGACAAGCAATAAGCCATTCCTTGTCTGGTGTAATCTCAACGCTGAAGCCGACGCGCTGAAACGAGCGATTCCTGGATCTGTGGATGTGAGGGGAAGCGATACTCAGGATCACAAAGAACGGTCAATGTTGGAGTTCGCAGCGGGAAACATACCTGTGATGATCAGTAAACCCACAGTTTGCGGCCACGGCATGAACTGGCAAGTATGCGCTGATACTGCATTTGTAGGGCTATCGGACTCGTTTGAACAGATATTCCAGGCAACAAGGAGGTTTTACCGCCACGGCCAGTCTCGATCTGTTAACCGGCATCTAATCATCAGCGAGGCAGAAGGCGCGGTGCTGGCAAACATTCAACGCAAGGAGTCCGATTTTATGCGGATGATTTCCGAAATGGTAACACATACAAAAGATATCATGGTTGGCAATATCAAGAAGATGGAACGAGAACGGGATGAATATATCGCAAACAATCCGATATCTATTCCGTCATGGTTACCGGGAGGTGTCGATGGTCAAAAATCAGCAAGTAACGGATAATTACGCACTCTATAACGGCGATTGTGTTGATGTGGCGAGGGATATTCCAAGCGACAGTATTCATTTCTCTGTGTCAAGTATCCCATTTGCATCGCTTTACACATATTCAAATCATTGCCGCGATATGGGGAACTGCCGCAATTATGAAGAGTTTGCGGAACACTTCAGTTTTATGATCTATGAGTGGTTCAGAATCACGATGCCGGGGCGACTTGTGTCAATCCATTGCATGAATCTACCGACCAGCAAACAACATCACGGTTATATAGGTATTCAGGACTTCAGGGGCGATATAATACGATGGATGCAGAAAGCCGGATTCATTTATCATTCTGAGGTGTGTATCTGGAAAGACCCTGTGACCGCCATGCAACGCACTAAGGCACTTGGTTTGCTCCATAAACAGATTAAGAAAGATTCGGCTATGTCACGGCAGGGAATACCTGATTACCTATGCACGTTCCGCAAGCCGGGAGACAACACTGAACCGGTCACACACACCAACGAGACGTTCCCTGTTGCATTGTGGCAGAATTACGCATCACCCGTATGGATGGATATCAACCCGTCAAAAACATTACAGCGAACATCAGCCAGGGAAAACGCCGATGAACGCCACATTTGCCCTTTGCAGTTGGAGGTAATCGAGCGGGCTATAGACCTATGGAGTAATCCCGGTGACGTGGTTTACGATCCTTTCGGCGGCATCGGTTCAACCGGATATGTGGCACTACAGAACGGACGCAAGACCATCATGAGTGAGCTGAAAGAGAGTTACTACCGGCAAATGGTGTTAAATTGCCAGTCTGCGAAATCACAACATGCTACACTTTTTGATTAACCTTCAACCATCACTTTAACACAGGGGCATAAATGACTGAAATTGAAGCAATCACGGAAATGTTGCAGGAACTAGAA
>CAYTIW010000115.1:0-3662 GCA_964438075.1 uncultured Planctomycetales bacterium
CCTCGATAAATTTGCGCCGGTTATACCAGCTCAAGTTTTTATAGATTTCTTTCCAGCCTTTGTTGATTTTCATAGCTCGTTGCTCCTCCTTATCCTTTCCACGGTAAATTTATCTTCCCCGATTTTACGGGTCATCAAACCGATAAATATTTGCGCAATATATTCGCCAACCTCGCTTGAGGCATCGATAACCGCCTTATCGTTTGTTGCCAGATATGCCGCATGAAGTCTTACCTTGGCCTGACCGAAAGCATATTCCGCAGTTTCAATAGCGCGGGCTATCTGCTTTTCGATGTTTCTTTTGCCGATCTTTTCGTAAAATTTAAATCTGCATACATCGGTCATCTTTATTGCCTCCATCGCGTGTATATCGCTTTTTCCAAAAAACTGTCACATGCCGCTTGAGAAATTATTTCAAATAATCCTTAAGCCCTTCTTTTTCAAAAAGCTCCCTAATCCGCGCAATCTCCCTGTAAACAACCATTCTGTGTTTGTCCAACTGTCTGGATGCGTCGCTTATACTCAACCCGTCTTCGCCTAAAAGCTTGCATAACTTCTGTTGTTGCGGCGTGAGTTTCTGAAACACCTTGGCAATTTCTATCTTGAGATCTGAATTAATTTGTGGCAGGGCATCATCGCTTGCTGAAATCTTATCTTTTAATGCAGGAGAGTCTTCCTCGTCTTTATTAAGAGGCTCGTCTAATGATACACTCTCATAAATTGCCTTTCTTTTATCCGTTCTTGCTTTTTCAGCAATGTGGCCGAGCACATTCGAAACAACCTCCGCCATATAGGTATTTTTTGACGCGCCGCGGCCGGGATCATACCTGTCACGAACCTCCATCCAATGAATAAGACATTCCTGTAGCAGATCGTCAAACCCCTCCCTCTCAAGACATTTCCATTTTTTTCGATATGCATTAATAATTTTTTTAGCAACACCAATCTCCCAACTTTCAAACAAACCTCCGTATTTGAGACTCACGAGACACCTCCTTTATTTTTCTGAGGTGTCTCAAATGAGTCCTAATCAACAATATGCATTTAACGCCATGAAGTAAATCACGGAGGGCTCATAAATATTTGCGGAGGTATCGCTATTTATGTTTTTTGTTACTCGATAAATCGTCGATCCCCAATAATTCCTTCTGTGTCGGCTCCCTGCCCAAAATTCCGGTCAAGACTTTAATTATTGCTTCGCTAAGCCTTGCTTTTATCGCCTCTTTCTCTGCTAATGAAGAATGCTGTGCATAAACCACATGAATGCGATCGCCGAATCTTCTATGAAAGTTATTTTTTATTCTCTGTCCCATATTTTCACCTCTACCGCGTGTATATCGGGTTTCCTCCAAAACTGTCACAACTGATATGTGACAACCAGCGAAAAAAAACGATATATACGCATTGAAGCCTATATTCCAAAAGCAATTGGTAAGCAGCGTAACCCGTTGATATAGCTTGACTTGATTAATTTTTGTTATAGGGTTGGGGTGTCAAAAATCATGAAAGGGGGTGAACCAATATGACCGTAGAGCAGAAAAAGAAAGACAGGGAGTTTTTGCATAAACTTCATGCCAAGCATTACGGCAAGAAAAGAACAAAAACTCAAAAACCGAAAGTCCCGGAGAATCCGCTGGAAAAACCCGAGACTGGCGAAACTTGCAGTAAAGAGCCGTCGCGCAGCGAGCTTATGCTTCAGGCAAAAGCCAAAGACATAAAAAACTTCCGTGTAATTAATAAAGGAGAACTTGTGGAGATCCTAAAAGAAGGCACATCCCGAGAACGCATCAACGAGATCGTCTCAGGGGCTGTAACAAGATGGAAATCAGGCTGGGGAAAAAGTAAACTTAAAAAAGAAATTCAGGCATAAAAACTCTTTCTGCCGCCGTGCAAAATCTTCGGCACGGCGGCTGCCTGAAACCGTGGGATATAAACGATTTGATGATTACAGCCAATACAAAAACACAGAAAAAACGCTATGTTATTTATACACGCTGCTCTACCGACGATCAAGCACAGGGCGATTTTACCACTTTAGACGCACAGGCTTACCATTGTAAAAATATGCTGGATGCCTTCGGGTATGAATTGGCCGAGATCGGGAAGAAAGGCATAATCAAAGACGACGGCTATTCCGGGAAAGATTTGAACCGCCCGGGAATACAATTAATCCTCACCAACGTAAAACAAAAGAAATTCGACGGCATAATATTCTTCCGGCTCGACCGCCTCACACGAAACCCGCGAGACCTCTACGCCCTTATCGATTTATTCCGCGACACCGGCATTGATTTCATATCTGTCCGCGAAAACTTGGATAGTTCCACCGCGATCGGCCGCGTTGTCATAGGAATTCTCGGCCTCCTCTCTGCTTTTGAACGTGAGCTGACCGGTGAACGAGTCAAAGCCTCCTGTTTAGCCAGAGTACGGCAAGGAAAATGGGTGGGCGGCAATGTTCCCTTCGGTTATAAGTTGATAGACGACGGCGATCCTCTGCCGAATGGAAGACAACCTCACAAAATCATCATCAATCCCGACATCGGCACCAAGCTGCGTTTCGTATGGGAAATGGCCGCCGATAATCGATCTCTTTATGACATCGCTCAAGAGCTCATCCGTAGGGACATAAAAACCCCTAGCCAAAAAGTCTGGCGTAAACAAAGCGTAGCTTGGATCATAAAGAATCCGTTTCATAAAGGTTATGTCAAATATGGAGATGAAGTCCACAAAGGAACTCACCCCGCTATTGTAGATGAACAGTTGTGGGAAAAAGCAAACAAGATTCTAACTGCAAAATTGCCCGGGCATCGTTTCATAAAACAACCACGGGAATATATTTATTTTCTATCCGGAATCCTGAAGTGCGGTAAATGCGGGAGCCACTATGTCTGTGAAAGCGGAAACGGTCACACCTCTGAAAAATTCTTTTACTATGTTTGCGGCAGATCCAAGCAAGGATTGGGTTGCGATGCTTCTCGTCTATCCGCCAAAGGATTCGATGATGCCCTCATCGATTATTTCAAGCGGGCATCCAATGACCAAGAAATCATCATAAAGGCTATCGGTGATGCTATCCTGGACTCGCAAATAAAATTGGAAACCATCGAAAAACTCATTAAGCCTCTTCAAGAAAAACTCTCTTCGGTTCAACAAGAAGCAAACAAGCTTCTTGATCTGGCCATGAATAGCAGAGTATCCCAAGGAAAGACTTACAAAGATAAGATGGCGAAACTGGATGAGGAAATATTAAGGTTGGAAGACGAATTGGAAAAGCTGCTGGCGAAGAAAAGCGTTGCCCAGATGTCGGCAAACTCGGGAGAATTCTTACATTCAAACCTCAGGTTTGCCATGCAATATATCGATCAAGCCCCGCCGGATGCCAGAAAAGCCTTGATAAAAGCTCTTATCAAAGAAATCATCGTTTACCAAGACTATATCGAGATCAAAATGTACATAGACCAGCCGACTATCGACAGTCTGTCGTGCAAACTACCGGCTCCGGAGGCCCACAACCCGACCCAAAACGACAAACGCCCTGCAGGAGAAACCTGCAAGGCGCTTGTTACTGCATCAGACGCTCGAATTTCGCCTGAGCGTCAAGGTTGGCTGCCCCGCATGGATTCGAACCATGATTAACTGGTCCAGAGCCAGTCGTGCTACCA
>CAYTIW010000116.1:0-3601 GCA_964438075.1 uncultured Planctomycetales bacterium
ATCGGTCTCGCCCACGCGGATGCGGAGCACCTGATGGATGCGGCGCGCAAGGTCTGCGAGCCAGGGCAGTCCATCCATCATGAAGCGGGGACGATCACTCCCCAGGACGTCCTGAACGCCATGCTCGGGGCGGACGCCATCGGCCAGGCGCGGAAGCGCGCCGGCAGGTCCTGAGGCCGCCATGAGCTATACAATCCGGACAATGACCAGGCGGGATGTCGATACCGCCATCGAATGGGCGGCGCGGGAAGGCTGGAATCCGGGCGGGCATGACGGCGAATGCTATTTCGCGGCCGACCCGGAAGGATTTCTGCTGGGCGAACTGGACGGAGAGCCTGTCGCCACGATCTCCGTGGTTAAATACGGTAAGACGTTCGGTTTTCTGGGCTTTTACATCGTCCGGCCGGAATTCCGGGGCAGGGGATGTGGGTTGGAGATCTGGAAGGCCGGATTGAACCGCCTGGGAGACAGGAACATCGGACTGGATGGCGTGGTCGCCCAGCAGGACAACTACATCAAAAGCGGCTTCAAACTCGCCCACCGCAACATGCGCTTCGCGGGCCGGGGCGGCGGCGCGGCCTCCGGATGTCCGGATATTGTCGCCTTGGACGCTCTGCCCTGCGCGGACGTCAACGCCTACGGTCGCGCCTTTTTTCCGGCGGATCGGTCCGCGTTTTGGCGTTGTTGGATCGGCCAGCCCGAAGCGCATGCGCTGGGCATCAGGCGCGGCGGCGCGCTGCACGGATATGGAGTCATGCGGCCCTGCCGCGTCGGCTGGAAAATCGGGCCGCTGTTCGCGGACAACGCCGAATCGGCCGAGGCGCTGTTCGTGGACCTGAAATCGAAGGTCGGGTCCGGGGATCAGGTCTTCCTGGACGTCCCGGAGCCCAACCGCGACGCGCTGTTGCTGGCGGAGCGTCACGGCCTGCGCGTTTCGTTCGAGACGGCGCGGATGTACACGCGGGAATGTCCCGACATCGATCTCGCGCGTACGTTTGGCGTGACGTCTTTTGAAATCGGATGATCGCGCGCCGGTCCGTCGAGAGCGCCTTCAGAACGCCGTTCCTTCCTGGGCCGGCCAGCCGCCCTGGAAACCCCGGCAAGCGAAGAGGGTGAAGGTCTGGCCCGTGCGGCCCTGATGGTTCGTGGTCACGACCTGGGGCGGGTCCACTTTCTCGAAGAGCCGGGCCACGCGATCCGGAATCTGGTCCTCTTCGCCCTTGACCACGAAAACCGCGTTCTCGAATTCCGGACCAGGCCCCGGCCACAGGTCGTACTGGTTCCGTTTTCGGCCTCCGGCCACGCAATAGGCCCGGATCTGGCCCGGCACGTAGAACGAAAGTTCGGCGGTCGCGCCGTAGGCGTCGCTGAAGACAAAGGTGGTTTCCGGGCCGCCCAGATCACGCCGCAGCTGATCGACTTTCGCGCCCAGGTCCTGCCAGCCGAGCAGGCGATGCACGGGGTTCTTGGGGCCGTCAATGGGGATGAAGCCCTGGAGATGGAGCAGGGCGAAGACCACGACGCCCAAGGCCGGCCAGGCCAGACCCCATTTGGGGCGCGGCTCGCAGTGCAGGAAGCGCTCAAGGGCCAGGGCGGCCAAAATGAATCCGGCCGGATAGGCCGTGGCCGACCAGTTCAGCTCGACCTTGGTGTGCAGGCTCCAGAGCAGAAAGAAAATCCAGACCGGCCAGAAGAACACGGTCAGGAGGATGACGTGGCGGCGGGGCAGATCAAAAGGATTCGGCCGCTCCTGCCGGGATAGGAGCCAACGCGCGCAGGCCCAGGCTCCGATCAGCAGAAAGACAAACCACCACGGGGTGAGGACTCCGATCTGGCCGCCCAGGTATTCGGGAAATTTTTCGAGCCGGAACAGGGTCTGGGCCTTTTCGCCGGCCATGGCTCCCCGGTGCAGGACATGCTTGAACCCGACCCAGTCGTTGCCCGCGTTCCAGAGCAAAATGGGCAGAAATCCGGCCAGACCGCCCGCGCCCAGGGCCTTGCCCATGCGGGGCCAGTAGCGCTCGCCCAGGGGATGGCTTTTCCCGATCCACAGGCTGGCGATTAGGGCCAGGGGGATGAAGACGAGCATGGTGTACTTGGCCATGATCCCCAGGGCCACGCTTACGCCCAGGATGATGAAATACGCCAGCCGGTCCCGCTCCACGGCCAGACTCAGACAGATCAAGCCGACGATCCAGCACAAAAGCAGCGGGTTGTCCGTGGTCATGAGCAGGCCCCCGGCCATGAGCAGGGGCGCGGTGTTGAGCATGAACAGGGTCCACCAAGCCAGCCGGACGCGGCCCATCCATCCCCCGATCCAGGCCAACGCGGCGGTCTGCATCAGGGCCATGCCGACGATGGCTCCGATGCGCACGCCCAGCTCCGTGGGACCGAACCAAGCCACGCCCAGGCGATTGATGACCGCGATGAGCGGGCCCTTGGAATAGTAGGACCATTGCAGGGTCCGGCTCCAGTCCCAGTATTGGGCTTCGTCGTCGTACAGGTTGAGCTGACCCGAGGCCGCGAACCAGTAGCGGACCATGGTCGTGGCTACGATCAGGGCCAGGCTGGCGGTCCAATAGGCGTAATGATGACGCGGCGGCGTGGATTCCGTCATGTGTTCTCCTTGCGCGGGGCCGTGGTCAGGCGGCGCGCGATGTCCTCGGTCAGGGCTGGATCGACGCGGTAGGGCTCGTCCCAGGTCGGCAAGACCGTCACGCTGCGGTCGGGCCAGGACAGCGCGGCCGCGTGCAGGCGGAGGCTTTCCCCGCCCCTTCCGTATTTGCCGTCCCCGACAAGGGGATGGCCGAGGCTGGCGAGGTGGGCGCGGATCTGGTGGGTGCGGCCGGTGCCGAGCACGACCAGGAGCAGGCTGCGCGTCGTGGTCGCGCTCAGGGCCTGGACATGGGTCACGGCGTCCTTGCCCTGGCCGACGACCATTTTTTCACCGTGTCCGGTGTTCTGCTTGGACAGGCTGGCGCGGATGGTCGTCCAGCCCGTCTCGGTCCACGGTCCGTCCACCCAGCACAGATAGGCCTTGGTCACCGTGGCCCAGTCCGCATGCATGCGGCGCAAAAAGTCATGGCTCGTGGCGCAGAGGAGCAGGCCCGAGGTGTCCCGGTCCAGACGGTGCACGGGCGTGGGCGTGAAGGTCGCGCCGTGGAAACGGGCCGCGAGCCGGGTTTGAACCGAGTCCGTCCAGCCCGTGCCGGGATGCACCGGCAGGCCGGCGGGCTTGTTCAGGACGAGCATCCCGGCGTCCTCGGCCACGATGTCGAGGTCCGTGTTCGTCGGCGCGGCGGATCTGGCCTCCTTGACCTGTACGGTCACGGGCGGAATGCGCACGTCCTGCCCGGCCAGGACCCGGTCAAAGGGCTTGCAGCGCTTGCCGTCCACGCGGACCTGGCCCGTGCGCACCAGGCGCATGAACAGGCCTTGGGGCAGGCTGTCCCCCAGGTGGGCCTGCAGGAAGGACAGGAGCTTGCGTCCGCTCTCCTTCTCGCTCACGGTCACGGTCCGCACCGTGGTTTTCATCGACTGCATGGAGCCTCCGCTTTGACAGGCCCTTTCTTGATGGCTAGAGCACCTCTTGTCAAATTCC
>CAYTIW010000117.1:0-3571 GCA_964438075.1 uncultured Planctomycetales bacterium
AACGACAACAACGGCGCGTAATGATGCGCTCCAAGACATAGCGGCGCGGGCTGGCTTGTGGCTGGCTAAGGTCCTGGGCTTGTTTGTGGGTCCCTTGGGGCTCTTGTGGTGGGCCTCGGGTTACCTGAGACTGGGCGAGCTGCGGCTATTTTTCGCCGGGTTGGTCTATCTGCTGCCCGTGGTCTTTCTCTTGGGTATGCAATACGGAAAGACCGAGGCGCGCGGAGTGGTAACCGGAATTGATACCGCCCTTGGGAAATTGGCGGCGGCGGTAGACCTGCGAGACAATACCAGGGCCAGGGCAGCGGCCCAGCGGCAAGCGCTCGCGGCGCAACGCTCAGCGCCTCAGGCAGCACAGTTTAACGTCTACTTACCCGACCCGCAAGCCCTCGCCGGCGCGGTCCCCATTACCCACCGGCAAATAGCAGGCGGCGAGGTAGTGGACCTTTAGGGGGCGAGCGATGCGAGCACGCTTTAGGCGCTTTTGTGTGGGGGTGGTTGTGGTGGGGCTCTTTGTGGCTTGTGTCCCCCTGGCTTATGCTTTGCCCGCCTCGGTGCAGCTGGGCGCGGCCTTGGTTGGCTTTGCGGGGGCGCTGGGGACCCTGGGAGGGCTTGCGGCGCTTTGGCTGTTTGATTACGCGCGTAATCAAACCGGAAAAGAAAAAATGCGCGGGTACTACCGTACCTAGACATTATAGGCTAAGCGTAGGGGGTAACGTAGTACCTGTGAAATCAAAAGAGAGCTTACCGGATAGGATGTAATAGGATTTTGCGCGGGTATGCGGGTATGCCGACGTTATAGGCCGGGGGTAAAGCATACCTGCATACCTGGGAAACGACAAAGGACGGCAAGAAATGGCGAGTGATACCGAGAGTAACCCATGGGTAACCCATGTAAAGCGGCTTTGTGCTTGTCTGGCTGAGGCGGTAGAGTTTGCCCAGCAGGTAAGCCCAGGGACGGGGCACAATGCCGGCATGTGGGCGGCGGCGATCGCCGAGGCGCTGGCAGCGCTGGAAGGGGGCGAGAGTGAGGGCTGAGTATCTGGGCTTTGAACCAGGGGCACAAGAGAACCAGGCGCGCGCGCTCTTTGCGGCCCGCTATGGAGTGCAACCCGGCGAGGTTATCAGGACCGGGGGCGGGCTGTTGGTGGGTCCTATTCCTGGGGGCGATCTTGTGCAACCTGGCGCCCTGGCCAGAACACAAGGCGCGGGGGAATTGCGCACTACGCGCGCGCCTGGCTTCGCTCAGTTGGGGCTCTTTGAAGAAAGCACCCCCGCAGAAGCCCTAGAAGCGATTTTGACGGCCTCAGAGGGCAAATTACCAGGGGTAAGCACTAGCGGCGCTTGTGGGGCAATCTAGGGGCATTGCAGCGGCAATCTATGGTATAATGACTTATGATAATACCCATTATCACAAGTAATCTATACCATAGGGAGGTTTAGCCATGACTGAGACACTGGTAACACTGGGAAGCACGGCGCAAGACGCGCTTATAGAGTTAGTGCTTGACGGGCTGAGCTCAGCACACAGTAAGCGGGCTTATGGGCGCGCCCTGGCTGAGTTTTTAGCCTGGCATGCAATCCAGGGACGCCCGGCGCTTTCGAAAGCGCTTATACAACGTTACAAGGCACACTTGCAAGCGGCGGGCCTGGGCGCGGCTTCAATTAATTTGAGGCTTTCGGCACTGCGTAAGCTGGCCATAGAAGCGGCCGACAATGGCGCGATTGGCGAGGCCGTGGCTAACGGTATAAAGCGGGTCCCCGGGGTGCGACGTGAGGGGACGCGCGCGGGAAACTGGCTGACACTGACCCAGGCGCAAGCGCTCTTAAACGCCCCCGACGTGAACACGCTAAAGGGCCTTAGGGACCGGGCCATACTCGCGGTATTGCTGGGTTGCGGCTTACGCCGAACTGAGGCGGCGGGCCTGACCTGGGACAAGATCGCGCAACGCGAGGGGCGGTGGGTGATTGTGGACCTTATCGGCAAGCGCGGCAAGCTGCGAAGCGTCCCTATGCCGGCATGGGCTAAGGCAGCGCTTGACGCCTGGGCGCTGGCAGCGGGCTCGAGCCTGGGAGGGGATCCCCTCCATACCGGCTTAGTCTTTCGAAGTGTGCACAAGGGCGGCTATATTGACGGCGCAAGCATGACCCCTCAGGCGATCCGCGATATTGTGACCGCTTACGCCTCGGCGCTGGGTTTGGGAGAGATCGCCCCCCATGACTTGCGGCGGACCTTTGCGAAGCTGGCCCGCAACGGTGGGGCAGACTTGGAGCAAATCCAGCTTAGCCTAGGGCATGCTAGCATACAGACAACCCAGCGCTATTTAGGGACCCGGCAAGACCTGGGCGACGGCGCCCCGGCTGACCGGCTGGGCCTGAAGATCGAGACCCCCAGCGGGCAACGGTGAGGGGGCGCGCGATGACAAACCCTACCGCTAAAGATGTTACAGGTTTAGCAGGCAATGACATATTTTTACTATTGCATTTTCGAGGCTCGCCGGCTGACTTTGCGCGGGCAATAGAAATATATCGTAATCAAAGATGCCTTACTAATATTACCGAAAAATACATGGTAAGTTTTATTGAGGATGACGAAAATGAGGATTTAGGCGAATCTATCCCCATGGTGGGGGTTATGGTAACAGCAGCTGTCAATTCTGGGCCCGTTCCTTTTTCGGTATATGCGTATTTTACCGCCTTACGCATTCCTAAAGGTTCCCAAGTAATCGTTGATTGTGGTTGGCCAAGTTATGTAATATCTCCAGACTTGCGAGCAGGAATAACAGGTATTCTTTGTTATTTGGAGCGCTGGGGATGGATAGAGACGGCGCCGGTATTTAAAGACGATGTTATTACCCCGGAGTTAGTCGTAACAATGCTAGAAAGGATGTTCCCGACTTATGCGCCTACTCCGATTGTGCATTTATCCGCCGAAATTCTCAACAAGATTTCTGAAGAGTATTTCAGATATAGCGATCCTCTGGAGGGTGACATTATACCGATTGATAACAAAAAGCGGAGGGGTCCAACAGAAAAAACGAAACAGAGGGCCAAGGTATTTAAGGCATTAAAAGACGCTCACCCTGAATGGGATTATGACCGGGTAGCACTAGAAGCTAGCGAAAAGTATTCTTGGGTGGGCGCGATTAGTGGGGAAACGGTAAGGAATGCTTACCGCGCTATGAAATGGAAATTTGAAAAGTCAGATCGTATCCGGTAAACCTGACTTTACCGGTAGAGTAACAGTTACCACTACAAAAAAGTTGTACATTAGATGCATGAATGTTACCTATGGGGAGGGTGACAAGATGCAAGAAACAGGGAAATTGATCGTAAGGATACTTCAACGCGATAAAGACGCCTTGCGCGTGCTAGCTCAGAAACAGGGAGAACCAGTTTCAGTAGTGGTAAGGCAGCTATTGCGGGATGCTTTGGAAGAACACGGCTTGATTGAATCCACAAAAACTGGGGAGATGCAACTATGCCAAAATGTATAAAGCGAACCGCCCACCGGGACAACGGCGGGCGGCTGGGCGAAAACTACGACGGCGGGCGCGGTCATTCGTTTTCT
>CAYTIW010000118.1:0-3473 GCA_964438075.1 uncultured Planctomycetales bacterium
CATGACCGGCATCATGTAATCCGTTATGATCAGGTCGGGTTGATTGGCCTTGGCCTGTTTCAACCCTTCCGCGCCGTTGGTCGCGGAGATAACCTCGAAGCGGTCGCAGAGGGTCAGCTCTAGAACGTCGAGTATGTCCGGGTCGTCATCGATTATCAGTATTTTTTGTCTTTTCATTTTTAGGATATTTGCAGTTTTGATTTCCGGGCTTCGCGGGTCTCATGTTTCACGGGCAAGGTGAAATGGAATGTCGTTCCGAGCCCGACCTCGCTGGTGACCCACATTTTACCGAAATGGGCTTCCACAATGTTCTTGGCCAGCGACAAGCCCAGGCCGGTCCCTTTGACGTTCATGTTGATATCATTGTCCACCCGGTAGAACTCGTCGAATATCTTGGTAAGATCGTCTTTTTTTATGCCGATGCCGGTATCGGCCACTTCGAATATCACTTCCGCATAATCCTGGTTAAAGTGGGCGTTGATAGCGATGCTGCCTCCCGCCGGGGTGAACTTTATCGCGTTGCTGATAAGGTTAATGAAGACGCGCTCCACCTGGCTGGAGTCAAGTTCGATGGCCGGGACGTCCTGCGGGACGTTGACGCGGAGCGAAACGCCTTTATTTTGCAGCTGCGGGGCCAGCAGGTCGGCGATGTTATCGACCAGCGGCCGCACCGGATGCAGGGAGGTCTTCATTTCGACGCGCCCGGATTCGATACGGGAAATATCCAACAGGTCGTTGATCAGTTTGACCAGATTGTCGGAGTGGTTGTTGATCTTCCCCAGACGGTCCTTTACCGCGTCCGGGATGTCGCCTACTTTTCCGGTCATGAGAATGGACGCGTAGCCTTTGATCGATGTCAGAGGGGTCCGCAGTTCGTGGGATACTGCCGAGATGAATTCAGACTTCTTTTTTGATATCTCCTCGACGGTTTTCAGCGCATGGGACAGCTCTTTGGTCCTTTCGTGGACCTTGGCTTCCAGGGTCTGTGAAGAGCGGTAGAGCTGTTCGAACAATTGCGAGTTCTCCAGCGACTGCGCCAGTTGGCTGGCCAGTATCGACACCAGCTCTTCGTCGCCTTCGGTGATGGCGGGCGCGTTGTAGCGGTTGCCGAACACGATGATGCCGGCGACGCCGTGCTGGGTCATGAGCGGGGAGAGGACGAAATGCTCCGTTTCGAAAATGTTGGTTATAAAGGCCCGCATCCTTTGGGTTGAATTTAACGAGGAAACGGTGAGGCCGTTCTTCAGGGAAGCCTGGAACGAGGGGTCAGCGCTTATGTCTTTGGCCATGGTCTCGGCCTGTCTGGCCTCGAAGCCGATCCATATTCGCTGGCAGAGCTTGTTGTCCTCATCATAAGTGCCGGCAAAAGCCCGCGAGAAGCCGAGCTCGGAGGCCAGCATCGGGTCTATGCGTTGGAAGATCTCGTTCTCATCCAGGGTCATGGACATTTTGCGGGCGAGTTTCTGGAGCGTGTTGAGGCCGGTCAGCCTGCGGTCCAGCTCTTCCTGGGCCCTGTTCAGTTCCAGGTCGGTCTTGACGATGAGCTTGGCCTGTTCATCCAGCTCGTTCAGCGAGGTCACGATCTTGTTGAACGAGACCTGCAGTTCGCGAAGTTCCTCGTTCTTCATGACGATGAAATAGATGCATATAGCAACGCCGACGAAAAGGAGCAGGCATACTATGCTCAGGATCGGCGTGAAGTCATAGTGCGGTAGCGGGGGAGGCAGGCTGTCTATTTCTAGTGTGTTCATCCGATGGCCATTATAACTATGGTCGCGTTCTGTATCTGGGCGGTACGGTTCTCCTTGGATGATCCCAGCGGTGCGATCTCGCCATAAGTATACATTCCGAAAATCGGAACCGTAAGCCCTAATGTGTCTTTTATTATGTTGAACTCCTGGTTCGATCCCCTTCCGAGCAGTTTGTGCCGGGCCAGGGATTCCAGTATTATGATCAGCTTGGGGATGCGTCCGAAAAGCTGGTCCCGGATGTCCAGGGCCGCTTCATGCGCCGCCAGCCGGCATTCATCTTTATCGTTGATCATGATGTGAACACGGCTGCCGATAGGTATTTCAGCCTGGCAGACTATGCTTCCGTCGGGAAGTGCTTTGATGGGGTGGCGCAAGATATATTCTTTAGGCCGGTCGGTGTTGATGCCCAGGGGATACAGCAGCCCTATAGTGCCTAGGTCCCCGTTCTCGAAATTCTTAAGCTCGGCCGGGAAGTAATCGTAATAGAGCGACACGGCCGGCCGGCGGTCGATGATCTTTATCAGGTTGTTCTCGGCATCGTCGATGGTCCGGGGTTTTCCCAGAGGCTTCCAGCCGTGCCTGGCCGCGACCACGGTTGGGATCGTCCCTCCCCAAAGGACGCTGATAATGCCGTCGGAAGATATAGAGCTTTTGTGGAGCATGAATCCGCGTTCCAGTTTGTTGTCGCAACATATGCCGCCGGCGAAGGAAAAAGCTGTGCCGACCGCCTCCTGCAGGCCCTGCAGGAGCGGAGAATGGTTGGCATGAGTGCTGTTCATCAAGGTCAGAAAGCCCTGCCGGTTGGTGGAGGCGCAGTCGCTGGTGGAGTCGCGGGCCACTTTCAAGCCGGCGTCCCGGAAGTTCATAAAGCTCAAATGGTCCAGCATGGTCGTGCCGAATTTGATCTCTTCCGAGCAGATCGCGAGCACCCCGACTCCCCGGGTCTCGGTGCGCCCGCGGATGATCAAGGCGGGGGCGGTTGCCCCGACCATGCGGATAGGCTGCAGTATGCGATGCAGGGTCTCGATGGCATCTTGCGTGGCATAACCGTTGGTGATGAAGATGATGGCCAGGTCGACCGACGGAAGGTTGATCTGGCCTTTGGCCTCGATGGCGGCTTCCTTGAACGCTTGCGATGGGTCGGTATGATCGGAGAAGCCTATTCCAATGATTGTTGCCATGGCCTGTTCTGACGGTGTGTGATGAGGCCGGGCGGAAAGATCGCCAAGGATATCTTTCTTCCCGCCGGCCTGCGAACCCGGTTAACTTCGTTAATTATTATGGTAATAAAGCATACCCCTCAGGTGGTATCCGAACCCTACGTGCATGCGTCGCGCGGATCTTGTGTCCCAGCCTTATTCTATGTGGTCTTGTTGAGGTGTCAACAAAGGTGTTGTAGTTTTGAGAGGCGTAGTTATCCCGGTTTGCGCGGCCGGTAAAGAATGGTTCCTGTAGACATCAGGTCCAGCGCTGGCTCCTGGCCGTACCGGCCGGAAAAATTTTTTGCAATTTTGCGGGGCTATGATATATTTAGGGCCGTTCTTGAACAACTTAAGGGATTATGCGGCCCCATCGTCTAGCCTGGTTAGGACGAATGGTTCTCAGCCATTAAACACCGGTTCAAATCCGGTTGGGGCTACCAGATAGCAAAACCCTTCCGCCAGAAGACGGGAGGGTTTTTCATTTCTGCGCTTACGACTGTCCGTGAAGGTCCTGGAGCGC
>CAYTIW010000119.1:0-3379 GCA_964438075.1 uncultured Planctomycetales bacterium
TCTAAAATCTGTTGCCATCTGGAATTGAAGTCTGTATTTGGAAGTAATTCATTCAATTCCATTTCTCTACCATCAATTCTAATTCTAATATCTACTGCATAGTAATCAGGAATCCTACTCTTTCTAATATTTACTTGCAAGTCTTTGAAGTTCATTTAACCATCTCCTTCATTATCTTCTTGTAGTATTTATCTTTCTTAGTTCCATTATATTTACTCAAGGCTTGTTTTAGATTCTTACTATTGTTCTTATAGTGTGTCAAAATGAAGGAAGTACTTTGAATATTTTTCTTAATATCATACAAATCATTTTCATTTTCAGTAATTCCAGCAGCTTCAAGTGTATGCCTCCATACTGAGTATCTTATCTGCCCTAATCCTATAGCATTTTTCTTTGACTTAGCTTTATAATCAAAGTTACTTTCTACTTTAATTATAGCAAGTAGTAATTTAGGATTAGGATATTTATAAATCTCATGATGAATTATAGTCCTGATATCTAAATTATGTTTATTAGATAATGGAATAGGAGTCATCACAAAGAATGTGAGAACCAATACAATAAACCATTTTAACTTTTTCATTTTTAACCCCTAAAATATGCATTGTTTTATTATAATTTATCCTTACCTATACCCAAGCATAGGTAAAACATTTCATAGTGCTTTAGCTAATCACACAGTTAGCGTTTTGACATTTAAATGGCAATTCTAATTACACCAAAGACCCTATTTTAGTAAATGCTTCTTCCATAGCAGAAGTTAAGTTAATACCATATTCAGTCATAAGTTTATTTTCAAGTGTTCTTCTATTTCTAAACTGCTTCATAGGCAAATGTACTTCATTGTACAAGAGGGTAGAATAAGGGTAAGTAACAAGACTGAGATTCCTATTAAATGTTTCTTTATTAGCTTCAATTACCTCTTGTAAGGAATCTTCATCCTTTAGTAATTTTAATGCTGTTTTAGGACCACAACCTCTAAAGAGTGGAGGTACTTCATTGTGATTACCAGTTAATGCTCTAAATACAGTCCAATCTAAGAAAGGTTCAAGGTCAGGATATTCAGACTTAAAAGTATCATAGGTATAAAGACCTTTACTTTTATGAATGGAAACATCTTCATTAAGCAGAAAGTATAAGTCATCATCATTGGAAGCAATTACAACATTAAAATCATGTTGGTTGTAAAGAGCATTAGCAGCCATTAAATCATCAGCTTCAAAACCAACTATCTCTATAAAAGGAATTCCAAGGTGTTCTAAAATATCAAGAATATAGTTTCTATTCTCTTTAATAATTTTTACAAACTCTTCATCTTTTTTCTGGTGTCTTTTTTCTTTGTAAGCAGGAAATATTTCTTGTCTCTTTAATGGATACTTGTCACCAAAGAAAGCAATATAAGTAGGATTGTAAAGATTAACAAGGTAACTAAGTTGTGTAAGAACTCCATAGACACCACCAGTATTTTTGGAATCATAGGATAAGAACCTATTTATAAACATCATTCTATAAAAAATGTTATTAAAATCCACAAGCAGGATTGTATCTTTCAAGACAGAACCTCCATAATTAGGCCACTTTCAATGTAACCAGGAAATGTTTTCAATAGCAACGATGGAAATGTTTCATGTAAACTAAGCATAAGAGTAAGGGATAAATTTGTTTGCAGTTGAACCTTAATAAACTCTCCTATTAAAACAGTATAGAACCTATATAATTTAACTTTGGTTATTATATCACATTTTCCACACAATGTCAAGAGATATTTATTAAGAAATAAAGTAACAGTCTCTAATGATTTATACAGACTCTTATTCTTAGAATTGTTTTTTAATACTGAAAAAGGAATAATAGGAAGTTTGTTATTAGTAAAATACTTTTCAATCTCAGAATGAAATAACAGAACATCCCTCTCATTTACATCTATTTTTCTTGTAGCTAATTCATATTCTATTTCTGCTTTTAGGGTCCTTAATTCTTCTTCTGTTGCAATTTTTAAATTCTTCAGTTTTTTTCTCCTATCTTTCTTTAAATACTACTTTCTAATATATCTCTCTAATATATCTCTCTAATATCTTTCTGAGGCGTGTAAGTTTATGAGATTAATAAGGAATACTCACTTTTTTGACATTAACGAGCTATATTTTTGACATTAGCGACCTATACTTTTTGACATTAGCGACCTATACTTTTTGACATTAACGAGCTATAATTTGACATTAAAGGTCTAAAACTTTTTCTTCAATTTTGTTCCTAATTGTGAACAATATATTATCATCCTTTCTTACCATTCCATAGGAATAGAAGGATACCTTATTAATTACAGATATAGAATTCTCTACAAGTTCTATTGTATGAGAGTCATAATCATATCGTGGAGATACAATCATTAGTTTATCCTTTACTTTATCTATTCCCACTAACCAGTTGTTTCTATTATGAAAATTCTTAATCAGTACCTCATACAATCTTTTTGGTGTTGAGGGAATCTTTCTAAAAGTATCAAGAGGAATAAGCCTGGAATATTTCTCATTGTTTATTTCCAGAAAGGTATCATTAAACTTTATCTCTATTCCATCTATGAGTTTGATATGGTCTAACACATGAATCTTAACTTCTCCTGTTTTCTTTTTATCAGAAGAATAAAATATTCCTTTAGGAAATATAATATTAACCTTGAACCATTTTGTTAGAGCATCATCAAGTATTTCATAATGGGAATGGTTGATAGGATATCCTAACACTTTTAGTATATCATAATGAGATTCAAACTTGAGAACATTTTTATTTGACTGTTGGGAAAGGTAGAGAAGGGAGTTGAGAATATCCACATCTCTACCATTAGGTAGACCTATAGAACATTCAATTCTATATCCATTCTCTGTCTCATAACTTGTTGCTTTGGAAAGTATTCTTGAGGGTGTCCAAATTGGATACTCTAAAGTATTGATATTTCTTTTAACATATACTACGTTTTTTCTCTTTCGCATAAGTTACCCATTATTATCGTCTGTATTGTGTAAAATCTTTATAGGTCTACTTCGTGAAGTGCTTCTAAGAATCTTTTATCTCTTAATGCTCGTTCAATAGCATAACGAATAAATTCACTCATAGTGATATTCTCATAATGAGAAATCACTTCATCTAATTCCAATTTAGTTGACTTATCAATTTTAACTGAGATTACTTTCTGTAAAGATTTGCCCATATAGTGCCTCCATAAGTCTCTCTTTTCTTTTCTCTTTTAAATCTTGTGCTATTTCATAGTATACAAAATCTAAGTAAGGTGATACTGATTGCTTTTTTCTTGACTTCTTATTTAGTGGAGAACCAAACATTTCCATAGACTTAGTATTGAAGAATTCATGTATTTCTTTAA
>CAYTIW010000120.1:0-2077 GCA_964438075.1 uncultured Planctomycetales bacterium
ACCAAGACGGCCATGCAAGAGGGCGCGATGTTCTTGGAAGACTAAACGATCATTTGTATCATTTTTGTATCATTGTATCAGGTGAACATGGCATTCGAAACATTAGCGCCGCATATAGATTTCATAGAGAAGGCGCTGGGTGAAAAGAAGAGCCCGAGGGCCATAGCAAAGGAACTCGGCGACCCCGGATTGTATCAGTCCATCAGGCGGTACAAGATCGCAGTATTCGATCTGGCTAAAGAGGCCGACGCCGCTTGGAGAGTGGAGCGGGCTAAGTCTCACGAGAAGAGACTGGAAGAGGGCAAGGCCCAGA
The DNA here is from genome assembly GCA_964438075.1 of uncultured Planctomycetales bacterium. Taxonomy (GTDB): domain Bacteria; phylum Omnitrophota; class Gorgyraeia; order Zapsychrales; family Fredricksoniimonadaceae; genus JAAXVU01. Next base: position 314 of record CAYTIW010000120.1, read on the forward strand.
TCATAGACTCTTTAGAAGTTATCAACTTAGCCAAGCATCGGGCGAGGCAGCTCCTTGCACTGGAGTTGGGCGATGAGTACGAGACGGCGGAAGGAGAGAAAAGGAACTTATCACTCGGATCCGCCGCGATCTATTGGCCGACAGGGCAGAGGATGATCTGTGAACTCTCCAAGACAGAGCTCGAACTCTCGGGAGACGATCCGGAGAGTAGAAAGGCATCCGCCCTGGAGGATTTAAGCGATGCCCAGCTTAGAGCAATCGTTGCAGCCACTGAAACCACCGCAGAAAAAGAAGCTTAACCAGGACGCCAAAGAGATCTTAGCATCCCGGCACCTCTTAGACTTCTTAGAGCTGGATGGTGGTGGTAGATGGCAGAGGGCCAAACATCTCGAACTGATCTGCGCCAAGCTGGAAGAGATCGAGGCCGCCACCCAGGGCGCGGGGGGCTGCGATCGGGCCATATTCTGCTTACCACCAAGAGGCGGAAAGTCCGAGGTCTCCTCCAAAAAGTTCCCTGCCTGGTACTTGGGCCGAAACCCCGATTCAGAGGTTATACTCAGCACCTACGCCGCCGACCTATCATATGATTTCAGCCGGATAGCCAGGGAGACGCTGAGAGAATGGGGTCCACCTCTCTGGGGCACATCCGTCTCCACCGACAGCTCTTCAGTCTCCAAATGGGGAATCAAAGGCCACCGTGGAGGCTTGACGGCAGCAGGCGTCGGCGGCCCGATCACTGGGCGCGGTGCCTCGGTAGCGATCATAGACGACCCAGTCAAGAACGCCGAAGAAGCCTCTTCTAAGGTGGTCCAGGACAAGATCTGGGATTGGTACAGATCGACGCTGTACACCCGTCTTGCTCCGAACAGCGCTGTAGTAGTCATTATGACTCGCTGGGCAGAGGACGACCTGGTGGGCCGTCTAGTGGCCGAGATGGAGTCAGAAGACGGCGAAGACTGGGAAGTCCTGAGCGTTCCTGCTATAGCCGAAGGCGGCCCGGATCCGTTAGGCCGGAAAGTGGGCGGCTCATACTGGCCCACACGATTTCCCGAAGAGTGGCTTGATCGTCGGAGGATAGCAGTCGGTCCGTTCTACTGGGAAGCTCTCTACCAGCAAAGGCCCTTAGACGCGGCAGGCAAGATCTTCAACCCTGACCTGATGCACAAGATCAACCCGGCAGAGGTTGACCTCAAAGCCTGCAAGGCATTCGGGGCCCTGGACCCGTCCGAGGGAGGCGCAGACTACGCCGGTCTCATAACCGTCCTGGTCTTGCCGGACAGTCGGTGGCTGGTCTGGGACTGTGATCTGTCGGTGGATAATCAGGATAAGTCCATCTCCAAGATCATCGAGAAGCAGGCACAGTACAGATACTTATTATTCCGCATAGAATCCAACTCCCTGGGGCACGCCAAGAGTGCACCCGGAGACTCCCTTTTCGTTCTCGACTTGAAGAGGCGACAGAAGGACGAGGGCGTGATAGTTCCCTTTGATCTGGTCTGGAACACGGCGCCAAAGGTTGACAGGATACGATCTCTGCAACCTCACTACGCCAACGGCCAGCTTTGCTTTAGGAGCGACTGGCCATCTGTCTACCCTGAGCTGATTGCCCAACTCAAGGCCGCACCCAATCCGAAGGCTCACGATGACGGCCCGGACAGCCTGGAGATCTGCGTGGCGGGCATACTGACATACCGTGAACCAGTCTCTCAGCTATCGTTCGTCGGAGCCACCAAGAAACCTGCCTGGAGATGATGCACTCTTGAT
>CAYTIW010000120.1:2177-3304 GCA_964438075.1 uncultured Planctomycetales bacterium
GAGATGGGCGATAACGACGCCTATGTAGGAGCTGCACTCAGTGCATTCGCCGTCTTCATTCGCCGCGCTCATTGGAAAGTGGATGCGGTAGACGATGCCAACGAGGATAATGGGTCTGCAAAGTTCTTGGAAGAGTGCATAGCCGACATGGCTCATAGCTGGCAGACCATAATAGCCACAGCTGCCCGTGCCGTGCCTCAGTATGGATTCCTGCCCTTGGAACTCGTCTACAAGGAACGAGCCGGAGATCATGAAGACGAACGGATGGCTTCACAGTACGATGACGGCCTCATAGGATGGTCCAACCTGGCTTATCGTGCTCCCGACAGTGTTTTTCATTGGGATTACGATCCCCAGGACGTAACCCGTCTTTTGGGATTTACTCAGTTGGCCGCTCCAGATTACAGAACCACATTTATCCCTATCCAGAAGATCCTCCTCCTCAGATCAGATCCCGGCAAGGACTCGCCGGAAGGCAGGTCCGTCTTAAGGTCTGCCTGGCGATCTTGGCGGACTAAGAAGTATCTTGAGGACTACCGCAATATAGTAATCGAGCGCGGCGGGGCTGGTCTGCCCTGGGCCGAGGTGCCAGCCAACATTTGCAACGCACCTGCCATGGTTGCGGCTAACCCGACCGACCCCACTGCTCTGGAAGCTTATGCCTCATACACCAGCATCAAGGAGAGCCTTGAGAGCATATCCTTGCAGCAACAGAGCTGGTTGATAACCCCCCAGGTATGGGACCAGAACGGGAACCCCACCATCAAGATAGGGTTCCTGCAGCCGTCCACAAACGGCGACATCGTCAACCACATTACCAGTTCTATTGAGGCCGAGGCGAAAGCCATCCTCATGAGCACGTTCACAGAGTTCCTAGCGCTCGGAATGGGGGGCACGGGCAGCCTAGCTCTCAGCAGGGATAAGACCGACAATTTCACACTGGCAGTCGAAGCCAACCTACAGAGCTTCCAGGAGTCGATCAACAACCAGGCGGTCAGGCGGCTGTTCGCCCTCAACCCACAGTTCGAGTTCGAAAAAGGCGCACCCATGCCCAGGATCGTCTATGATCCTATCGTCCCCATAGCCACACAGGATGTGGTGGCCATCTTAAGCCTCTTCGAGAAAGC
>CAYTIW010000121.1:0-3264 GCA_964438075.1 uncultured Planctomycetales bacterium
TATGCCGTTGTCGGGGAAACTGGGTGGGGCGTTCCTACTGGGCTTTGTCGCCGAGACACTGGTATTCTGGGTCTTGTCGCTGTTCCGTTGTCCCTTGACGGACCTTTTGGTCTACGGCGTAACGTTCGGCCTTTTATTTTTAAGTTATTACATCATGAAAAAACGGGGCGGCGGTGTCGCCAGGGCCTTCCCGGTCCAAAGGGCCGGGGCTATGACGATCTTGTGCCACTTGGCCGGCTTGGCGGCTATGCTTTTTTTCTTTCTCCTTATCCTTGCCTATCCGGTTGGGATCATCGATGAGGTCCACATATATCTCTTAAAAGCCAAGATATTTTTTGATCATAGAATGCTTAATTTTGATTATACGGAATTTTCAACTAATAATTATCCTGTTTTCTGGCCGCTGTATTTGACCTTGCAGTTCATTTTTTCGGCCGGTGATCACGATCAGATTGCCAAACTGTCTTCGGCCTTGGTTTTTATGTCATCGCTGGGATTAATGAAATCCCTGGCGATCGGGTTGGGTTTTGACCGGAGGACTTCCTGGTTGGTGGTTTTAACTTTTCTTATATTCTTCCATTACGACTTATTCTTCTCCGCCTTGGCGGAGAACATATTGGTTGCTTTAATGCTGGCGGGAGCGTCATTTTTTATCTTCTGGCGCAAGGATAAGTCCAACGGACCGCTATATGCCACGGTTTTGATCCTGATTGGTCTGTGCATGGTGAAATACGAATCGATCGCCATCCTCGGGATATTCTTCCTTGCGGCCACTTTATCGATAAAAAACGAGGTAGGTGGATTATGGCCAGCTATGAGGTCAGCGCTCCCTTTGTTAACAGCAGCTTTGATCTTTCCGCTGTGGCTCTCCTGGCTGGATATTCAGGGGGTTCATTCTTATCATGGTATCAGGGGGTTTTTCAACCTTGGGGATGTGGGCCCGACAACAGGAATCATTTTGGATTATTTTAATAAGCATCGCATTTCCCTTTTTATTGTTTTTCTCGCGATGTTCTTCCCCTTGGTGGTTCGCAATGCCAGAAAGTGGTCCCAGGGGGAGTATTTTTTGATGATCCTGACATGCGGATTGTTCTTATATGCATATTTTTCCGGTCTGACTTGGACGATGTGCTTTCCTGACAGCGAGATCCACAGATATTACCCCGAACTTTTGTCCAGGCTGGCTGCCAGAGCCATGCCTTTTGCGGTGCTGGTGTGGATGAGCCGGACCCTGTTGATGGGGAAGCTTGATAAATGACAGATCACCGGTATTCACGGGACGATCGAGCCGCCTTTTGAGCTGTCTTTTTATGATGAAAAAACTCACTTCCAGGTTCAGCGCTGTCCAGATCCTTCTTTTGACTATCGGGATCGCGTGTTCATTATACGTTGCCAAACTGTCCTGGGATGACCTGTTCGACGTCCCGGTGTCATTTTTGTCCGACTGCCTTGCTCGGCATGGCGATATCGCCCGGATCAGGGATCACGCCGCTCCTGTGATTCCCATAGCCGACAGCGTCAAAGCCAGGATACCGCCGGATGCCTGTGTCGAGGTTTCGCAGTTAACGCTCAAAACGTTGTTGTCATTGCGATACTACTTGTATCCGATCAAAGTGGTCATTTCCGAGAACAATGATTTCAACAACAGGCCGAGGGTTTGTAACGGCCGGTATTTTATCGACGTGGGAAGCCAGATCGAGGAGCCGCCCGAGGATTGGCGCCGGATAGACCTTCCCCAAAAAGCCAAGCTGTATGCCATCGGAGATTCTCCGGTCGATCTGCACAGGCAGGTGCCGTCCGCGTCACCGTGGTCGTTATGGGCGTTCTTGTGTTTTTCATTCATTGTATTCTCAATGGGATTGTTTTTATTATGTTCTTTCTTCCCCCATGCCGGAGATCTGCCGTTGTCGGGGAAACTGGGCGGGGCCTTCCTGTTCGGCTTTGTGGGGGAGACGCTGGTGTTTTGGGTTTTGTCCCTTTTCCGGGTGCCCTTAACGGAGGTTCTGGTTTGCGGCACAACGTACGGTCTTTTATTTTTGAGTTATTTTGTTATGAAGAAACAGGGTGGAAGCGTCGCTAAGGCATTCCCGATCCCCAAAGCCACGCCGACTAGTGTCTTGTGCCATCTGGTCGGCTTGGCGGGTATGCTTTTCTTCTTTCTCCTTGTTGTTTCCTATCCGGTCACGGCTATTGATGAAGTCCACATATATCTTCTCAAAGCCAAGATATTCCTCGATCACAGGATGCTCGATTTTGATTATACGGAGATCTCGACCAACAGTTATCCCGTTTTCTGGCCGCTGTATCTGACCTTGCAGTTCATTTTTACGGCCGGTGATCACGACCAGATCGCCAAACTGTCTTCGGCCTTGGTTTTTATGTCATCGCTGGGATTAATGAAATCCCTGGCGATCGGGCTGGGTTTTGACCGCAGGACTTCCTGGCTGGTGGTTGGGGTTTTTCTTATATTCTTCCATTACTACGCGATCTTTACGGCTCTGGCGGAGAATATATCTGTCGCTTTGATGCTGGCGGGAACGGCCTGCCTCATCGACTGGTTCAAGAGTAAGTCGAAAGGTTCGCTGTATGCCACGGTTTTTATCCTGACCGGTATGTGCGGGGTAAAATACGAATCGCTTGCTGTCGTCGGCATATTCTTTCTGGCAGCTATTTTCTCGGAAAACATAAAAGCCGGCGGGTTATGGCAGAACATTAGATCGCCGCTTCCTCTGTTAATGGCCGCACTTATTTGCCCGCTGTGGCTGTTTTGGCTTGATCTTCAGGGGGTCCATTCTTACCCCGCTGGCACCAGGGGAACTTTCAACCCCAAGGATGTCTTCACAACAATAGGGATTATCTGGGGCTATTTTGCCCACTATCGGATCTCGCTTTATATTCTTTTACTCGCAATATTTTTTCCCCTGGTGATCCGCAATCCCAGAAGGTGGTCCCCGGGGGAGCGGTTTTTGATGTTTTTAACAGGCGGATTATTGTTGTACGCACTTATTAATGGCCTGACTTGGACAATGTACTTCCCCGATAGCGATATGCGTAGATATTACCCCGAACTTTTGCTTAGGCTTGCTGCCAGGGCCATGCCTTCGGCTGTACTGGTGTGGATGAGCCGGACCCTGCTGATAGGCAAGCTTGATAAATAACAGATCATCGATATTCTCTGGATGGATTTTTCGTTGGGCCTTATTGGCCGAGAACCCGCTTTACATCCGCGGTTAAATTTGCTATAAAAAGTCTCTGTTTTGGGCG
>CAYTIW010000122.1:0-3207 GCA_964438075.1 uncultured Planctomycetales bacterium
CCCATTTCAACAACATCTGCACCGGCTGCGTGGGCCAGAACGCGGCCTGCGCCCAGATGTGCCCGGTGGGCGCCATCGCCCCGGCCAAGGACCAAAGCGCATGCGGTCTGACCACCTGCCCGGAGCTGCCCACCCCGCCCGAATCCATCGACCTGCCCGACGCCGGAGACCTGCCGGCCTTTTTGTCCGTGGCCGTGCGCGGCGTGGGCGGTCAGGGCAACCTCTTCTTCGGTCGGGTCCTGACCCAGCTGGCCTATCTGCTGGGCTACGACCAGCAAAACATCCTCAAGGGCGAGACCCACGGCATGGCCCAGATGGGCGGCCCGGTCATCAGCACCTTCGCCTGCGGCGCGGTGTTTTCGCCGGTGCTCATGCCCGGCGCCTGCCAGTGTCTGGTCAGCATGGAGCGCAGCGAGGTCTTCCGGCCCGGATTCCTGGACATGCTCCGGCCCGGCGGCACGGTCATCCTGGCCGACACGGCCATCATGCCGCCCGCCTTCGACCCCGCCAAATATCCGACCATGGACGCCGTGCGCCAGGCCCTGACCGGCTACAAGGTCATCGACGTCGACGTCCTGGGCACGGCCCTGGGCCTGGGCGACCCCACCGGGCGCAGCGCCAACGTGGTCATGATCGGCGTGCTGAGCACCGTCGCGCCCTTCGACAGCTTCCCGGAAGCCTACTGGCTGCGGGCCCTGAAAAACGTCAGTCCCAAGCCAGGCATCTGGCAGGCCAACCATGCGGCCTTCCTGGCCGGTCGAAAGTTGGGCGGAAGATAGGAATGCCTCCGGCGGGCAGGGGGATAATCCCCCTGCACCCCTTGCACGATCAAGCGGGCTTCGGCCCGCTTTTTTTATGGCCGCGCGAATTGCATCCGGCTTGCCCGTGAAACGCGGCATCATCTCCTCGCACATGATCCATTTCACTTGGAACAGACAGGCAAAGCGGACATATTTTTCGATCACGCCATGCATTGGGACGAGCCCGGCCGGAATGGTGCGCCGCTGCGATTGATCCATGGATCGGACGCCACCGACACGGGTCGGTCCGTCGCGGATCTCCGGATCGTGGCCACGCCCAAACAGTGAAACATTGCAGGACAAATCCGGCAGATACGCCCAAAACATAGGGTTGGCCTTGGCTGGCGTGTATGACAACTTTTTTTGCTGTGCGCCGCCCCAAAACGTGCTAGGCGGCTCGGAAAATTGGAGGGCACTATAATGCTTGGAATGAGTCTAGTTTTGGCCATGGTCTGGATCTGCGTCGGCATCATCGGCATCTGCATTTCCATCGCTCCGCTCATCATCTGGCGCAACACCAACCGGACCAACCTGATGCTGGCTCTGATCGCGGTCCAGCAGGGCGTGCCCAGGGCCGCGATCACCCGCGTCTGGGAGCAGGGCGGGAGCGAGGTCGAGCATGCTTTTGACCCGACCGAGTTCGAGAAAAACACAGCCGCAGCCAAACAGTCCGCCAATAATTTCAAGATCGAGGCTGGTGACGCGGAACCAACGCGCGAGCCAGCCGTGCCCACGGGCCGCTATTGTCCGGCCTGTGACACCGCTGCGCCCCTGGACGCGACCGCCTGCCCGCGCTGCGGCCGGGAGTTCCCGGTCCACGCCGTGCATTGCCCAAAATGCGGGCACGAGATCACACACCAGCCGACAGTATGCCCCGGATGCGGAACGCGCTACAAATACAAGGGGGCTGCGTCATGATCCGCCTCGCCATCATCGCCCTAGTATTCAGTCATGTTGAAATTCGAGGATAAAAGCGAGCGAGCTTGCGCCGAACATCCTGGGTAGCGAACCTCCAATCGACAGCGGCCTTCTTGGCGTTGCGTTCGCGGACGTTGGCCTCAACTTCACGGCGTAGGCTCTGCTCATCGGGAATTCGTCTCAAGAGGCACACATTGGACAGCACGGCAAACTCGATTTCAGGGGGCTGCGGGAATATTCGCTGCTTCTGGCGGCAAGCCCGCCGTCCCAGGCCTGGCGCAGCGATGAAAGCGGCCAACCGGCGCGCATCTCCAACCTCGCCCTGTGCCGATATTTCAAATCCGGAAACGACGCCCCGCTCCATGCCCCGAAACGCCATCGCCTTATGCTTGAACGCATTTGCGCGCAGCTTGGGATCAAGGAGCGTTTTGCCGAACCCGATGGCCAGGATCTGCCCAACAAACTCTCCCACATTGAGTCGTCCTCGAATTTCAAGGAAGGCTGGGGAACGATGGTCGTGCAGGAGTGCGGCCGGGACATCCTCCCGCAGATCCGCGCCCAGCTCGGCCTGTTCCGCAGCCAGAACCTGTCGGTCGTTTTTCTGCTCCTGCCGCTGAGCAGCCCTGCCACCGCCTTGATCACCGAGGAGTTGGAACACATGGGGTTTTTCTTCTCAGGCCTGGGACCGGGCGACAACGGGGAAAAACACCTCGCTCTGCAGTATCTGAATGGCGTGGATCCGCTCTGGGACGGTATCCGGGTTCAGACAGAGTTTGGCCGGGAGCTTGTCGATTATATGCACGCCTGCGCTTCAGTCACTCCATGAACACGGTGCTGACCGCATCCCGGCGGCGGTAGGCCATCGTCAACCGTTCCCCACCCTTGGGGATGGCCAGGGTCTCGATTACGCCGTCGGTTCGGTGCTCCAGGCCATGAGCGGGGTTTGGGCGTGGGGGGCGGTCAGGTCAATGCGAACCGCCGTCAGGGCTCCGAGCCACGGAAAGAGGAGCAGGCTGTTCAGCTGCCGGATGAGGGGAAAGGATTTCCAGGTCGCGGGAGGCCCGAGCAGAATGGAGCGGGCCTGCGGGAAGCCGGAGGGAATGTTCGCGGTGATGAGCTGACGCATCTCGGTCCAGGAAAACCAATGGGCCCGGGACAGGGACGAACGCTTCCGGGAAAGGCGGACCGACCAGCCATAGAGCGAGGAACGGTTCAGGAAGGTGACGAGGACGCCCTTGCGCGCCACCCGCGCCGCCTCGCGCAGCACCGCGCCGGGATCGTCCACGAATTCGAGCACGGTCATGATCGAGACGTAATCGAACTCGCGGTCTTCGAAGGGGACGTGCTCGGCCTTGCCCAGATGCAGATCGGCCCGGCCGCCCATCTTTTCCCTGGCCAGGGACAGCATGGCCGAGCTGTGGTCCAGGCCCGTGGGATCGAAGCCGCAGGACCAGAAAAATTCCAGAAAAAGCCCGGTGCCGCAGCCGAT
>CAYTIW010000123.1:0-3207 GCA_964438075.1 uncultured Planctomycetales bacterium
ATTGTTTACTAGTGGAGAGGTGGCCGAGCGGTTTAAGGCGGCGGTTTGCTAAACCTTTCTGGCTAATTATTCACTCCTCAATAAAATCAACATTCTTCTTATATATCAATACTTTCAGCTTATTTTTATTTATATCTCTTTATATCGGTTGATATGAATTTATACCTTTTCTAGACACCATATGGACACCCCCGGATACCCCTTATCTATTCTATAAACTCGCCCGCTAAACTGCTCATAGTTTTAAAAGTTGTGGTTATGTGGATAGTAGGGGATGCCCCACCCTCAGTCTACATTAATTCTCCACCAAAACACCGAAAATAACCCCTAAAAACCAGTATTCTTTCGCTATTGACAAGCATCTACCCAGAGTTATAATCAACCCACTGCTATGAATCGGCATATTTCCTGATAATCACTCAAAGAGCCACACCAAAGGCTCTTTTTTATCTATAGATACTTAATGGTTTAAAAAAGTATTTGAAGAAGACTTACGGAGGAGAAAAAAATGAAAAAGTTTTTTTGTGCATGCTTCATTCTTGTTTGTTTTGTTGCATGTCTAGGCTTAGAAGCTTCAGCAGACGTGATAGAAGATAACTTCAACACCCCAAATAATCTTTGGTCTTATAATGGAATAACTTCTCGAGACTCAAACAATGGGTATGTTGTATTAACTCCCAATGTAAACTATGTCGGTGGTAGTCTATTCTTTAAAGAAGCGAAACGGGTTGATAGGTTTAATGCCCAATTTGATATGTTGATTAGATATGCTGGTGGAGCCGATGGCTTAACATTTGCAGTTATCGATTCTTCTAAAAATAGTCCCGATTCGTTTGGAGATATTGGCGGTAATTTTAGCTACACCCCTCTTTCTGGTTTTGCCGTAGAATTTGATACTTGGTATAATGCGGCATTTAACGATCCAGCTGGTCATCATGTTGGACTCGATATCAACGGCTCTCCTGTTTCAGTCGCAACAAATAATTCATTTCAAGGCTTTACTAATCTCGATTCTCAATGGCATCACGTGGAAATTGATTTTAATCAAGGACAAACTAATGTTTATCTAGCAGGCTTAAATGGAGAATATTCTCGTTTCCAGGTTTTATCTGCCAATGTACCCAATTTCGAGACATTTAATGGTTATTTTGGTTTTACTTCTGCTACAGCAACCTTTAAGAACGAGCATATCATTGATAATGTAAAGATAACCACAAGTGTTGTTCCCGAACCAGCTTCTATGCTTCTATTCACCCTTGGAAGTGGATCACTAGCGTTACTACGACGTAAGAAAAAAGCCTAAAGCTTATTTTTCTACATATTTTCATCCTTCTTTATTCTGCTTGAAAAAGATACTTTCAAGGAGTATTATTTATTCATTGCCACAATGATGTGTGTATGTAGCTAAAATAAATAATGCCAAATTCCAAAAATTACTCTCCAAGAAATAAAAGAAAAAATAAAGCAATTTGTTCGAGAGCGCGATTGGGAGCAGAAATTGCGAGACATTATGGGTATACCTAAAGAGGATCGGCGTCTTTTCACCTATGAAGAAAAAAAGAGGTTATTTGATCAGAATAATAAGTGCGCTTTATGTAAGTATAAAATCGCATACATTGAAGACGCTCACGTTGACCATATTGAACGATTCTCCGAAGGCGATAAAACCTCTTTGTTTAATGCGAGATTAGTGCATCGGTATTGTAACCTTAACCGGCATTGAGATGACGGTCTACTGTGACAGAATGGAGCGATTGAGATGAAAAAACTAATATTTACGTTTTGTTTTCTACTATTAAGCGTGTCGGTCGTTTTCGCCTTCCAAGTCGACAGCATTTCTTTTGATTTGAATAATGGAAAACTTAGTATATCAAGTCCGAAAGGGCAAATTTTAAATCATGCGTTTGGAGATACCCATTTGAGTTATGAGTATATTTTAGAAACGCCATATTTTGAGTTACATGGATATGATGGTGTTGTCGAATTGGAAAAATCTAAGGGGCTAAGGCTTTTTCCCAAGAAAGAATTAACTACAGAGGCCTTTACTAAATTTGCATTCTTTTCTCAGGAAAGCAATACCATTGGTATTTTAATTGGCAGTGCCGGGGGTTCCGGCGGGAGCAGTCAAGATGTTTACTTTATCAATACGCTGACAGGTAGTTTTATAAAAATAGCTTTAACGGATATGGAAGAAATGTCTTGGATTACGGAAAACGGCCAAATTGTTGGGTATAAAGAATATGATACAAATTTCTCCTTTGGGGCGCACGCTTTAAGCTGGGGCGCTAAAGCAAGATTGTCAGCAGTCGTACATTTTGATACATCTGGGAATATTACTTTTGACAAGGGAAGTTTGAACGATGTTATTGAAAGTGAATATACTAAGATTAAATTTTCTGATAATGAAAAAGCGTTGCTGAAGAATGACATTATGTCGAGTATGGAATATCGCTCGCTTGGAGAAAAGCTCGTTGATTTTGTGTATTATGGTTTTAAACTGGGAAAAGAAGCGGAAGTCTTTAAGTTTTTAGATACTCTTAATCCTCTATATTCAGAAGAAGCAAAATATCATACGTCGTTATGATATTTTTGATGTAATAGAATCAATTATCGTTCTTACAAGACACCACGGGCGATCCCAATCAATAGCTTATTACGCAAGATTTTCCTTAACCTCAGAGAGCATGTCTATGCTGAAGATATTTTTCCCAAAAAATCTGTCAGAAATGCGTTTGAAAAGGCGCTGAAAGATGCTAAAATAGAAAATCTCAGATTTCATGATTTACGGCATACTTATGCCAGTTATTTGGTAATGAACGGGGTTGATTTGATGACCGTACGAGAATTAATGGGCCATAAAGACATTGAAATGACTTTGCGGTATGCTCATTTATCGTGTAATCATAAAGTGAGAGCCGTAGAGGCTTTGAGCGAAAAAATAGACACTATTTGGACACCAAAGAGTCAAGGTGCAGCAGTAATAGAAAATAAAGATCTAGAACCTGTTGAAAACAAAGAGATATCTCATAGTGGAGAGGTGGCCGATAATGAGACTTGGATTTTTTAAGCGAAGCGTGAAAAAATCCTTAGTCGAATTATCAAGGTAGTTTCGGGTAAATTTTATACTAAAATTTACCAGTATGCAGAACTACCAGGACGACATAGAGTATTGCTTGGTAATAGGCTTTGTTTGTTGAATTGTTTACT
>CAYTIW010000124.1:0-1773 GCA_964438075.1 uncultured Planctomycetales bacterium
CGGCCGGTGTCGATGTGCAGAAGGATCATTTTTATTACGTTATCCGCGGCTGGGGTTATTACGAAGAGTCGTGGCTCATCCGCGCAGACCGGGTTGAATATTGGGATGATGTTATCGATTGTTTGTTCAAGACGGAGTACCGCAAGGCGAATTCTGCCGAAACTCTTGGTGTTTATATGTCGTGCATCGATTCGGGTTTCAAGACTGACGAAGTATACCGTTTTTGCCGCAGTTGGCCGGACAAAACAAAGGCGATCAAAGGGCTTGAGGAAATTACCGGCGGCCGATTTTACCGCGCGAACAAGATCGATATCAATTCAAGAACCGGTGCGGTCATTCCCGGCGGCCTTGTATTGTGGAATTTAAACGTCACGCAGTATAAAGATAAGATCAATCGTCTCGTGACGTCGAATAACCCGGGCAAGTGGCATATCTTTCGCAATCCGGGCGATGATTACCTCACGCAGTTCACGTCAGAGCATAAAGTCCTCATCCGAAATCGTACGACAGGCAAAGCCAAGGAGGTCTGGCAGAAAAAGAAAGAGGCCGCGGCCAATCATTATCTGGACGCGGAAGTCTACGCTCTTGCGGCCGCGGATATTATTCGGGCCTTGAATATGCGGCGTGAAGACGCGCCCCGGGTTCATCAACCTGCGGCTGATGATAACAGCCGAGGGAGTTGGCTTCGCAAGACGAAAGGATCATGGATTTAATGGGGCGATGGATAGAAAGAAAATCAAACTGGTTGCCGAATAACGGGTCGCCACAGCCCCCGGAGAAACCCCGCGGCCGACCGAACGATGAAAATTTGGAATACGGTGTACGGTTCATCCCTGTTAAATGCCCGAAATGTAAAAGTAAGAATATCACGTGCTACGCAAGCCGTCTGCCGATCCGTTATCACCGGTGCAGGGACTGCGGGACGTGTTTCAAGAGCGTTGAAGAAAGCGAGAAGTGAAAATGAATTATTCCAAATCTTGGTAACGACCCCATTGTCAAAATTTCGGGTTCGGGTAATATTGAATTATAAACTTTAAAGCGGGACAGCTGATCACTGTTACCGCGCCCAATAGCAGTAAAAGCCATCTCCAGTCGACTGGCGGGAGGTGGCTTTTTTATTGGGTTCACGAGGAGAAAGAATGGCCGCTCCCACAAAACAGGAAATGCTCGAGAACGTAGAAATCGCCATCAACGCCCGCATGACCGGCGGCGCCGTTCAGTCGTATACGATTGGAGGCCGGAATATTCAGTATATCGGTCTTGAAGAATTGAGGAAACTGCGCGATCAGTTGCGCCGCGAGATCGCCGGTTCGGGCGGGACAACTACGTATGCCTCATTCGGGAGGCCGTCATGAAAATGCCGTTAACGGAAAAATTATCCGAGCGTCTGGACGGCCTTATTTCTTTTTTCTCACCGCGATTAGGCCTTAAACGGCGCATGTACCGCGAGGCGATCAAAGTAACAAAATCATTCAGTTCATACCGAGGGGCATCGCGCGACCGGCTCCGGTCGTCATGGATACCGGGCGGCGGATCCGCGGACACGGATCTCTTGCCGGAATTGAAAGATATCCGCGAACGAAGCCGCGATCTAAACCGCAACGATGCTCACGCTTCAGGAATAACTTCTACCATGACCGTCAACGTGGTCGGTTCGGGGATCCGTCCGCAGTCGCGTGTCGATAAAGAACAGCTTGGTCTTGAAGAAACCGCGGCCGGAAAATTCCAAAAGGACGCGGAACGCGTCTGGAAACGATGGACGCCCTTTGCGGA
>CAYTIW010000124.1:1873-3203 GCA_964438075.1 uncultured Planctomycetales bacterium
GGTGATGTCCTTTACTCCAAGCGCGCGGAAAGAGAGTTTGTCGAGGTTCCGGCATTCGATGAATACGGCAGGCGCAATGTATTTCATCTTTACTACGTTTTGCGTTCCGGACAGACGCGCGGCGTGCCGTTTTTTGCCCCGGTGTTGGCATATTTCAAAGACCTCGGGGAGTACGCGGAAGCAGAACTGGTGGCCGCCCGGATCGCCGCGTGCTTCTCGCTTTTTATAACATCGGAAGCATCCATGGACGTATCGGCAGGCGGTGCTTTCGAAAAGAACCAAGCCGGACAGTTTATCGAAAGTCTTGAGCCGGGCATGATCAAACACCTTATGCCGGGCGAAACCATCACGTCGTTCAATCCCCAGCGGCCGGGTTCGAGTTTCGAACCGTTTGTCGACCGCATCTTGAAGGCTATCTCAGCGGCTTTGGGTTTGCCGTATGAGCTGGTGGCAAAAGACTTTTCAAAAACGAATTATTCCAGCGCGCGCGCGGCTCTTTTGGAGGCAAGGCGTTATTTCCGGATGCGGCAGGAATGGCTGGCGCAGAAATTATGCCAGCCGGTCTGGGATATGGTGCTGGAAGAGGCGTATCTCAAAAGAGAGTTATCGGCAAATACGTTTTACGAAAACAGACAGCATTGGACGAGCGCGTCGTGGATCGCGCCGGGATGGGAATGGGTGGATCCGCTTAAAGAGGCGCAGGCCGCGGAGGTGGGTTTGAGAAACGGGATCGTGACCTATTCTGATCTTTACGCGCGGGACGGCAAAGATTGGGAAGAGTGTTTCGAACAGCGCAAGCGTGAGCAGGAGAAGATGAAAACACTCGGATTAGAGGTGCAGGATGAAAACAAAACAAAAGAAAAGCAAAAAGACACCGGTGAAGAAGGCGAAGAAGATTCTCGTGGGGGCAAAAAGCCGGATGTCGATGCCGGTTGAGGTCGACGTTTCCTTTACTGATGTGAAAGAGGTGAGAGATGGCGAATAAAGATATTTATTTTCGGGCAGATATCGCGCGCGGCGTCAGCGTGCGCGTTAACCGTAAAGAAGAGGTTATCGAAGGGTTTGCGGTCGTGACCAAAGGTGTCACGCATGACGAAAGGGGGGAGTTCGATGACATAGCGTTGGATTCGATCGTTGAATTTGGCAACAAGGCAAAGGCCGGAATCAAGTCGCGGTTCGGACATCCCAATATGTCGAGCACCGCGCTCGGCACGTTTTTGGGAAGGGTCAAGAATTTCAGGCGGGACGGTGATATCGTTCGCGCGGACCTGCATATCGATCCGACCGCGCATGAGACGCCGGACGGCGACTTGGCCGGGTATGTCATGAA
>CAYTIW010000125.1:0-3199 GCA_964438075.1 uncultured Planctomycetales bacterium
TTCACTTTCAACTGTCGAATTTTCCATTTCCTCATTTTTTTGGGGATTTGAACTAGGAAAATTAGCATTTGGATCAAAATTCTTTGAAGAACGACATTTCCAACAAACATTTGAATTCGGTGTATTCTCGGATTGGCAATTTGAACACAACCAATAATTCATTTTAGTTCCGATCCTATTATTTTGACTGCCCAACGCCAGCGATGAGCGGAATTGGGTCTAGACGGCGCGGTTTTTGCGCTTTTCGCAAAAACCGTGACGGCCCCCAATTTCCGCTCGATCGCACTGTTCGGCATTTTTCTTATTATTCGCTCCAAATTTGTAATGCTTTCTCTGCCAACATATTCGCTCGTTCCTTTATTTCAACATCAGTCCAGAAAGTCTTGTTGGCTAGCCATCTATTCATTGAAATATTGCTTGTTTGGTAAACTTCTCGCTTGTTGGGAAAAGGAGAATTTCGCATTTCAGTGTTATATGCTGATAAGGTAAGATTTCCAAGTGTATTTAATCTCTGCCCATAAATATCTGCCCAATGCTCACCTAAGTCAGCTTTCCACTGATCTGAAAGGGTTTGTGGCATAATATGTTCAATTGTAGTTTTGGATAAGTCGGCTGACTCCCTGTGTTCAAATGACTCTTCAATTCGGATCAAAAAAGGACGCAGCATAGGCCTTGGATATAGCGACGCAGAAAGTAGGTGACTTTTAAACTCTTCATCAGTCGGCCATCGACGGTTAGAAACTCCCTGTTTCATATTTTGAAGTAGATGTGCTGCCGGATCGCCAGACAGGGATTTGGACCACTGCAAATACATTAAATCGAGTGAATTGGAGGGTACTCCGCAGACCAGCCGACGTACAGCGAAGGATTCAACATATTTTAATACAAGCAATAGGGAATCCTTTGTACATTGTTGCTGCTGATAAAGTCGCAAGGTTCGGAGGACATACGGAAAACAAGTGGTAATGTCAAAATCTCGAATAGAGGTTAACCTGCGAGCAACATCATGTTCGACAAACAATTCTGGCTTTATTAGGTAACGATACTGACCACTACATTTTGACATTTCGGTGGCTTCATTTTTTGTTTTTTCATCATTGAGAGATTTAAGTCTCGTTTTAATTGCGGAGTAAACAGCATTCTTTTTGACTTGCTGGCCGTATTGCATGCAATAGTGTCGCAAAAAATGGCCAATTCGATCCCCGACATTTTCTTCAATCGGGCGCCACAATTTCTCATAAACTTCTCGTTGTTCTGTGTCTGCGCCCCCCGTATTTTTGAATCTCATGAGGATGTAGTTTCGAACAAGATCGGCTTCGCTTAACGGTTCACCTTTGTAGTTCAAACTTTCAAAAATTAAATAGGGATCGTCTTTTTCGTCAACAGAGATGTCAACTATTTGCAATTGCTGGAATAAGGTATTAAAGAGTCGTTCAACGTCTATTTTTTGAAGAGTACCTGAACCGTCATCGAGTTCCGTGGTTTTAATCTTCTCTTTAAAGAAATCGAAGGCCTTTGTCATTGGATGGTCATCAATTCTTGAACCATTTTTTGTAATCAAAAAATTAAAAGCGGCTTGATCAGCTACAGTAGGAAGGAACTTAACGTAATCAATTGCGTTTGAATGATGGCGATTTACTAGGTATCCTTCATGAATACGATCTCTTAGGCTGACTGGGGTGCTATCAAATTCTCTGATTGCTGCAAGGAGAATGCAAATCGTGGCAAGCCTCTGTTGGCCGTCGATAATTAGCCATTTTGAAACTCCTACGGGATTTGACCTTTGGGGCATTGAGACAATAGCACCCATAAAATGAACTGAGTCTTGATCTTCATACTGAAGAATTACATCATCCCAAAGAATTTGCCATCGGTCTGTGGACCAAGTGTATGGTCGTTGGAAAAGTGGGATAATGCTTTGTTTTTCACCGTCGAAATACTTAAGCATGGATGCAGGACTTGAAAGCATGATTATCTCCTTTGTTTTTTATTGCCGAACGCCGCGCTTGAGCGGATTTCGGGCTTGGCGCGGGGCTTGCGCAAGCAAGACCCGTGCGAAGCCCGAAATTCCGCTCGAAGCGCTTGTTAGGCACCGTATGAATCTGTTACCAATTTCGCAGTCTCATCAACAATTTTCAATACATCTTTCTCTTCAGGAAGAACAATGACCTTGCGTTTTTTTGTAATTTCGAATGCGAAGGAATCAAATTTTTCTTTTGCGTGCTTTGTCGCTTTCCAGCTTATCCCTTGGCTCATCCGATACATTTCGGGAAGAAGGCCATCATTTACTGTCTTTTTTACTTCTTCAATCAAAGTTTCGATTTCATCTTTCGAGAGCAAGTAATCATGAGCGACTTCTTCAATAGCCGTCTGTAATGCTGCCAGCATAGCTTTGGCATCATCTTCGCAAATCTCATCAAGAAGGGCTTTCGCTGCTACCCCGGTTGCAGTTCCCCCGGCAAGAGCGCCTGCAATCCCCCCGACAATTGCGCCAATAGCTGTGCCAATTCCTGGGACAACACTCCCGATTTCGGCTCCAACGGCAGTCCCAGCCATCCAGCCACCGACACCGCCACCTACACTGGCAGCATTTACAAGGAGATTTTTTGTGAATTGCGCCCAGGAAATTGAACCGGAGACAGCTGCTCTATAGAAATCAGGGGTTGTTGTTACCACAGTCACAATTGCAGAAGTAATTACATTGCTTCTAAGCAACTTGGAGACATGGTTTATCGCTGCAGCACCATAAACTGCCTTTCCCAGGGAGGCCGAGGCAAGGCTTTGAATTGCAGCTCGGCCCGCAGAAGTGCTTGCAATTGTCCGAATCCCATCACGTGCAATAATAGTTCCTGCTGCTGCTGCCCGCGAGCGGAGCACTTGAGATGCGACAACTCCCGTAATAAAAGAAACACTTCCCGCCGCAACACCCGATTTAATTGCATCTTCAATCGCGTCAACATTGTTTTTCCCGTCCCATTTTCCTTTCGCAAAGGAAATCGAAAAGGAAATCGCAAAAATGTATCCTGAGACAACTGCCTGGTTTTGGGCGTCAAAAACAATTGAATCAATATTGCCGGCACGCGCAATGTTTTTGGCCTGAGCGTAGGTCACATCGCCTTTTCTAATTATTGCTTCTGCCTCTTCAGGATTGGAAATTCCTGGAACCTTTCCATTGGAAATTTTCTCTTTCATCAATTTA
>CAYTIW010000126.1:0-3033 GCA_964438075.1 uncultured Planctomycetales bacterium
TGTCCTGCCAATCTAATTATGAGACAAGAGCTCTAGAAAATCGGGTGACACTTTTCGGACCTTGTTGATTCTAATACATTTATTCTTTTCCAGCCATAGTTTGGCTGCCGTGCGCCAGGCAGCATTCTGCTTATGCCTTGTGTGGCAGTGACCCTCGTCAAGCAGGGTCAGCGCCGTCCGCTTGATCTGTTCAAAGACCTCCTTTCTTTGTCTTTTGCTGAACTGGTTCTTTCGTTTATCCCTAAAGAAGATCTCGCATGAATTATGTCCTGATAAGACCCTGCGCGGCCAGTGGTTGAGGTCATGCAGGGTGGATCGTGTCAGATGTTCGAGGAGCTCGGCGCTTATTTCAAGCCGGGAGCCCAAGCGCAGCCTTTGTTTGACCTCACACTGGGACCTTTCGATCCCGCCATTGTAGGGCGGGTAGCAAACAGGGCTGTTGAACGGGATGACCCCAAAATCAGTCAACACGTCATTGATAAGATCATGATTAAGATTCGCGGCGTTATCCCGTTTTAAGAACAGGGGAGGCCCGTATTGTTTGAACAATCTTTCTAAATGTCCGGCTATCTTGTCCGCGGTCATGGACCTGCTGATCAGGACCGGGAACTTATATCGCGAGGCCAGGTCCTGGACTTGTTGGAGTTTTGTTCCCAGGTATTGCGTATCGTCGATGCTCCATACCACTCCGGGTGCGGTCCATTCAATACGGTAGTCCGGAATATTGGCTATCTTTCGCGCGGTATGCGTCAGCACCTGTAGATCACGCCGGCTGATCCGGTCTTGATGATCTCGATATAGGTCCGTGGTGCCCATGGTTTTCTTTATCCTGTGGTCCATCCGGTTGATCTGGTTCATCAGGGCCTGGAGATCCAGGCGCTCGACCTTCTTCGGCCCCGGCTTCCCGATGATGATCACATGGTTACGCCGCCGTCTTTTCCAGCGCATAATGCTCGAATAGCCTAAACGGATCTCTGAGCTGATCAGACGGTAGGGTATACCTTCTGAATAATGAGCGTGTTCCATAAGATCGGTTACAGCTCCGGCTAATTCGTTTTTTTTAAATCAGCGGCCTTGGACCCGGGCCCATCCAACTCTTTGAACAAGTCCCGGATACGCAGCTTCATCTGATTGAGCGCGACCTGCTGTCTTAACGTCCGGATCTCTTTTTCCAGGGCACGCTTTTCGATATCGACCTCATTCTTCGGCCGGCCTGTCCTGCCCGGGTGGATGGCGCTCATCATCCCGGCCAAGGCCCTGGTCTCCAGTTCGTAGTATGTCTTGCGGGATATCCCCAGTTGCTTCGCCCCTTCAGTCGCTGTCATCAAACCCGCCTGTACCCTCATGATCACTGCGGTCCGTTCCCGGACCGCTTTCTCCTGCCGGGCTGTCTTTCGCTGTTCCATGGTCTCTGCTCCCCGGGGCTGCCGTTAGCCTTCATTCGGCGTCTTCTTCGTGTTCTTGTCCTGCTGTATCTTGTTCAACCGCGCTTCCATCTTCGGCAGGATCAGCCGCTGCTGGTGGCCTTCCACATGACGGTCGAACATCTTCTGCAACCGCAGCGGGAGTTTCGGGGTTTCTCCCCGCGGGATCTGACGCGGCTCCAGTGATTCCAGCATCGCCCTCATAGCCCGCTCCTGCCACTGGTTCACCACCCCCCAGGGGACATCCAGCTCCTGGCACACATCCGCCGGCTTGCGCAGCTGCGCCCAGATCGATAATACTGCTTCGCACTTGGCCTGCGCTGTTATGTTGTCCTTGCGCCGCATCTTTTTCGATGTCTCCATCGCGGGCTCCTTTCATAATATCATAGATCACTTCCTGCACCTGCTCTTCCTTCTGGTCGTCAATGACCATACTGAGTTTGCCTTTCTCCGCCCGTAACGCTACCTCCTGGCCCCCTAACCGGCCGACCATGTAGAACGGCTGCTTGGGTTTGCCCCGTAACGCCATCTCCAGGGTGTTTTCCGCGATGCCTTGTTCCATGGTCTTGCGCAGTTCGTTCTGGATCTCAAAAAACCTGTCGGCAGGGCACAACCCGCCAATGCCTTGATGGGGACGTTTGTAGTTGTAATATTTTACCCACAGCCGTAACCGCTCTCGGGCATTCTCAAAATCGTCGAACTGGGCCCGGCTCAGGAATTCCTCGAATACGGTCTTCCAGAAACGTTCGATCTTGCCGAGTGTCATGGGGTGGTGGGGGCGGGACTTCAGATGCAGGATATTGTCCTTCTTTAGTTCCTGCTCAAAGCGGGTGGTTCCGCGCCAGTTGGTATATTGCCGGCCGTTGTCGGTCAGGACCTCTTTCGGGAGACCATACTCTCCCGTACCCTTCCGGTAAACCTCAATGACATGTTCTGCCGTCTGGCTGCGGTAGACCTCGAGGCTGCACATGAACCGCGAATAATCATCGATGAACCCGATCAGATAGGCGGCTTGTCCGCCCAGCCGGAAGCTCATGATGTCGCTTTGCCAGAGCTGGTTAGGCATGCTGCGCTCGAAAAAACGCGGCTTCCCGGGGTTCCGCTGGGGGGATTTCCGGTGAGCAGGCTTGTTAAGCCCCTCCTGGATCAAGGTCTGCCGGACGGTCTCTGGATTCGTTCTTATGAACCTTATCCGTTTCAGAAAATCCGTGATCTTCTGGCAGCCGAACAGATTATGGGTTGTTTTGACCCGGATGATCTCATTGCGGATCGCGGGGTTGCTTTGCGGGATCCCTTTCCTCGCCTCTTTCGATCTTAATCCTTCCTCACCAAGTGTACGATATTGCCTCGTCCAGGCACTTAATGTTGTTGTTCCAATCCCTAGTTGTTCCGCAAGGAATTTCGCTTTATAATCTTCTTCCAGATAAAGCTTCACAGCTTTCAGCTTGAACTGATACGAATATCGGTTCTGGTTCTTGCAATGCTCTTTCTTGCTTTTGGATCTTTGTTTAGTTGGCTCTTGAACGTTCATGGTAACACCCCTTTTTCCTCTTAGGAGTGTCACCCACTTTTAAGAATCCAGTGTCTCAAGAACTGGTTGGTAGAACAA
>CAYTIW010000127.1:0-2993 GCA_964438075.1 uncultured Planctomycetales bacterium
AACTCACCGTTCTCAAACTCGATCACCACCTTGTATGGAATCAATCCCTTTGCCATTGCGCCTCCTAAATCCCGTGGCTGTGCCAGTCGAACAAGCCAGTCTGCGCCGCGCCTTGGGCGTCATACAACTTCACCGTAAAACCGGTGATACTTTTTTCTACAAACTGCGAATAAATCCCGTTACCGCTTCTTATTTCGATATGAACGCTCGGCTCCTCGTGATAAGTTTTCCCGAAAAAGATTTCTTTACCCTCGGCGGCCGAAACAACCTCGTCGCCGCCATAATCATCCACATCCGGCAGATCGCAGAAGTACTGAAGAGTCGAACAGGTAATGTCGTCACCGGCATTCTCTCGGTACAGCGTCATTTCAATCTGAAAGTACCGGCAGTAATAATCCCCGGGCTGGTAATCCTCCCAGTCCTTCCATGTGATATTGTCTTCCGACGTCCGAATACGAAACGTAGCCGCCCTCTGCGTTTCCTGTCCCGTAAACCGGTACGAAGGACTGGTATTGAATTTCATGACGTCATCGCTGTTAAACTGCCTGCCCAGTGAAGTTGAAACAACGACGTCGATTCCAATGTAAGCGCTCGCCACATACCCGAAATCCCTGACCGGCGTCGTATACGTCCCGGACATAACACTGTCCATGATCACAATGGAATCGCCGCTCTGCTCGGTGTTGTTTTTTGCCCCTGTCCATAAGGGATGTTCCTGATACTCGGCGATAATGTTTCGGAACGGGATTTCGGTAATCGTCACGACTGCTTCTTTTGCGTTAACGGAATAATTGTTCGAAGTATCTATCGCCTTGATCCAATAACTCTGTCCCACGCCGCGTTTGACATCCTTGGTGAGATAATGCGTCCCCTGCTGAAGCGTGATAAATTCCGCGCTCTCCCAGTCAAGACCGCGCCGGATCTCATACCCCCAGACATCCACATCCGAAATCGGCGTCCACCCGAGATACAGCATGTCCCTGTTTCGGTTAACCAGAAATGAAGGCACGTCCGAAGGCGGCGCCGATTTCCCCACAATCGTGATTTCGCTCTCCGGCGCGCTTCCGAGGGCACTTTCTTCATTAAGGGAATCAAGCGACGTAACCCTGACTTTGTAGGTGTGATGATCGACGATATCACCGATGATGCGGAAATTCGTTCCCGAGGTTTCTCCCCGCGCGCGCCAACTTAAGCCGTCATCGTCGCTGAGATAAATCTTTGCCTTGGCGTATGACTTGACGAAATGATCGACATAGGCCGGACGGTCGAACCAGACATCAATGGCGTTCTCGATCGTTCCGTCTGTCTTCTTAACCAGCGATTCGGTCAAACTGAGGTTATTGACTGCCGGTATCTCGCTCGATAAAGACGAATAGTTATTCTGCGGCAAGATGATATCCGAATCGTCATACACCGCCTCGTTATACTCAAGCGCGGATATCTGAACCTCGCTCTTGCCTTCCCGCTGGATCGCCACCACCCTGAAATCTTTTTTGACCTTGTTCGTTTCTCCTATCGCAAAGACATCGAAAGCCTGCGGGTCCTGCGGGAACGCTTCGCAAGAAACCTCTGTATGCGTTCCGGTCGGCGAAGTGATGAGCCGCTCCTCGATCGTATCGTCCGAGAAACGAACCTGAATCTTGTAGGACTTGCCGTCCTCTATAACCATGGAGCGGTCTAATTTGACAAGCACATCAGTACTGCCGTCCTGCACCCGGCCGGAAAAACCCCACTGCGGAACATCGTGCGATATTGAAATAACGTCACCGGCCTGACAGGCAATCGCGTCAATCCCTGCCTTAAACGTGACAGAACGGTTGATATACCGCGCTACCTTTAACGCGTAACGCGCCGCGCGGATCGCGTAGCTTGCGCCGGTCGTGAAAAGCCGGATCTGGCTTTTACGCATCGGCTCACCGGAAGCCAGCGATTCCTCATCGATATACGCGATCGTTTCCTGCTGATAGTTTTTCTCTTTGTCGGTGAACTGAACCTCGATCACATTCGGCACCTCTTTCATCGTCTTCCAGCTCTGCGCAAACGTGTCCTTGACGATATTGCCCATGCCGAACAACTGGGTCGGATTCGTGATCTTGTCGATCTTGAATGCCAAACCGCCCGCGCTGTAGACCGGCATAGCGTTGAACGTAGCGCATAATTGAATCAGAACATCGAGTGCCCTATTGTTGCTGTCGATAACCACATCCATCCGAAACCGCTTCTCATAGCCGCCCTGACCGTCCGCAACTTTCTCCTCGCAATACTGCGACATCTCAAGAAGCGAACCGTTATCCAGATTCCCGGATGAAATAAACTCGCCCAGCCCGAAACGATTGCTGATAATAAAATCCCGAAGGCACCAGACCGGATTCGCCGAATACCTCTCGACAAACGTCACCCCGTCCCATGAAAGCAAGGTGTCGTCCGCAAGCAGTCGGTAATCTGCGCCATCCCAGTAATAATCGTCCCAAGCAACCGGATCCGTGCCGTTTCTGACATCCGGAACGGAAACCTTCCTGCCCTTAACAACCGATGTGATGTTCGGCATCGATCCGGAAAGCTGGTCGGTAGCCAGAAGCTGAAGCCCTAAAAGCGCGGTGTTGGGATAACTCAAATCATCTGTCTTAAGCTCATCGATCTGAAAAAGTAAAAGGTCGCCCTGCTTTAAGGGCTGAAGCGAACTATCCTCGCTGGTGCGGGTAATGCGGATGTCATACTGCCCCGGGGTGAGCCCTGCCTTGCGAAATACTCGCCTGACTGATGAACGCGACTGCGCCGAAATCGTTGTCTCGCCCAGATCGATATATGTCCCGGCCGAATGCTCTTTATATTCGATGCGATAAGTAACGCTCCAACTCTGGATATCCCCGGAACTGGAACTCTGCTGATACAAGCCGTTATTAAGCCGCAGATGAACCTCAAACGCCTCGACATCCAAATCGACCGTGGTGTAAATATAGGGATTGTTTTGCGTAAGGTTGGCGCTGACCGGA
>CAYTIW010000128.1:0-2959 GCA_964438075.1 uncultured Planctomycetales bacterium
CCGATCTTCGTCTCGGTGATCGAGCCGTCGGCGATGATCGGCGGATCGGGGACCTTCTGCACTGCGAGCGACTCGATGAGCCGCTTGAGCCGGACCTCCTCCTCGGCATAGACCGAGTTGAGGTCGAGCTCGACCGCGTAGCCTCCCGGGCGATCGCTCACGGTGATCGCGACGACCCGGGCGGGCTCGTTCTCGAACGTCCCGGCAACGTCGAGCGCGACGTAGTCGCCGTGCCGGTAGTCGACGTACGGCTCGTACTCACCCGCCGCCGTGCCATGGGAGACGGGAACCGCGATCGCCTTCCGTGCCGCGGCCGAGATCGCGAGCTGCGCGTCGCCGACCTTCTGAAGGGTCGAGGGGACCGGTAGCCCGTCGAACCGCACGTAGCTCTCGCGCCGGCCGATCGGTCCGCTCTCACCGCCGGCGGTGCGCTCCTCGTAAACCATGCCCGGGCCCTCGACAAGGACCCGCGTCCGGATGTCGGCCTCCTGCGGGTTCCGCTCGACCTCGCCGAGAAGGTGCTTGCCGGCGCGTAGGACGATGGTCTCGCTGAGGTCGCGGGTTCGCGACGGCCACATGCTGAGCGCGAGGTCGGGCGACATCTCCGACTCGAAGCCCATGGCGAGGAGCTTCTGCCACAGGTCGAGGAGCGTCATGCCGGGCTGGAGCTCGAGCGTGACGGTGTCCGTCCAGGCGTTGCCGTCCGAGTCGAGGGAGTCGGTGAACGTGAGCGTCACCCGCGGGAGCGCGCCGCGCGCCTGCGCGAGGAGGATCTGCGCGCGGAGGATCGCGGCCGCGTGAACGGCCGAGTACGTCCACTTCGAGGCAGTGGGGGAGGGCCAGCCGGGTGGGTAGACGATCGCCCGGTCGAGGTACGCGATCGCGCCGCGCCCGCCGATCTCCCAGCGCTCGCCCGCCTTCCCGTCCGGTGAGGCGGCTATCTTCCGGGGGTTCTCGATCCACCAGCTGTAGCGGTGCACGCCGCCGAGCTTCACCTTCACGAGGTTGCCGGTGGCGAGGATCGCGCTCGTCGCCTTCGGGTCGGGCACGGGAAGCGAGAACCGGCCGGATCCGACGTCGCCGAACGGGTCGTGGAAGGCTCGGTCGAACGCGCCCTCGAGCGTCGCGAGCATCGCGTACGGCGAGGCGCCGTCGTAGACGTCGCATTCGAGCACGGGCTCGACTCCGGGCGTCCAGGCCGGCCAGGCCGAGGTGAGCGAGCCCGTCGGCGTCGCGAGACCGGCAGCCGAACCCGTGATCGCGATCGGGATCATGAGGTTCGCGGTGACCGATGCGCTGCCGGCAGACGTCGCCGAGCCGAGGAGCTTCGCGGTGAAGAGCGCGGCCGTCGCTCCGCCGGCGCCTGCGCTCGAGCCGGCGAGCCTGATCTGCGCGGTGAGCGCCCCTGTTGCCGTCGACGTGCCGGCAGACGACCCGGCGCAGCGGATCTGCGTCGAGAGAATGCCGGTCGCCGAACTCGCGCCCGCGGACGATCCGACGAACTGCTTCGGCGCAGACGTGAGACTCACCGCAGGGACCGTGCAGACACCCGCGCTCGAGCCCGTGACGAACTGGGTCGTCGTGAGCGCTGCCGTCACGGAGGCCACACCGGCCGACGACGCCGTGCCGAGCAGCTTCGCCGTCGTGAGCGATGCGGTCAGGGAAGCTGCGCCTGGACTCGTACCGACAAGCTTGATCTGGGTCGTCAGGGAGCCGGCGGTGCTCCCCGCTCCCGAGACCGAGGCCTCGAGGTAGATCCGCGCCGGGAGCGCGACGAGATGGCAGACGTCGTCGGCGTCGTAGTACGTCGTGGCGGTCGCGTCACCGGTCGCGCCGGAGGATGTGACCTCCTTCGTGAACATCCCGACCGAGGTCCAGCCGCCGCCCTGGTCCACGCGCTCCGTCCAGCCCGACGGTGGATCGAAGTTCTGCTGCCAGCCGCCGACCGCAAGGCCGAAGACGAGGAGCGCGTTCGCGCTCGTGAGCGTGACGCCGTTCGCCGTGTGGTTCTTCGTCGCGGTGTTGATCCGCTCGGAGCTCTGCGCCGGCGCGATGACCCCGCGGACGGCGATGATGCCGCCCGCGATGTTCCGTGCATCCCCGGAGAACGACCAGGCGTAGCTCGCCCCCTCGGACGCGCCGGCGAGCTTGTAGCCGGTCCAGAGGCTCGCGCCGGAGTACTCGGTCTGGATCGCCGTCCATCCCGACGGCGGGGTGATCGCCGGCGTGCCGCCCTCGCGGTCGAACGCGATCGAGGCGACGAGGTAGTCGCCCTCGGCCGTGCCGGACGGCTTGTTGATCGTGAGCGAGGTGCCGTCTTCGCCCGCCGACATCGCCCCGACGACGGTGATCATCAGGACTCCTCCGCCATGGCGATGAGGAGCCGCCCGAGCTTCGCGAGCTCGGCCTTGATGACGGCGACGGTGGCGGTTGCCTGAGCGACTCGAGTCTCGGCGCGGTACAGGCTGTCGTCACCGGGGGTCATGAGCCCGGTGACCTGGAGCGCCGCTATGAGCGCGCCCCCGCGCGGCGTGCCGAGCGGGATCCCGAGCCGCGCGTAGCTGTCGGTCATGTGGTTCTTCACCGTCTGGTAGCTGATCCCGAGCAGGCGTGCCACCTCACCCTGCGTGCGTCCGTCCCGGAGCAGCGTGAGGATCTCGAGCTGGCGAGGAGTGAGCGGTGCGCCGCGTCTGCTCGAGGCGGAGGCCGCGAGGCGTTCCGTCTGGAGAGGGGCCGGGGCAGCCAACCCGGCAGCGATGCCGTCCTGGCCCGCCGTCAACCCGGCGCGCCCGGAGTCATCAGTGCGGCGCCCGTCCGGGGTCGTACCGGCTCGGGCAACCCGGCCCCTCATGTCAGTCCTCCGTGATCGTCAGCGCCCCGGCAGCGAACTGCGGCGCAGCGTCGCCGTTGTTGATCGTCTTCGACGCCGAGAGCGCGCCCCAGTACAGGAGGTTGCCGC
>CAYTIW010000129.1:0-2927 GCA_964438075.1 uncultured Planctomycetales bacterium
TCCGTCAGCTCCCATATCCCCCGCCTGGCAGCGCCGTTCTTGCGGACCGTTCCGACCTGCTGGATAAGGCCTCGATCCTTCCAGTAGCGGACCAGGCCACCGGATACCGCGGGAAGGTGGTCTTGGAAGACGAAAGACGCATCCCGGGGCAAGCTCTCTAGATCTGACCTGTGCCTGATCGGGCCACGGCTCACCAGAGCACCCCATGGAAATCGTTGTAAATCCTGCTCGTAATCTCGATATCCTCCGCACAATGCCCCCGTATTCCCTCCAGGTCACCATCCTCCCACATCTTGGCTATATCGCAGCCATTGGTTTGCTTCCCAGCCCCGTATAGGAACCAATTGAGCTCGCTGAGTGAACATGCCGAGACATCAGTTTGCCACTTGCCCCCCAGGATGTCAAAAAGATCACATATCCTCTGAGACCGCCTGTCCGGAAGGTAGAGCTTGATACCATGCTTGGCCGCCCTCAGCCTGATGAGAGGGATATCAAAGTTCTTGATGTTGAAGCCCACCAACGTAGCCGTCCGGTGCTCGTTCAGGAGGTCCGCAAACTCTCTGAGGATTGCCTCCTCTTCACCCATGATGACCTTCTGGTGGCCGCCCGGGTTGTAGCCGATTGCTACCACTCGGCTGATAATGCCGTGGATTCCTCCCTTCTTCTTCGACTTGGGGAAAGCCTGGGTGTATTCGGTCAATCTGTCTGGAATTGTCTCTATATCGAAAATTATTGGACTGTTCACTCGACCACCTCCAAATTCTTCCTGATCATCTCAGCCCTCTTCGGGCCTATCCCCTCACAGTCCACCAGATCGCCACAGAAGCCATCTTTGATCATCAAGCACAGATTATACCTCTGAAGGATATTTGCGGCCATTTTGGGGCCTACACCGCGTCCTGCGAGGATGCTGAGACCGACGACCTGCCTCTCTCCATCAGATGGTTTGGGAGCGAATCCTGAGATATCGCCGCCTTCCAGGATCTTACGGACCCGAAGGAGCAACCGCTTCCAGGGATCCGTCTTGAGCCGCCAGACCCGTACACCGCACCCCAGACAGTTTGCCTCAAACCCCTCGACCATCTCATAATATTGCATGAGCTTCTTGGGGTCCATCCGATGGTTCCGGCTGGCCGCTTTGCGGATGGCAGCGCCTACGTCGTCATCACCCCCCAAAACGGCTATGACCAGCGGCTCTCCTATCTCTCTGGCCGCGAGGACCTGCTCGTAGAGATGGCCGCTAAGGATGCTTGCCAGGTAGTCGCTGTTCCCGGCCTCGCTGAAATCCTTGAGTTCCATATGTAGCGTGTCGAATTTTGTGCATGGACCTTTTGAGCAAGGTTCGCAGCACACATCTTCATAGTATTTCTCGCATACATCCTCGAGATCAAAACGAAGGTCGAATGGGGTCTCGACCATATCATAGGCCATGACAAATCGATCGTCCTTCTCGACCGCCTTCCGGATGGCCACGGCCCTCGGGCGCATCGCTTCGTTGGAATCAACGGAGACGTGGATCATTCGACCTCCGCCGCCCAATTTTCTTTGACCATGTACCGGCCAACCGAATCCTTCACGGCGATAGTGTCGCCAGGCAAAACCACCAACGGGTCCTTTCCAGGAGAATGATGATTCCAGTTTGTCAATGCCTTCAGTTTCATGCCTCGCCCACCGCCAGCACAGATATCGCAGCATCCAATTCCTTCTTTCTCAGTTCATTTATTTTGTTCATCTCGACGCATAGTGGGTTGGTTGGTGGTACTCCTATGACATCAGATATCACATAGTCACACGATGCCCGATAGCACTGTAATATTCGCATAGCATAACCACCGTCTGGAGTCGCATCTATGAAAAGGTGCTCTTGGTATCTGGCAAGCCTAGTTTCCAATTCCTTAATCCGGGCGGCCTGCTCTTCGATAATGGTCTGTGGGGATTCGCTCATTCCTCGCCCTTCCGGTTCACGCCTATTGCTGTTATCTCTTCGGCCTCGACTGTCCATTCCCATGGCCCGATCCGGAGTATGAGATAGCTCTCGCTGGCCATGGTGCATTTCCCTCCCAGTTCCTTGCCAGAGTTCAGGATCAGGGAAACTCCCCGGCCCACGAGGTTAGAGGGGAGGCGGTTCATGCCGCCACCTCGTTTGCTGGATCCAGCCCCAGCTCGTTCTCATCATACAGGCCCGCAAAGTCTTCTGAGAAAGCCTCACGGAGCACCGTTGACCCGGCGCACTTCCGGATCATGTGACCTGGTCCAGGCTGGGAGTTCCAAAACTTGCTTTCTTTCTTGAAGCCGCTTAGCGGGATCTCTGCCCGGAAGGGCACCTTGATGCTCTTCCTCTTGACTTCGGCCCAGCCACCCAGCAAGGTCTCTCCGGGGTAGGCATAATACCGCTCGACGTTGGCTACCTCTTCGCCTTTCTGGACGGTCACACCGGCCTTGAAGTATTCGAAATCTGGATGGGTCATAGCCTTCTTCATGAAGAAGTCCTTTGAGACGATGATCTCCAGTTTGGGGTTAGCTCCCCCATACTTCACAAAGAAGCAATCCCGCTTGAAAGGATTGAGTCCCCGGATAGCGCAGACCTCCAGGGCGAATGCGCACTCTTCGTCTGTGGCAGTCTCGCAGAAATATTCCCGGACCTTCTCCAGGGTGAGAGTCGAGGACTCACCATTTGGCAGAATTTGGCCGTTTCTCTGTGCCGCCTTGGTGCTCGCAGGTCTGGCAGGGAGATTGTGCTTCTGCGGGGCCCTGGTGGGCTCCTCTGCCATGTCCATCAGGATCTCGACCAGAGAATCTAAGATCTCTGCATTGGAGCAGGAGGGCTTGCCGTCCTGGAGGCCTACGATCACATCCCCTGGCATCAGGCAGAAGCCTTTCTCGTTGCTGGATACTGTCAGGTCGTGGCGGGCCGCGTACTCTTTGAC
>CAYTIW010000130.1:0-2876 GCA_964438075.1 uncultured Planctomycetales bacterium
CAATCTTGTGTCTACCGTGCAGGGTGCCGCCAATTTCGAGAAAAACACTCTGACGGCAGTGATTGAAGCCAGGGCCAAAGTGGGGCAGATGAATATCAGCCCCGAGACGCTTTCCGACCCCCAGGCATTCCAAAACTTCCAGCAAGCTCAGGATGGGCTCAGCAGCGCTCTCAGCCGTTTGATGGTAGTGGTGGAGAAGTATCCGGATTTGAAAGCCAATCAGAATTTCCTACAGCTTCAGGATCAGCTGGAGGGCACGGAGAACCGCATCTCTACTGAAAGGGTTCGTTTCAACGACAGCGTCAAAGCCCTCAACCAGTATGTAGTTGTTTTCCCCAACAACATCCTCGCTGGCATGTTCGGCATTAAGGAAATGCCTTTCTTCCAGGCTGCCAGCGGAGCTCAGACTGCTCCCAAGGTAGAGTTCGAGTAATATTTCTTAACCCAACTTTACCAACCCGACCAGCCATACAATTGTGCCACAGCAACATAATGTTGCTATGGGCACTACACTACTTTAAACTTGCTTGATGTTTTTGGAAGGGGATTGTGGTTTAGATTTAGGGCTTTGTAGATTTCTCTGTGGTTGTCATCAGGGTTTGAACACAGGCGGACAGAGATGTTTTCACCTTCTTTGTTCTGCATGGTGATATGGGCGATGATATGGCTTCTCATCATTCTGCGCAGGGTATTCCATGTTATGGATATATCGCTGTCTTTGAGTTTGATCC
Organism: uncultured Planctomycetales bacterium; assembly: GCA_964438075.1. GTDB lineage: Bacteria > Omnitrophota > Gorgyraeia > Zapsychrales > Fredricksoniimonadaceae > JAAXVU01. The sequence continues at coordinate 732 of CAYTIW010000130.1, forward strand.
TGACGGCATTTACAACGTGGTAGGCCAGGACGGCAATGAACAGATGGGCCTCGGACCTGGATTCCAGCTGGTGGTAAACAGGTCGCAGATTCAGATCTGACTTGAGGGTTCGGAAGGCACCTTCAACTGTGTTCAGCATCATATACATTTCCCACAGTTGATCCTCGGAGATATCCATCAGGCTGGTCCTCAGAAAGTATGAGCCAGAATACTTGAGATCCATGGCAGTATGATCACACTCATACCTCAGCCCAGTGGCCTTGTCTTCGGAGTGGTCTATGAATACTGTGTAAAACATACTGACTGAGCTGAAGCGCTCTCTCAATCTGCCCTCTCTTTGGCGAACATAGTCAAGCTTGCGTTTTGCGTTCTTTGATGACAGGGATTTGTTTAGCTTATCCAATTCTGCCTCATATCTGGCGCAAAACTTTATCTTCATGGCCTGCTCTTTTTCGGCCATCTTCTCGCTGGTGCAATACAGGATGCACTCGTTATCTCTCTTAAAGGACTGGGCCATAATGTGATTGTTCCCCTTGTTGGGGATCTTGACAAACTTGCTTTCGTCTATCCATTCAAGAGGGATAGGCTTGTTCCTGGCTACACAGATATAGTTCAGACCACGCTCCCGAATATAATCCAGATTGCTCTGGGAGGATATGCCGGCATCAATAACCACCGTAACCGGTTTCTGGAGGTCAGCCTCATCATAGAGCCCGTCAATCATACTCTTCAGCGTCCCAGGCTCACTCACAGACCCTTCCATGACCTTGGAACGCTTGGGAAAGCCCAACTCATCCAAAACCAGTCCCAGAGTCATTAGCCGGCAATCGGAACGCTTTTCCTTGGAGCGGCCAAACCTGGCCTTATGATTAGCGGCACAGATGCCTTCCAGGTAAGTATTGGTAAGATCGTACAGCACGATCTTCTCACCCAGATTGAAGATGCTGCGTTCATTCTCTCTGAGTCTGCGCTCTATATAGTCTTTATGGCGGTAGATCTTATCGGTGATCCGGTAAAGAGCATTATGGGAAAGCTTTGAGAGGTCGATATCCAGCAATGCATCCAGACCGGTGTCGTGCCTGGCCCATTCAGCAGTTGAGTTCTCACTGCCAGGATCCAGCATCCTGCCCAGGATCGACAGGATGGCGTCCTGTCGATGTCGCTTGCTGAACCCAAGTTCCGTGAAGATCTGATCAAATCCTAACTCACGGTAGTTGCTGAAGGCTATATGCTCCGCACCAATGCTCCTGGGATGGCGTAAATCAACACTTCCCATACTGATGGTCTCAAAGTCACTATTATCACGAGGTCTGGATGAGGCCGGCTCAGCTTGCCTGGTATTCTTCTTCAAATACGCATCAAACCAGCGTTCAGCTTCGTTCTGCAGATCAGGATCATTGAACAACACCTGCTGACCCTTCATCATAGCTTCAATGGCATTGGCAAGGGGGTTCCACAGAACTTTAGGTACCCTGATATCGCGCATGGTCATAACGGTGATCTGGACCACCTTCTTGTCATTGCGTACGGACTTGCATAAGCGGTACTCGTTATACTGCTTACCTGAACCGGCGTTGGATTTGGCGACTTCTCTTATATACATGGAGCCACTTTCTGGATGGGTCACATTCTGTCAAGGAATATCTATAAATCTATGGGCACTACATTTGCTCTGCGACGGAATCTGGCTCATACCACAAAACCATATCTATATGATAATTATCGGTTTATAAGATTATCACTATTGAGGAATGTAGTGTTTTCGGCTCTAAAATAGGCTTATCTGGAATAACTGTGGTAAAGTTGGGTTATGAGGATCAAGCATGGTGGGAGTTGACTGCTTACCAGCGAGCAAGGGAGCTGGGCTACAACCGGTAGCATGCTGCCGGGCGTTTCTATTGGGATGATGGAGGAAGGATAGGTCGAGGGAAGCAGCTACTTGCGCAGCATCAGCCAGATGAAGAACGGACATCCGATGCAGGAAGTGATCACACCCACGGGAAGCTCGATGGTGGTGATGTTTTGGGCAGCCAGATCACACAGCACCAGGAATATCCCTCCCAGCCACAAGGCCAGGGGATAGGTGCGCCTTTGGCTACCCGGAGCCAGAAGCCGTACCGTGTGGGGAATGATGAGCCCCACAAA
>CAYTIW010000131.1:0-2851 GCA_964438075.1 uncultured Planctomycetales bacterium
TAGGTCGCGGCGTTCTTTGTGCGGCGTACTTCCATGTGGATACCTCAGACTGTGGAGGGGGTGGGTAGGTAGAGGCAGGATTCCTCGCGGCGCCAACCACGCGAAACGGCTCGCATGATGCCGCGACCGACGCCGCGACCGATGCCGCGACCGGAGAGAGATGCAGACGCAGTGGACGCATTGAGCGCGACAAGAAAGCCGCCGCGATAGGTAACCGACGCGCTGATGTAGTTCGTGCTCGTTGAGGGCGCGAACGTGCCGCCGCCCCAAGCTGCGTTTTTGTCACCGATGTAGTGCCAGAAGTCGGGGGCAGTGCCGCCGCGGTCGCGTCTCTCAGTCAGCGTCTGCGATGACAGGTCATATGTCTTAGTTGAAGTCGAGTAGCAGGACGCCAGGGCTACGATCATCGGCTCGTCCGTCGTAACTGAGCCAAGGTCGAGCGTCTGATCCAAGGCCGTCCCGTAGGTGCCCTTCGAGTAGGACTCAACCGGGGTGCTCGTATCGACGCCGGTATAGAACGCGCCTGTCGCGAGCGTCTTGGCGTTGCCAGCCCACGTCCAGGTTAGGTTGCTGATTAGGTCACCGGAGGCAAGTATCTTGCCGTACAGCCAAATGCCGTAGGTAGACAGGTGGCTATCAATCAGAGTCCAGTCGGTAGGAACGCCGGTGGGATCGACAACGGCGGCCCGTGAGATCATCACCAGTCCGTAGTCGCCAACCGACCTCGCGCTGAGATCCATCACCGCCGTAGCGATGGCCGAAGACGCCGTGCCGTCTACGTATGCCGAGAAGTCGACGGCCACCGATCACCACCGCCGCGCAGTCGTCTTGACGCCATTCACGTACAGACCGTCCATGACGACGCCGCTGTTGACCTGTCCCGTGACCTTCGTTCCGTATGCGAGCTCGGCGCGGAAGTTGTCGAGATGCACGTCGCCGATGCGCTCACCCTCCCATCCGATAGTGAAGCCCGTCCCGCCGTGAATCGGCTTCGTGACGCGGGCCACGCAGTCACGGAAGATGGTCGTTCCGGGCGGCACGAGAGGAGCGTTGAAGTTGGTGTAGTAGAACTCGTTGAAGTAGCAGTTCTCGATAACACAGCCCTGCACGAGTCCGCTTGACGGCTGGTCGATCTCAATCCCGCAGTCAAATGCCCGAGCGCCGTAGCAGTTCACGACCTCAATCGTCCCGACCTTGCCCGACTGGCCGACGTGGTAGTTCGTCGATGGCAGGAACGCGGTCGGGTCGATGCCGGTGTCATGCCAGCAGTCGCGGATGGTGATGCGATCAAGCGTGCAGGAGAGCGGGTAGGGACCGTTCGCCGTGACGTTGACGCCTCTCAGACCGCCCTCGAGTCGGCAGCCCTGCACCAGCACGTCCGTGATGTGATTCCACGTCGCCTGCCCGCCGCTCGATTGCGTGGTGAACACGTTGACGACGCACGGATTCCATGCGCCGACAGGACTCGCGGCGACGTTCACGACGTGGCAGTCCTTGACCGTGACGTTTTCGATGTTCAGGCCGATGGGATCGTAGACTGAGCCGGCCGCGTACATGTCGAAGCCGAGCACCGAATACGAGTGCGCCTTCGCCGGATGATTGCCGGCCGCGTCCACGGTGAAGCCCTCGACGCTGAAGCGCCGGAACGTTTGATTGGCGGCCGTGCGATTCCAGACGAGGAAGCGCGGCTTCACGTTGGCCAGCTTCACGGTCGCGCCGTAGCCGTACAGCCGAAGCGTCTCTGTGTTCCCGGCTTGCAGTCGAATCGGATTCGAGAGGACGTAGACGCCGGCAGGGAAGACGACAGTCCCGCCGTTCGTGCCGCGCTCGTCAATCGCCCGCTGGATCGCAGCCGTGTCGTCCGTCACGCCGTCGCCGGTAGCGCCGTACATCTTGACGCTCCAGCCGGCCGTGACAGGTTCCGGCTCAGGCTCGGGTTCAGGTTCCGGTTCATGATCGGGCGCCGCCTCAAGCTCAGCGATGCGCGCCCGCAGCTCGGCAATCGTCGCGTCCTTGGTGACGACATCAACGTCTGCCGCGCGTCCCTCGGCGATGATGGCGCCGCACAGCTCAGTCAGTTTGTCGGCGTGACTCACTTGCCCCCCTTGAGGACGCGGTACAGGGCATAGGTAGGCGACTCGGAAGTCTCGACCTCGGGCCGCGTGCGACGGATTCGGTAGGAGACGCGCTTGGCCAGCAGGCGAGCGTTGTTGCCCCACCATGCGACGTAGCGCACCTTTGGAATCGTGAAGGCGTCTTCGGGGTGCGCTGCGTTGTGAGCCTTCGCCCACGTGACCATGAGGCGCTTCAGCTCTGCGTAACGGCTGACCGGAACGATGCGAGGCGGGGCAGCCGTGATGTAGGCCCACGGGTAGAACTTGCCGGGGCAGGCCGTGGCATTCAGGTCCGAGTGCCGCTTGTCGATGATGCCGGGATGCCGCCGGTGAATGTCGCGCGTCAGATCCCTGAGCGCCTTCATCTGAGCGGCCGGCATCTTCTTCTTGTGCAGTTCGCCCTCAGCACAGACGCCGATGCAGTGGTTGAAGTTGAGCGCGTGCCCGCCCATCGCCCACTCAGGGCGGCCGCGATGCACGCTGCCGTCAAGCCGCACGAGGTAGTGGTAAGCGATGCCACGCCAGCCGAGCGCGACGTGCGCCGCGTGAACCTGCTCCGCGCTGCCATAGCCCGCCTCGTGATGGTGAATCAGATACGGCGGCTCGCCGTTGCGCTTGCCGAGCTCGCCGTTCCATTTGTAGTTGTGCTCGATGACTTTCACGAGACTCCTATCCGATGATCCCGTTGGCGATTGCGATGATGCCGCCGACGATGCCGACCATGGCGGCCAGAGCGG
>CAYTIW010000132.1:0-2803 GCA_964438075.1 uncultured Planctomycetales bacterium
GTTAAAGTAGCTACTATGCTAGGAGTATTGCAGTCTACATTAACAGATTTCAATTTTATTGATTCTACTTGGAAAGCTAATTGTGAAGAAGAAAGGTTGCTTGGGGTTAGTATGACCGGTACTTGTGACCATCCAGTATTATCATCAGTGAATGATGAAAAGAGACTATCAGACTGGCTTACTACTCTTAAACAAACAGCGGTAGATGCAGCAACTAAATGGTCTACAGTTTTAGGTATCAATATGCCTACAGCAATAACTTGTTGTAAGCCAGAAGGTACTTCTTCACAGCTTACAAATACTTCTTCTGGAATACATACAAGATATTCCCCCTATTATATTAGAAGAGTAAGAGTAGCTAAAATGGACCCTATAGCACAGTTTCTTATAGATAAAGGATTTCCATATAATCCAGAAATAGGGCAGAATATGGATAATGCTACAGTCTATGTTTTTGATTTCCCTATTAAATCTCCTGATAAAGCTATAACCAGATTTGATAGAACAGCTATACAACAATTAGAATATTGGAAAGCATATCAATTATTTTATACTGAACATAAACCTTCCTTTACTTGTTTTGTTTCTGATGAATCTTGGTTAGATGTAGGTGCTTGGGTATATAGAAATTGGGATATAGTTAGTGGTGTTAGTTTTCTACCAGAAAATAGTGGTATATACCAATTAGCTCCTTATGAGGATATTACTGAACAACAGTTTAAAGAAATGTCTTCTACTATACCAAAGATTAACTTTGATGAATTAACTAAATATGAGTCTAGTGACTATACAACAGGAGCATCAGAATTTGCTTGTGATTCTGGTTCATGTATGCTATCATGAAATCATTGTTAGATATGAGTAGAGAAGAATTAGAACAAGAGATTTATTATAAGTATTGTTCAGACCTTTGTAAAGAATGGGAAAAGTATATGTTACATGGCACACTAGAATTTATAAAAGATAAACCAGAAGAAACTGATAAGGAGAGAAAGAATGACAATTAAAGAATATCAAGATGCTTGTGACAAAACTGCTGTATACCCTAATAAGTGGAATAACTTTACTTATACTTGTCTTGGGTTAGCTAGTGAAGCTGGAGAAATTTGTGGAAAATATAAGAAAGTTATCCGTGACTATGATGGTAAACTTACTAAAGATATGCAAGAAAAAATTACTGATGAGCTAGGAGATGTAGCTTGGTATCTTGCTCAGTGTTGCACTGAGTTGGGTGTTAATCTAGAAGATGTTATGAAAGCTAATATTGCTAAACTTAAAGATAGACAAGAAAGAGGAGTACTAAAAGGAGATGGGGATAGGAGGTAGTAATGTTTAGGTGTCAAGAATGTAAGTGTGTTTCTAAACCTAAAGAAACAAGCTATAAGAAAATAATAGAAGTAAGAGATAAAGAGTACTTTAATAAGAATGGAAAAACTTCTTATGGTTTTGAGATTGTAAAAGAACTACAAGTATGTGGCACTTGTAAAGCAAAAGAAGAGAAAGATGGAATTTGATGGTACTGAGTATAATAAAGAACATTTTGAAAAGAAGGAACAAGCTAGAAAAAATAGAAATAGAGGTAAAGCTAATGAAAAAGCTTTAGCTAAAATACTTAAAGGTAAGAGGGTAGGTACGATGGGAGGAGAAGATATTTATAAAGATAACTTCTCCTTTGAAGCTAAAAGTAGAGATAAATTTGTAGCAGAAAAGTGGATGAAACAATGTGAAGAAAACTGTGAAGGTAGAATACCTATTGTTGTTGTTCATTTAACTGGTCAGAAACATGATAATGATTTAGTTATAATAAGGCTAAAGTACGCAAAGGATTTTATAAAGTGAAATATCTTGTGCTCTCCGATTTGCACCTCGAAAACACTCCTCTTACTGAGTATAGATGGAAAATATTTCCTTGGATTATTGATACCGTACAAGAAAATAATATTGATGAAGTTATTATCTTAGGGGATTTAACTGAAAAGAAAGATAAACATGATGCTAAACTAGTAACTAGAATAGTAGAAGAAGTTTCTAATTTAAGTAGAAAGGCTAAAATACATATATTATGTGGAAATCATGATTATGTGAATATTCCTTTCTTTAGTTTCTTTAATACACTATCTAATAATGTTACTTTCTATGATTCTCCTGATGTATATAGAGATATGTTTGTCTTTATTCCACACACTAATAATAATTGCTTTATTGATTGGTTAAATTATTTTTCCAGGTATAATATAAAAAATAAGTACTTTTTTATTCATCAAGAAGTATCTGGTATTAAATTACCTAATAACCATACTCTTACTTCTGGTGTGGAGAAAGAAGTATTCAGTAATATTAAAGCTAATATATTTTCTGGTCATATTCATCAACCTATGAAAGTAGGTAATGTAGAATATATAGGTTCTCCATATCCTATATATTTTGGGGATAATAATTATCCAGGTAGAGCTATGATTCTAGATACTGATACAAATAAATGGAAGTTTATAACGCCTTCATATCTTATGAGTAGATGGCTTATTACTATAGATTATTATGAGGGTATGAACATAGAGAAAGAATTAGACAAGTATAGGCCTTCTAGCCAAGAGCAAGCAAAGATTAAAGTACTTATGAGTAAAAATAATCTACATCTATGGGAATCAGTTAAGAAAGAAATTGCTGATTATTGTAGTATTAAGAATATTGTACTTGTTTCTGTTGAGTTATTACAAAAGGAAGATGTAGTAGAAGTAAAAGAAAAGAAAGTACAGAAATTAAATGTAGAAGAAATTATACAAAAATATGCTTCTAAAGAAAA
>CAYTIW010000133.1:0-2790 GCA_964438075.1 uncultured Planctomycetales bacterium
CGCTCCATCAGAGCTCCGGCTTTCTTGTAAAGGATGAAGTTCGAACCGGCGATCTTGGTCGCGCGTTTGAAATCGATGATGTCCAGGGCTTCGACCAAGGCCACATGGTCTTTGGGCTTGAAATCGAACCGGTGCAGTTCGCCTACTTGGCGAACGACGCGGTTGGCCTCTATCCCCCCTACCGGCACTGAAGGATGGGGTAAGTTGGGTATGAATAATACTATCTGGTTTATTTTGTCTTCCAACAGTTTCAATTGGGGATCAAGGCTGTCGATCTCCAGAGCGATGGATTTCATGGAAGCGATCGTGCCTTGGGGATCCTGCTTTTCCTTGATAAGCCTGGAAATGGTATCGTTGGCCGAATTCTTCTTGGCCTTCAATTCATCGATCCGGGTGATCATCCGCCGGCGTTCCTCATCCAGCGTGATAAGCTCATCGAGCGTGATCTTGACATTCTTGGCCGCGAGCCCTTTTTTGACGAGCTCGGTGTTCTCCCTGATAAATTTTAGGTCCAGCATGCCGTTCCCTTCAATGGTAATCCGGCGGGTTCAGACGGAGCTTTACCTGCCCGAGCAGATCCGACTTCCCGATGGGTTTGATCAAGTAATGTTCAGCTCCTCCTTCAAAACTGTCGCTCATGGAATTGGCATCGTCCCGGCCGGTCAGAAAAATGACCGGGATATTTTCGGTAGAGCGGTCATTCTTCAATTCGCGACAGACGTCCGGCCCGTTCATGCCCGGCATCATGTAGTCCAGCAGGATCAGGTCCGGCTTATGCTGACGCGCGGCTTCTACACCCGCGCGGCCATCGGCAGCGGTAACAACGGCATAGCTGGGCCGGAGCACTTTCTCCACAAAAGTACGGTCAACATCCGAATCGTCTATGATCAGGATGGTCTTGCGAGGCGGATTCAGCCAATTCTTTAACATATCGATACAGTTTGTCATAACATGCCCCATTATAATATCGTCGATTATTTTTTCAATCCCTGAAACGTCTTTCTCCCGTTCGGCCAATTGTTCCAGACATTGTCACCAAAATATCAATAAAACAAAAAAACGAAAACAAAAATTTACTTATTATCTTCGAAACATGTAGAATGGCAACGTCATGTTTGAAAATTTAAAGAACCTTAACCCGCTGTTACTTGCTCTATTCGCCGGACTGTTCACCTGGGGGGTGACCGCCCTGGGGGCATCGACTGTATTCTTGACCCGGAACGTCAACAAGAATTTGCTGAATGCCATGCTGGGATTTGCTGCCGGGGTCATGATCGCTGCCAGTTTTTGGTCTTTGTTGGAACCGGCCATCGCAATGTCTTCCCAGGGGCCGCTCCCCAAATGGCTCCCTGCCTGTCTGGGCTTTATGCTGGGAGGTATCTGTCTCCGGATAGCAGATAAATTTATTCCGCACCTCCATTTAGACCAGACCCCAGACCACGCGGAAGGGATAAAGACGAACTTGAAACGCACGACCCTTCTGGTCCTGGCCGTGACCCTGCATAATATACCCGAAGGATTGGCCGTGGGGGTTGCCTTCGGAGCCGTGGCGGCCGGTATACCTTCAGCTGACCTGGCTTCAGCCATGGCCCTGGCGCTAGGCATCGGCCTGCAGAACTTCCCGGAAGGGCTGGCGATATCGATGCCGCTGCGTGCCAGCGGATTCTCCAAATTCAAAAGTTTCATGATCGGGCAATTTTCCGGGATAGTAGAGCCCATAGCCGCTGTCCTCGGGGCGATGGCGGTGATCATCGCGCGTCCCCTGCTGCCCTACGCTCTGGCCTTTGCGGCCGGAGCCATGATATTCGTCGTAGTTGAAGAATTGATACCGGAATCTCAGTCGGAAGGCAATACGGACATTTCCACTTGGGGGTGCCTGATAGGATTTACCGTGATGATGTTCTTGGATGTGGCATTAGGATGACATAAAAAGAGCTATTCTTTCCACTTTATGGAACAACCCATGGAAGGATATTGTTTCTTGTCAACAGGTATGCCTGCGGCGGTATTGTTAATAGCCTCTTTCAACTCTTCCCTCGTCACCATGTCCGCGTCCTTCCAGTTGTCATCGATACGCCCGTGATACACCAGTTTCTTATCTTTGTCGAAAAGGTAGACGTCAGGGGTACATTGTGCCTTAAAGCTTTTGGCTACTGTCTGGGAATCATCCACGAGGTAAGGGAACGGTATGCCGAGCTGCGCTATTTTTTCCTGCATTTTAGCCGGCGAATCATCAGGGTAATCAGGATGGATATTCGGGTTGATCGCTACCATGCCCATGCGCAGACCTTTGACGTAATTCCCAATTTGTACGAGACGAGGCCATACGGCCTGTGCATACGGGCAGTGGTTGCAGGTGAATACGACCAGCAGGCCACGCTCGCCGTAAAGATGGTTCCCGTTGTAAGCTTTTCCTGAAGGGTCCCTTAATTCAAATTCAGGCATCTGCATTCCGAGTGGCAATTTAACAGATTCTAGTAAGGCCATATTTATCTCCTTGCTTATACCGTTCCCATTATAAATTTAGGCGGACTTGAGTCAATATTCTGTCGGAGCTATAATCGGGACATTACAACAGAAGTTAATGGTTTAAATATATTAATTCAAGCAGAGGACGGCCATGAGTGAAATTAAGCCCAAGATAATAATACGCCAGCTGGAAATCGGTCAAATGGCCAATTTCAACTATATCGTTGGGGACCCCGAGACCGGAAAAGCGGCTTGTATCGACCCCGGCGATGAAACTGATATCCTTCTGGCAGAGGCTCATAAAGAAAAGCTGGAGATCGT
>CAYTIW010000134.1:0-2733 GCA_964438075.1 uncultured Planctomycetales bacterium
TGATATCTATGAAGGGGCCATCGCCCCGGCCGAGGAAAAAGAGATTTTGCAGAAGTACAACTTGCTGGATAAGAAATATATAGTTAATATGTCGGGCCTGAACCAGAAGCGGCGTTATCCGGATTTTATCCTGGAAGGCTTCTCGCAGTTCAAGCGGCATGTGCCGGCGGACGTTTACCTGGTCTTCACCGGCAGCGTGATGAAATATGAGGGGTTCTATGACCGGGTGCTCAGGAAGCTCGACGTCATGGGCATACGGGACCGGGTCATGATCACCGGATTCATCCCGGACAAGGCTTTGAAGGTGATCCTGTCCCATGCGCAGATATCGGTCGTTACGTCGCTCTACGAAGGTTTTTGTTTGCCGGTGACCGAATCGTTCGCCTGCGGGGTGCCGGTCATCGCGAACAGCCGCGGGTCTATCCCCGAGATCGCCCAGGATGCCGCGGTCCTGGTCGATCCGTATGATCCGGCGGGACTGGCCGAGGCCCTGAGGTCGCTCTGGAATGACCCGGAGCAGCGCCGGATCCTGGTCGAAAAGGGTCGTCAGCGCATCCAGGCGTTCAGCTGGGAGAACATGGCCATGGAAACATTGAACGTATATCAATCAGTGATGAGGAAATGAACCGGGGAGTGATATAGATATGCCTGCCGACGGTACGAATTACATTTTGGGCATCTCCGCTTATTACCACGACAGCGCGGCCGCTTTGCTGAAAGACGGCGAGATCTTGGCGGCGGCCCAGGAGGAGCGGTTCACCCGCAAGAAACACGATTCCGGGTTCCCTAAGAATGCCGTCGCCTATTGTCTCAAGGAGGCCGGGATCACCATCAAGGACGTCACGCACGTGGCGTTCTATGACAAGCCTTTCCTGAAGCTCGAGCGCCTGCTTTTGACCTATCTGAATTACGCCCCGCTGGGTCTGCCGTCGTTCCTCAAGGCCATGCCGGTCTGGCTCAAGGAAAAGATCTTCCTCAAGGATACGCTTTTGACCGAGCTGGGCTGGGACCGCGATATCATCTTCCCCGAACACCACGAATCGCACGCCGCTTCCGCCTTTTTCCCTTCCCCGTTCCGGGAAGCGGCGATCATCACCATGGACGGCGTGGGGGAGTGGGCCACCACCAGTTACGGGGTCGGCGAGGGCAACCGCGTCAGGCTGGACGCCGAGATCCGTTTTCCGCATTCGCTGGGGCTGTTGTATTCCGCTTTTACCTATTACTGCGGGTTCCGGGTGAACTCCGGCGAGTACAAGCTCATGGGCCTGGCGCCTTACGGCGAGCCCAAGTATGCCGATCTGATACGCAGGGAACTGGTCCACATAAAGGATGACGGTTCATTCCGCCTCAACATGGCGTATTTCAACTATTGCGTCGGGCTGACGATGACCAACGAAAGGTTCCACCGGCTTTTCGGCCGGGCGCCGCGCAAGCCCGAGACCCCCGTCACGCAGCTCGACATGGATGTGGCCAGGTCCATCCAGGAAGTCACCGAGGAGGTCATGGTCAAGACCGCCCGGCACGTGCGCAAGGTGACAGGGAAGAAGGACCTGTGCCTGGCCGGCGGCGTCGCGCTGAACTGCGTCGGCAACGGGAAGATCGCCCGCGAGAACATCTTCGACCGCATATGGATCCAGCCGGCGGCCGGCGATGCGGGCGGCGCGTTGGGCGCCGCGCTCTTTGTGTGGTACCAGTACCTGGGCAACCCGCGCAACGCCGACGGAGTGCATGACTTCCAGCGCGGCTCTTACCTCGGGCCGGGATATTCCAACGAGGAGATAGAGGCTTTCCTCAAGGCGAAGAAGGTGCCGTACGAGCGGCTGGATGGGGACAAGCTGCACGAGCGAGTGGCCGACCTTATCGCCGCCGAGAAGGTCATAGGGTACGTGCAGGGGAGGATGGAGTTCGGCCCGCGCGCCCTGGGGGCGCGCAGCATAATCGGCGACGCCCGTTCCATTAAGATGCAGGAGGAGATGAACGTGCGGATAAAGTTCCGCGAGTCGTTCCGTCCTTTCGCCCCCAGCATGCTGGAGGAGAAAATGCGGGATTATGTGGACCTGCCCTATGCCAGCCCTTACATGCTCATGGTCGGGCCCGTGCAGGAGGGGCAGATCAATCCTGAATCGCGCCGGACGACACTGACCGGGATCGCCAAGTTGAAAGTGAAACGGTCCACCGTGCCAGCCATAACGCACGTGGATTATTCCGCGCGCGTCCAGACCGTGAGCCGCGAACGCAACGGTTTCTACCACCGGACCATCGAGGCCTTTCATAAAAAGACCGGCTGCCCCGTCATCATCAACACCTCGTTCAATATCCGGGGGGAGCCGATAGTCTGCACGCTGGAGGATTCGTACCGTTGTTTCATGTGCACCAACATGGATTATCTGGTCCTGGGCAACTTCGTGCTCGACAAAGAGCGGCAGCCGGACCGGGACAAATACAAGAAGGACCAGATCTCGCAGGTGCTGGATTAGTGCTTGATGACACAAGGGGTCTTCAAAGTCTGGGAAGTCTTTAAGGTCTAAAGATGCCGAAGACAAGGAAGACCTTAAAGACTTTGTCGATATCAACGGCCGTTAAGTTCAGGTTGGCTATGAATAAAGAACAGCGTGATTTACTCGTCTTTGGCTACGGCCTGGGGATCATTTCCGCGATCTTCGGGACCGGAAGTATTCTCAAGCACGGGGTCAACCCGGCGGGCGCGGTCCTTTTGGCCTGCTGCCTGGTCTT
>CAYTIW010000135.1:0-2726 GCA_964438075.1 uncultured Planctomycetales bacterium
CCTGAGGACATTCGCAAGGCAGTCGCGGAGAGCGGCGGCGACATTGCGCAGATGACCGACGAGGCGAAGGCGGCGTGGGCTGACTTCATGACGGCGGCGGCCTTCATTGAGCCGAAAGTGAGCCTCACTCCGAAGGCCGATCACGTCTGCATCTGTGACATCCCTGACGAGGATCGTATCGCGGTCATGCAGGCCGTTGGGATGGCTCTCTAGTCGCCGTGCTATCCTCTGCCACACAACTTCTGCGGCTGGTCATTAGCGGAGACGCTAAGGGCGGCGTCGATGCGCTCGAAAAGGTCCACAAGCAAACTGAGAAGACCAAGGACGAGCTCAGCAACTTCGATAAGGTGACGAAGTACAGCACCGGCGCGGTTGTGGCGATGGGCGCCGTCATTGGCCTCGCAACCAAGACGACCATCGCCTACGGCGAGGCTATCGACTCCGTGACGGACATCACCAACCTCGGCGCCGAGTCTGCCTCGCGTCTCGTTGGCCAGTGGCAGGGGTTCGGCGTCTCGGCTGAGAAGGGCGCAAGCGCGGTCAAGTTCTTTGAGAGGAACCTGGACGCCGCGCGGCGGGGCAGCGATGAGATGGTCGAGACGTTCGGCCGTCTGGGTATCTCGCTCAGCGACTTGCAGACGCTCTCAGATGAGGACTTGCTGTCCAAGACGCGGGACGGGCTGGCAGGGACGCAAGACACCGGCGAACAGGCCGCGATTGCGCTGAAGCTACTGGGCAAGGCAGGAACGGAGCTTTCCGACTGGTACGCAGCCGCCCCCGAAGACATGGAGCGCGTGAATGAACAGCTAGAGAAGATGGGCCTCGTCTGGGGCGACAAGGAGCTCAAGACGTGGCAAGACGTGATTGACGCGCAGCGCGAAATGAAGATTGCGTGGATGGGCGTCCAAATCTCAATCGCCGATAACGTGCTGCCTTACCTTCCACCGCTGCTTGAGGGTTTCGGCAAACTGCTCCAGGTCATCGGACCGCTGGCCCCGGTACTCGTGCCAGCGACGGCCGCACTCGCTGTCTTCGTCGGTGTCGTCAAGACGGTCCTAATCGCGCAGCAAGCGGCTACTGCGGTGCGCGGTCTCTACGCGGTCATCGGTGGTACTCAGGCTCTCAGTGCTGCGGCGACGGGCTTCCGCGTCCTTACGACGAACATCGGCCTCATGACGGCTGCCGGCGGCGTCTCTATCGGGATGCTCGGGGCGCTTGGTATCGCCATTGCCGCGTCCACGGCGGCTGTGATCGGCGCTGTGTGGGCCTGGAACGAGTGGCAGAAGGCCATTGACCAGGCGAACGCTGCTTACGACAACGCCATGGCTACCCTCGAAAAGAACAAGGGCAAGCTGTCGCCCGAGTTCTACGAACAGAAGAAGCGTGAGATCGAGGAAGACAAGTACGAGAAGCCCTGGTACATGTTCTGGGCTCCTACCTTCGCAAGCGGCGGCGACTTCGTAACGAGCGGCCCGCAGGCAATCATCGTGGGCGACAACCCCGGCGGGCGCGAGCATGTACAGGTGACGCCGCTCAACGGCGGGCGTACCCCGTCGCAAGGCTCCCGCTCCGGCATGACGCTAGAGATGCACTTCCACGGCCCGATCATGGGCGGCCGCGCCGGCGTGCGTGAGTTCATGCAACTGGCCGGCGAGGAAGCTGAGTTGGCGATGGGCGGCCTCGTATGACGCTCGGCATCACGGACGGGACTAACGTCGTCACGTTCGGGGCCGGCGGCTTTGGCATCATCGGCGAGGTGACGGTACGCGCCAACGAGGCGCGGCGTATCGTGCGCTCGATTCCGCGCAGTCCTGCTAACCCATTCGTGGACGCGCAGGCCGGCGGCGAGCTTGAATGGACGATACCGCTACGCATCACCGGGGCGAATGCCGACGCGCTGTCGCTGAACATCCGCACGCTCAACGCGATTCTGACGGCGGGCGGCACGCTCACCGACAAGCTGCACGGCGGCTCCACGACAATCAGCTACGTGCTGAACCCGAGCCTTCCGATTCGGCCGAACCGGACGCGGAACAGTGAGGCGCGGTCATCGTGGGAAGGCGAGTTGACGCTATTCACGACGGCCGTCGCGACCGGCTCGCCCGTGACGCTCTACACCGCTGAGGCAATCTCTGGCCCGACCATCCTCGCGACGAGTTGGCTCTACGGCGATGCACCGGCTCCGCTTGACGTGACGATTGCGACTGACTCATGGTCGCTCAACGGTATGCGTCAGTGCTATGTCGGGCTGACACCGACCACGACGCTTACGGACTACCTGTACGAAGCCGAGAGCGCGACGGGCTGGACGGTCTACACGGACGCCAACGCTGGCCCCGGCGCGTCTAACAACGCGCAACGGACAAACAGTGCGACGTGGGATGCACTCGACTTCGGGGCGGTCCCCGCGGGCCGATACCGCGTAGTCGTGCGCTGCATCAAGACTGTCGCCAAGACGGGTGAGCTCGCGCTGTCTGAGGACGGAACGACCGCCTATCAGACGACTACTCTCGGAAATGCCGTGTGGAGGCTCATCGACCTTGGCGAGTGGCAGTCTGACGGAGTGTCGCCGCTGTACGTGCTCGGACGTGGCAGCGACTACCTGGCCATAGACTACCTGCTCATATTCCCCGTCGATGATGGCCTCGCGACGTTCACGGACTCCGACCATGACACGCTTGACGAGTGGGCGCTGACAGATACGCCGACTGTCTCAACGTCAACGG
>CAYTIW010000136.1:0-2725 GCA_964438075.1 uncultured Planctomycetales bacterium
TTCCACAAAATCAGATATTGCGTCGCTCATCTCTCACCCTCCTCTATCGTTATGAGCTGGTCTCGGAGCGAGATCGCCCGCTCCAGCTCTGCTATCCTGATATCTCTCTTCTCGATCTTCCTCTTCTGAAAATATTCTCATGAGGCTATACAATGCCCCGGCGTTCTGGATCTGGTGAGGGACCAGCTCACATAGTTCGGCCAGATCACCCTCTCCAGAGAACTGGAAGACGCCGATATCAGTTCGAATGGCGAACTCGACATGCAAGAGGTTTTCAGTCGCGGGATTCTCTTTGGACAAGGTCAAGCAAAGGCCCGGCTCGTCGCAAATGCTGATCATGACCGGGCCACCTCCTCTGCTGGAATATCTCCCTCAATCGCTTCGATGATTCTTCGCAAAATGTTAGCTGCTTCGCGCTCGCGCTTTTCCCATGCCTTTTCTACATAGTCTGGGGAGTATTCGCAACTCATTGGTAGCAATTCTCGCAACAGTACAGCGTCTTGCGCTGTTAAGATTAGCATCTTCATCTCTCGCCCTCCTCTATCGTTATGAGCTGGTCCCTGAGTGAGATCGCCCTCTCTAGCTCTGAAATCCTGATATCTCTCTTCTCGATCTCTTCCAGCAGCCTATCCCGGTCCTCCAACAGGAGGGGTATGGTGCGGTCGTCGGTCATTGCTCCGCCCTCCGAACGATCCTGCGAATGGTCGCCCCCGAGACCCCGTAGTCCTGCCCAATGACAGAATTTAGTTCGACCTTTGCCCTTCTGGCGATCTCGGGGTAGGCCGATTTGGGCACGCTCTGCCGGCCTGGTGGTCGGCCTTCCGGAAGCTTTTCGTATGGCCGGATCTTCCGGTCTAGCGGTCTGTGGCTGGCGGCCATGCTCAGACCACCCCCATTTTGAGCACCGCGGAGACTTCTGCAAAGCTCTCTACGTAGAACAGGCTCTCAGGATCGTCGTTCAGCTCGATCTCCCGGACGATACTGTCAATGTAATCGTCACGTTTCCGCTTGGTAGCCGATAGAGCGGTACTGTGCTCTCGATTGTACCGCCGCCGGGCTTCCCGGAGTTCGTCACGGTGGCGGACGCGGTAGGTCTGCCTGCACAACTGGCCGTGTGACATACTCATGCCTCCACCCATCTGTCGAGCCTGGCTGGAACGGCGGCTATGCGCTTTTGTGCCATGCCAATGTACCTCGGGTTAAGCTCGATGCCCACGAAGCACCGCCCCAGCTTCTTCGCCACCAGGCCGGTGGTACCAGCTCCGAAAAATGGATCAAGACATATTCCGCCTTCGGGGCACCCCGCCAGGACGCACGGCTCTATCAGCTTCTCGGGGAAGGTGGCGAAATGGGCCTCTCGATATGGAACCGTGTTTACCTGCCAGACGGACCGTTTATTCCTCTTGGAGAAATCGTTGCCATCCCGTCGCTCTCCTGAATGTATTTGTTCTGGTGGGCGGCCATCCATCTCCCACGCGCCTTTCGATGTGTATGGCCTTCTTGGGTCATTGGTCACAGAAGCCTCCTTAATGGCCTCGGAGTCGAAGTAGTATCGCTGGCTTTTGGCGAATAAGAATAGGTATTCGTGGCTCTTGGTGCATCGGTCGGTCACGGACTCGGGCATACAATTATTTTTCGACCATATTATATCCTGCCTCAGATACCACCCATCGGCCCGGAGCGCAAAGGCAACCATCCAGGGAATGCCGATAAGGTCTTTGGGCTTGAGGCCGTCGCCCCCGTTCCGTACTGGTGCCCGGTCAGCTCGCCCCACACCACCATCTGAAGAGCCCTTCGACTCACTCATTATCTTTCTTGCATTCCCATAATCGGGGATGTGATCGTGTTTACCGTTCGGCCCACTTCCGCCCTTAGCCAAATCACTGGAATACGAATCTCCGAGATTGAGCCAAAGCGTCCCTTCCTTCTTCAGCACCCGCCTTACTTCCCGAAAGACCTCCACAAGCTTGCTAACGTAGGCTTCCGGGCTTTCTTCCAGGCCTATCTGGCCATCACATCCATAATTTCTTAAGCCATAGTAGGGCGGGCTGGTGATGCAGCAATCTACTGCCTCGGATGGCAGCTTCCTCAGCTCCTCCAGGCAATCCCCCTGGATGATGGTATCGAGCGGTATCATGCCACCCCTCCGGCCAGCCGTTCGGCATTGTAGATGCATCCGCCCAGCCAGAAGCTCTTGGTGAGCCGCCAGCCCAGATACGGAACCGCCTGGTATACCCCCGTAACATGCTCTACAACGGATGCCTTCTCCAAGATCCTGCACAGCCTCAGAGCAGTGCCGTTGGAGATGTGCTGAGTCATTGCGATCTCGTGCAGACCGACCGGCTCCACAGACTTCTCCAGGTAGTCGATGATGCCCCGGATGGTCACGGCATCGGCGGTGATCTGGTGAGAGGGTTTCACTGGATCACCTTCACTGCGAACAGGCCGATATCAGGCGTCCCATCCGTGTGCATGTACTCCTCGATCCGGGCGGTGAACTCCACCCTGTCACCTGCATGAGGGATCCAGCTCCCGCGCTGGAAGTAGGATATCCAGGCGTGGTCAAGCTCGCCTATTGGGGTCTGGATGCGCCTGAGCCCTACGTGGCCACGGCGCCTGTCGACCGACTGGACGAGACCCGAGAACCGGGCCCTTTGGATGCCCGCCTGGTGAAGGGCAGCGAGACAGGGTTTCATTTCGCCACCTCAGCAATACCAGTTGATAG
>CAYTIW010000137.1:0-2679 GCA_964438075.1 uncultured Planctomycetales bacterium
CCCGCATGGGACCTTCTAACAATTTCCGCCGCTTATGAGGCTTGTCGCGGACAAAAAGAGCAAAAAAACCCGTTCCGGCACGATCGCCAAAACAGGTTGCTTGTTCTTGTCTATGATATGGCGTCTCAAATTTCAGACGCAAGTGTAGTGGGTTTATTTATTTCGCGGTCTACCTTTGCCCAAGGCGACCAAATAGTGAGTGTAACCCCGTCACGGCAATGTCAGAGTCCCGGAAGGAACTGTTGCTGGGGGTTGCCCCATCCGCAATAATAGTTCTCAAAGGAACTGTTGCCAGGGGCTGCGTGTGAGCTTCAACAAGCGCAAAAGCGGCATGTCCTTGTTGTCGCTGTGGTCATCCCATGCCTGGGAGGCATCAAGAACGGGGCTTTCCCGCTCAGTGAGACCTGCTCCGTGAAAAGCAGGTGTCCCCTGCCGTACTTAAGGGGTTCATAAGTAATGGTGGAAGGATAGTTTTGTTAATACCTTTTGTCAAGATGATATTTGTTACCGTTCATTTGTTATTTCTATTTTTAGCAACCCGAGATTATTCGAGAAATTCTATAATATCTACGTCTATTTTCGGAAAAATTTTCCTTTTTTCATGCCAAAAAAAAACATACTTATATATTTTCTTATAAAAATTAAGTAAATATATTATAAAAGCGTTTTTTCTTCAATGCAGCAAACTGGCATCTCTCCGAACATTTGGACACCCCTTGGGGTATTGTAGCAGAGGCCTTAGACTTGAGGCGGAAACCATCGAGAAGAGTCGGCAGGGTACCGTTACCGAATAACTGGACCCTGGCTTGCCCAAGATCAAAGTGACCGAACTCCATCGCACTTGGGGCGAGCCGGCGCAGTCGCAGGGTGAGCAGATGCAGGCGTTGCAACTGCGGCCTCGGGACTTTTACGGGCAAACTCTATCATTTCCTTCAATTTGGGGCCATCAACCAGCTCCAGATTATGCCCTTGAACGAAGGCCTTTGCCTCGTTCGTATACTCACCGGAATTGACGTACTCCCCGCCTGGAAGGCGAGGATTCTGGATTCAAACAGCGACTGCCGGGTTTAATCCCGGTCTTACGTCGCCTAGCCCAAGAGCTGACGTCCCAGCTCTTTGAATATTGATTGCAGCGTTGATGTCCCGATCGTGGACAGCACCGCAATCGCAGGTCCAGTGCCGATCCCGGATCGACAATGCTTCGTTGATGGTTCCGCAGGAACTGCATAGTTTACTGCTCGGAAACCAGCGCTCGATCTTGACGATGCTGCAGCCGGTCTTGGTCGACTGGTGCTCCAGGATCGAAACGAAACTGGCAAAGCCCAGGTCGGACACCTTCCGCCCCCACAGCACCTTCATGCCGGACAGGTTCAGATCTTCGATGGCAATGGCGTTGTAGCGATTCACCAGCTTCCGGGCTAGCTTGAAATGAAAATCCTTGCGCCGGTTTGCGATCGTCCGGTGCAATCGGGCAAGGTTCTTTCTGGCCTTTCTCCCGTTGTTGCTGCCCCTCTGCTTCCTGCTGAGAGCGCGGCTTGTTTTTGCAAGCTGCTTGATAGCCTGCTTGAGTGGCTGGGGAGCAGACTCTTTCCTTCCATCGCTGATGGCGAGAAAACTCTTCAGGCCGAAGTCCACGCCCGCTATTTCGGTAGTCGCGGCATGGAAGGTCTGATGCTCGGCATCGGTGACGAAGATGAAGACAATGTCCCCCAGGGCATCCCGCTTGACGGTGAGGGTTTTGATTTTCCCCTCGATCTCACGGGACTTGAAAAACCGGTACTGCTGCTTGCCGACCCGCAGTCGGTTGCCGGACAGCGTATAGCCGGCCTGCTTCAGGGTGAAACTTCTGTATTTATCCCTCTTGCAGAAGGAGGGAGGCTGGACTTTCCGTCCAGACTTCTTATTTATATTCTTGAAGAACAGCTGGTAGCCTTTTTCGATTCGCTGCACCACGTCCTGTATGGACTGGGAGCCGACCTCCGACCAGAAAGAATAGCGTGGAATGCGCTTCAGCTTGGTGACGTGCTTCATCAACTGGAACTGGTTTAGATGTCTGCCGAAAAGTCGGAAATACCGCTTGTGCAAGGCGATACAGTGGTTCCATATCGACGCGGCAACATCGATCTGACGGTGCAGTTTCCTGTTCCGCTTGGAAGCGTATGCCTTGAAAGCAAAGGTCCTCAAGTAATCCTGCTCCATTGTGTTTCAATGTAGTGGCGGATTACTTCCGCAGACACCGTGCCGGTAGTCGCGCAAAAGTACGAGCGTGACCAGATCGACCCTTTCTTTTTAAGATCGGGGAAGCGGGCGGCCAGGGTAGAGCCAGAACCACCCTTGATCTTTCCCGCGAGCTGGGCAGGGGAAAATCGCGGTGGTGCCGACAGTGAAAGGTGGACATGGTCCGGCATGATCTCAAGAGCAATGAGGGTACAGCCGATTTCGACAACGCGGGCTGTTATTGTCTCTTGAACTGCAGCTACCACTTCTTCCCTGTCGAGAATGGACCGCCGATACTTAGGGCACCAAATCAAATGGTAGGACAGCAGAAACTTCGCGTGCCGAGTCGACTCATATTGTATATTCTTGCCATTTTGCATAGGTATAATAATAGCATATGTATATACTTAAACAAGTATATTCAGATGACCGGACGCCTTTCATCCCCGCCTATAAGGCGAG
>CAYTIW010000138.1:0-2675 GCA_964438075.1 uncultured Planctomycetales bacterium
CGCGGTTTCTCGGCGGCGCCGTCGAACAATCTTCCCATGCGAACGTGAAAATAGTCGGCGAGTTTCGCCAGGGTTTTCAGACTCGGCGTGACATTGTTGTTTTCTATCTGGGACAGCAGCGGAGCGGACAACCCCGTCTCTCCAGCCACGAACTGCAGTGTCACGTTTCTCGCCTTGCGCAGGCTTTTCAATTGTGAGCCGATGTTGTAGTCGTTCATTGCTTCAACTGTACTTTTCCGCAGTGTGCCCACCGAGGCGGGGACATGGTCGAGGGGACGCCGGTTCAGGTGCCCGCGCCCCGGTGATCGCCGCACCCGGCGAACGGCTGCCATTCATTCAAAAGCGTTTCGAAGCGGCCGGAAATGCGCGAAGAGACATCCAGCAGCGACACCTCCCGACCGAGGATCGATTCCAGCGAGGCAACGGGACACTGCTCGATCCCGCATGGATGTATCTTGCGAAAGAAGGCAAGATCGTTGCTCACGTTCAGGGCGAATCCGTGCATGCTGACCCAGCGGCGCACCCCGACGCCGATGGAAGCCAGCTTTCCAGAGTCCGTCCACACGCCGGTTCGACCGTCCACACGGTATGCCGTCACCCCGAAATCCGCGGCGGTCAGGATGAGAAGTTCTTCCAGAAAGCGGAGATGGCGGCGCAGATCCTTGCCCCGCAGGCCCAGGTTTATGATGGGATAGCCGACCAACTGGCCGGGCGCATGGCAGGTGACGTCTCCGCCCCGGTTGATGCGCACCACTTCCACCGACGGATCAAGGATGCTGCCGTCGCTCCCGCTCCGGCCCATGGTGTAGACCAGGGGATGCTCCAGCAGCAGCAGCGTTTCCCGGGACGGATCGCCATGGACCACGGCCGCAAGGTGTTCCTGCAGTGCGAATGCTTCCTGATAGCTGATTGTGCCGAGTTCTCGTATCAGCATTGAGCCTTTGTCTTTCACCTGAATCCGTGGCGCCTTTACGCCTTCACCTTCGCGCAACGACTCGGTTTCCTGCATCGACTGGGGGTTGAACCGGCCCGACGAAGGTCACCCCCGCATAAGCGGCGTGAAACAGCATCGGCGACGTTCAAACCCCGGCATTCCGCCTGCCTCGGCATTCAGGCGTCACGGATTCAGATTTTACCCTATGGTTTCATCGAATTCTCCGGCTCCGGCGCTACCGTGCCGGAGAATTCCCATCAGCGCGTCATCAGGCGTGAATCACCGCTTTGTGAACATCCAGCGCAGCCTCCTTCACCGCCTCAGCCAGTGTGGGATGGGCATGGAACATGGCGCCGATGTCGTGGGCCGTACCGCCGTAGCTCATCACCGCGACCGCCTCGGCAATCATGTCGGAAGCCCTCGGGCCGACGATGTGCACGCCGAGAACCGCGTCGGTCTCCTTGTGGGCAAGGATCTTGACAAAGCCGTCGATCTCGTCCATGCAACGGGCGCGGCCGTTGGCCATGAACGGGAACCGTCCCGCCGTGTACGGGATGCCTTCCTCCTGCAGTGCCTGCTCGGTCTTGCCGACGGATGCGGCCTCGGGCCAGGTGTAGGCGATGCCCGGAATCGTGTCGTAGTTCACTTTTACGTCCTTGCCGGCAAAGCGCTCGGCAAAGACCACGCCCTCTTCCGACGCCTTGTGTGCAAGGAGGGGACCCGGAACGATGTCGCCGATGGCATAGATGCCCGGCGCCGAGGTTTCATAGTTGTCGTTGACGGCAACCCTGCCGTTGCCGTTGGTGGAGACACCCGCATCTTCCAGGCCGAGACCTGTCAGAACCGGCTTCCTGCCCACTGCGACCAGGACCTTGTCGCACTCCATTTCTTCGGTCTTGTCGCCGGCCTTCAACTGCAGCACGGCCTTGCCGTTCTTTTTCTCCATCCCGGTCACCTGGGTGCCCATGCGGAAGGCGATTCCCTGTTTCTTCAGGATCTTCATCAGGGCATCGGTTACCTCTCCGTCGGTAAACGGAAGCATCTTGGGCAGCATCTCCACCACCGTCACCTTGGCGCCGAGCCTCCTCCACACGGAGCCCAGTTCCAGTCCGATATACCCTGCGCCGACGACCACCAGGTGCTCGGGAACAGACGTGAAACAGAGGGCTTCCTTGGAACTGACGATGGTTTCACCGTCAAAGGGAAGGCTGGGCACTTCCACGGGAACCCCGCCGGTGGCCAGGAGGATGCGCTTGCCGCAGACAGCCGTGATATTTCCGCCGTCGGACACTTCGACCCGATGAACGCCGTCACCCTTGGGAGCGGTCAGCTTGCCGCTGCCCTTCACGACCTGCACCTTGTTCTTCTTGAACAGGTAGGCGATGCCGTCGGTGAGTTTCTTGACCACGTCATCCTTGCGCGCCACCATTTTGGGCACGTTCATGGTCGGCGGGTTGATCTCGATGCCGTGGCCCGCAAACTTGTCACGCGCCAGGGCGAAATGTTCGCTGGAATCGAGAAGCGCCTTGCTGGGAATGCATCCCTCGTTGAGGCACACGCCGCCCATGGTGGGACGCTGCTCGACGACCAGGACCTTCTGCCCCAGCTGGGAAGAACGGATCGCGGCCACGTAGCCACCGGGGCCGGCGCCGATAACTATCAAATCAAAGATTTCCTCGCTCATTTTTTATTACCTCTCTCAATCAGTAGTATGTAACCGTTTTCTGTGTCCTGAATCCGC
>CAYTIW010000139.1:0-2670 GCA_964438075.1 uncultured Planctomycetales bacterium
GAGAGTTGCCTGCACCGTTCATGGTAGCCATGGCGTAGTTGATCACCGGGCCGGGTAGCATATCCTCCGTCACCTTCATCTGGGCGGTCCCCTCAGCAAACTCTCCAGGCCCTACCTCAGAAGTGCTCATGGCAATGGGGCCTAGCAGATCGTCAACTACCTTGATGCCAGTAAGCTTAGCAGTTCCAGTGTTGGACAGTCTGAATGTGTAATTGGCCACCTCTCCGGGCTTGTAGGCCTTCTTCTCGACATCCTTCAGGAGTATGCCGGATGCTGTCTCGTTGATAATGATAGCCGCATCTGCACTGCTGCTGACGTTAGCTCCAGATCCATCCACTGCAGAAGCAGTGACGGTGTTCTTGAGTTCGGCTGCACTGGCTATACTGAAGATTGCGAAAAGCGCAATCAGTAGAAACATGTATCTCATTTTTCAATCACCTCAAGAAGATTTGGCCGCCCGCTCTTTGCGGGCAGCCGGTACTACGTTTGCTGGTTCTATTTCGGACTCTGACACGGGGGTGTTCTGGCTCTTGGTGAGCTTACCGTCTACCATCTCATAGCCGGGCGGCAGGAAGTACAGAGAGTCGGGCACGGTGGTATCCCTTATGTTATCCCTGTCCAGGGCGAAACAGAATGCCAGCGGGTCTTCAAGCACTTTCACCTGCTCCTCATAGGAAAGGTTGTAATAGCTCCTCATGGTGAAATTGCCCACCGCCTGCAGATCCAGGACAGTTGCCGGGCCGTGGTTGGTCAGGTTCATAACTCTGATATCAAGCCTGGCAGTGCCATTGGCAACATCGAGCGTGACCGTAGATTCCGAAGACTCGACACCGGCGGGTGTGATAGTAAACGTGGTCTCAGATCCTGCCTCAAAGTCTCCCTCAATATTCGTGGTCCGGTATATTCTCTTGTTTCCAGCACCTGATATCATCTCGATGTCACGATCCAGCAGGGTCCCACCCTTTGAGCTGACCAGCACGAAACTCTTCTGGACGGTCTCGTTTCCGGCTTCCCAGGTTCTGTCCATGCTGTACACGTATTTTCCGTCGGTCACCCCGGAGTCGTCCCTGTAGTGATCTCCATAATTCTGGACCCTCATAGCGCCGGAGCCCGATATATCGAGCTCTGAAACGCTGGCGTTACTATCATTCAGGCAGCCCACCAACACAACCAGTCCAGCCATAGCGAGTGCCGATATGATCAGGGCACCGAAAAAAGCCAGCCTCCAGTAAACGATTACTCTCCGAATGACCTAGCCCCCCTTGGTATACCCGAGCATGTATGCGGCACTTTCCAGCTGAGCCTTTACGCCCGCAATTCCCATTGATGCAAGCCTCATTTTCCCCCCGACCTTGAGGTCCAACAATATCTGGTCTTCTGACAGGTCAACAAACCGCTTTGCCTTTGCTTCCGGTGGCTCGATCTCGTCCGATTCTTCAAGGAAATCGGCCACGGCCTCTATCTTGGCGATGGCGCCAACCATCGCATTTTCGATGTTTCGCTTGATGTAAACGATGAGAATGGCCACAGATATCGCTACCACCAGGATCAGGCCAAATATCGGGATCAGGTAATCCATCTACGTCACCTCATCTATGGCCACTTGTGTTGCCGGGACCAGTTTCTGGAGGTCTGTGATGAGTTCTCCAATGTCTGGATAGAGGTCTGCGATCTCCTGGGCTGTCGGGGCTTTCCCCTGTTCAAGTTTCGCTACTATCACTCGTGCTTCCGGTTCCATCCCCTGGATATCAGACACCACTTCGGATAATATGGGCTGGATAGCCCCCTGTGCAGCCAGCAGAGCTTTTTGCTGGTGTGAAGTGATATAGCCTACAGCGACCAATCCGGTAATCACGAATCCTACGAGCTTATCTGCATCTGACAGGTTCTGGCCAAACGCGACAGCCAGCCCGAAAACGATAATGAGGGACACGACGACTATCGGTCCTTTCATGGACTCTAATGTATCATTCGTCAATTAAATCAACCACCAGATCCTTGGATCAATTTTTTTATGTTCCATCAAAAACCACCGGTGATATGCGATTCCTCTCGGCGAGTTGTGCTAGATCAGCCATCATGGCCGCAAACGGAGAATGCTCGCCGGCCTTAATCCGCTTCTTGTACTCCGAAAAGTACAGCCTTCTCAGATCGGCTTCTTGTGCCGGTAAAATGTGTCGTCTCATATCGAATCACTTTGATTTTTTTGTAGTCTTCTTGGACTTTGCCGGCGCAGCTTTCTCTTTCTTCTTTTTCTCAGACTCGACCAGATCCTCCAATGCCTGAAAGTCCTTGTCGAGAGGGATTTCAAGAGCAGCGGAAACCAGTATAAGCTGCTTTCGAATGGCAGCTATCTGGTCATCGACCGGAATCTTACTGGTAAGCTACTCCGGCCCGAAGACCGGAGCTTTCAGCAGCCCTGATCTGGTCTGTTCCAAAAATCAGAGACCAGATCGGACCTCCAGGCCAGCCTACATGCAGCGACGATCTGCAGAGGTCCCAGTCTTGCTGGAACATTGGCCTCAGATCTGCCAAAGACGGCTTCAAATCGTGTTTCGACCGCACCCTTTCGGGCAAGAGTCTGGCAGAGCCGTACCGGATCAGTATCAAGCGGTTTACCGCGAGGGTGCCTAAGATGCCCAAGTACAATACAGGAGATGGATTTGACAT
>CAYTIW010000140.1:0-2622 GCA_964438075.1 uncultured Planctomycetales bacterium
TTCTGGGCGCGGCCTTCTTCATGTTCCGAAGCAAGATCTTCGGGACCTGACCACAGCGGCCTCATTGATGCGGATAGCTGCACATTTCCATGATTTTGTGCAGCGACGCGCACTAAGCCGTGCGCGCCACTCACCCAACAATACGATTCCCCAGACATTTTTTCTTGGTACGACCCGTGCTTGGCGTGAACCCAGGACAGCGGTCCCTCACCCTCATTGCCCGGAGCCATCATGCATGCACCCCGTATTTTCCTGGCGGCCATTTTGGGCTGGAGCCTCGCCGCTCCAGCCCAGGCCTTTTTTGGATTTTTCTCCCCATACACGGATGTCCAGGCCCAAGACGGCGCGGTGACCATCCCCACGGCCGATGTTTCCGACGGACAGGCCCACTACTATTCCTTTAGGACCGACGATGCGATGATCAAATTCTTCCTGATCAAAAGCGCCGATGGCGTCATCCGAGCCGCCTTCGACGCCTGTGATGTCTGTTTTCGCGAGAAGAAAGGCTACTCCCAGGACAAGGATTTCATGGTCTGCAACAACTGCGGCATGCGTTTCCATGCCGCGCGCATCAACGAAGTTTCCGGCGGCTGCAATCCATCACCCCTGACCCGCGACCTCGACGGCGACACGGTGCGCATCGCTGTCGCGGACCTGCGCGCCGGACGGGAGTATTTCCAGTGAACATCCTGACCATCCCCTTGCGCACCATGCGCGAGAAATGGATCAGGACGACGCTGTTGCTGGCCGTCTTCACCCTCAGTGTCGTGGCCATCGTTTCCCTGCACCATGTCTCGCGAGTGGTCGGAGAATCGTTGGAACGCAAGCTCGTCGCTTACGGGGCGAACATTCTCGTTCTGCCCAAAAGCGAACGGCTGACAGTCAGCTACGGCGGCTTCTCAATGGGTGGCATGCTCATGGCCATGACCGATCTGCGCGAGGCCGAGGTCGAGGAACGGATCGGGTCCATCGGCTATCGCGACCGAATCAGCGTCATCGCCCCCAAGCTGGTGACCATGACGAAAATCCGCGACCTGGCCGTGGGCGTGGTGGGCGTGCGCTTCGAGCGGGAAAAGGTGCTTAAGGGCTATTGGGCCGTGCAGGGCGCGCTGCCGGCCGCTCCGACGGAAATCCTGGCTGGCGGCAAGGCCGCGGCCATGCTGGGTCTGCATCCTGGCGACACCTTGGAGC
Source organism: uncultured Planctomycetales bacterium (assembly GCA_964438075.1). GTDB lineage: Bacteria > Omnitrophota > Gorgyraeia > Zapsychrales > Fredricksoniimonadaceae > JAAXVU01. Next base: position 1,192 of record CAYTIW010000140.1, read on the forward strand.
TGAACGGCCGCGCGGTCACCGTGCGAGGGGTGCTGCACGCCACGGGCAGCGACGATGATTCCGTTCTGTTCGCCGACCTCGGTTTCGTGCAAGAGACCTTCGCCCAGCCTGGGCAGGTCAGTTTCGTGGAAATTTCGGCCCTCTGCGCGGGCTGTCCCATCGACGACATCGTGGCTCAAATCACGACAGCTCTCCCCGACACCGAAATCCAGGCCCTGCAGGCCATCGTCAAGCAGCGCATGCATTCGGTTCATTTCGTGGAACACCTCATCCTCGTCGTCAGCCTAGCCATCCTTTTCATCGCCTGCTGCATGATCGGAGCGACCATGCTCTCGTCCGTGACGGAGCGGACCAAGGAAATCGGCCTGCTACGCTCCCTGGGATTTTCCCGCTCCGCCATTTTCAGTATTTTCTGTTTCGAGGCCGTGCTCATCGGCGGCGTAGCCGGCGTGCTCGGATATTTCGGCGGGCATGGCCTGAGCCTGAAGGTGTTGACCCTGCTCGACATGACCGCCGATTCCGCCCCGGCCGTGCAAGCCAGCCATCTCGGGCTGACCTGCCTGCTCGTCGTCGGCGTGTCCATGCTGGCGGCCTTTGTCCCGTCCTGGAGGGCCGCCTCCATCGAACCATCCACGGCGCTCATCGCCCTGTGAGGCGCTCCATGCTTGAAGCCATCAACATCACCAAGACCTTCCGCTCCGAAGGCTCGGAAACCCTGGCCCTGCGCGAGGCGAGCTTGACCCTCAACGCCGGTGAATTCGTCAGCATCGTCGGCCGTTCCGGATCGGGCAAGACCACATTCCTGAACGTCCTATCGACCTTGCTCGCCCCGGATTCCGGAAAAATTCTCTACTGCGGCGAGGACGTGACCACATTCGATCCGGCTCGGCTGAACCGTTTGCGCGGCCGTGACTTCGCGGTGGTCTTCCAGTTCCACTATCTCCTGCCATGTCTGACTGCCCGCGAAAACGTGCTCCTGCCCTTCATGCATGGCCTGCGCCTCGTGAGCAGGGACGAAAAAATCCGCGCAGAGCGCTGCCTGGATCGGGTTGGCCTGTCCGGCAAGGGCGACAAGCTCCCCGGCCACCTCTCCGGAGGCGAGCAACAGCGCGTGGCCATTGCCCGCGCCCTGGTCAGGGAGGCCAAGATCCTGTTCGCCGATGAACCCACGGGCAATCTGGACAAGGCCACCGGAGAATCCGTCATGGACCTCCTGGACGAGTTGAAACGGGACGGCTTGTCCATCGTCATGGTCACCCATGACGATGGACAAGCCCGCCGCGCCGACCGCGTTGTGCGCATGGCGGACGGAGGAATGGAGGTGGAGGTCGACCGATCCTAACGAGCCGCGAGGAGCCCGCCGGCCATGCCGTGATGAATCCGTCGCATTTTCGCCGCATGACTGTTACCGGTACGCGAGAAGAAAGCGCA
>CAYTIW010000141.1:0-2615 GCA_964438075.1 uncultured Planctomycetales bacterium
TTAAACTTTATTCTGTTATTTATCTCTACCACTGTACCATCGCAACTAGCAACAGCACATGGCCATGAAATCCTTGTTTCAAATCCTTCTTCAACACCTTTAGGTCTCTCGGTAATAACTTTTTTGTCACGAAAAACCTTCCTCAAATAATTGACTTGAATATATTGCACAAGATCCGAAGCCTTCCAATCTGTAGGATCTTCTCCTGCTTTTTTACAGCTTACCAAGGCGATAAAATCTTCATCATTCAAACCAAAATCCCACCCGCGTTCCGGGCTAGCTATTGAATGTGACATGGTTATTTGCAACTTGGTTTTTGCTCTTGATTCCACCCGTTTTCCACATTTCACACAAAGGATATCAGGAACACGAACACGCTTAATTTTAATCCCCTTCCAAATCTTAAAACTCATTGACCCACGTTCCAACTCTATAGGGGCATGGGTTTGCCGTTTTAAGTCATCAAATACTTTCTTAGTCCCTGTTGCTCCGATAGAAATTTTTTCTAGAAAACTTACATCTGTTTTGAATGACTGTCTATTGGCCATAGAAACCCTTCATTATTTAATTTTTATTTCTCCATTGTTTCCGATCCTTTTCAATCAGGTCCCGGATAATTGATATAATGGATGCGCTTTTATTTTGTTTTTGTAACTCAAGGACTTTTTCTTTCAGAAAAAAATACTGCTCTTCGCTAATCTCAATGGTTGTCTTCTTCATATTGGCTTTACCTGTTTGCCGGTTCATATATTCTGCACTCCTATAGCTATATCCCTTTATTTATAGCAATATAGCACAAAAAGAGGCCTTTGGGAATAAAAAAACTCGGCCTGCCCCTATATTCGGCCGGTCGAGATGAAATCTTTCTATCGCGACATCTCTAAGATAGTTTTTTAGCAATCTCTCTAATGCTGGTATCCGGATGCCTAAGAAGTTTTTCCCTATCGTATGCAATAAAATCAGGATGGAGGGATATGCGATATTGTTTTGATCCGTTATTCTCAATAAATTTCTGACCGTCTTTGTCCAACAAACTGCCTTCCAATGCCGTTCGAAGATTACTGTAAATCTGAAATTTCTCGACATCTGCAATTATAGTATCGGAACTCAATTTGTGCCTATGAACCCAGCCGTCCCTTTTCTTTTTCAATTCCAACACCAAACGAAGGAATAGCTTAAATACCGAATCACCGAGTTTTATTCTATGATTATTTACCTCGACTTCATTGCTTCGCCTCATCGGTATAGTCCCCGGGATATAAACCTTGTCGTAGCATTTGTACTCAAAATTTTTATAATCCTTATTCTGCTTTTCCGTCAACTCTCTAATGACAAGATCTGCCCCTATATCCGGTCTCAGCATTCCGGAAATAATCTCGCCGAGCAATTTGCAAATTTGATTGTCAAACGTCTTTCTATAAATACTCTCTTTCTTCATATGCTTCTCTAAATCGAGGGCATCACTGCTTGTTATCGGCGTAAAAACAACAAGAATGCTGTTATCTTTGTAAATGTATTTTAAGGTAGATAGCTTTAATAGTCTGCCGTTGCCGATATTAAGAACGAAAACCAAGCCCGCTCTTCTACCGTTACCTTTCTTGTTCGCTATATAAAAATATCCCTTTTTCATCCCCTATCCTTATCCTACAGGTTCATTTAAACTCTTCCATGCCCGGAGGTCTTTTCCTCCACGGATAGCCTCCCGATGCTTCCTTAAATCCAAGGTCATAAAGCTCTCGCATTTCCGCGGGATCAAAAAGCTCTTTTGCTTTTGATACATGCGTTGTAGGAATATAGGCAAGATTAAAATCTCCCTTTCCATATTTAGTAAAAACGTACAACTGGTAAAGATCACCTATACCCTGAGCATTTATTATCGTGTCAACCGCACGCTCAGCAATTGCTGGAAGCCTATCCGGAACCTCTTTATAGATAGGATCAACATAGCCGTTTCTTATTACATAGATTGCGTATTTAAGCTTAGAGGCATCGATCCCCTTTTCTTTAAGAGCCTTGTCGAACCCCTGCAAAACATCGTGCAGAAAAAATACCTGCCTAGTTATGCCGCCGTCAACATGCATCTCATCGTACGTCTTATCATTGGCTTCTACATTTAGATATACCGGAGGGAAAGCGATCGGGATAGATGCCGATGCCAATATGACCTTGCGAAATAGCTTCAAAGCTTTATCATCTCCTATAGACGCGATTTTTCCTATATCCCAAATAACCAGCCGCTGCGCATCTAAATTAGTAGTTCCGATGTAAAGCCTGCGCCCTTTGGCATACTCAGCGGCTATTTGCTTCATCAATTCTGCATCAAAGTATTTCTCAATCAGACGCTCAAGCGGGCGGGTATTTGCAAAAGAATTGATAAACGGGATTCGTATTCGGACAATATCTCTCGTAGAATATTTTGTATAAAACTCTTTTAATTTGTAATCATATTCACTCCCGAGAAAGGCGATTGGCGCAATTATCGCTCCCGTGCTAATCCCTGTTACTATTTTAAAAACCGGGCGCACCCCCGATTCACTCCAACCACTTAATAAACCGGCCCCGTATGCGCCCTCAGCAGCTCCTCCTGAGATAGCCAGCGCATATAAAGTCTGGCT
>CAYTIW010000142.1:0-2543 GCA_964438075.1 uncultured Planctomycetales bacterium
CTGTGGGCGCGCACCGTGCCGGTGACGCCGGGGCCGGTGTGCCCTAACTGAGGAGCAAAAACGTGGTTGTCAACTGCATCTACAGCTATCTGTTACGCCAAATAACACGCCTGTAAGGAGCGACTATGAGTGAATTTGATACACTAATCGAGTCGATCAAAACGGCCCGCCAGAAGGGCGCTACGTGGCGTGACGTGGGGGAGCAGTTTGGCATTTCGGGCGGGCTGGCATTCCGTATCACGGAGGAGCGCCACGAGCCGAAGGAGCCGGACATCCGCAAGCGGCTGGGCCTGCCTGTACTGCTACCCGCGCCCGCCTGCCCCGACTGCGGGGCGGTGCACACCATCCCCGGTGTGTGTGTTGCAAAGTCCCTGGTGAAAATCCAGGTAATTCAGGTGACGCCCGAAGAGCTTGCCGCGATTGACCACCCGGTGACGGTGATCGTCCGGCAGTCGGTGGGCGTCAAGCGCAAGCGGGCGCGAGCGTCCATCAACTTGGAGGACCCGGCCAGCGCAGCGCAAACCATCCGGCGCAAGATGGACACCGAGACATTGGCGGCGCTGCTGGCGCTGCTGAGAGAGGCGAGCGAATAGCATGGACCCACACCCAATCACCTGCCCCCGCTGCGGCGGGGTACTCGGGCACGAGGACGCCGCCGGCTGTCTGCACACGGCCATCGGTGTCGTGGCACACGTGGAGATGGTGCACACGTGCGGGGAGGTGGTGTACTGGCACGCCAACATGCGGCGGCTGGGGCAGTTGATTGAGCGGCTGGGGGCGAAATGAAAACCGCCCGGCGTTTGGCCGGGCGGCTGGGGTAGGGCGGGGGTTATGCGACGCGCGGCCTACCCGATTTGATGCGCTCCACCCCGGCCAGGTCGCCGGGCCGGATCAGCCAATCGCGCCCGAGTTTGCGGGCCGGGAGTTTGCCGTCGGCAATCAGGCGGCGGATATGCCGGGTGGTCATGCCGACCGCGCCGGCGGCCTGCTGGGTGTTCAGCGGCAGCCAGGCGAAATCTGCGAGGCCGGCGGCGACCGTCTCGTAGACCTCGGTAGCGCGCACGTCGTCGTCATAGTCCCCGTCAGTCGTAACCGTGTCGCGACCGCTGGTGCTTCTCGTGATGCTGACCGTTACGCCGGGATAGTGCTCGATGATGCCGCGGCGCAGGGCGGCGGCGTACTCGCTGATAGCATACTCGGGGTCCGGGTAGCCGGCGACAAAATCGTTTAGGCCGGCGCTGTCCAGGGTGATGGTGATTTCGTTCATTGGGTGATCCTTCTCCCGGTCTATCGCCCGGCCGGGAGGGCTGAATGGTAGGTTATATCACCTCAATCCAGCTCGCCGGGATGCTGCCGGTGTACTGGATGCCGGAGGGGTAGGAGCCGTCGGAGCACTGGCACGACATGTTGAATATTCCGTCTACGTGCAGGTTGTCGAACTCGTTGCTGGGGATGCGGACCCTGATTACAGCCAGATCGTGGGCGTCAAAGAGGAACGAGCGGATATTGCTGTCGTACGCATCGTTGCGATTTGCCAGCAGGTAGACGGCTGGGCGTCGTGCGTCTCCGTCGCGAGTGGCTACGCAGCTTCGGGCGGTGATGCCGTCCGCCTTGATGCTCTCGACGTTGGCGGTGGGGGTGACGTGGTAGGCGTATACTGCGCCAAGTTCGCTGGGGTCTTTCCGGTAGTAGTTGAAAACTTCGTAGTCCATCTCGTATCTCCCTGTGTCTCTCTGCTCTGTCTCTCTAACTATCCCTATTATATATCCGCATGGGGATAAATGTCAATAGGCAATATCATAGAACACATAGAACACCAGATTAGAGTTCGTTGCCGATGGCGGGCGTGGTATAATAGGGCAACTCAATAGCGTGTTGTCGGGTTTACCGCCGGCGTTTCTGCGAGAGCAGGACCGCCGGCGGTTTTTATTTTCCTGGAGGATGATATGACTGCTGATACTCTCTCGATGTTTGCCGGCGCGATCCTGTCCCTGGTGTTCTCGTATGTGCCCGGACTGAAAGACAAGTTTGACGGGCTGTATGCAGAGTACAAGCGCCTGGTTATGCTGCTCTTGGTGATCGCGTTCGCCGCCGCCGCCTATGGCCTGGCGTGTTCGGGGCTGGCGTCTGACTTCGGCCTGAGCGTGACGTGTGACCGGCCCGGCCTCGTTGCGCTGGCGCGTGCGGTGATCCTGGCGGCAGTCGCCAACCAGGGTACATACTCCCTGACCAAGCGCGAGTAGTCGATGAGCGACGCCGCACCAGACAACGGCAACGGGCGCATCACCAACGCCGACCGCATGGCCCGCATAGAGACCAAGCTGGACGCCATCAACGACAAACTCGATTGCATGTCAAACCACGAGCCGCGCATCACGCGGTTGGAGACGCGCACCGATATGTTAGCCAGCGGTAACGCGCTGTTGACGCTGATTGCATCGGCGATTGCCGGCTGGATTGGAGCGAACCGCTGATGACGGATGTCACTATCCACGCCGGCGACGCAACCGTAACCGGGCGCTTCAAGCGCGTGCGCATCCGCT